>JACPWG010000062.1 GCA_016197205.1 Planctomycetota bacterium
ACGAAGGACCGTCACTGAGGGGGGCGAGTTTGGCTCGGCCGAAAAGCGCCTTTGTGGTCTTAGTGACTTCGAGTCTTTGTGGTTTCGTCGCCGGCGAATCTGGAGACGCTTTCAAGAAGTTCACCGGTAGGGGTCCAAGTCAGGCTCGCACCCGAAAAGGCTGCAGACCCGGGCACTTTTCACACGATCGCGGAGCCGTCGAGCTTGAGCGTTTCTCTTGCACCATCGGCGGTCCGACGAGGACGGTTCACTCTCCCTCGCCGTCTTCTGTTTTTTTGGGATTTGGGCTTTGAGCTTTGGGATTTCCCGCGTCGCCCCGGCCTCCGATTTCGCGGTGCAGCCCGATGATCGCAGCGCGCGTCTCCCGAAGCAAGGCCTCCCGATCCTCGAGCGACCGCCCTTCGGTCGGGATCGGCGTCCCCACTTTCAGGCGCACGATGCCAGGACGAACGCTCAGGCCGTCCGGCGGAAACACCTGGCGCGACCCTTCGATCGCGATCGGGACCACGGGCACGCCCGCCTGGAGGGCGAGCACGAAGGGCCCCTTCTTGAACGGCAGGATCGAGCCGTCGCGGGAGCGCGTGCCTTCGGCGAAGGCGAGAATGCTGGCGCCGGCGCGGACCCGAGCCGCGGCGGCCGCGAGGCTTTCGACGGCCTGGGCGCGGTCGGAGCGGTTGACGAAAATCATCCCCGTGAGCGACATGTACCACCCGAGGAACGGGACGTACTTCAGTCCCTGCTTCCCCACGAAGCGGAGGTTCACCGGCAGCGCCAGGAAAACCGCGGGCGCGTCGCACATGGACTGATGGTTCATGACGAAGACGTAGGGCCGGGTCCAGTCGAGGGCGGGGAGCGGCTCGAGGCGGAGCCGGGAAAACGTGAGAAAAAAAATCCCGGGCGACCAGACCCGCCGCGCAAAGACGAGCGGGGCCTCGCGATTCCAGAGGACGAGCGCGGAGAGCGAGGCGACGACGATGCAACCGACCGACCAGGCCGCGAGCACGAGGAGGTGGAGCAGGTGGAAGGGGAGGAGAAGGACGCGCACGGGCCGCTCCCTTTGAGAGGTCACTTCGCACGGCAATTCTATCCCGAGGTCGCGGCGGATGCCAAGGATCGTTGGCAGCGCGCAGACCGCGCCCTGGAAAGGAGATCGGCGCGACGGCCGGAAAGACGCCACCTCCGCATGTCAACGGTCGCTCCAAAGGCGCAGCTTCGTCCGGCTGGAGGCACGGCTGACGAATCGACGTACACTTTGTGTCCACGCACACTTGCGCATATTCATGCGCGACAGCGCCGGTGCGGCCCGAGGCGTGCGAGGAGAGGACGTTGCCAAGAAGTGAACCGCGAAAACACCAGCCGGAGGAGACACGATGAACCCGCACACCCACACGAACACGCTGCTGCGAGGCGGACTCGCGGCCTTCCTTCTCGCAGCCGGCGCACTCGATGGAGTGGCTTGGTGCCAGTCGAAAGACGAAGCGGGGGATCACGCCCAGGTCGCCGAGCGTTTCCGCAAGCGCTGGGAGGAAATCCAGGCCCAGGAGCGGAGGCCGGAATTCTCGACCCAGGACCTCGCCCGCGCCCGGCAGGTGATGGAAGACCAGCTTCTGGCTTCACCCGAGGCGGCGCCGCTCGTGAAGCGCTTCGACACCAACGGAGATGGCGTCCTCGACGAGGCGGAACGCGCGAGCGCGAAGGAGTCGATCCGGAGCCGGATGAAGTGCCCCGGCACCCCGGGCGGCGGCGATGGCGGCGGCGGTGACGGCGGCGGCGTGGGCCTCGGCGGCAACGACGATCCCTCGGCCGCGGGCGCGGACGCGCAGGCCACCGGCGGGCGGCCCTCCGGCGACTCCCCGATCGGCGAAGGCCGCGGCAAGAAATTCATGGAGCAGCAGATGCTCCAGAAGTTCGACAAGAACGGCGACGGCAAGCTGGACGACGACGAGCGCGGGCAGGCCCGGACCGAGATGCGAAAGCGCAAGGGCGAGCTCCTCCGCCGATTCGACACGGACGGCGACGGCACGCTGAACGAAGGCGAGAAGGCGCAGGCCAAGGCCGCCCTGAAGGAGCGCATGCAGCAGGCCCGCCGGGACGGCGGCAAGATGGGGCAGAAGGACTCCTCGGGCAAAGATTCGTCCGGCGCGGGCGCGGGGAAAGGGGAACTCGGCGGGCGCGCCGGCGGCGGGCGTCCGGGCGGCGCGGGCCCCCGCGGGGGTCGGGGCGGCGGCGGCGGAAAGCGCGGCGGTCGCTGATCCGAGCACGAGGCACGGACTTCTCCGATGAGACCGGCGGCTTGCGCGACGGCGCGGGCCGCCGGTTTTATCTTTCCGGGTCGCCACCCCTCGGCAAAAGGTGGACGGCCCATCGCTTCCCACACACGCGCAAGGCATGGGCACGACGCAGCGGTGGCACGCTACCCATTGCACCCGATTCGAAGCCTGTCGAAGGCCCGCGGGTCTCGCCCGCGCGCACGCAGCCTTCCATGGCCCGACCGAACCCGCAAGGGGCAAGGTTCCGCGAGCGCGTCTCCCGAGCTCCGTCTCGCGAAATTTCCACGCGCATCCCCGCCGCTCCGGGAAATCCTCCACGCCGCAGGCCATGACGGAGTCCGGCTGCGATCGGACGCTTCCGGTCGCAAATGACCCGCTAATTAAGGAAAGCGCGGGAAGCGGGGGGAGGACACGCCGTACCAAAGAGGGGGCACGGCCATTGCGCACCCGGCGATTGGGCTAGCCTTGTAGACGGGGCCCGGCGGATCGAACGTCTACTCTCCTGCAGCTCCTCCATGCCGTGGAGGGTTCCCATCCCAATGACGGCCCTGCTCGTCGCATCTGTCATCAAGCGCCCCTACGTGTTCGCTTGCGTCGTTGCGGCACTCGCGGCCGCATACAGGCACTTCGGCTGGAAGCGCGCGTTGACGTTCACGGTCGTGACGTATGCCACTGCCTTTGCCGCCGAGTACAGTTCCACCCGCTGGGCGATCCCGTTCGGCTTGTACCACTACACAGGCGCGACCCAGGGCGAAGAGCTCTACGTCGCGAACGTTCCCCTCTTCGACTCCCTCTCCTTCGTCTTCCTCGCCTATGGCAGTTACGCGATGGCGCTCCTCTTCTGTCTGCGACGCACGTGCACCGACGGCCGCCTCGGATTCGAAGACGACCCTCAGGTGCGGCAGTCGAACGGCGTCCTCCTCATCGCCGCGATGCTGATGACCTGCCTCAACGTCGTGCTCGGACCGCTCGCGGTCCGCGGCGACGAGTGGTTTCTCGGAAGGCTGTTCGTCTACGATCAGGCCGGCTACTTCTACGGCGTGCCCGTGGCCACCTTCCTGGGCTGGTTCTTCGTGGGGATCGTGATGCTCGGGCTCTTCCAGCGCTTCGACGGGCTCTTCCTCGAGTTTGAGCGACCTGCCCCCGAGCCGGCGCCGAGCTTGACCGCGGCCAAGCTCCTGCCCGGAGCCGCACTCTGGTGGGGCGTCGTCCTTTTCAGCCTCGTGCTCGCCGTGCGCACGCTCGACCTCCGCCGCCCCGAGACCGTCTGCTTCGTCATCACGGCGGTCTTCCTCCACGTCCCCATCCTGTTCTTCTTCCTGGCGCGAATGCTGGGCCGGACCAGGGGGCCGGGCGCCGTAGCTTCCCCAGAATGCCTGCGGCTACCGGTCCCTGCGCCTGCGTCCGTTGCAACGGACAGGCCGGTCGTCCCCGTGCCCGAACCGTAGCGTCAAACGCGAGGAGGTTGGTGTGACGCCCCTGGTTTCACGACCTCCCAGAAGAACAGCCTTGACCACGCCGGTCGGTGCGCGGCTGCTCGGAGTGCTCCGGCAGGCCTTCCCCTTCCTGGTCCTCGCCATGGTCGTCGGGGCGGCGAACCTCGCCGTCGTGTGGTACTCGTCACGCGAGCGGGCGCGACGTCCCCAGTTCAGCGAGGCCTACGACACGCTCACGACTCGACGCGCGGGGCGCAGCTCCCGGCTGCGCGTCGACGCCACCCGGGCCCTCGCGGACCGTCCCCTCGCAGGCAGCCGGCCTACCGCGGCAGCGTCCACCGCCGCGAGCGAGACGGCAGGCACGACTCCGCAGTGTCCGGCGGCCTCTGCTCCGGGCGAGGCGAAGGGACCGGCGCTCGAGGCCGGACGCGGCACGTGGCTTTCCGCGGCTGCCCGCCAGGACGCGGAGGCGAGCGGGAAGGTCGCGGACCTCGTCGCCCGATGTTCCGCCGCGATCGCCGACGGGGACGGTCGGGGCGTCCTCGCCGCCCTGAAGGAGCTGACCTCGCCCGACCCGCCCGGTTATTCCTCCGCAATCGATCTCTGGGGACTCATCCTTCGCGACCTGAGCGGAGAGAACCACCTCGGGATCGACTATCGGGCGATGTACCGGATCTTCAGCTCGCCGAAGGCGCTCCCCCTCCTCAAGCGAGCGCTCGCGGACGACGAGGCGACCCCGGAGGTTCGGAAGTTGGCCTTGGAGCGAGCCGCTGTATTGGACGACGGGTCCGTGCTTCCGCTGCTGGCCCAACGCCTGGGGCTGGAAAAGGATCCCCAGGTCCAGCGGGACATGCTCTGCATTCTCGCGGATCGCGGCGAACCCGAGGGGATCCACGCGCTGGCCGAGGCGCTCACGATGCGGTCCGCGTCGGCGGAGCTGCGGCGGACCATCGTCGAGAGCCTGTGGGATAGCGATGCCCCAGAAGTCGGGGCGGCCCTCCGCGCCGCGCTCGAGGGGGACGCGGATCCCGCGGTTCGGGAGGCGGCCGCGTGGGCGATCATCCTACGTGAGCCCCCCGTCGACGGCTACCTGGTATCCACGGTCGCGCACGCGGCGGACGCCTTGCCGGCGGACCTGCGCGCCGGGGACGCGGGCCTGCGCCGCGGCGACATCGTGGTGAGCATCAACGGCGTGGACGTGACGAGCCCGCTGACGATCCACGAAGAGGCGAAGAAGCTGGAGGCAGGCGCCCCGGGGAGGCTTGTCGTCTACCGTGACGGAAAACGGGTCGAGGTGGGGGTGAAAACCGACCAGCTCGACCTCCGGGGGCAGCTCGTCCGGGCTGCGCGGTAGTGCAAGAGGAAATCGCCCGCAGGCGGCGGCTTTGACACCCGGCGAGGACCAAGCCCTCCGTTCGCGGGGCCCTGGGTCCGCGACCGGTTCCACTTCCTCACGGACAACAGCGATTGTCGAGTAGGAGCGCACCACCATGAACGCACGACGCAGTTGCGACCGAGTTTTTTGACTCGGCATTCCGCTCTTGTTCCTTGGGAGCGCAGCCGCCCTCGCTCAGACCGTTTCCTTCGACCCCGCTGCCGATTACCCGGTGGCCTCAGGCCCTACCTACGTAGCGGTGGGAGACTTCAACGGCGACGGAAAGCACGATCTGGCCGTGGCGAATTTCGGCGCCAACCATGTTTCCATCCTTCTCGGCACTGGGACCGGCACCCTGGGCCCTGCGGCTCTCCTGGTGGCGGGCACAGGCCCCAACTCAATAGCCGTGGGCGACTTCAATACCGAAAGTCGCGTGCTCGGTTTCCAAGGCCAGTCTCTGGCCGCCGAACCACGACCTGATCAGCGTGGGTCTGACGGCCACGGCCACCGACAACTACGATGACAATCCGCGGCTCGAAGTCACCGTCTACGCGGACGAAGAGGACGAGGAACCCACGGGCGACCGGCGGCACTCGCCCGATGCCGTTGCCCTCGCCTCCGGCACGCTCCGCCTGCGCGCGGAGCGGAAGGGGGACGGCGACGGGCGGGTGTACCTGGTCGTTTTGACGGCCACCGACGCGGCCGGTAACGTCGGCAGGAGCTGCTGCACGGTTGTCGTGCCGAAGAGCCAAAACGCGAGCGCCATAGCCGCGGTCAACGGCCACGCCGCGGCGGCGGAGGCCTATTGCAAGGCCAACGGCGCGGCGCCGCCGGGGTTCGTCCCGGTCGGCGAAACCGACGCGCCGGTGCTCGGGCCGAGGCAGTAACCTTCGTGCGAGGACGCGAGGCACAATCGTCCGTCACTCCCAGGGTAGCGTTCACGAACTCCGAAATTAGTCGTCCCTGCGGTTACTGCGAAGCGCTGACCGTTTGACGGCTCGCGCGGGCCGGAGGCCCGCGCCCCCAGGAAGGGCGTCCGCAGGTCGTCCATGGGACCGCAGCTTCACCGGGGGTGTGACGGCGGTTGCTCCCGCAAGGCGCATGGGGCAGCCCTTCCAAGGTGGCTGCGCCGCCCCGCCGCCCGCCGCAACTGGCGTGACCACTTGAGCACGCGACTTGAGTCAGCCTTGCGGTGCAGGGCTTCCGCCTTCGCGCGCGGCGCTTCGGTGGACGGGTCCGCCCTGCACCCGCTCTCGCACGGAACGTCCGAAGCTCTGCTCCGACTTCCTTTGGCCGCTCCCGCACTTCAAACGCTCGGCGCATTTCATACGGGGCGTCCCGTCGGTGCAGGGCGGAAGCCCTGCACCACAAGGGCTCGGGGCCGACAAAGGCGAGCAGTGGGAAGTTCGCCCCTTCCCGCGCTCGGCCGCTTGAGCCTCCGTGCCGCTCGAGTCGACTCGTTCAGCCACTTGAAAGGGTTGGGCGCATGGCGGCCAAGCGACCCGCGCCTACTGCGCGGGCCGCCAGCCCTGGAACGCCGTGGTCGCGACGTCCGCCGCAGCCAGCAATTTCTCGCTCAGCTCGGCCAGCGACGCCAGGTCCGCCGGCGGGAACGCGGTCATGAACTCCGCCTTCGCGAACCAAGTGTCGAGCAGCTTCCACACGCGCTCCTCCTCGGCCAGCGCCGTGAGGACGCGCGCATCCACGCACGCGCCGAGTCCCAGCTCCGCATCCCCAGCGCGGAGCCCTTGGAGCGCCCGAGCGAAGGTCGCGCGCGATTCCCGCAGGAGCTTTCGCTGCGCCTCCACGTCGTCCTTGAGCGCGATCAGCAGGAATTCCTTGCTCATCTTCTGCGACAGCATGCGCTGCCGGCCGGCGAGATTGACCGAGCGCGCGGCCACCGACGGCGCCTCCTTGCGGGCGACCGCCTCGAAGATGAGCACCATCGCCTCCACCTGCGTGAGGAGCTCCGCGCTCTTCCGCCGGACGACGGCGGGGTCGACCTTCGAACCCGCCAGGGAGGCGTCGATGAGCGGCCGGTACTCGTCCTTCCACAGGATCCCGACGCGCGTCAGCTCCATGACGAGCGGAGGCCCGGCTCTCGGGAGGCCGCCGAGCCCCGCGTCGCCGTCCCGCAGCCGCTCGTGAGACCGCTCGAAAAGGTCACGCGTCTCCCGCAGCTTCGTCCGGGTGCCCTCCACGTCCACCGACAGGGCGAGCAGCAGCATCTCCTTCGCGGCCTTCTGCGTGAGCATCCGTTGCCGGCCCGCCACGTTCACGGCTAGGGCCTGCCCGCCCGACAGGTCGTCGGCGCCGGCCGGAGGCGTCCCGACGGAGACGACCACACTGACCGCCGCCCACACCAACCATGCGCGTCTCATGACTCGATCCTCCAACGGAAGCGTCCTTTCGCGGCTCGTCCTGCGGAAAGCTCACCGGCGACGGCGACGATCCGGGGATTCCTCCCCGCCCCTCGCCGCGCGCGCGGCCATCCAGCGCCCGGGTGCATTGCCCGCAAACGACCCGCCGCATTGAGAAAAACGGCGAGCGACAACGGCGGTCACGCGCCGCTCCCGGCCGGGCACGCGCATTGCTCCCCAGCCCCTCCCCGGCTTCCCTTGTCGACGCGGAGAGGTGGCGCCATGCCGAAGCAGATCCTGATCGTGGATGACGAGCCGGACACGCTGGGTCTCCTGGTGGAGGTCCTGGCGATGGAAGGTTTCGAGGTGCTCCAGGCCGAAGACGGCGCGGAAGCGCTAGAGCTCTGCGAACGGCAGCGGCCGGATCTCGTGCTGCTCGACCTCATGATGCCCGGCCTCGACGGGCTCGAAGTCGCTCTCCGCATCCCCTCGCGCATCGACGGGCCCGCGGTCCCCATCCTCGTGCTCACCGCGCAGCCCGCCCTCCGGAAGACCGTGGACCAGGCGCTCGAACGGTTCGGCGTCACGCGCGTGCTGGAGAAGCCCTTCCGCATTTCCGAAATGGTCGCGGAGGTCCGCGCCATCCTCGCGCGGAAGCCCCTGCCCCGCCGCGTCCCCCTCGGGCCGTAGCCCCCGCCCCGTCCCCTCCTCTCCCGCCAAAAATAAAAGCGAGATGACCCGCCGGACCCTTGCGTCCGGCGGGTCATCCCGCCTTCATCCCAAGGAGCATCGACCGGCTTGCCCCGGCGATGCTCCTTCCCTTCACCGAGACGGGAGCGCCAAGGACCTTGGCCCACAAAAAAAAGATCGGGGAAGTGGTGCGCTACCTGGTCGGCAACAAGGGTGGGGACCTTGCTGGGGAAGTTGTCAAGGCGCTGACGGAACTCGCCGGCACCTGATAGGCGCACCACCAATGCGTACCTGCCGCGTGGCACGCATTGCCCCGTACATGACTCCTGGCTTCGAACGAGGAACCGGCTCGCGAGGGAGGCACATCGCTAGCCTCCCCCGCAAGCCACCTATCTTGTGCTCACCCTCCCGGCCCTGCTCGCATGGCGAGCATCTCCAGACTGCTCCCAGCGAGCCCAATCCCGGTCTTTCCCTTCGGGTCCGGTCAAAGAAAAAGCAAGCCAGGTGCCGGTCAACGAGCTTTTCGCCGAATTCACAACATACTATTACGCAACAGGTTGCGCAACGGACATATCGACTCCACAAGGGCGGATCCGCCCGGGCCCGCGGAGGACTCCACGGCGCGCTGGGGAGGGTTCCACAGGCGCGACGACTCGCGTCAGGCGAGTCGTGCCTCCGTCGGCTCCTCGCCCATGAAGTACCGAATCGCCCGGAGCAGCGTCTTCAGATGGAACGGCTTCGTGATGTAGTGGTCGCCGCCGCTTCCGTACCCGCGGAGCAGGTCCACGTCCTGCGCCTTGGCCGTAAGGAAGATAACCGGCCGGTCCTTGAGCGGCGAGTCGCGGATCCAACGCAGCACCCCGTACCCGTCGGAGCCGGGCAGCATGATGTCCAGGATGATGAGGTCGACTTCCACCGTCCCGCTCAACGTCCGGACCGCCTCCTCGCCGCTCTCTGACGTCACGACCCGGAAGCCTTCCGAGGTCAGGAGGTCCGTCAAGAGACGAAGAATGTGCGGGTCGTCGTCCACGATGAAGACCGTCTTGGGCACAGCCATCTCACACCCCCGAGCGCACGGAAGCCGTAAGGTCGACACGTCTCGGTCAACGGCCGAAGCCCGTGTGGATGGACATCGCAACTCAGGTGCCAGGTGAGCGGCGGGGGACCCGCGGGATTCCATTGAATCCAGCACCACCTCCCTGGTTTACTAGTAGGCCTCCAATGTCGTTCCGGTAGGTCCTTCGTTTCCGTCGCAGGCGCGTCCCGCGTGGAAACCGAACCGCGACCGTGAGGGAGCGGTCTGGGGGCGCTCCGCCATGACCTCCGGTTCGAGGCCGCCGACCCGCATGGGAGCGCTCTGCGAACCCACCGGGCAGCGAGCTCGAATCCGCGGCTACGCGCCCTTAGCACGAATTCTCCAACTCTCTTCGACGGCAATCGCATGGCGGAAATCCCGGTCCAACCCACGCCCGGTTACGCGGCGCACCGGCCCCTCGTCCCCGGACGACGCGGCATGGTTTCGGCCGCCCACCCGCTCGCCGCCATGGCGGGCTGGAAGGCGCTCGCGCGCGGCGGAAACGCCATCGACGCGGCCGTCGCCGTCGCCGCCGCCCTCAACGTCGTCGAGCCGCAAATGTCCGGCATGCTCGGCATCGGCTGGCTGCTCTACCACGAAGCCGGCTCCGGTCACGGCCACGTCCTCAACTACAGCGGTCGCGCGCCTGCGAGCGCCACGCCGGACCGCTTCGACGACAAGAACCGCTGGTCCGGCATCCTCTCCCCCGTCGTCCCCGGCGCGCTCGCCGGCTGGCACGAGGCGCACCGCCGCTTCGGCGCCCTCCCGTGGTCCGACCTTTTCGCCGACGCGATCGACATCGCGGACGAAGGCTTCCCGGCATCCCGACACCTCGTGGCGCTCGTCTCCTTCTCCGCGGAACGGAAATTCGGACCCTGGCCGTCGTCGCGCCGTGTGTATCTCCCGAAGGGGCGGCCGCCGCGACCCGGCGAGCCCATCGTGCAGAAGGACCTCGCGGCCACCCTCCGCGCGGTCGCCGCCGGCGGCGCACAGCTCCTCGCGAGCGGCGATCTGGGCCGGCGCGTCGTCGAGTTCTGCAAGGCCCACGGCGGGCTGCTCTCCGCAGCCGACCTCGCTGAGTATGCGCCCGCTTGGGAGGAGCCGATCTCGACGACCTACCGCGGTCGCGAAGTGCGCACGGTTCCGCCGAATGCGAGCGCGTTCCAGGTGCTGGAGACGCTGAATCTGCTCGAGGGGTTCGACCTCGGGCGACTCGAGCCGAACGGCGCGGACTTCCTGCACCTGCTGTTCGAGACCGCGAAGCTCGCGACCGCGGACCGGATCGCCTTCGGCGCGGACCCCCTTGCACGACCGGTCCCCGTGGCAGCGCTCCTCTCGAAGCAGCACGCGGCGCGACGACGGGCCCTCGTGGACCCTCGCCGCGCGGTCGTGTCGGAGGGGGAACGCTGGAACGCGGCGCCGCCGGCCGGCGCGGTGCGTGCAACCGACGCGTGGGGACTCACCACGCACTTTTCGGTCGTGGACGCGCGGGGAAACGTGGCGTCCGTGACCCAGACGAACGGCCTTATTTTCGGGTCGGGCATCGTCATCGAGGGAACGGGCCTGGTTCTGAACAACGGCCTCTACTGGTTCGAGACCGACGCGCGGAGCCCGAACGTCGTCGCGCCCGGGCGGAGGTTCGAGATGCCGCTCGCACCCGTGCAGGTGCTCGAGGCGGGGCGGCCGGTGCTCTCGCTCGGGACGCCGGGGAGCTTCGGCATCCCGCACACGACGGTGCAGGTGCTCTCGCACGTGCTCGATTTCGGCGCGGACCTGCAGGAGGCGATCGAGGCCCCGCGCGGGCGCACGCTGACCGGTCTCGAGGCGGAGGTCGAGTCGCGTGTGCCGCCGGAGGTCCGTGCGGAACTGGAGCGGCGCGGGCACGTGCTGAAGCTGCTGACGGAGTATTCGATGGAGGTCGGCGGGGTGCAGGGGATCGCGCTCGACCCGGCGAGCGGCAGGCTCTGGGGCGCGGCGGACCCGCGGCGGGACGGGTACGCGGTGGGGATGTGAGAGACGGTGAGGGGGGGCGGCGGGACGGAGGATGGAGGTCGGGAGCGGGCGCGAGGGGAGAGTCGGGGAGAGGAGGTTTTGACGAAACGCAGAGACGCTGAGACGCTGAGGAGGTGTGGTGGATTGAAAATCCTCAGCGTCTCCGCGTCTCTGTGTAAAAAAAAGACTTTCAAATTGGGAAAGCGCATTCATGCCCGCGGCAGCTCGCGAGGCCACTCCGCCACTCATTTCGCCTATCACCGAAAAAGACTGCTCGCCATCCCCTCCATACGCCGTCGGAACGCGGAGACGCTCCGGGCGGCGCGCCGGGATGGCACCGGCGGCCGGCACTCCCGGTGACCCGCGTCATGACGGGAGGTCACGCATGACCCTCACCCTCCTCGCCCTCGCGGTCGCGGCGGCCCTCGGTGTCCGCGGCTGGCGACGACTCCTGGCAGTGGGGACGCCGGACCCGACCGACATCACGCCGGACTCGACGCTGACCGGCGCGGGGCTGAGCCGCCCCACGGTCGCCGAGACCGCGCTCCGGGTGGCCGCGGACGCGTCGCACCTCGGGCACGGCCACTGCCATGGGCATGGCTACGAGCACGGCCACTGCCACGGGGACGGCACGGGCTACGGCCACGACGGCGGCCACGATGGGGGCGGCTGCGGCGGCGGAGAAGGAGGACCGTGACGCGCGCGGGCGCGCAGGTCTTCTCGCCGCGAACTTGACTTCCCCCCGCCCCGCGTGTAGATTTCGGGTGTGCCTCTTCGCAGACCCGAGTCACGACGCGGGGCCAGGGGAAACGATCATGCTGGATCTCAAACCCTCCGACCTCGATCCGCCCGGGCCCGCCGATCGGACCCAGGCGCTCCTCGTCCACCTCTCCTGCTGGCTCTTCCCGCCCGTGCCGTTCCTGGCGCCGTGGCTCGTCTCAGCCGTGCTTGCGAAGCGCGGTTCGCTCTTCGTCCGCTACCACGCCCTCCAATCGTTCTATTTCCAGGTCCTGGCCTTTTGCGGCTTGGCCGTCGCCGCCGTGATCGGTTTCGTCCTCCCCTGCGTCGGCCTCCTCCTGAAGCCTGCCGCCTGGTTGCTCTTTGCGGTCTCCCCCCTCTGGGCGCTCGTGGCCGGCCTCATGGCCGCCCGGGGCCACTGGTATCGCTACCCATGGGCCGGGACCTGGGCCAGCGAGAAGCTCTCCGTCCCCTCAATCCTGCTCGACGCCCCGACCCCGCCCGATACCGAACCGCGACCGTGAGGGAGCGGTCTCAGCGCGTCCTCCCGCTCCCTTGGTTTCGACCTCACCAATCCGCTGTCGCTGTTCAGGCAACCTTGCGCGCCATGGGGCCGCCGGAGGCGACCCCATGAGAATTCTGTTCGCGTTGTTCCCGAGTCTTTTGGACCCCTACCGGTGAACTTCTCGAAAGCGTCTCCAGATTCGCAGGCGACGAAACCACAAAGACTCGAAGTCACTAAGACCACAAAGGCGCTTTTCGGCCGAGCCAAACTCGCCCCCCTCAGTGACGGTCCTTCGTGGTCTTCGTGCCTTTGTGGCTTTGTGGTTTCGTCGTCCGTTTGGGTTTCGGGCCTTCGCCCGAGTTGGAACCCCGCCTCCCCTTCCCCTTTGCCCGTCCCGGTGCCCAGCCCTCCCGATGCCGCCACAGCCCCCGCCGACGCGCCCGCTCCCCCGCCCGCCGCGGGTCCGGCCGCGTTGCCGCAGGACGCCACCACGCTGCTCGCCGACGCCGGTCCCGCCGGCGACCGCCGCGTGCTCATGCCCGGCCGCGTGTTCGGCGACTACGACATCCTCGAAGAGCTGGCCCGCGGCGGGATGGGCGTCGTCTATCGCGCGCGGCAACGCTCGCTTCATCGCGTCGTCGCGCTCAAGGTCCTGCTCGAAGGCGAGGGCGCAGGCGCCGCCCAGGTCCGCCGCTTCCAGCGCGAGGCGTCCTCCGCGGCTCGCCTCGCACACCCCGGCATCGTCCAGGTGCACGAGGTCGGCGTGCGCGACGGCATCCACTACTTTTCCATGGAACTCGTCGAGGGGCGCACACTCCTCCAACTGATCGAGGCCGAGCAACCCTCGCCGCGCCGCGCCGCGGACCTCCTCCGGCGCGTGGCCGAGGCGCTCGCCTACGCGCACGTCCAAGGCATCCTCCATCGCGACATCAAGCCGCAAAACATCCTCGTGGACCGCGAGGACCGGCCGCGACTGTCCGATTTCGGCCTCGTGAAGGACTTCGCGCAGGACAGCCGGCTCACCGCTTCGGGCGTCGTGCTCGGGACGCCGATGTACATGTCGCCCGAACAGGCGCGCGGCGACCTGGACGCGATGGATCGGCGGAGCGACGTCTTCTCGCTCGGGGCCGTGCTCTACCACGCCCTCGCCGGCCGCCCGCCCTTCGAGGCCGGGGGCGCGCTCTCCGTGCTGCACCGCGTGATCCACGAAGAACCGGCGCCGATCCGGGGCCTCGCGCGCGAGGTCCACCGGGACCTGGAGACCATCTGCCTGAAAGCGCTGGCGAAGGAGCCCGAGGGTCGCTATCCGACCGCGGGCGAGCTGGCGGAGGACCTCGGTCGCTTCCTCGAAGGCCAGCCGATCCGTGCGCGTCCGCCCTCCGCCGCTGCGCGCGTGGCGCGTTGGGTTGCGCGCAACCGATGGCTCGCCGCGGTCGTGGCGGTGGCCTTTCTGCTCCTGGCGCTCCAGGGGGTGCGCGCCGCCCGCGCCGACGCCCGACGCACGCGCGCGACCGAACTGGCCAGCGCCGCCCGCGCGACGCTGCAGTCGCTGGCCGTGGAAATCTGGAGCACCCGGCCTCCCTCCCACGACGGCACCCGGACCTCGGCCGAAGCGGAGGTCGCTTGGGAGGCCACCGCCGCCGGCTTTCGGTCCCGGTTTGCGCGCTGCCGCGTCGACCTCCGGCAAGCGCGGGAGTTGGCCCCCGACGCGCGCCTCGTCCTGGAGGTCTCCACCGAAGCGGCCCTCCAGAACTTCGACCTCGACGCCGCGAAGGAAGCGAGCGAACGACTCGAACGGGGGTGGCCGGAGGACCCGTGCGCGCAGGCGTACTGTTTGCGCGTCCTGGCCGACGCGGATCGCTTTTCTCCCCACGAACGGGCGGAGGCCCTCGAGGCGGCCCGAAAAGCAGCCGCGGTCGCCGGCCGCGTCGGAGGCGGCGCCGGCGCCGGAGTCGCACGGCTCGCGAAAGCGCGGCTCGCGCTGTTGGGGGGCCGGGCCGCGGAGGCGCTCGAGGCGCTTGCGGGCGCGGAGTACGGCACGGCCGTGCCGGTGCTCGCGGCGGATGCGGCGCGGACGCGGGCGGAGGCCTACGCCCTTGACCGAAAGCCCGAGGGCTATCGCGCGGGCTTCGAGGACATGGAGCGTGTGTTCGCGTCCGGCCAGGGGGGCTACGGAGACTATTTGCTGGACGCGCTCCGGAGCAGCCGCGCCCAGGACGAGCGACGCGCGTGGCTCGCCTTGGACCGCGCGTTGGCCTACCTCGGCCCGCCTCACGCCATCCGGGTGGAGCGCGTGCGCCTGCTCCGCGAGCGCGGCGACGCCGAGGCGGCGATCCGCGAGTGCGAGCGCGCCCTTGCCGAGGGCCCGGAGCACGCCATGTTGTTCCTGGACCGCGGCGAGCTTCGGGCCTTGCGCGGGGACTGGAGCGGGGCCGAGGCCGACTACCGGCGGGGCGCGGAGCTGTCGCCGGGTGCGGCCCTTCCCTTCGCGCGCCAACTCCAGCTCGTCGAGCGTCGGGCGGGCGCGGACGCTGCGCGCGCCTGGCATGACGAACGGAAGGCCCGCGGAGAGGTCGTGCCCGGGGCGTGGATCGTGACGGACCCGCGCGGGTTCAGCCTGATCGTCCTCGCGCTCTTCCGGGTCGGCTTGCCGGAGGAGGCCGAGCGGCTGCTCGAGTCGGGCCTAAGGCGTTCACCTGAGGAGGTCGTCGCCCTGAAATTGCGCGGAAGGCTGCGCCTCTCCCGGCAGGACTGGGCGGGCGCGCTCGCCGACTTCGAGGCCGCGCGTCGTCGCGGGGAGCCCGATGCGCGGCTGGAGGTCCTGCGCTGGACCGGGCTGTCCGGACGGAAGGACTGGAAGGGGGCGTGGGCGGCGATCTCGGAGGCGATCCGGCTCAAGTCTGACGACGAGGGGCTCTACGTCAAGCGTGCGTCCACGCGGCTGCAGCTCGCCGACCTGAAGGGTGCGCTCGGGGACATCGAGGAAGCCGCGCTTTTATCGGACGTCGCGACGCTGGAGGGGGTGCGGGAGGACTTGCTGGAGACGAGGCGGTTCGCCCCCGGGGCGGGCACGGCGCCGGCGGCGGTCGAAGGCGCGGCGGCGACGTCCTTGGCCGAAGCTGAAGAGGAGTCTCGACCGGCCGCGCGGGCCTCCTGGGTTGCGGACCTGGGCGGGGAGCTGCGAAAGTTCGCGCGCATGCTCCTGCCCGCACTGAGCGACGGCCTTGCCGAGCGCGGCGAGACGGCGTTGGCGAACGGAGACCTGGAGCGCGCGGCGGCGGCCTTCGAGCGGGCGAAGGTCGCGGACCCGTCCAAAGGGCGGCCGCAATACGGCTTCGCCCGCGTCTGCGCACGGCGCCGCGAGTGGGAGCTTGCGGCCTTTCGCCTTGTGGCCGCGCTGGAACGCGGCTACGGCGACGCCGCGCGGGTGGAGGCGGAGGCGGACTTCGGCGAGCTGCGCGCGCGGCCGGAGTTCGCTACCGTCCGGCGGCGGCTGGACGGCGACCGATAGCCGCTTTTGTTTGACCTCGGAGGCAGCCGTGCAACGGCCGGCTCGAAGAATTCATCGGATCACCGACCGCCTGTTTCTCGGCGGCGAGCCGGACGAAGCGGCGCTTCCCGTACTGCGCAAGCTCGGCGTCAAGAACATCCTTTCCCTCGCGGCGGAGTCCGGCCCGCTGGCGGGGCTTTGCGCGCCCGAATTTCGGCGCATCCTGCTTCCCGTCTACGACTGCATCCCGCTCCCGGTCGAGCAGGCGGAACAAGCCCTTCGCACCCTCCGGGAACTGGAGCAGAGCGGGCGGACGCTGGTCCATTGCATCGCGGGCGTCTCCCGCAGTCCGGCGATCATGGCCCTGTTCCTCGTCGCGTCGGGACGGGAGGGGAGCATGGTGGACGCATTGAGGCGGCTTCGGCTCCGCCGCCCTGTCGTAAACCCGAGTCCCGCCCTGCTGACGCCGGAGGTGGTGGCGGTCGCACGCAGGCTTCGGCTCGAATGGCAAGCGCCGGAAACATCGAGCCGAGCGGCCTCGCGGTGAGCGGTGGTGACTGCGGAGGCACGTCCGGTCGATCAGGCGCCCTCGGACTTCTCCCGCGTCCGCGCGCCGGCCGTTTCGCGACCGGGGCTCGCCCTTTCCGAAGGGAATCGGCCGGACGAACTGCCGGCGGAGCCACGTCGACTCGACCCCAGCGTGTCGGCAATTGGACACCGCGCGGCGTCGGTGGCGCTCCGAAACCGCTTGCTTCGCGAAAGGCGAGTTGGTACAAGGTCGGTTCGAGTTTTCTTCACCCTCAATCGAGGAGGCCGCATGATCACCGATCTCCATCGACGCAAATTTACGGCTCGCTTTCGCCACATGGACTGCGACGGGAGCGGCCAGCTCACGAAGGAGGACTTCGTGACGCTCGCGGAGCGACTGATTGCGGCCCGCCCGTCTCCACCCACCCCGGCGAGCGCGACTCGCATTCGAGAAGCCTACGCGCGCATGTGGGAGGGCATGCAGAGGCATGCAGACACCGACGGCGATCAACGCATTACGCTCGACGAATATGTTCAGGCCTGCGGGCGCATGGTCGAGCAGCCCGAGCGGTTCGACCGCCTCATCGGAGAGCTCGCGCCGATCGTCCTCCGGTTGTACGACATGAACGGCGACGACACGCTGTCGCTTTCCGAGTTCCTGACCATGACGCGCGCGTTGAGCCTCGCGGACGATGCGGCCACGGACATGTTCCGCCGCCTGGACCGCGACGGGAGCGGCACGCTGAGCGTCACCGAGATCTGCGCCGCCGTCCGCGAATTCTACCTGAGCGCCGATCCCAACGCCCCGGGGAACTGGTTCTTCGGCCCCTACTGATCCGCGGCGTCGCCTCAGAGCTCGCCGATGGAGTCGCCCACCAGCCCCCCCGGGTCCCGCGCACCCCGTCGGCGGAAGCGCGAGCAGGCAGCCTGGGCCCCTGGGCCAACCTTTTCCAGGTGGCTGAACGAGTCGACTCCAGCGGCACGGAGGCTCAAGCGGCCGAGCGCGGGAAGGGGCGAACTTCCCACTGCTCGCCTCCGTCGGCCCCGTGCCCTTGTGGTGCTGGGCTTCTGCCCTGCACCGACGGGACGCCCCGTATGAAAGTCGCCGAGCGTTTGGAGTGCGGGAAGCGGCCAGAGGAAGTCGGGGGGGAGCTTCAGACGTTCCATGCGAGAGCGTGTGCTGGGCGGACTCGTCCACCGAAGCGCCGCGCGCGAAGGAGGAAGCCCTGCTCCACAAAACAGGCTCAAGTCGCATCGTCAAGTGAGCAGGCGGCTTGCGTCCAGCACCGGGGCGGCCTAAGCACCTTGAAAGGGCGGCCCTCCTGCCCTACGTCAGAATGCCGTCTGCTCACCCGCCCACCCGCATTGACGGGCCACCGCACACGCCGAAGCCTCCGAGGGCGCCCGATTGCTCTTCGTGCAGTTCGGTGACTTCGGCGTTTTCGGTGGCTCGTCTTCGCATTTCGACTCGGACTTCGGATTTCAGGTTGATGGGTTGCGGCTGGTGGCTGCCCTGGGAGGCAAATGCCGCGTAGGTTCATTACACTTGCTGCGCCTTTCTCGCCCCAAAAGCATGCCTTGGCCCTTCACCCCCGCGCGTAACCCGCATTTGCACCGCGCCAGGATTTCCTTGGTCTCGGCCCGGCGAAATGCTACCGTCGCAAAGAGCCTCGCAACCCCGCGGCGCCGCATAGCCGGCCAAGACAAGCACCCCGGCCTGTGCCGATCCGCGTAACGCCAGGGCAAGCGCATGAGCACATCGACAGCGGGAAACGCCGCGGACCCGCAACGGCGCGACGGCCCGATCTTCATCTCCCACGCCACCGCGGACGATGCGTTCGTCGCGGATCTCCGCAAGGAGTTGGAGGAGCACCGACTCTCGGTCTGGACGGACTCCACGAAGCTGCACGGCGGGGACAAGCTCCGTCCGGAGATCGCGCTCGCGATTGCCGAGGCGCGGCAGGTCCTCGTCGTCCTCAGCACGAGCACGGTGAACTCGCCCTGGGTGCGCTGGGAGATCCGCGAGGCCCTCGCGACCGAGCGGCGCCGCCGCGGGGACGGGTATCGGGTGATCCCCGTTCTCCTGCCGGGCATCACCTCGGGCGCGCTCGGGACGTGGTTCGACGAGGAGCCGCTGGCGGTGCCGATCCCGATCGGCCCCGGCGGCCTGGGCGCGGCCATGCCCGCCCTGCTGGTGGCGCTCGGCGAACGCCTGCCCGCGGACCCTGCAGGGTCCGCCGCACCCGCGGAGACCGAGGCCGCGCCCGTCGAAGACCTCGTCCTGGAGCTCACGGACCCGCGGATCCAGACGCAGGATGGCGCGCGCCGTGCCACCGCGACCGCCGTGCTTTCCTACCAGCCGGCGGACCGCGGCGGTCGCCGCGTGGAGAGCGTGCGGTTCCCGTTCACCGCTCCCCTGGGCCCGATCGAGACGGAGGACCTCCGCTGGTACCTGGAATCGTACTTCCTGTGGCCCATCGGCGTGTTCCAGTCGCGGGCCAGGCAGATCGAGGACAGGCTGCCCCGATGGGGACAGGAGCTCTTCAAGGCGGGCCTCGGTGCCGCGGAGGCGGACGGCGCGCGCGAGGCGCTCGCCGCCTGGCAGCACGCGAACGGCCGCCACGAGCGCCGGTTCTCCGTCCTGGTGGACAGCGACTTGCCCGCGGGCGCCGCGGACGACGCGAAGGCCGCCGCGGGCGAGGCCGGGACCGACCTCCTCGCCCTGCCGTGGGAACTGCTCCATGACGGCCGCGGCTGGCTCTTCCAGGGCAAGGCCGGCGTCCGCGTGAGGCGCCGCCTCCCGAACCGCGCGCCCCAGCCCACGCGCCCCACCGCCCTCCCCATCCGCATCCTCCTCCTGAGCCCGCGCCCGGAGCGGGACGAGCGTGGCCGCCCGATCGGGTACATCGACCACCGCGTCAGCGCCCGCCCCCTGGTCGCGGCGCTGGAGGGACTGGGCGACCTCGCGCGGCTCACCGTCCTGACCCCGCCCAGTTACGGGGCGCTGGACGAGGCCCGGCGCGCGGCCGGCCGGCGCGGCGAGCCTTTCGACGTGGTCCACTTCGACGGCCATGGCGTTTACAATCGCCGCCTCGGCCTCGGCGGGTTGTGCTTCGAGGAACCGCCCGATGCGTCGAGGCCCGCGGGGCGCACGATGGACTTCGTGGACGCGGCAAGGCTGGCCGGCCTCTTCCGCGCACATCGGATCCCCCTGGTCTTCCTGGAGGCCTGCCAGACGGCCGTGGCCGAGGGGGACCCGACCGCCTCCGTGGCGGCGAGCCTGCTGAACGAGGGCGTGGCCTCCGTCGTGGCCATGAGCCGGAGCGTGCTGGTCGAGACGGCGCGCCGCTTCGTGGACGCATTCTACAGCGACCTCGCTCATGGCGCGCGCGTCGGGCAGGCCATGCTGGCCGGCCAGCGGGCGCTCTTCAACGACCCCAAGCGCGGTAAGGTCATGGGCGTAGGCGAGCTGCGCCTCCAGGACTGGTTCGTGCCCGTCCTCTTCCAGGACGAAGCGGACCCGCAGGTCATAGCCCGGATCCCCGCGGAGGAGGTCCAGCGGCTGTCGGCCGAGAAGCGCCGCCACAGCCTAGGGGAGTTGCCTGACCCGCCCCCGCACGAGTTCGCGGGTCGCAGCCGCGAGCTGCTCGCCCTCGAACGCCGGCTGCACGACAACGCCTGGGCCGTCGTGCGCGGAACGGGGGGCGCCGGCAAGACCACGCTCGCCGTCGAGTTGGCGCGGTGGCTGGCGCGCACCGGGCGCTGCGAGCGCGTGGCCTTCGTGAGCCTCGAGGCCTACCAGGACGTGCGCGGGGTCCTGGACTCCATCGGACGACAGCTCTTGCCCAAGGGGGAGAACTACTCGGTCGCGCAGTTTGACGATCCGCGCGCCGCACTTCTGCCGGTGGAGCGCGCACTGCGAGATCACGCGACGCTCGTCGTCGTGGACAATTGCGAGTGCGTCCTGCCGGGCCCGGCGGCGGGGGCGGACGCCGCCGCACCGGTCCCCGCGGACGCCGGCCCTGCGCGAGAGATCCTCGCCCTGTGTCGCCGGCTCCTGGACGCCGGCCCGGCCACCCGGCTGGTCTTCACGAGTCGGGAGGCTCTCCCCGCGCCGTTCGACGCGGGCGCGGCCGAGTCCGAGCTGGGCGCGCTGGGGCGGGAGGACGCGGTCGAGCTGGTGGGCCGGGTCCTGGCGCGTGCGGGGCTCGCTCCGGCGTCGGCAGACCCGGGGTGTACGCCGCAGGAGATCACGGACC
>JACPWG010000105.1 GCA_016197205.1 Planctomycetota bacterium
CCCTTTCAGGGCTCGGTCTTCTGGTGACCCGATACCAGGGCCGTTGGCCCTGGCTACATTCTTGAGCCCCTACGGGGCTCGACCTTGTCAAACGCAGTAGTTCGAGTGTTACCCGAAAACGCCTGCTCTTGAACCATGCCCAAAACCACTACCCTCTTCTCGGCGAGACGCCGCAGGGCGGCCTCGCCCGTCGCATGCGGCACGTTAGTGGCGACCACGCGCGCGGGTACGACCATCGGCGCCAACGAGTCGGCCACCTCTGGCAGGGCCGCTACGGAGGACCGGGGCAGGCTGTCGACGGCGTCGAGCGCGGCCCGCGCGAACGGCGACAACTCATTTTGTTGTCGAGGGTCGACTCGCGTTTCCTCGTAGACGAGCCACTGGAGACCTTCGGCGGCAAGGTAGGGAACGGCGGGGCCGCGGTGCTCGAGCTGGGCGGCCGGAGACTACGCGGCCGGGCATGGTTCAAACGTAGGTTACAGCCGGCGATCGGCCGCCTGCCGTAGGGGCGCCCCTTGTGGGCGCCCACGACTGGTCGCAAGCCGTTGGAGTGCGCGGTGTCGCCAAAAGGGCGGACACAAGGCCCGCCCCTACGTCCGGACACGAAAGTGTGTTACCCACACGCTGCTCGATTTGAACCCTGCCCGCGGCCGCCAGGAGCGCGGCGATCTCCGCCTCGTCGGGGCGCCCAGTGAGGCCCTGCACCGCGACCCTGATGGAGACTTCGTCGGTCAAGTCAGGCAGGAGCGCCCGCAACGACGCGCGCGCCGCTTCTCCTCCGCGCTCGGCCGGCGCACGAAGCGCGGCTCGCCGCACTTCGCGAGGCGCGCGTGGGCTCAAGAGGCGGACCCGCCCGGTCACGCGGAGCGGGCGCCCAGCGGCCGAGGCAAGACCGACGCCGAGCTTGGGCCTATTTCGCCTTCCAGCGGGTCTTGATGTTCAGCTCCTGCACGCCGGCGCTGCGGGCCGCGTCCCAAACCTCCAGCGCCTTGCCGAGGCTGGCACCGCGGTCCCCGACGATGAAGACGGGCTGCGTGGCGCGGATCCGCTCCAGCTCGAAGCGCAGCTCTTCGGGCCCGACGCCGCGATCGCCCACGAAGACCTGATCCTTTTCGTCGATGCGCACCTCCACGCCTTGCACGCCGCGGATCGCCGTGGCGTTCCGCACCTCGGGCAAGGTCACTTTGATCGCGGACTGGATCACGAAGGAGGAGGTGAGGACGAAGAAGACCATCAGGTTGAAGGCGGTGTCGACCATCGGGGTCATGTCGAGGTGAAGGGCGCGAAGGGAGGCGCGGCGGCGGAAAGTCATGCCATGCCCTCGGCCGGCGTGGCAGGCGGGGCGGACGCGGGCGAGACGGCTGCGGGGGTCGGAGCCGGCGGCGCGGGCGCGGGGACGGCCGGCGCGACGGGGGCAACCGGCGCAGCGGGCGACGCGGAGGGGGAAGGAGGGGCGGCGGCGGATGGAGCGGGCGCTGGGGCCGGCGCTGTCGCCGGGCGGGCGGCTTGCACGGGGGCCGGCGCGGCGGCGGCGGCGGGCCGCGCGGCCACGCGGGCGGTCATCGTAGACGTCGCGATCGCGGCGCGCGCCGCTATGGCCTCGGCGACCGACACCGCTTCCGCCTCCATGGCGGCGAGGATGCCGTTCACTGCGTGCGAGAAAATCTGGAAGAGGACGAGCGCGGGGATCGCGACGCACAAGCCGCCCGCGGTCGCGATCAGGGCTTCGGCGATCCCGCCCGCGACCGTCCCCGCGCTGACCGGCTGGCCGGACTGCGTCAGATCCTGCAGGTCCGCGAACACGCGGATCATGCCGAACACGGTCCCCAGCAGGCCGAGGAGCGTCCCGATCTGCGCGATCGTCGAGAGGACCGGGAGCCGCGCTTCGAGCGCGGGCAACTCGAGCCCCGCGGCCTCCTCCATGGCCTGTCGCACGTCGCCGTACGGTTGCCCGACCCGGGCGAGACCCTTCCGCAGCACGCGCGAGAGCGGGTTGTCGGCCTCCTTGCAAAGGCGCAGCAGGGTCGATCCGATCGTGCCGGGCGTTGCGACCGCGACGGCGCCCCCCACGCCGGCGCCGCCGCTCGCGCTCGGGGACGCGGCCTCCGCGAAGGCCGCCCTCACGCGCGCGGCGAAATCGCGCACAGAACGTCGCACGCGCCAGAGCACCACCGAGCGTTCGATGGCCGTGGCGAGGACGAGCACCGAACAGAGCAGGAGCGGGACCATCGCCGGCCCGCCCTTCCGTAGGATCTCCAGCATCGGCATTCCTTGCGTCTTGAGAGCGCGGGATTATAGGAGGGGCGTGGGGCGGGTGACAAGCAAAACTCTGGCAGGGTCCAAACCGCCGTCGCCGTTGGGCAAGGCCGAACGCGAATTCTCGCCACGCGGGCACGGCAACGCCGTGCCCCTACCGCAAGGGACCACTTGCGAAGTGGATGCAGGCTTCGAGCCATGCACCAAACCATGGCGAAAGTCACACCGCCGGCCACGGCGCGGCATCGAAGTTTTGACTTCGCCCCCCCGGCGAACTATACTGAGCCCGTTCACTGGCGCCGCCGGCTCCGGCTCGGCGGCTGGGCCAGCCGCACTGGATTTCATCCCCGGACCGACGGCGTCCGGGGATGAAGTTCATGGCGGCCTTCCCCTGCACCTTCGCTCCGCGTCCGCCTTGGATGCGCGGCGGGGATTCCGTCAGGTGTCGGCTCGCATGACAGGCGAAGAAAAACCCCTGCTCGAACCCGAGCGGGCGGTCGCGCTCGAGGGCGTCCTGGGTTACCGGTTCCAGGACCCCAGCCTCCTCTTCCATGCCCTGGTCCACTCTTCCGCGCGCGACGAGGGTCTCCCCTGCAACGAACGCATGGAGTTCCTCGGCGACTCCGTCCTCGGCATGGTCGTCTCCGATTATCTCTACGACCATTTCCAGGAGTACGAGGAGGGGGACCTCTCCGGCATCAAATCGGTCGTCGTGAGCTGCGAGTCCCTCGCCGACGAGGGCAAGCGCCTCGGCCTCGGCGAATTCATCCGGCTCGGCAAGGGGATCTCCCAGAAGCGCTCGATCCCGGACTCCGTCCTCGGGAACACCTTCGAGGCCGTGGTCGCCGCGATCTACAAGGACGGCGGCATCGAGCCCGCGCGCCGCTTCATCCTCGACGTCCTCACGCGGAAGATCGAAGAGGTGCGCCTCGGAAAACACCAGCGCAACTACAAGTCGATCCTCCAGCACTACACACAGAAGGAACTCGCCTCCGTGCCCTTCTACCGCGTCACGCGCGAGTCCGGGCCCGACCACGAGAAGTCGTTCGAGGTCATGGTCGAGCTGCAGGGCCAGGCCTTCGGGCCGGGGACCGGCCGCACCAAGAAGGACGCGGAACAGCACGCCGCGAAATGCGCGCTCGAGTCGCTGCACCTGCTCGACGACGAAGAGGGAGACTCGGCGAACCACCTGCGGCTCTGAAGGAGCGCCGCGGCCGCGGAGGACGGGGCGCCGAAGCAGCCGAGTGAGAGCCAGGGTCCCGTAAGAAAACAACTTGCTCGTTTGACGCGTAGGGGGGCGACAAGAATTCTCAATGCTCAATTTTCGAGACGCAGACAAGGCTCAAGGTTCAATCCTCAATGACCACCAGGGAACGTAGCCCGGGCACGGAATCGCGGACTCTGAGCCTTGAACTTTGGGCATGGTTCAATTCGGGCGGCGGATGGGTAACACGGATCAACGGCCGGGCGTAGGGGCGGGCCTTGTGCCCGCCCTCGTCGCGACACCGCGTAGTCTAACGCGTTGCAGCCAATCGCGGGCGCCCACAAGGGGCGCCCCTACGGCGGGAGGCCGACGCCAATCTGTGACCCAGATTTGAACCATGCCGAACTTTGAGCCTTGCCTGAAAATTGATCATTGAGCCTTGAGCCTTTTCCTGAGGAGCTCCCCGGTTTCCGAGCTGCATGAGTGTTTCTTTACGGCCCCTGACCACGGAGACACGGAGTCAAGGAGGCTTCACGGAGAACTTTCAGAGGGCTCCTTCCCTCTCCGTGCATCCTCCGTGTCTCCGTGTCTCCGTGGTGAAACGGCCGTGGCCGTGACCGGTCACGACTCCCTCTCCTAGGTCGACCTGCTCGGAGGCTGGCCCGCCCTCCCATGGAGTCCCTTCTCCGGGAAATCGCCGCGCTCCCCTCGCTGGCTGACGTCGAGCGCGCACTCGACGCGGGCAGCCGCTGCGAACTGGGCGGGCTCTGGGGGTCCTCCCCCACCCTCCTCGCCGCGGCCTTCGCCCTGCGGCGCAACGCGACCGTGCTCCTCGTCCTCCCCTCGGTCGAGGACGCGGACGAGGCCGCGGACGACCTCGCCGCGGCCCTTGGCGACCGCTTCCGGCACTTTCCCGCCTGGGAAACCCTCCCCTCCGAGACCGCGCCGGCCGACCCACGGATCTTCGCCGACCGACTACAGCTCCTCCTCGAGCTCTCGACGGCGGCGCCCGCGGCGACCGGCCCCCGCGTCGTCACCACGCCCGCGCTCGCGCTGGTTCAGCCCGTCCCACCCCCCGGCCGGGTCAGCGGACGCACGCTCACGCTCACGGTCGGCGAGGACGTGGACCGCGAGGACCTCGTCCGCACGCTCGTCGAGTCCGAAATGGAGCGCTCCCCGGCGGTCGACATGCCCGGCGAGTTCTCGGTGCGCGGCGGGATCTTCGACCTCTTCCCGTCCACGAGCCCGCGTCCGATCCGCCTCGAGTTCTTCGGTGACACGATCGAGTCGATCCGGTCCTTCGACCCCGGCACCCAGTCCTCCGACCAGTCTTTCCGCACGGTCACCCTCTCGCTCGTGCGGAAGAGCGACTTCCGGGGCGCCCGGCAGCCGGTGGCGGGGGAGGCCTCCGCGGCGGTACCGGCGCAGGGGTGCGACGTGTCCACAAGTGCGGGCGCGACCGCCTCGCTCCTCGAGCACCTCCCGGCCGGGACCGTCCTCTTCCTGAAGGAGCCCGGCGAGGCCCTCGACCGCCTCGGGCGGCTCCTCGCGTCCGAAGGCGCGGCCGAGCCCCAGGAGACGACGGCCGCGCTCCATCGCGGGTTCGGGCGCTTCCCTCGCGTGGAAGTGCACGCCCTGCCGGTCGGCGAGGGGCCGGCCGGCGTGAACCTCCGGACCGTCTCGACGCAGCGCTTCTCCGGCGACCTCGGGAACATCTTCGCCGAGCTGCGCACGCTCGTCTCCGAGAGCCGGCGCGTCGTCGTGCTTTGCGCGAACGAGGCCGAGGAGGAGCGGCTGCACGATCTCTTGAAGGAGGAGGGGCTCGGGACGGAGCGGCGGCTCGAGGTCCTGCTCGGCCGGCTCGCGCGGGGCTTCCAGCTCCCCGACCTCGGCCTCGTGCTGTTGCCGCACCAGGAGCTCTTCAACCGCTACCGCCTGCGCCGGGCCGCGCGCCAGGTCAAAGACTCGCGGCCGATCGACACCTTCCTGGA
>JACPWG010000090.1 GCA_016197205.1 Planctomycetota bacterium
ACACAAGCTCGCAAAAGCTTGTTTTTCTGGCAACGAATTCTCCGCAGAAAATTCGCGAAATCGGCGAAATGCGCGGTTCGTCTTTCGGTGTTTTCGGCGTCTTCGGTGGCTCGTCCCTTTGGTTGCGGCCAGCGGCTGCCCTGAGAAATCTGTGGTTCCGTCGTCGCTTGGCTGCGGCACTGCCGCGCTGGGAAGTCTGTGGTTTCGAGAATCCGGCCTCGCGCCTCTGTCGAAGAGCCTTCCAGAACTTGCGCAGTGGGGATCCAGGAGTTCGGTGAGCCGGCGCGGGACGTGAGCAGAACCCGCGTGGGCCTGCCCGCTGGAACCGCCGAGAAGCCGGGCTTTCCCGGCTGGCGCCCTGCTTTGATCTTGTCTCGCTCCGCGCCCGGGGCTAGAATGCTCGAAGACCCTCACCTACCGGTTCGCCGCAGCCTCATCGGACGACAGCTCCATGCCAGCCTTCGAAGTCGTCGCCCCGTACGAGCCCCGCGGCGACCAGCCGGCCGCGATCAAGAGCCTCGCCGACGGCTTCCTCGCCGGGCGCCGCTACCAGACCCTGCTCGGCGTCACCGGGTCCGGCAAGACCTTCTCCATGGCCCACGTCATCGCCGCCCTCCAACGGCCCACCCTCGTCCTCTCCCACAACAAGACCCTCGCGGCGCAGTTGTTCTCCGAGTTCCGCGAGTTCTTCCCGAAGAACGCGGTCCACTACTTCGTCAGCTACTACGACTACTACCAGCCCGAGGCGTACATCCCGCAGAAGGACATCTACATCGAAAAGGACGCGGACATCAACGAGGACATCGACCGCCTGCGCCTCGCCGCGACCACCGCGCTCCTCTCCCGGCCCGACGTGGTCATCGTCGCGTCCGTGTCGTGCATCTACGGCCTCGGCTCCCCCGAGGACTACAAGGACATGATCGTCCCGCTCGCCGTCGGCTACCCGGCCGACCGGGACACCATCCTCAAGAAGCTCGTGAACATCCAGTACGAGCGGAACGACACCGTCCTCGCTCGCGGCAAGTTCCGCTGCCGCGGCGACACGCTCGAGATCTGGCCCGCGTACGAGGAGACCGCCATCCGGATCCAGCTCGGGCCGGACGTGGTCGAGCGGCTGGCGCGGATCGACCCGCTCACCGGGACCGCGCTCGAGCAGTTCACGGAGTGGGTCCTCTTCCCCGCCAAGCACTTCGTCATGCCCCAGGAGAAGATCTCGCAGGCCCTGGCCGGGATCGAGGCGGAATTGGAGGCGAGGCTCGGGGAGCTGCGCGGCTCGGGGAAGCTGCTCGAAGCGCAGCGGCTGGAGGCGCGGACGCGGTACGACATCGAGATGCTCCAGGAGGTCGGGTACTGCAAGGGGATCGAAAATTACTCGCGCCACTTGTCCGGGCGCGCGCCGGGCCAGCGCCCGTTCACGCTCCTCGACTACTTCCCGAAGGACTTCCTGTGCATGGTGGACGAGTCGCACGTCTCGATCCCGCAGGTGCGCGGGATGTACAACGGCGACCGCTCGCGCAAGGAGACGCTCGTCGAGTACGGTTTCCGGCTCCCCTCCGCGCTCGACAACCGCCCGATGCGCTTCGAGGAATGGGAGGCGCTCGTCCCGCGGGCGCTGTACGTAAGCGCGACGCCGGATACGTACGAGCTGACGAAGTCCGCCGGGCGGGTGGCGGAGCAGATCATCCGGCCGACGGGGCTGCTCGATCCCAAGATCGAC
Source organism: Planctomycetota bacterium (assembly GCA_016197205.1). Taxonomy (GTDB): domain Bacteria; phylum Planctomycetota; class MHYJ01; order WSZJ01; family JACPWG01; genus JACPWG01. Next base: position 1,718 of record JACPWG010000090.1, read on the forward strand.
GTGCGGCCGGCGCAAGGCCAGGTCGAAGACCTGCTGAAGGAGGTGGAGGCGCGGGTGGCGCGGAACGAGCGGGCTCTCGTCACGACGCTGACGAAGCGGCTCGCGGAGGACCTGGCGAACTACATGCAGGAGCGGAACATCAAGGGGCGGTACCTGCACAGCGAGGTGCAGACCATGGAGCGGGTCCAGATCCTGCGCGACCTGCGCGAGGGGAAGTTCGACGTACTCGTGGGCGTGAACCTGCTGCGGGAAGGGCTGGACCTGCCCGAGGTGACGCTGGTGGCGATCCTCGACGCGGACAAGGAGGGCTTCCTGCGCTCGGAGACCTCGATCATCCAGACCGTGGGCCGGACCGCACGCAACGTGAACGGGGCGGTGATCCTGTACGCGGACAAGATCACGAACTCGATGCGGCGGGCGATGGACGAGACGGAGCGTCGGCGCGCGATCCAGTTGAAGTACAACCAGGAGCACGGCATCACGCCGCGGACGATCGAGAAGGAGATCCGAAAGGGGATCGAGGAGATCATCCGCTCGAAGCGGGACGCGGGGAAGCTGGTGAACCTGGACGAGACGGAGTTCGAGCTGACGGAGATCGTGAAGGAGCTGGAGCGGGAGATGTTCGAGGCGGCCGAGAAGCTGGATTTCGAGCGGGCGGCGGAGCTGCGGGACGAGATCCGCCGGCTGTCGGAGGCGAACGGCGCGGCGGACGTGTCGGTCTCGACGGACACGGCCACCGGCGCGCCGCCGCGGGCCACGCGCGGCCGTGGGCGTGGGCGTGGCAGCGGGAGCGGCAAGGGGAAGACGCCGGAGGTGCGCGGCGAGGAGGCGCGGCGGCGGGTGCGGTATCGGATCCAGGCGGAGGAGGAGCGGCGGACGCCGTGAGGGGCGAGCAGGCAGCCGGAACTTGCTTCCATCCCGAGACGGCGAAATACTATTCCTGGTACGCTGGTACACTGCATCCATCAGGAGTCTCCGACGCGCGCGTGCGGAAGCTCCCCTTCCCTGTGGCGCTAGCCATCCCGAGCCTCGGCGGACGGGCGCAAATCAAGTTGAAGAGCAAGGATCAGGAGGAGGCCGTCCGCGTCGTCCTGGAGTCCTCTTCAGCCCGGTTCGGCGGAGCCACGCCGCTAACGGCTGCCCCGGGCGGCCTCGTCGGACTGGAGGACGGGACGGTCCTTTTCGACGCCGAAGGGTCTAGTGGCCCGTTGACGAAGTCCAGACACGAGGCCTGGGGGCGCGGGCCTCCGGCCCGCGCGAATGGCCACTTGAGCTTCGACCCGCCGTGACTCGGCTGACGACTGTGTCCGAAGCTCGTCAACGGGCCACTAGGTTACTCCCTCTGTGGCGGCCGCGCCTCCGGCCGCGGTTCGGGCGGCGTCGCCGGCCGCATTGCGGCAGCCGGTTCCGCGTCCCCGCCCGCGGCCCCCTGGGCTGCCCCCTCGGCCGCAGATTCCGAGCACCAACTCGCCAGCGCCTTCCGCCCCGCGTCCGCCAGGGCATCCTCCGCCTCCGCGGGCGCGCGGCCATCAACCACCGAGAGCGCCCCTTCCGCATGCGCAAGCGTGAGCGCACCCGCCTCTGCCTCCGCTTCCGCGAGCGAGATGCGCCCGACGGCCGCGGCGTTTCCGAGTCGCCCCTGAATCCGTTTGACCGCCGCCTCCGCCGCCGCGCGCAATTCCCCGCCGCCGAGCAGAGGGGCCTCCACCGCCGCCCGCCGCAGCGGCTCCACTGCGCTTGCCGTGCCTACCTCCCCGAGCGCCGCCATCGCCGCGAGTCGAACCGGCGCCTCCGAACTCAGCAGGAGCGAGATCAGCGGGGGCTCGGCACGCTCGCTCCCGCGACTCCCGAGGGCGACCGCCGCCCGCGCCGCCGCTGCGCCGTCCAACTCCAGCGCATGCCGGATCAACCACTCCAAGTCCCGCTCGTGGAGGTGCAGCAGACCGCCCAGCGCGGCGGTCCGCACCGCTCCGGCGGGCAATCCGACGGCGCGCTCCAGAAACTCCGTGCGCTTCGCCGCGGGCAAGGCGCCCACCAGATCGTGGAACGCATCCAGGCGGACCTGCTCCGGCGCTTCCTTTTCCGTCGTGAGCTTCTCCAGCGCCGGCCAGCCCTCCTCTTTGAGCCATCGCCCGGCCCTGAGTCTCATCATCGGGTCGAGCTCTTGCTCTACGACCTCCCGGCAGGCCTTCGCAGCTTCCGGCTCCTCCGCATAGATCGTCAACAAGAGCTCCAGGTTTCGGCGACGCACGCCCGGCAGGCGGTCGGTCCGCGCATTCGAAACGAGACGCTTCGGAATCGGGCCGGGCCGGCTGAGCCTTCCGGCCAAGGCGAGCAGACGACGAACCTCGCGCACGATCCAGCTCGAGGTCTGGAAGAGCGACTGGAATTCGGCCTGAAGCGTGCCGTTTTCCACGCGGCCGCCGTCCTGCAAGATGAGCGTCCGGAGGTCGCGACGCATCGCGTCGTCGAGGAGGGCGACGACGAGCGCCTCGGGCCCACTTGCGTGAACTTCCTTGTCGAAAGACCGATGGCCCGTTGCCACCTCTTGAACACCGAGGGCAGTACCGAACTTGCTGGCCACCCCCTTCGCACGAATGGACAGGGCCGGGACCAGCTCGGGGTTCTGGATCGAAACCCTGGTGCAGCCGGCGCCTGGTTCGCTCGAGACTGGGGAGGAGTCGGTGATGCGGATGTCGACGCCGTCGAGGGTGCCCAAGATCGTGCCATGGGCGGAGCCGTCTGCGCCGCCATGGAAATCGAGTCCGAGCTCCTTGGCCGCCTGCATCCACGCCTTTGCCAAGCTCTCGCGCGACTCTCCGCGTTCGGACCGCCTCAGGAGCCTCAGGAGGATGCCGCCGACGCAGAGAACGACCCAGAAGACGACATTGTCCTTCATGTCCGATGCGCCTCGATGGGGCCGCGCCGCGTCCCCGGTCCGACCGCCTGCGCCGGTCTAGCGCCGCCGCAGGAGCGCCGACCAGGCAAGCGGCGAGATCAGCTTCCCATCCACGTGGACGCCGTCGAAGCGGAACTCGCGAAGCTGGACCACCTCGAAGAGAGGCGCCAGCTCCTTGCAGAGATCGTGCGCGAAGACCTGCGGTGGACCGCCGAGGACCGGCGACTCCTCGTTCGCATTCCCCGCGAGCGTCAAGTACAGCGCGCCCGGCGAGGTCAGGCGCTCCAGGGCCTTCAGGAAGCCGAAGAGGGCCACGCGCCGCAAATGGTGGTAGACTCCGCGGTCGAACACGAACTCGTACGGGCCGGCGGGCACGACTCCGCCGAGGACGCCCGGCTCGACGATGTCGGCCACGGCGAGGGTGACCCGAGCCTTTGCCTCTTCGACGCGGTGCCGCGCCTGCTCGACGGCGAGGGGGGAGACATCGACGCCCGTCACCTCGAAGCCGCGACGGGCGAGTTCGACCGCGTTCGTGCCCGTTCCGCAACCCACCTCGAAGGCACGGCAGGGGCGCACGAGCCCCGCGTCCAGGATGCGAGCCAGCTCCCGGGAGGCCTCGCCGCTGTCCCACGGGGTGTCCCGCGTCTCGTAGCGCTCATTCCAGTCGATGTCATGGACGGTCATGGGTCCTCCTGAAGTGGGGCATGAGTGGGAAGCGGGTCCAGGCCCGGGGAAGCGGCGGGGACCGCGGTACGGAGAGGGGCCGCCCCCCCCCGCGACCGCGGTCCGATCACTTTTCTTTTTGCGGCGGCCGGACGCGCAGCACCACCGCATCCTCAAGCACCTGCGGTTCCGCGTCCAGAAACAGTCCGAAAAGCGTAAACAGGTCCCGGAGCGCGATCGCGCGCGCCTGGAAGGTAAGTTTCGGGTGCTCCTCCCCCTGTCCGGCCAGGGCGACCTTGAGCTTCGCGAACTCCTGCACGAATTCCAGCATGTCGTCGATCGTGGCGTCGGTGAAGTCCAGGTCGAGCCGGAGCTTCTGGAGCTGCTCCACCGTCTTTTGGCGTGCGGGCGAGTCCTCCTTCGAAGCGGCGCACCAGTCGGAGCCGGGCAGGGTCTTCAGCCGCTCGGGGGTGGAAACGAGGACGCAACCCCAGACGACCTTGTAATCCAGGCCGTGCATCTTCGTGACGAGGGCGAGCACGGACTCCATCGCGAGGTCCTGCAGCTTGACCGTCACGCGCAGCGATTCGGTCGAGACGGGCGGCTTGGCATGGCGAAGCCCCTCGTCAAAGAGGAGATTGAACTGGGTGAACTCCCGGAGGAAGGCGAGGACGTCGCTGAAGGGCGCATCGTTGAAATTGAGCGTGACCTTCGTGACCTTCAGTCTCTCCGCGACCAACTCGTCGGGCGACTTCTCCGGCGCAGCCGGGGCCGCCGGACCCGGGGCAGGCGGGTTCGCGACCGGGGGCTCGTCTCCGTGGACAAGTCGGGCCTGCCGCAGGACGCCCACGGTCGTCGCCATCGCGAGGACCAGGGCCAGGAGCAGCCTCTTGCGCGCCATGTGCACTCACTCCCAGAAGCAAATTCGAGGTAAGCTCTCCGTGAAGCCGTGCGACGCAGGTCCTCCCTGCGGTCCACTCTGGGCCCTCGCGCTCCTGGCGTGCCGCGTGAAAACCGAACCGCGACCGTGAGGGAGCGGTCTGGGGGCGTCCTGCCATGACCTCCGGTTCGAGGCTGCCGACCCGCAGGCGAGCGCCGTGGGAACCCATCGGGCAGCGGGGTCGAATCCGCGGCTCTGGAAGAACGCGCGGAGACCGCTCCCTGACGGTCGCGGTTCCGTGTGACCGTCGCAGTCCCGTCTCGCCGCCATCGTGCCCATCTCGTGATCCCCAGGAGCGAGGTGAAGGCCCGCTAGCGCTCCGCCAGCTTCACCACCTTCACCTGGATGTTGCGAAAGGACGCCTCGCCGCCGCGGCCCGGGCCGAGGCCGATCGGGCCGCCGCCGGGCTTCGCAGGATCGAGCACGCCCGACAGGTTACCGCGATTCGAGCCGAGAATCACGATTTGCCGCTCGGAGACGACGACCCGGAAGTGGTGCCAGTCCTCCCGCGGCGAATAGACGACCGTGCAGTTCGGTTGGCTGGAGCCGAGCAGCAGCCCGAGCGTGAAGTCGCCCCGCGGGGTCTTCGCGTCGAACTCCAGCTCCAGCTCCCGCCAGCGCGGGCTCCCCTTCACGAGGATCGTCCAGGCGTCAGCCGCCGCCGCCACGCCGTGCAGGACGCCCGGTTCCGGCGAGTCCCAGTGCACGATGCCGGGCTGGGAATTCACGCTCACCGCGTTCCAGCCTTCCAAGCGGGAACCGGGCAGCAGGGGCACGAGCGCGCCGGGGGTCTCGAGCGCCGCGGCATCGGCGGCGGCCCCCGGGGCGCCGCCCTCCGTCCCCGGGGGATTCGGCCCGGACCCGCGGCTCGCCTTCAATGCCGCATCGACCTTTCGCACCAGCTCGTTCCAGGCCGCGCTCACGCCGGAGACCCGGTACTTCTGCGGGAATTGCTGGAGGCGCAGGCGCGCGGCGTCGGGCTGCCCGGCTTGGAGCATGCGTTCGATCTCCACGGTCGCCGCCGTCAACTCCGCCTGGGCCACGCGGGCCCAGTCCCGCTCGGCGTCCCGCTTCTTCGACGCCACCTCTTCCGCCAGCGCACGGCTGACGGGCTCCGCCTCCAGCGTCAAGTCGGTCAGCCTCCGCAAGATCGGTTCGAGCGAGGCCGCGTGCGCCAGATCCCGCAGCTCCCCGTCGAGTTTCTGCAGCTCCGCGCGGACTCGACGCGTCGTATCCGCGGCCGCCTCTTCGGCGAGCTTTTTTTTCTCCCGTGCGACTTCGGCCGCCAAGTCGCGGTCGATCGACTCGCATTCGGAGCGCAGCCGCTCCAACGCGTCGAGCTGGAGCTGCGAGTGGGCCAGGTCCCGCCGCGCGCGCGCGACGATCTCGACAAGCTGGTCCCGTTTCTCCTGGGCACGCTTGGCCTCGTCCTGCCGCTTCTGGAGACGCGCGCGCACCCCGTCCAGCTTCCCCGCGAAATCGCGCGCGCCGGCGATTTCGTGGGTGGCGTCCGCGTACCGGCCGCAGGCCTCCTGGGCCCTGCGGAGGGCCTGCTTCGCGCCCGCGGAGTCGAAGGGGGACTTGTCGGCCTCCCCCTCGGCCTCCAGGAGGGCCGTGGAGGCTTCGCGCTCCAGGCCGTCCCGCCGCTCCCGGTCGGCGCGCTCGGTCATCACGGAGACCGCCCAAAAGACCGCGACGACCACGGCAAGGCCGATGCCGCCGAGGACGACCGCCCGGGTGTTCCGGGACGGGGCGGCGAGGGCGCGGGAGGCGCCTGTGCTCCGCCCGCGCTCGGAGCGCGAGGGGGCGCCGTCTCCGGGCTCGTGGTCGCGCCGGCGGACCGGGGTCGGGGTCGGGGCCGGCCGAACGTGCGTGGCCGTCCGTGGCTTCCGGGAGAGCGAGGGGAGCGCTTGTCTCGCCACGATCGCCTCGAGGTCCGCGAGGACGTCGGCGGCCGTCGCGTAGCGCTGGTCCGGGGCCTTCGCCATCGCACGCATCGTCACGGTCGCGCAGGCCTCGGGCAGGTTCGGTTTGACCGCGCGCGGATCCGGCACCGGGCTCGAGCAGTGGGCGAACATGACCTGCATGGCGTCTTCGCCGGGATACGGAGGCTGTCCGGCGAGCAGGTGGTAGTAGGTCGCTCCGAGGGAGTAGACGTCGCTTCGCTCGTCGACGACCTCGCCCCGGCACTGTTCGGGACTCATGTATTGCGGGGTGCCCACGGCCCGGCCTGTTTTCGTAAGCGACATGTTGCCGCGGTTCAGGACCTTCGCGAGGCCGAAATCCGTGAGCTTGACCGTGCCGTCCGGGGCGCAAAGCAGGTTCCCCGGCTTGATGTCGCGATGGATGAGGCCAGCGGCATGGGCGGCGATGAGCCCGCGACAAGCGCCCACGATCATCTCCGTGGCCCGCGACCACCCCAGCGCCTCCCCCGCTTTCACCAGGTCCTGCGCGCTGCCGCCCAGGACCCGTTCCATGACGAGGAAATAGACCCCTTCCGCCTCGCAGACCTCGTAGACCCACACCACGTTCGGGTGGCTGAGGCGTCCCAGCGCACGCGCCTCCTGCAGGAAACGCTCGAGAGTCTCCGGTTGCTCCGCGACCGACTCGGGCAAGACTTTGAGCGCGACCTCGCGGTGGATGGCCGTGTCGACGGCCTCGTACACCACGCTCATGCCGCCCTGGCCGAGCTTGCCGCTGATCCGGTACTTTCCCAGCGTGGCCCCCAGCCAGGGGTCGCGCGTAGCCGGCCGGCGCACGGGAGGCGTGGCGCCACCGGCATGGCCGGCCGCGTTCGGTTCGCCCGGGGAGTCCATCCCCCTCATGCGGTCACTCCTGCGGTGTGGGTCCGTCCGCCCCCACGAAGCCATGCGTGCAACTCGCGCCCGGGTCGGACCGCTACATGATAGTGAACTCCGCGCCTGTCTGCAATACTCGCTTGTCGGGGTCACCAGCGCCGGTTAGAATCTGGGGCTCCGGGTTTCCTTCCTTAGTACCGCCCCACGGAATTGGGTGACCAATTTTCTTGGCGATTTTGGCCGCCCGCGTCGTTGCGCTCGCTCGCCGTAGTTCTCCGTTACTACGCCTTGCTCGCGCGCCTCGCGGGCGGCCAAACTTGCCTTCGCCTATTGGACACCGACTTCCGTGGAGCGGTACTCAGGGGTGATCGGCAAGCATGGGCTCGACAACGATGACCCGACGAAGCTCTGGTGCGAACAGGCCCACGAGCCCACGAGCGCTCCACGCCCTCGCCTTGCTGGCGACGACGTCCGCTCTCGCCGCGTTTGCTTTTGCCGGCCCCGCACCCGCCCCCGCGCCCTCCCCCAGCACCCCGCCCGCGCCGGCTGCTTCCCTCCCCGTCAAACCCAGGCTGGATCGCTACGGCGACCCGCTTCCCCCCGGGGCCATCGCGCGTCTTGGCGCGGTGAAGTTCCGGCATCCCGCCCCGGTGCGTGGCGTGGCGTTCTCGCCGGACGGACGGACGGTCGCCTCGACGGACCAGGGCGGACGGGTGAGACTCTGGGACGTGGCCAAGGCCCGCGAGCTTCGCGCCTTCGGCGGCGGCGGCCCGATCCTCCACGCGGTCGCGTTTTCGCCGGACGGAAAGCTGTTGGCCTGCGCCGGCGCGGACCGCCGGGTGCTGCTCGTGGAGCCCGCCTCCGCCACGACGGTACGCGACCTCGTCGGGCACGACGACGAAGTTCTCGCACTCGAGTTTTCACCAGACGGCCGGACGCTGGCCACCGGGAGCGCGGACCGGACGGTCCGCCTGTGGGAGGTCGCGACAGGACGGTTGACGGCGCGACTCGAGGGGCACGACGCGCCCGTGCGCTGCCTCGCCTTTTCCCCCGACGGGACGCGTCTCGCTTCCGGGGGCGAGGACCACGCGCTCTTCCTCTGGGACCTCCGGCTCCGCGCACCGGTTTTGCGAACGGAGGACCATGAACACTGGGTGACGGCCGTCGCCTACTCTCCGAACGGCCGATGGCTCGCCACGGGGAGCGCGGACCGGCACGTCCGCGTGTGGTCCACGGACACGGGCGGGCTGGTCCGGGAGCTGGAAGGGCACGAGGCGTCGGCGTCCTGCCTCGTTTTCCTGCGGGACGGGCGGACGCTGGTGTCCGGCGGGCGGGACGACGCCCTGCGCTACTGGGACCTGGCGACGGGCGCGGCGACGCGCAAGCTCGGAGGGTTTGACGGCGCGGTCAACGACGTGGCGCTCGCGCCGGACGGGAAGTCGCTGGCCGTGGCCGGGGACGACGGCAGGATCCACCTGGTGGAGGCCGCGACCGGCCGCGAGCTCCGTGGCGTGGAGGGACACACCCTGCCGGTCGGCGCGGCGGCCTTCTCCCCGGACGGCGAAACCGTGGCCTCCGTGGGTCTGGACGGGAACCTCTGCCTCTGGGAGTGCGCCGGCGGTCGCCAACTCCGGCGGTTCCGAGCGCACGAGCGCGGCGCGACCTGCCTCGCCTTCTCCCCCGACGGCTTGACGCTCGCCACGGGAAGCGCGGACACCACGGTGCGGGCGTGGGAGGTCGGGACGGGGAAGCGGGTGTTTCTCGGGCGCGGGCATGCGGAGGAGGTCGCCGCGATCGCGTTCTCGCCCGAGGGTCGGACGATCGCCTCCGGCGGCCCGGAGGGCACGGTTCTGCTGTGGCGCCTGGGAGCGGAGCGCGCGCGGCCACGGCGCTTGCAGACGGACGGCACGCGGATCCGTGCCCTCGCCTTCTCCCCGGACGGCTGCACGCTGGCCGGCGGCGGCGACGGTTGTCCAATCCGGCTGTGGAATGTGGAATTCGCGAAAGAGCGGCTGCCGCTCGACGGCCGGGACCCGAGGGTGCTCTCGCTCGCCTTCGCGGCGGACGGCCGGCGCCTCGCCGCCGCGGCCGGGGGCAGGGTCCGACTCTGGGATGTCGAGTCGGGACGCCTGTGCGCGGGCCTGGAGGGGGATGGCGCGGGAGCGGGCTCAGGCGTGCGCTGGGCCGCGTTTTTGTGCAACGGCTGCACGCTGGCCACCGCCGCGTTCGACGGCGACCTCCGCCTGTACGACGTGGCCTCTGGGCGTGAGCTGCGGACGTTTCACGGCGAGAAGGGGTGGTCGCGGGTAGCCGCCTTTTCCGGCGATGCGCCGTTGACGAACTTCGGACACAGTCGTCAGCCGAGTCACGGCGGGTCGAAGCTCAAGTGGCCATTCGCGCGGGCCGGAGGCCCGCGCCCCCAGGCATCGTGTCTGGACTTCGTCGACCGGCCAGTAGGCGCGGGCCGCTGCGATTCCCTCGTAGGGAGGGCGTCGGGGTGAGGGGTGCCACAAGCGTAGCGCCCGTGTTCGAGGTTGTTTGCGGCCACCTGCGTTGGGGGCGGAAGCGCCGTGCAGCGCGCGACGCTCGACCGCCGAGGGGCGCCGGGCTCGAGGAAGGGCCGACGGGCGGGTCAGACGTCGGCGTCCCGCGCGAGTTTGTCGATCATGGTGGCGCCCGGGTAGCTCCTGAGCGACAACTCCCCCCGCGTTTCCGATTCGCAGATGGGCGTGAGCACGCCCGTGTGGGTGTCGATCAGGAGGCCGAGGAGCTTGATCCCCATCGGCAGCACGTTGACGTCGCGAAGCGTTTCCACGCCGGAGCGCACGTTGTCCTCCAGGGAGCGGATGAGCGCGAACCACTCCCGGATCGAAGGCCGGCCAAGGACGGACGGATTGACCCCCCATCGACCGAAGCCCGCGCGCACGCGTTCCTCGTCGGAGGCCATCAGGCAGTCCGTGTGGCCGACCACCGCGATTTCCCGGCAGCCGGCGAGGTAAACGGTGGCCGCGATGGAGCGGATGGTGCCGTGGTCGTCCGGGCGCAGGATCGCCCCGGCGGTCCGGATGAAGGCCGCGTCCCCCCGTTCGAGCCCCATCGCACGTGGCACGAGCTGAATCAGGCGCGTGTCCATGCAGGTGAAGACCGTGAGCCGCCTTCGCGGCTCGGCGGAGAGATGCCGCGGCTCGAAGCTCGCGAGAAAGTGCTTGTTCGCCGAGAGGAAGTCCTCCATCGGCATGGCGCGGTTCCTCCTGTGCGATGATCCGGTCGGCTTGGGCGCAGCCCGCGGCGTGGCGGGCGCTACGGAGTCGCGGCCCGCCGCGCCGCCCGGCGTCTCAGCCCACGGACCACCAGCCGTCGCCTTCGGCCGGCGCCTGGACGAGCGGCACGCCCCGGCGCAGACACGCCGATCGACCGGCGAAGCGGACGCCGTCCTCTTCCCCCCAACGATCGGCGGCGACGAGCACGCCGTCCCACCCCGCCAGGCGCTCGGCCCAGTACGCGTGGACGTCGGTGCCGGAGTCCACCCAGTTGGTCGGGAAACAGACCAGGTCGGGTCGCACGCGATGCACGTGTTCGACGAATTCGTCTCCATTAATGTCCATGCAGATGCCGACGGTCGCACGGCCGAAGGGAGTGGCGAAGAGCGGGTAGGGTAAATCCCCTAGGTCCGCCCACGTCGTGTCGTCGACATAGAGGAGCCGTTTCCGGTAGAGGGCGACGGCCTCGCCGGAAGGGCCGAGGACGTGCGCCGAGTTGAAAAGGCGAGCGCCGTCCGCTTCGACGAACCCGACCACGAGCAGGGCCCGGTAGCGGGCTGCGAGCGGCGCGAACGTGCGGAAGGTCGGCCCGGACGGCGGCTCGGCGAAAGGGCGAAGGGCGAGGCGTCCGGGGAAGCGGTACCCGGTCGAGGCCATTTCGGGAAGGACGAGCAGCCGGACGCCGGCGGCGAGGGCCTGGGAAGCGAGGTGCGCGAGCGCGCGGAGGTTGCGTTCCGGTTCCCCTCGCCGGGGGTTGAACTGCACGACGCCGAGGCCGGCCGGGGTCGATGCGTTCATGCGCCCTCCACGGAAGAGGAGCCGGCCGAGGTCGTCGGCGAGGCGGGCGCGACCGGCCCGGGGAGCAGGACGGCGGGAGCGGGCAGTGCGACGAAGTCGCGGCCGGCAGCGGGGAGGGGAGCAGCGGGAGCCGGCTGCGCCGCGCGCGCGTCCGCGAGCGTGCGGGCCAAGGCTGCGCCGACGATGAGCGCCCCGCCGGCGAGGGACCAAGCGCCCGGGACTTCGCCCAGGGCGAGCCACGCCCAGACCGGGCTGATCGCGGGCTCGAGGAGGAGGAGGGAGGAGACTTCGAGCGCGGGGAGGCGACGCAGCGCGGAGGTGAGGCAGGCGTAGGCGATGCCGATCTGCACCACGCCGAGGTAGACGAGCACGGCCCAGTCCCGGGGTGCCGCGGCGGCGACGGGGAGCGCCCAGGGGAGGCCCGCGAGGAAGGCGATGACATTGCCGGCGGCGACGGCCGCGATGCCCGCCCCCTCCGCTCCACCGCCCTCGGCGCGCTCCACCCAGCGCAGCCCGATCACGGTCAGCGCCCAGGCGAGCCCGCTGAGCAGCGCCAGGGCGTTTCCGCGCAGCGGGTCCGGCGCCGTGGCGACCGGCCGTTCCGAGCCCACGAAGAAGAGCAAGAGCCCCCCGGCCACGGCTGCGAGAAACCCGAGGTCGCGCCGTCGGATCGGTTCCCGCAGGAGCCACGGTCCGAGCAGGAGGAGATAGAAGGGGGAGGTCGATTGAAGGAAGATCGCGTTCGCGGCCGTGGTGAGCTTGTTGGAGGCGACGAAGAGCGTGACCATCGCGGCGTACGCGACGGCGACGGTGGCCGTGCGGCGGGTCCAGCCGCGCCGGGCCGCGGGAAGGAGCAGGGGGAGCGCGAGCGCCGCGATCCCCGCCCGAAAACTGGCGATCTGGCCGGCGGTGAGCTGCGTGGCCTTGATGGCCGTGCCCCCCGTCGAGAAGAGGAGCGCGGCCGCGAAGACCTGCAGCCTAGGGAGAAGCCGCGGGGGAAGGTGCGGCGTTGTGGGCATGGGCGAGCTTTGCGAAAGGTGGAGATTCAGGAGCGGGTGGGAAGGTGGTTCAGGAGGGCGAACCGCTGACGGGCCGGCGGTTGGGCTGAGGCGGCGGCTTTCGTCGAGAAGAGTGAGGGGCGCGTCGGCCGGAGGATGGGTACACGGCACACGGAGGCGCGAGGACGCGGAGACGCGGAGGACGGTCGATGGGGTGAACGCGTCGGAACCCGGTCGTTCCCGAACGGGCTCGGGCAACCGAAAGGCGGTGGGGACGGCCGGGGGGCGAAAAGAAAACATGAGACCGGCGTGCCGGCCGGATTCGTCGATGAAGATTGCCTTGGTTGGCTCCAGTCCGTAGAATGCCGGGGGACACACCCGTTCCGGAAAGCCGGGAGATCGACATGACGCCGACGACGCGCAGAGTCCTCGCCTTCTCGTGCCTCGCGTGCCTTCTGGTCGCGCTCGGGGCCGCGACGGGGCAAGAGCCGGCCCGCCCCGCCCACCCCAGCCTGCACGATCCCGAACTGAGGTACATGGGGCTGAACCGGCAGGGAGTCGAAGAGTACCTGCACGTCCAAACCCAGGTGGTCTTCGTGCTGGTCCCCGCCGGCGAATTCGCCATGGGCAGCCCCCTGGACGAGCCGGACCGAAGGGACGACGAACGCCCGCATCGGGTACGGCTCACGAAGCCGTTCCTGTTCGGCAAACTCGAGGTCACGAACGCGCAGTTCCAGCGCTTTCGCCCCGAGCACTCCAGCGGTTTGCACGGAGACCTCCAGTTGGACCTGCCCCAGCAGCCGGTGGTGCTCGTGACCTGGGCGGACGCGTGGGGTTTCTGCAATTGGGGACACGTCCGGCTCCCCACCGAGGCCGAGTGGGAATACGCGGTGCGCGCGGGAAAGGGCTCCGTCTATCCGTGGGGGGACGCCTGGCCCCCGCCGCGGGGCGCGGGCAACTTCCGCGACGCCTTCGCAGCGCGTTTCCTCGATCACGGCCTCGAGGACTATACCGACAATTTCATCGTGAGCGCGCCGGTAGGGACCTTCACGCCGAACGGGCTTGGGATCCACGATCTGGCCGGGAACGTCATGGAGTGGTGCGCCGACAGGTACGGGCCTTACCCGGCCGAAGAGCCGGCGCTCGACCCGGTCGGCCCGGCCACGGGCTCCACGTGGGTACGCCGGGGCGGTTCCTGGTCGACCGAGCGACTCGAGCTCCGCACGGCGCGAAGGGGCGAGGGGCCGCAGGACGAAAACTCCGCCGGCCTGGGGTTCCGCGTGGCGCGTTCCGTCCCGGAACCCTGAGTACCGCCCCACGGAAATGGGTGACCAATTTGCTCGGCGATTTTGGCCGCCCGCTTTGTTGCGCTCGCTCGGCGTAGTTCTCCGTTACTACGCCTCGCTCGCGCGCCTCGCGGGCGGCCAAACTTGCCTTCGCCTATTGGCCACCGACTTCCGTGGAGCGGTACTGAGCGCATCCGCGGACCTTCCCGCGCACCTTCGGTCCTCACCGCTGCCGGCGCGCGTCCCGAACCCGCCCGCGTGGCAGCGCACCTGGACGCCGGGGGGCGCTCTCCCGCCTCACGGCGGCGCCGCGGTCGGGCGCTTCATGCCGGCAGCGACTTGTCGCTCGTCCGGAAGATCTCGAGCACTTCCTCCGGGCTGGTCGCCGACCCGAGCCGGTCCCTCAGGTAGTCGCTGGAGAGGAGCACGCTCAGTTTCCCGAGCAGGCTCATGTGGGCGCCTTCGTCGTGGGTCGGCGTGACCATGAGGAAGATGAGGTGCACCGGGCGCTTGTCGATGGCGTGGTAATCAATGCCCTCCTTCGACCGGCCGAAGGCCACCATGGGCCGGGGCAGGCCGTCGACACGCGCGTGGGGAAGGGCAACGCCCTCGCCAAGCCCGGTCGACGCCATCGCTTCGCGTCGTGAAAGCGAGGCCAGCGCGGACACCACCGGTAGGCGCGGATTCGCGGCGAAGAGGCGATCGACGAGCGCCTTCAGCGCCTCCCCTTTCGCGACGGTCCCCAGCTCCAGCAGGATCGCCTCCCGCGGGACCAGGTCGGCGAGCTTGAATTCCTGCACCTGTTCGAATTCGTCCCGGATGGTCCCGACCAGTTCCTCGACCACGTCCTCCAGCGTCACCAACCCCACGTACTTCTCGTCGGCGTCGCGTACCAGCGCCAAATGGCTGTGGGTGCCGTGGAAGTGCTTGAGGAGGTCTTCGCAGTGGAGCTGGACGTCGACGTACAGCACGGGCCGCTTGATCTTCGCGAGGTCGACCGGCCCCGCGGCGGCGCCCGACGCGAGCGCGATGTCCTTCACATGCACGAAACCCACGACCTTCTCCGGCCCGCCTTTGGTCACGGGGTAGCGCGAATGGAGGAACTTCTTCACCGTCTCGAGGTTCTGCGCCCAAGTGTTTTCGAGGGGGAGGGCCACGACTTTTTCCCTGGGCACCATGATGTCCTGGACCTTCAACTCGCCGAAATCGAGGATGTTCTCCATCATGAGGAGGCGGCTCAGCGTGAACGCGCCCTGCTCGTGCGAGGAGGCGAGGATCATGTGCAGCTCCTCCTCGGAGTGGGCCATTTCCATCTCGCTCGTCCCCTGGATCCCCAGGAGACGGAGGACGACGCCGGAGCTGTGGTGCAGAGCCCAGTTGAGGACGTAGAAGATCCGGTGGAACCAGTACAGCGGCCGGGCTGAGAACAGCGCGGCCCATTCCGGCTTGCGGATGGCGACCATCTTCGGCGCCTGCTCGCCGATGACGATGTGGAGGGAAGTGATGAGGATGAAGGCCACGGTGACGGAGGCCACGTGGGAGACGACCTTGGGCCAGACGCCCGGGAGTTCGAGGAGGGGTTCGAGGAGGTGCGCAAACGCGGGCTCGCCGACCCAGCCGAGCCCGAGGCTGGCCAGGGTGATGCCGAGTTGCGAGGCGGACAGATACTGGTCGAGGTGCCGGAGCATCAGCGCGGCGAGTTCGGCCTTCGCACTGCCGCCCCGGGCGAGTTCCTGGACGCGCGTCGCGCGCACCTTGACCAGGGCGAATTCGGCGAGGACGAAGAACCCGTTGAGGAGGACGAGCAGGAGGGCGAGCAACAGGTAGAGGAGGTTTTCCATGTGCGACTCCAAGGGACGGACGGACCTTCAGCACCGCCCCAAGGAATTGGGTGACCCATTGGCTCGGCGATTTTGGCCGCCCGCTTCTCCCCTTCGCGCTGGGGCGCTAGGGGGCGCAAGCGTTGCGCTCGCTCGCCGTAGTTCTCCGTTACTACGGCTCGCGCGCGCGCCTCGCGGGCGGCCAAACCTGCCTTCGCCTATGGGTCACCGACTTCCGTGGAGCGGTACTCAGCGCCCGCGCAAAAATAAATGTGCAGACTCAGTCCTCGAGGCTGCTGGGGGCGCGGCCCGCGGGGCCGCGCTGCGCGGGCCGGAGGCCCGCGCCCCCAGGCATCGGTCGATCCACGAACCTGTGAAGTAATTCTTGCGCGGGCGCTCAGCGCTGGAGCGCCCGATCCACGGCGGCGCGGAGGGCCCGGCCGCAACGGGCGAGCGAATGGGCCGGGGCGCGGCGCTCGAACTCGGCGAGATCGGCGGCGGCCTCGCTCGAGCGCCCGAGACCGTGGCGCACGAAGGCCCGGTAGAGCAGCAGCGCGGGCTCGGGGGACTCCAAGTCGAGGAGCCGGGCGAAGACCCGCTCCGCGGCCGGGTAATCCCGGGCGAGGAGGAGGAGGACCCCGCGCACCGGCGCAAAACCTGTCGACAGAGGATCGAGCGCGGCCGCTCGCTCCAGGTCGCGGAGCGCCGCCGCCGGCTCCCCCGCCGCCTGCGCGGCGAGCGCGCGAACGGCGAGCGCTTCGGGCGTTTCCCGGATCGCGAGGGACTGACCCGCGAGCGTGAGCGCCTCGCGGGCGCGCCCGTCGAGGAACGCCTCCAACGCGCGCCCGAAGCGCTCGGACTCCGTGGTGCCTTCCCGCACCAGGCGGCCCGCGTCGGTCCGGACGGCGGCGAGCCACCGGGCAAGCTCCGGCTCCGCACCGGGCTCCGGGGGCTCGACGCGCGGCAGGCCCGCGGCATCCGCCCCCAGCCTGAGCCCGTTCAAGAGAGACCCGCGCGCGAGAAGGAGCGCGCTCCTTCGCCGGCGCGCCGGCAGCGACGTGTCGCGGAGCTGCAGGGCCTTCTCGAGGTCGAGCAGCGCCCGCTCCGGCCGGGCCAGCGCCTCGTTCGCGAGCGCCCGGTCCAGGTACGCATCGTCCTGTTCGTCGTCGATGGCGAGGGCGCGCGAGCAGTTCTCCACGGCGCTTTCCAGGATCGGGCGCGCCTCCGCCGCCTTCCCCTGGCCGAGCAGCGAGGCCGCCTGCTCCCGGTCCGCGGCCGCCGCCGCGAGGAAGGGCATCGAACGGCGGAGCTTCTGGAGCTTCTCGTCCTGCGCCGCCCGCACGATGGCGCGAATGGTCGCTTCGTCTTTCCGCCGCGCCAGCTCCGCGAGTTCGTTCGCTCTCGTCCGCAGGGACTCGTCCGAGCGCCGCAGCGTGAAGGCCTCGTCGTAGAAGCGGGCCGCCTCCTCATAGCGTTGCTCGCGGGCCAGCTCCTCCGCGCGATAGCTCTTGTAGCTCGCCTCCTGTTCTCCGCGCCGGTATTCCCAGCCCGCGTACCCGGTCCAGGCCAGGAGCGGCAGCCCGAGACCGAGCAGCACCACCGTGAAGACGAGATTCTTGCGCGCCTTGCGCAGGAGACGGTGGCCCGGAGAGAGGGGGCGCGCCTCGATCGGTTCGCCGTCGAGGAACCGGCCGAGGTCGTCCGCGAGCGCGCGGCCCGTGGGATAGCGCTGGTTCGGGTCTTTCTCCAGGGCCTTCATCACGATGGTCTCCACGTCCACGTGGAGGCGCGGGTTGACCCGGGTGGGCCGGACCGGCTCCTGGTCCACGACGGCCTGGAGGACGTTCAGGACCGATTCGCCGGTGAAAGGCTGCCGGCCCGTGGCCGCCTCGTAGAGCACCACGCCGAGCGCGAAGATGTCGGCGCGCCCGTCGAGTTCCTCGGAGCGGCCGAGCGCCTGTTCCGGCGACATGTAGGCCGGCGTCCCGAAGACCTGTCCGGGGCGGGTGATGTTCTGGTTGACGGTTGCGTCCCGCGCGAGGCCGAAGTCCGTGATGCGCGGAACGATCTTCGGCAGGACGTGGGAAGGGACGCGGGGGCTTTGGGTGGTGGTCGGCGTCGTGGCGCCGGGCGAGGGGCCGCCGGCCTGCGCAGGCTGGATCGCCAGGTTTTCGAGCAGGATGTTCTCGGGCTTCACGTCGCGATGGACGATCCCTTGTTGGTGGGCGTAGTCGAGTGCCTCGCTGATGGGGCGGAGAAAGGCGAGGGACTGGACGACTTTGGCCGGGGCCGGCACCGGCGGCTGGGGGGCGGGGGTCGGAGGCGGCGGCGCAGGGGGGATCGCGGGGAGCTGCGAGCTGTCGGCGGGCGCGGGGTTGGGCAGCGGGGAGGTCGCCGTGCTCCCCCGTCGGACGCCGTCCTCCAGGTAGTCGCGGAAGCTGACGCCGGCCACGTACTCCATCGCCAGGTAGTGGCGGCCGTCCTGCACGCCGACCTCATAGATCGGCACGACGTTGGCGTGCCTGAGTTTGGCCGCCGTTCGGGCCTCATTTTTGAAGCGATCGATGTCTCGCTGGGTTTGGGCGCCCTGCCTGCGCGGGTCGGGATTGGTGCTGGGCATGAGCATTTTCAAGGCGACGGACCGGCGAAGGTCCCGGTCCCAGGCATGGTAAACGCGGCCCATGCCGCCGCGGCCCAGTTCCCGGAGGAGGACGTACTTGCCGAAGCGGTTTTGGGGATCGGCGAACGCGGCCTGGACGTCGGGTGGATCGGCCAGCTCGGCCGTCGGGCGGACGGGCGCGGACGGGGCATCCGCCTTCGGCGGGGGGACGGAACTCGGCGAAGGTCGCGGGCCTGGGGTCGAAGAGCCTTCTTCAAAATCGAGGCTGATCCCGCACTTTCTGCACATGTACTTGGAGGAAACGTCGCCGCGCACGACCGTGTACTCGGAGCCGCAGTTGGGGCAGCGGAGGCCGGGTTCGGTGCTGATGCGTTCCGTGGGATGGCCGGTCGTGATGCGGAGCAGCCCGCGCTGCAGGAGGAGCGTGCCGAGCCGGGGCGCGGGCAGCGCCCTGCGGCGTGCCTCGGCGAGACTGCGGAGACACTCGAGCGCGTTGTCGATTTCGAGGAGGCCCTGCTCCACCAAGAGGCGCGCGAGGAGCAGGTCCGTGCGAGCGCCGGACTGCGCACCCGTGGAGGGGGCGGTGTCGCCTTCGGGACCGGAGAGAAGGGCAGCCAGGTCCAGGTTGTGGCTGTCCCCCGCCCCCAGCTCCGAGCGGCGTGTGAATTTTTCGACAGCCTCCGGCGCGAGAACTCCTAGCTCCACCGCAAGCGCGGCGAACTGGAGGTCGATGCCCGCTTGGACCACCACCTGGCCCTCGAGATCCGTCCGAGGAGGAGAGGATTGGGCCTCCCCTCGTGCACAAAGGACACGAACACACGAGGATAGCACGGAGCGAAGCAGGCTGTCAAGGCGATGGCTCGGCGCCGGACGAGAGCGAGGTACGAAAGAAACAACTCATGCAGTTCGGAAACCAGGGAGCTCCTCAGGAAAAGGCTCAACGCTCAAGGCTCAATTTCCAGACAAGGCTCAAAGTTCAAGGCTCAGGGGCCGCGATTCCGCGCCCTGGCTACGTTTCATGGTGGTCATTGAGAATTGAGCCTTGAGCCTTGTTTGAGTCTTGAAAATTGAGCATTGAGAATTCAGGTCGCCCCCCTGCGCGTCAAACGAGCCAGTTATTTTGTTACGGGCCCTAAGGCGGCGCGAAACAATAAAGGTAGCAACTCAGTGCGGAGGGGAGCCGGAGCGGAAACATGAAGCGGAACTGGTTTAGAGGCCCATGGCATTATTGTCTTCAAGCACCACCAGAACAATCAGAGTTGACACCTTTGTTTCTTAGCACCGCCTAAGTACCGCTCCACGGAAGTCGGTGACCCATAGCCGAAGGCAAGTTCGGCCGCCCGCGAGGCGCGCGAGCGTGGCGTAGTAACGGAGAACTACGTCGAGCGAGCGCAACG
>JACPWG010000091.1 GCA_016197205.1 Planctomycetota bacterium
TCGGTCGCGCGCCGATGCGTCGCGGCTGTTCATTGCAAAGCTTCTGGAGCATGTTGTCCTGGATCGGATCTCCTCGCACCACTGGTCTGCGCCACCGCCGCCGGATGCGGGGGCAACCGACGAATGGGTGACCGATCTAGAACGGTGGTTTGCGGAGCAAGGGCCCTCACTCAACGACGCGAAACGCGATCCCTGGACTGAGCGCAGTCCAAAACCGCGGTGAGGCCGGATCGACCGGACGAACACGAAGTCTCGAAGGACGGCGGGCGCGCGCTGAGGGGGATGTAGCGGCGCAGAAGCCGCCGGTACAGGGTGGCGACGGGCCAGAGTCCCGGACCTGGCCGGCATTCGCGTGAGCCGTTCGACTATGCCCGGTACGCCTGTAGCGGCGCAAAAGCCACCGGTACACGCCGACGACCGGCCGGAAACCCGGAGACGGCCCCCCGGACCGGTCAAAACACGACATGGAGGAAGTCCTGAGGCAGGGACACTGACCGTCGAGGGGCGAATATCAGGCGTACACCCTACCCGCGACCGGGTCTGGACGGAGGGGGAGCAGCCGGGTTCGGGCGACGGGATCGTTTCCGAAAGTCAGGCGGACTTGCGCAGGCGATAGACCGGGAGGTTTGTGTCGCCCTCGAAGGCCAGTCGCTCGAGCTTCCACCGTGAGTGCGCGTGGAGGTCCAGCACCCGGCGTGGTGCTCGTCGCCGACGGGCTTCCTCGTTCGGCGTGGCCCCGTCGAGCCCCTGGTGGGGCCTCTCCTTCGCGTACCAGCGTGCCCACCGGGAGATGCGCTTCAGGAGCACTTCCTGGGGAAGCAGGCAGGCGAAAAAGGGAAGTGCGTCCGTCTTGAGCGTCCGCCAGAACCGCTCGATGAGAGAGATCGAGCCTGAGCAGCCGATCGCGCCGAAGCGCTGACGCGTGCCACGCGTCTTGACGGTTTGACGAAACCGCTCGCTCGTGAACGGAGGCCCTTGGTCGGTGACGAGGTGCTTCGGCGACCTACCGGCGGCGCGGGTTGCTCGGCTGAAAAGTCTGCTGGCCCAAGCCGCGGTCGGTTCCGTCGGGCACAGATCGATGGCGATGACGGAACGCGCAAACGCGTCCAGCACGGCGCCAGCGCGCAGATGAATCAAGCCGAACGCGAGCTTGAAAACGGTCAGATCGACCAGCCACACGTGATGCGGCCTGCGCGCCCGAACGGTCCGCCGCTTCGAAGGCTTCCGCGCACGATCTTTCCGTGCCGCCGGCGCGGTCGGCGTGGGCCGGGGCGGTTTCGCGCGGACCAGGCGCTGCACCGATCGCCGAGATACCTTGACCCCGAGACGCGCAAGAATCTGCGCGATCCTGCGCGTCCCCCACGCAGGATTCTTCCACCGAAGCAGATGCACAAGGTGGGCGACGACCTGGTGGAGCCGCTGTCTCCTTGTCGTTTTGGCGCCGCAGGATTTCGGTCTCTGGCCGAGGCCGCGGAGCCATGCTTGAAGAGTCGATACCCGTACGACGAAAGTGCGCGCCGTCTCTCGCATCGAGAGACCGTACCGCGCCCGATGCCACAGAATCCGAAGCCGCTCCCATGGCTTGTATCGGCTCCGACCTTGGGACGGGAGTCGTTCCAGCCTTGCCCGCAGGAGCTCGGTCTCGCACCGGAGACGCTCGTTGCCAGCCCGCAGCGCGACGATCTCCGCGCTACGCGGCTTGGCTTTCGCCGCGATCTTGGCGTGCGCGTTCGCCAGGAGCCTGGCCACAGCCAACACCGCTTGGAGCCAGATCGTCCCCGTGGTTTCGCTGCTCTTCATTTCTCCCTCCATCCACAAGCCGCAAACGCGGCTGCATGGCGGAGGCGGTACTGTAGTGTTCCGCGTTTCGTCCGTCAGCTTCGACTTGCGCCGCACAGCAGACCCTCGCCCTGGACGTGCGGGCCGTCCGTGAAAGCCAGGGCCATGTGCACGACGATGCCGACTGACCTGGCCGCGCGCGCCACGACTGTCGGGACTTTCGGAGCGGGCGATCGACACGCGCGAAATCCGTGCAAACACCGCCGTCCAGGCGGCCCGGCCGCCCGAGCCCGACCCGGACCAGAAGCGGGACGCGGCGATCGAGGCGCCGGAAAGCGAGCTGGACCGCCTCGTGAAGGCCGAGGAGTACGAGAAGGCGGCGCAGGTACGCGACCAGATCCGCACTCTCAAGGAGCAAGCCGGGTGAAGTGCGACCTCGACGACTTCTCGAACCAGGCCGGAGAGTGGCTCCGGGGCACGGGCCCGGAGAGCGGAGTCGTCATTTCCAGCCGCATCCGGCTCGCGCGGAGTGGGCGAAGGCATCCCTCCTTCGCTCGCTCCCCGTGAGCTACGGAGCGCAGGCCGGACCGCGCGAGCCGGCACATGGTTCACCTTGCGCTAGAGCCGCGGGGACGAAGGTGCCCGGGCTTCGATTGCCCCGACCCGCTCCCCGTCGTCGCGACAGCGGCCGGAGAGGCAACCTTCCCCGCTCCCTTCGCACGCACCTCGGACTTTCTCGCGCACGACGTCTTCCACAGCCATCGCTCCGAAACCGACAGGCTCCGCTACCTCCACAGGCTCGAAGGCCGACGCTCACGCGAAGGACCTCGCGGCCCTCCTTCCGCGAGATCGAGGAGGGCCGCGCCGACAAGCGCCTCGAGGGCGCGCCGCACACCGCGGCCTGCGTCACAGCGAACGAAGGGACGCACCCCTATCCCCGCGAGCGCGGGGCCTTCCCGACCGCGGCGACGCGCGAGTACAATTTCTGGCCCGCCGTGCGACGGGTGGACAACCTGCACGGCGACCGGAACCTCGTCTGCGCCTGCGTGCCGACAGAGGCCTGACGCGGGTAGCCGCAACCAAAGGAGGGCACCCTCCTTCGCTCCCGCCTCCCCACCTCCGCGCTGCGCGCTGCGCGCTTCGATGGGCAGGCGCGGGAGCTTCGGAGCGTGCTATTCCCCGGAATTATCTGCGCTGCGGCGCAAATGATAGGGGAGTAGGATGTGCCGATGCGACGGCGCCCGCGCCGGCGGCGGCGCGTGGGCTGCCTGTCATAGCGCCGGCGACGCCGGAGCGCAGCACGAAACAAATCCCAAGTCAGGCTCGCGCGCGAAACCGAACGGGAACCACAGATTTCACGGATTCTACGGGAGTAACCGTTCACTGGCCGGGTGATTTTACCAGGGAGACACGGAGGCACGGAGACTTCACGGAGAACTTTCTTTGGATTCCCCGTTCTCTCCGTGTATCCTCCGTGCCTCGGTGGTGAAACGCCCATACACGTGAACGGCTCCCTACGGAATACCACAGCTTACGAACCTGTGAAGTCGTCGCTAATCTGTGACACAATCGCCGAAAAGCTTGTTTTTGGGGCAACGAATTCCCAGCAGAAAATTCGCGAAGTTGGCGTAATTCGCGGTTCTTCGTCGATCGCGGGTGGAACTGAACCCGAGGGAGCCGAAGGACGCGCTGAGACCGCTCCCTCACGGTCGCGGTTCGGATCGGCTGCGCCCATCGATTCGCAAGAGTTTCGTCTTTCGGTGTTTTCGGCGTCTTCGGTGGCTCGTCCCTTTGGTTGCGGCCATGGGCTGCGCTGGGCAATCAGTGGTTCCGTCCTCGCTTGGCTACGGCGCTGCCGCTCCGCGCTGCCGTGGTATCGCCAAGCTGACGACCATCGAAGGCGTCCCCGCTCCCCTCCAAGTGAAGAGCTGGTCAACTCCCCGACGGCACTCGCATTCGCCCGCAGATTTGAAATTTGACTTTTGAAATTTGGCATCCCCAACCCACGAAACTTCGCCCCGATCGTCCCATCTCCCCTCCACTTTCAGGCCACCGCCCCCACGATTCCCCCATTTCCCCTACCGCGTCCTCGCGCCCACTGGCCCTCGCCGCTCCCCCTCTTCTCACGGCTGCCGATGACCGCCCCCTACGACGATCCTCTCCTTTACGACCTCCGCACGGCCGAACTGCGAGACGATCTCCGGTTCTTTCTGCGCGAATCCGCCCGCGCGGGGGACCCTGTGCTCGAGCTGGCCTGCGGGACCGGCAGAGTGGCGCTCCCGCTCGCCCAGCAAGGCATCCGCATGGTCGGCCTGGATCTCGATCCCGCCATGCTGGCACACGCACTTCGCAAGGCCCACGCTACGGCGACCGACCTCCCGCTCCTTCGCGCGGACATGCGACGCTTCGCGTTCGCTCCCCGGTTCCGTCTCGTCTTCGTCGCCTACTCCTCCCTCCGGGACCTCCCCGCCGTCGAAGACTGGGAACGCTGCTTTCGATGCGTCGCGGGCGCGCTGGCGCCGGGCGGCGTCTTCCTCCTCGACGACGAGGCGCCTCCGCCGGCCGGGGGCGCCCGGGAAGGCCGGTTCGTCTTCCCCGGCACGGCCGCCGGCACGACAGTGGACGGACGCGTGCGCTGGGAGCTCCACCCCTCCGACCAGACCACCCGCGGGGAAATGACCTACGAGCTGCAGGGAGCCGACGGCCAACGGAAGGCGAGGACCTACCCGTTTCGGGGTAGCTACGCCGCTCCCGCCGAGATCGTCGAGATGCTGGAGCGATCCGGTCTTCGCCTGGTGGACCGCTTCGCGGACCCCGAAGGCAACCCTTGGCGGGAGGGGATCGCACGAACCCTCTACCGCGCCGTGCGAACTTGAGGCGGGCACACTTTCTTTTTTTCTTGACAAATCCCCCTCCCCCTCAGTCATAATACGGGATTCGGCCCGGCGCCAGTGGCCTGTTGACAGCGTTCGGGCGCACGCTCCACGGTCCACAGCCATGCTGCCCGACGGTCCGCCTGAAGGCGGAACTACGAACGGCGGATTCGGCCTGCCAGGACTGTGACCGCGAGTGGTCGAATGGCGCTCGCGCCTGACTGACGAGTCCCGGCACGATTCCTGGGGGCGCGGGCCGCCCTCCTTCGCTCGCCTCCCACGAGCTACGGAGCGCAGGCCGGCCTGTGCGGGCCGGCGCACGATCCGCACTGCGCCGAGTCCGCGGGGACCCCCGGGTCCGCGGTCGGTCAACTTTGCACCAGGCCAGGTGCCCATGCTTACGCATGGCCCGGCCATGTACCACGGGAGCTGGGGACCTCACGCATGAGCCTCGACATCGGCCTCGATGCCCTTACGCTGCAGGACGTGGAGTCCCTCGTCAGCCCGCATGTCTTCCTGCGGGCCCGGGACTCCCACGTGCGCGGCGCCGTGCTCGACCTGAATCGGGCGGGACAACGCCTCGTCGCCCGCGTGGCCGAGGGCGGGGCCTCCCACCACCAGGTCACGATCAGCGCGAACGACAGCGGGATCGACGAGACCGACTGCACCTGCTCTTACGCCCGCGACATGGGCCTTACCTGCAAGCACGCGATCGCAGCCCTCCTCCGGTGGATCGAGGTCCGCCCCGGTCTCCCGCCCCCGACGCCGACCCGCGGCGCGGAGCTTTCCCGCCTCGCCGCCGGCCGGCGCGAGGCCTCCCCGTTCGCGCTTCTCTCCCCCGGCCCCGAGGCGCCCGTCTTTTCCCTGGGCGGCGCCGCCACGCGACCCCCTCCACGCACCCAGGACCTCCCTCGCCCCCCTTCGCCGCCGCCCGCGCGTGTCGGCGCGCCCTCCCCGCCTCCGGCCCCCGCCGCGGCCCGACGCCGGCCGCCCGGACCGGGACGCGCGCTCGTCGAGGGGCACTTCCACCGCGCCGGCCTCGAGTCCCAGGTGGACTTCGACCGCGAAGGACCGAGCCTTGCCGTTCGTCTGCGCGAGCCGGGCACGCACCGCTCCGCGACGCTCGTCTACCCTGCCGCCGAGGTACCCGCCGTCCTGCGCGACTTGCGCGGACGCGGTGGACTGCGCTGGACCTCGGCTGCGCGCACGGTCCGGATCTACAAGCGGGCCGCGATCCCGGAGCTCCACGCCGACTTCGACGCCCGGGAGCGGCTCGTGCTGAAACCGGTCTGGCGCCTGCCGCGCCTCAAAGGGAAGGAACGCTGCCTCTCCCCGGCGGAGCTGGCGAAGGGTCGCGTCTCCCTCGAGTGGTTCTGGGACGGCAAGGCCTTCTTCCCGCTGGCGCAGGTCCCCCGCGCGCTGCGCGCCGAATTCGAGTACGCGGAGCCCCGCACCCTCGAAGCGGACGAGATCCCGGAGTGGCTCTTCGGGCGCCGCGCGGAGCTGCAGGGCGAGGGAGGCTTCCGGCCTTCCCCCGCGGTCGCCCGCGCCCGCGTGACCACGGCGCGTCTCCGCGGGGTCGGCCTTCGGCGTGCAGCCGAGGGGTGGTTCAAGCTGGACCCGCGCTACGAGGCCGCGGGGCACGCCCTCACGCTCAACCAGCTCCTGCGACGCGAGGGCGGCTCCCGCTACCTGCGCCGAGGAGAGGACTGGATCGTCCTGCCGAACGACCCGCTTGTCGAGCTGGCCCGACGCCGGCCCGCGCCCCCGGCGGACGGGACGATCGACGTCGCACCGCTCGACTTCCTGCGGCTGCGCGCCCGCTGGGAGGACGGCGTCCGCCTGGAGGTCGAGCCCGGGAGCGGCGACCTCGGCCCGCTGCTCGCCGGCCTCGAGCGGAGCAGTCCGCCCGCCCCCGCCCCGCCCCCGCCCGGGCTGGTCGGCGAGCTGCGCCCGTACCAGCGCGCCGGCTACGAGTGGCTCTGGTTCTTGCGCCGCTCCGGTCTCCACGCGGTCCTCGCCGACGACATGGGGCTCGGCAAGACGCACCAGACGCTCGCCCTCCTGCTCGCCGCCCACGCGGAGGGAAGCGCACGCCGCACGCTCGTCGTCTGCCCGACCTCCGTGCTCGATCACTGGGAGCGCAAGCTCCGCGAGCACGCGCCGTCCCTCGCGCCCTATCTCTTCCACGGCCCGCGCCGCGGCAGCGGACTGCCGCCCGCGGCCGAGCATCCCGTCGTCCTCACCACCTACAGCATCCTCACGCGCGAGGCCGACGCCCTCGCGAAGGAGAAGTGGGAAGTAGTGGTCCTCGACGAGGCGCAGAAGATCAAGAACGGCAAGACCCAGATGGCGCGCGCGGCCAAGCGACTCGACGCCCGCTTCCGCCTCGCGCTTACGGGGACGCCGATCGAGAACCGACTCTCCGAGCTGTGGTCGCTCTTCGACTTCATGCTCCCCTCCTACCTCGGCACGGAACGCGAATTCCGGGAGCGCTTCGAGACGCCGATCGCGCGGCAAGGGGAGCGCGAGCCGCAGCGGGTCCTGCGCCGGCTCATCCACCCCTTCAAGCTGCGCCGGCTCAAGTCCGAGGTCCTGTCCGAGCTGCCCTCAAAGGTCGAGGACCTCCGCTACTGCTCGCTCGCGCCCGCGCAGGCGGCCCTGTACCGCTCCGCCCTGGAGAACGAGGGCGAGTCGCTCCTTGCCGGCCTTCGGGACGAAGAACGGCGCATCGACTACCTCCACATCCTCGCGGTCCTCACGCGCCTCAAGCAGATCTGCGACCACCCCGCGCTCGTCCTCGACACGCCGGGCTCGCGCGCGCTTCCCTCCGGGAAGTTCGAGCTCTTCCGCGAGATCCTCGAGGAGGCGCTGGACAGCGGGCAGAAGGTCGTGGTCTTCAGCCAGTACCTCGGCATGCTGGACCTCATCGAGGAACATCTGCGGCGTCTCGGCGTCAACTGGAGCGGGCTGCGCGGCGCCACGCGCGACCGGGCCCAGGCGATCCGGCGCTTCCAGAACTCGCCCGACTGCCGGGTCTTCGCGGGGAGCCTGCTCGCGGGCGGACTCGGGATCGACCTCACGGCCGCCTCGGTCGTCATCCACTACGACCGCTGGTGGAACGCGGCGCGCGAGGAGCAGGCGACCGACCGCGTGCACCGCATCGGCCAGACCCGCGGCGTCCAGGTGATCAAGCTCATCACCCAGGGCACGCTGGAGGAGAAGATCGACGCCATGATCCGCGCCAAGCGCGAGTTGATGGACCAGGTGGTCCAGGCGGACGAGGACGTGGTCAAGTCCCTCACGCGCGGCGACCTGATCGAGCTGTTGACCTTCGCCGGCGCACGGCGGTCGCCCAGCGGCCAGGGGCCGCCCGCTTCGCGCTGAGTGTTTGACCGAGGGCCGACGCGGGCGGTATACTGCGCCCGGCCGGCGCTTCCCCGGTTCCACTCTCCGAGGCTCCATGGCATCCCAGGGCGACCAGTTGTTCCTGCAGGCGACGGTCGAGGCGGGCTTCCTCCGCCCGGAAGACGTCCCGGAGGTCGAGGCGGCGCGCGACCAGGCCGAACGGTTCATGGGCCGGAGCGTCTCGATCGAGCACGTCCTCCATCAGCAGAAGTGGCTGACGCCGGACCAGAGCGCGCGCGTCCAGGCCGTCGTGAAGCGGCGGGTCATGCTGTGTCCCGGCTGCTGGGCCCGCATCAACACCTTCGGGCTCCCGACCGGCCAGCGCCTGACCTGTCGAGGGTGTGCGAAGCGGCTGGTCCTGCGGGACGACCCGTTCGCGGAGGTGCTGACGCCCGAGGACGCGCAGAACGCGCCGCCCGCCCCCGGCCTGCCCGGTGGGCCCGGGGCCAGGTCCGGCCCCGACCTGCGGGCCGCGTTCCTGGCGCGCGGCTTCGAGCTGGTGTCCCGCGTGGGCGGCGGCGGCATGGGCGTCGTCTTCAAGGCCCTCCAGCAGCCGCTGGGCCGGACGGTCGCCATCAAGGCGTTGCGGCTCGACCTGCGCGAGGACGCCCGGCTCATCCGTCGCTTCTTCCGTGAAGCCATGGCCATGGCGAAGGTTGAGCATCCGAACGTCGTGCAGGTCCACCACGCGGGGACCTTCGAAGGCGGGTACTACATTGTGATGACGTTCGTGGACGGGCAGGGCCTGGATCGGCGCATCGAGACCGGCGGGCGGCTCACGCCGGCGCAGGCACTCCCGCTCCTGCTGGAGGTGGCGCGCGGCCTCGAGGCGGCGCACCGGCACGGGATCGTCCACCGCGACGTGAAGCCGTCCAACATACTGATCCGTGCGGACGGGACCGCGTGCCTCACCGACTTCGGCCTGGCCCGGGTCTCGGGCGACGAGGAGGCCCCGCTGACCAAGACCGGGGACTTCCTCGGCACGCTCAACTACATGCCGCCGGAACAGCTCGACGACCCGCGCCTCGCGACGCCCGCGAGCGACGTCTACTCCCTGGGGGCCACGCTCTTCCACGCCCTCGCGGGCGCGCCGCCGTTTGCGGGCCAGTCGAAGAGCGCGATCGTGCTGAAGCTCTCGCGACGGGAGCTGCCGCGGCTGGACGGGGACGCCCTCTCCGTGTCCGGCCCGGTGCGGGAGCTGACGGCGCGCATGATGGCCGCGGAGCCACGCGACCGCTTCCAGACGATGGAGGAGGCGGCGGCCTCCATGGCGTCGGCGCTCAACCTGTCCCACGGCGGCGTCTCCTCGCGGCTGCGCCGGGACCCGGGGACGCAGTTCGGGGATGCCGAACCCCTCGGTTCGTAGCCTGGCGGCCCGTCGACGAATTTCGTGCACAGTCGTCGATTCTGTCACGGCGGGTCGTAACCCATGCGGCCGTCCGCGCCTGCCGGAGGCCCGCGCCCCCAGGCATCGTGCCTGGACTTCGTCAACGGGCCACTGGCGCCCGCGCGAAAACAACTGCGCAGACTCAGACCTCGCGGCTCCTGGGGGCGCGGCCCTCTGGGCCGCGCCCCCAGGCATCAGTCGATCCACGAACATGTAAAATAGTTCTTGCGCGGGCGCCTACGGCCGCCCGCCGCGCGGCCGACCTTGCAACGTGGCGCCCTTTCATTTGTCGCGAAGCACGCATTCCGGAGATTCGGCTCTATGGAAGGACCCCAAGGCGCCGGCTCGCTCGTGAAGCTCGCGCCGATCGTCGCGGATGCGAACTCGCCCCCCCTCGTGTTCCACGCGGGCGTCTACCGGATCGGCAGGCTGCCCGACAATGATTTCGTCCTCACGGCGCCCGGCATTTCCGATCACCACTGCGTGCTTCGCGTCGAGGCGGGCGGGGCCCTCCTCGAACGCGCGGACGAGGGCGCGGAAATCCAGGTGAACGGCAAGCCGCTCGCGGCCGGGCCGGCCCTCTCCCTGCAAACCGGCGCATGGGTGGTCCTGGGAAAGAAGACCTTCCGCGTCGCGATCGAGGCGGAGGCCTCGGCCGGCCGGGCCGAGGACGACGAGTCGCCGCTCCTCGAGCCGGACGACGACCTGACGTTGGGCGAGATGCCGTCGGCGACCGGGCTGAGGGCCGGCTCGGTCTTCGCCGGCTACAAGCTCGAGGAGCGCATCGGAAGCGGCGAGACGGCCGAGGTGTACCGTGCCGTGACGGTCGACACGAAGCGCAAGGTGGCGCTGAAAGTGCTCAAGACCGGCGTCGAGTGGGAGCGCGAGGCGGTCGGGCGGCTGTATCGCGAGGCCCGGGTCGGCGGGACGCTCTCCACCCACCCCTGCGTGATCACGATCCTGGAGGCGGGCCAGGCGGACCACCGGTCGTACATCGCCATGGAGTACGTGGAGGGGCACGACCTCCAGACGCTGCTGGATCGCGACGGTCCGTTCCCGGTCGGAAACGCCGTGGACGTCGCCTTGCAGGTGGCCGACTGCCTGCGCTTCGCGCGCCGGTTCCAGATCATGCACCGGGACATCAACCCCGGCAACCTGCTCTTGACGGGGAGCGGCCAGGCGAAACTCCTCGACCTGGGCCTCGCGCGGGTCGAGGGCGCGGGGGAGGACAGCCCGATGACCCTGCCCAACCAGCCGCTGGGCACGCTCGCCTTCATGTCCCCCGAGCAGGCCCTCAACGCCGCGGAAGTGGACCACCGCACCGACATCTACTCGCTCGGGGCGACGCTCTTCGCGATGGTCACGGGCGTGCCCCCAATCGAGCAGCGCTCGATCGTGGAGCTGACGAAGAAGATCGTCGGCGAGAAGCCGCCGACGTTGCAAAGCGTGAACCCGAGCATCCCGGAGCGCTTGAGCCGTGCGGTGGAGAAGTGCCTGGAGAAGGACCCGGTCGACCGCTACCAGGAATACGACGAGCTCATCCGCGACCTGGAGGCGGTGAAGAAAGAGGCCTAGCGGGGCTTCCACCTCGATCCTGTGGGTGCGTCGCGGATTGAAAGCTTCAAGGCTCAATGAACAAGGCTCAGTCAAGACTCAATGTTCAAGGCTCAGGGAGGCCGGAGCCGAGAACGCTGATCTTCACCGAGTTACTTCGTGCGCGAGTTTCCGTGGACTCGGTCACGCTCGCGCACGAGGCGTTGAGCTTTGAGTCTTGAGACTTGCTTGAACCTTGATCATTGAGCATTGGGCCTTCGTTCTCCCTCCCAGGCTTTCGAGGCGGGTCGGGGCCGCGAGAGCCACCAAGAACCTACCGAAACGGAATGGAAGCCCCACGAGCGCGGCGGTGCCAAAACCAAAAAGGAGGATGCCCGATGGCGATTCAGAGCGAGCGCCTCACCCTTGACGTCGGCGGCCGGACCATGGCCGCCTACCTGGCAAAGCCCGCGCCGGGTCCGGGCGGGGCCGGCGGGCCATTCCCCGCCGTCCTCGTCTTCATGGAGATTTTCGGGGTCAACTCCCACATCCGGTCCATCGTCGACCGGCTCGCGGGCGAAGGCTACGTGGCGCTCGCGCCCGACTATTTCCACCGGACCGCGCCCGGCCTGGAGAGCGGCTACGATCAGGCGGGCTTCGCCAAGGGCATGCCGCTCATCGGACAGCTCCGGGCGGACGAGGTGCTCGCCGACGCGCGAGCGGCCATCGACTGCCTGCGCGGGCGGGCGGACGTGCGGGGCGACCGGCTCGGCGGCATCGGCTTTTGCATCGGCGGGCACGTGGCTTACCTGGTCGCCACCGCCGGCCTGCTCCAGGCCACCGCGTCCTTCTACGGTGGAGGGATCGCGGCCCTCGGCCTCGGCGAGACCGCGCCGACCGTGGCGCGCACGCCGGGCACGCGCGGCCGCATCCGACTTTTTTTTGGCGGACAAGACGCCTACATCCCGCACGCCCAGGTGGAGACGATCCGCAAGGCGCTCGCGGACGCGGGCGTTCGCCACGAAATCTTCACCTATGCCGATGCGAACCACGGCTTCTTCTGCGATGCACGCGCCTCGTACCACAAGCCCTCGCACGACGACGCCTGGGGGAAGGTGAAGGAGCTCTTCCGGGACGAGCTCGCGCGTTAAGCCGAGGGGTCGAACACTTCGCTCGCGCCGACGGCGCGCTCTTCAAGCCGGCGTGGCCGCCGTGCCTTCGGTGGGAGGCGCGGGCGGGGGCGCGTGCGCGGGACTCGAAAGGCTGCGAAGGAGGCCGACCACGCCTGCGACCAGTAGGACGAGCACGAGCGGCGCTTCGAAGAGCACGAAGAACCCGCCCGCGCTGCCGAGGAGGAGACGGGAGAGGAGGAGGAAGGCCATGCCGGCGAAGAGCAGGCCTTTGAACCGAAGCGTGGAGCGCAGGGAGAAAACGCCCGAGCCGACCATGCCGGCGATCCAGAGCGTCTCGAGCACCCACGACCCCACGGGGTAGGGCGGATGCTGCAGGTGCCCCGCCATGCAGACATGCTCCCGGAGGCACCAGCCGTAGCCGGGTATGGCGAGCAGCGCAAGGGCGAGGACGAGCCGGTTTCGGAAGACGGCGGGGTCGGACACGGCCGGCACTCGGCTCCACGCTCGAGTCGGACGGGGCCGGGCGGCGATCACCGCCCGGCGGCAAGCGCGCTCTTCTAACGCCAGTTGTTGATGCGGGAGAAGTACCGCCCCGCGTTCACCCCGCCCAGTCGGTCGCGATCGGACGGTTCGCTCGGCACGCGGGGGGCCGCCGCGGGGAGCGGGGAGGGGTGGTGTTCGACGTCATTCGGCCTGGCGTGGCCGGTCCACAGCTCGAAGGTGCCGGTGTTGAAGGCGACGCCCGGCGCGCGGTAGAAGATGTTCCGCAGGAGGCGATCCCCTTGCCCGCCGCTCCCTTCGGCTTCGCCGATGGGGCTCACCAGCTCCGGGAACGCCGCGTAGCCACCGGGGATCTCGGCCAGTTCCCGCGCGCGCTCCAGGTGCGGCGGCATCGGCCCACGGAGCAGCTCGGCGCGAAAGCTGTAGTAGGGCGAACCTCGCCGCCCACGGAGGGAGAGGCTGGCCACGAGCGCGCGGTTGTCGGCTTCGTCGCCGGCCGGATTCGAGGGCGGGAAGCGGGCATAGTCGGACTCGTACGCCTTGATCGCACTTTCCAAATCCCGCAGCATGGCTTGGGCGTAGCTCTCCCGGCCCCCTCCGTGTCCTCCCAGGAAGGGGCCCTTCGCCAGCAGCGCCAGAATCACCGCGGTAATCGCGATCACGCTGAAAAGTTCGCGGAGCGTGATCGGAGCGGCGGCGCGCGCAGGTGCGCCGGAGCTGGTCATGCTCCCGTTCCTCCGCAGGGCGAGGGGCTTTCGAAAGCCGGGCGCGCAACTTTTCTCTTTGACAGGATAACAGGATCAACGGGATACGCTATAGGAATATCCAAGTCATCCTGTTATCCTGTCAAATGAAGTCGGCGCATTCTGGAATCAACGCAGGGGCGCTCCGAGCGGTCTCCGTGCCTCCGTGGGGAATCGGTCCTCACCGTGAACGGTGATACACTCTTCTATTTTTTTTTCGAACGGGTCGGATGACGAGCGACGGCCCCTGTCCCGGCGAGGAGCCCTCCACGGAGCGCGTGCCGACCGGGCCGCGCGTCGCCGGGTGGTCGCCCGCGGCCGCGCTTCCCGACCGCTACAAGCTGCTCGCGCCGCTGGGACGCGGAGGCATGGCGGTCGTCCACCGCGCGTTCGACTCCGCGCTGGGACGCGAGGTGGCGGTGAAGGTGTTGCTCGAAGATGCCGCCGCCGAGCCCGAAGGGCGCGCCCGCTTCCGGCGGGAGGCGGAGGCCGTGGGGCGGCTCGCGCACCCCAACGTGATCACCATCTTCGACGCCGGCCCGAACTTCCTCGTGATGGAGCTCGCGCCGGGAGGCCCGCTTCGCCGCCCGACGCCGGAGCTGCTCGAAAAGGTGGCCCGCGGCGTCCACGCGGCGCACGATTGCGGCATCGTCCACCGCGACCTCAAGCCCTCGAACGTCCTCCTGACCCGTGAGGGGGAGCCGAAGGTCTCCGACTTCGGGCTCGCGCACCTCGCCGGCGAACACACCCGGCTCACGCGCACCGGGGCCGTCTTCGGCACGCCGCCGTACATGGCCCCGGAACAAGTCGAGGGGCGGATTCGCGACATCTCCCCCCGGACCGACGTCTACGCCCTCGGCGCCATGCTCTACGAAGCCCTCACCGGCGCCCCGCCCTTCCTCGGGGCGACGGCGATCGAGATCTTCGGCAAGATCGTGCACCAGGAGCCCGCGCCTCCCTCCCGGCTCGCCGACAGGGTCCCGCCGGAGCTGGAGACGATCGCGCTCAAAGCACTGGAGAAGGACCCCGCGCGCCGATTCGCGACCGCGCTGGAGTTCGCCGAAGACCTGCGCCGCTGGCGCACGGGCGAACCCATTCTCGCTCGTCCGCCGTCGGCCTGGTTCCGCCTGCGCCGTGGCATCGCACTGCGGAAAACGCCGATCGCGGCCGCGGGGGTCGGCCTCGCGGCGCTCTCCCTTGCCCTCTTGCTCCTGCTCCCCGCGCTCGCCCGGGCTCGGCGGACTTTGCGGCTCTGGGGGGACGTTTCGGTCATTCTCGCCGATGCGGAACTGTACGGCCGCGCGGGCGACCTCGAGCACGCGCGCGCGCGGCTCGACGAAGGCATCCGCCTGTGCCGCGGCGACGACTCCGCCGAGGCGCTCTATTTCCTGGGTCGGCTGCATCACGCGCGGAGGGACGAGGCGGAAGCGGTGCGCTTTCTCGACGCCGCGCTCGCCCGGAACCCGGGCTTCGGGGAGGCGCATTTCGAACGCGGGCTCGTCCTCGTCGAGCGGTATGGCCGCGAGCAGGACCGGGCCCTCTGGCGTTTCTCCGGACGCACCCCGGAAGACGCGCCCGCGGCGCCGGAGGAAAGCGAACGCGAAGCCGGGTCGGCTGAGCTGCGCGCGCAGGCGATCGCGGATCTCTCCGTCGCCGTGGGAGAGACCGCCTATTTCCGTCCGGTCGATGCGCGCTTCGGCAAGGCGGAGCTGGCGCGGCTGCGGTGGGACTGGGCGAAGGCGGAGGCGGAGCTGCGGGGCGTGCTCGCGAGCGAGCCGCTGTACGCACGCGCCTGGCTGGCCCTGGCGCTGATGGCCAACCTGCGGCTCGACCGCGAGCACGCGGAGGAATTCGCGTCCCAGGCGCTCGCGCAGCACAAGGGGCTGGGGGCGGCCTGGCGGGTGCGCAGCCATGCCCGGTTCTGGCGGGCGGAGGCCGCGAATGCGCCCGCGGAGCTTTTGCGCCTGCGCAAGCAGTGCCTGGAGGACGCGGAGGAGGCGATTCGCCTGGGCGAACCGGCTTGGGCCGCCCGTGGCAACGCGCGCTGGAAGCTCGGGGACCGCGACGGGGCGCTGGCGGATTTCGCGCGTACACTCGAGCTCGAGCCGCGGGACGCGCTCACGCGGAACCACCGCGGAGTGTTGTGGGTGGAGAAGAACGACCTCGCCGCGGCCCTCGCCGATTTCGACAAGGCCGTGGAGCTGGCCCCCGGCTTCGGGCAGGCCTGGGCGAACCGCGCGCTGGCCCGCGCGCTGGAGGGCGACCACGCGGGGGCGGTCTCCGACGCGCACAAGGCCCTGGACACCGCGTCACGGCAGGCCGCTTACCGCGAAAAGATGGAAGCGCTCCTCGGCCTGCTCGAGGGGCCGAAGTAGCCCAACACGCCGCCCTCGCCACAGCGGCAGCCGGACGACGCGTCTCAGTACCGCCCCACGGAAGTCGGTGCCCCATAGGCGAAGGCAAGTTTGGCCGCTCGCTAGGCGCGCGAGCGAGGCGTAGGAACGGAGCACTACGGCGAGCGAGTGCAACGGCCTGCGCCCCGACGCGCCGCGGCGCGAAGGGGGGACGCGGGCGGCCAAAATCGCCGAGCAAATGGGTCGCCCCATTCTGTGGGGCGGTACTCAGGTCACTCCGCCTTTTTGCGCTTGTACGTGCCGAGGAAAAACTTCACGTATTTGCCGTCGGTCTTCGTCTGGACTTCCGTGGTGTACGTGTCGTCGTCCACCTTGCGCAGGATCTGCCGCGTGTCGTTCCACGGCGGCTGGTCCCCCACGTTGCCGTGCGCGATCCAGGTGTCCTTTTCCGTCGAGGCCTCGTCCTCCGCCTGGCCGATCGTTCCGTCGAGACCGAAGCTGAACCAGATCAGCCGCTTCTTCGCCTGATCCCACCCGAGCATGCCGGTCTCGCTGTGGACCACTTGGCCCTCCATCCGGGCCTCCGCCGTCCACTTGATGAAGTTCTTGCCGTGGGTCCAATCGTACGAGACCGAATCGACGAATTCCCCGTCCCCGTACTTGCCGCGCCCCTCCCAATTGCCGACGAGCCAGGCCAGGGGTCGCAGGCGTTCGTTGGGTTCCTCGGCGAATGCGGTCGCCGCGCACAAAGCCGCCAAGGCAAGCCAAGGCGTTCGGACGATGCGGTGCATGGCGTCGCCTCCTGCATCTGAGCCCCACCGGAACCCGGGCACCGCGAGGTCTTCCTGGAACACGCGGCGCCGGCGCGTACGCCGGTGCGCCGCGCCTCGAGCGCCCGCGGCACACCGGCGTTCCGTGGGGGATTCTAGCGCCTCCCGGCGGCCGCTTGCAAGCCCGGCGTACACCGGGGGCCGACAGGCGAAGTTGGAAACTCTTGCGTCCTGGCGCACGGCGGCGATGCTCACCGACCTGCATTCGGGCCCGCCCCGACCCCTAGAAGTCGAGCCCGACCGTCACGCCGTAGTGGGTGAAGTCCGAGTTCTTCCCGCCGATGAAGTGGTGCCGGATGTCGACGCCGAGGATGAAGCCCGCGCCAAGCATGAGCTCGAGGCCGCCGCCCAGGTAGGGCCCGACCCGGATGTTGCCGTGTCCGACGGGGAAGCCGGCTTCGCGCAACTCCTGCGCCTCGGGGACCTGCCCCGCGACCACGCGATCCGGGTCCACGATATAGACGGGAATGCCGACACCGGTGGAGACATAGGGGCGCAGACTGGAGTCCCGGCCGGAGAGTTCGTCGTAGCGGACCTTGAAGCCCATGTCCACGGTGAGCGTGCTGAGCGACACCGTCCGGTCCTGGAGCGTGCCGAGCACCGCGCTGGTGAGCGTGTCGAAATGCGTGTCGGAGTGCGAGTAGGAGATCCCGAGCTGGCCGAGGATGCCGAAGCCGCCGAAGCGCCGGAGCGGGAGGTCGACCTCGCCGCGGACGAACCACCCGAGGTCCTGCTCGAAGGCCTCGTCCGAGACGCCGGTCGTGAGACTGAACTCCCCCTTGAGCAGCGAAGCGTCATCGGCTTGGGCCGAGGCGGCACAGGTCGCGAGGCCGAGGAAGGCGGCGCAGGCCATCAAAAGTCCGTGCGCGGTCCGTCGGCGGGCAGTCGGGGCTCCTCTCATCGAAACCTCCTGAGTGCGGGTCGGGAGCAAGGGGCGTGGACGGACCCTCTCCAGGAGGGGCGTCGAAACGCCCTCGAATTCATCCGGCGATTGGGACTGGGGACTCGGGGAGCCGCGCGAGGAGGACGGCGAGCACGAGCGGCTACGGGTGCAATGGAGGACGCGGGTCGAGCGCGAGGGCAAATTCTCAGCGCCCAAACTCCGCGTGGATTTCCGCGCCGATCGGGTCTTTTTTCGCGCTCCATGCCCGATTCCGAGGCCCGGAAGCGGAGTTACGGAGCGTTAAGCAATCGGAGTGCCGGGCTAGGAATGGTCGAGGAGGGGTTGCGTGCGGCGAGGAGGTCGGCATCGAAATTCGGGGCTGAGAACATTGCGACCCGCGCTGAGGCCGGAGTTGATTTCGTGCGGGAGAGGCAGTTGAGCGCCCACTTGGTCGAGCTGGACCTGCTCCGCGCCGGCCGACGACTGCCGGCGCTCGGGCCGCTTCCACGCAGTGACTTCTATGCCTTCGTGTGCCGCCGTGATCGCCGGCCGAATGCGGAGGTCTACGCCTGGACGCTTCGTCACCGCCTATCGGAGATTCCTGTGCCGCTCGCCGGCCCAGACTCCGACGCCATCCTCGAGCTGCAAGCCACCTTCGAAAAGGTCTACGACCTCGCCGGCTACGACGACTCGCTGGACCGCCGCGGCGCACCGACGCCGCCTTTCGGGGAATCGGACGCCGCCTGGGCGCGTGCCGTGCTGCGGGGGCGAAGGTAGCCCCGGGCATCACCGACTTTTTGTTTGCGAAAGCCAAGCACGCCTACTGAGCCTCCGCCGGCATTCACGTTCGCTGAACGTCCGACCGGGTGGCAGGTGGGCGTTCGGCGGAGGTGTGCCCCGGTCCGCGCCGCGCGGTCGGCCCTCCTCGTACTTCCCCTCCCGGCGGATCCTGGAGCCGACGCCCGACGTGGGGAACGTGACGCGATAGCGATCGCGCGTGAGGTTCGTGGAAGGGGGAGTCGGGCGGAAGGGCAGGCCCAGGCGTGGGCATGGAGACCGACAGACGGGCTCCGACAGAGGCGCGAACTCCAGATCGTGCTTGCTGGAGACTCGGCCGACGAGTAGGATAACCCGCACGGAAGGAGGTGACAAGTGGCGGGGCCGGTGCCTGGTTTCACACCCTCCTTTCTGTGATCCTGCGCGTCAGCTTTGACTGGTGGCCACGTACAGACCTGCGGACGACTGCCATGGCCGATCCACTCTTCGGAACCTCCCTGATCGACGAACTTCGTCGCGACGAAAGGCACACCATGGACATCGCCACGGTGCTGCAGGAGCTGACCCGTCGGCTCGACGAGGAGGGAATCCCGTTCGCGATCATCGGCGCCCTCGCGATGCGCCACCACGGGTACGTGCGCCACACGGAGGACATCGACATCCTGACCACCCCCGAGGGCCTCGACCGGA
Source organism: Planctomycetota bacterium (assembly GCA_016197205.1). Lineage (GTDB taxonomy): Bacteria > Planctomycetota > MHYJ01 > WSZJ01 > JACPWG01 > JACPWG01. Next base: position 18,892 of record JACPWG010000091.1, read on the forward strand.
TCCACGAGCGGCTGGTGGGCCGTGGCTACGTCCCCCGCGCCCCCGGGCTGCGCAAGAAGCTGCGCGAGTCCGAACATCGCGTGAACATCGATGTCATCCAGGCCGGCGAGCACGCGGGCTCCAAGGAGAGCTCGCTGGTCTTCCCGGATCCCCGGTCGGATCGCTTCGTCGTTTTCAAGGGTCAGCGCGTTCCAGACCTGGCCCTCTTGATCGAGTTCAAACTCACCTCGGGCATCTACGGGAATCGCCCGCAAGACCTGGGCGATGTCTTCCAACTCATCAAGGCCAATCGGCTCAGGAAGCCGTTCGTCCGCAAGCTCCCGCAAGAGCTCCGCGCGAAGTTCCTCGAGCTCCTCGAAAACGTCCGTCACGAGAAAGAAGTCTAGCGGCGCGACTGTTGAGACGATCGAGGAGTTCACGAAGGCCCGGGACGCACGGCAGGCGCGGTCGCTCCCGACCGACGGCAAACGCGTCGGCGCCGTGCTCGGCGCACTCGTCCCCATCGAGGGGGAGTGGACCCTCCCCTTCACCCGCAGCACCGAGACGGTCTGTCGCTGGGCCTAGGCGTTGGATTAGAGGCGAAGTGGGTGAAGTACGAACCGCCCGCACGCTTGGCATCTCGGGGCGCGGGCTCGATGCCAACATGAGAGCCCGCAGATTTCAGAAGCGGGCGTAGCACTGGCAGGGAGAAAGGAGGGCTTTCTGAGGGTTCGATTCTACATCGATCCTGAAACAAGTGTGCCCCACATCTACGGGCACGGTGTGCGGGAGAATGAGGTCGAGGAGGTGTTGCGCTGGCCAGGTGAAGACCGGCCCGGGCGCGACGAGTCCCGCGTTGCCGTGGGACAAACTCGGGATGGGCGATACCTCCGCGTGATCTACGTTCCTGACCCGGGTCAGGACAGCGCCTTCGTGGTGACGGCGTTCGAGTTAAGAGGAAAACCGCTAGCCGCATTTCGTCGTCGGCAGCGAAGGAGGCAACGATGAAGACGCTCAAGAAGAGCAAGGCGAGGGAGCTTCCCGTCGGGTGGAATCATCAGCGCGTGAAACAGGTCCTCGCACACTATGAGGGCCAGGCTGACGCTGAGGCGGCTGCGGAGGACGAGGCGGCATTCAAGGGGAGACCGGAAACGGTCATCGAGCTTCCCCACGAGCTTCTTCCGCGGGTGCGGCGGATGATCGCGAAGCACAAGGCGGCGAGGGCGTGCTAGGTGAGCGCGTAAGATTAGGTACAACTTGTCGCAGGCTGACCATTTCCCGAGCCCGCGAGGAAGGCGCAGACGGTTCGGCGCAGGACGCGACACGACGCATCGCGCCCCTCCTTGCGGCGCCAGTGTCCGGGTGTGATTCGCGCTTGCTGACCTACCATGGGCACACTTCACGCTCGACAACTATCCCCGCTCTCGCGCGACCCTTCTTGTCTGAGAGTGCGTTGAGGCTCCGACTGAGAGGCAGCCCCTGCTTCCCCCTCGTCCGCCTCTCAGCGCTCGACCCGAAACCCGACCTCGAGCCGCGTGCTCCGGCTGACCGTCGGGAGGCCAAGGGTCTCCCCCGCGCCCGCGCCCTCCGCCGACCCCGCGCCCGCGCCCTCGGTCGCCGCCCCCGCTCCAGCGCCGGCCACCGACACGGCTGTCGGCCCGCCGAGCAGCCCCGCGGCCGCTTCGGAAGTCGACAGCTCCCGTACCGTCGCCACCCGTCCCAGCCGGAGCTCCAGCCGCCCGGCCAGGGCCGCCGCGCGGCCGCGCGCGTCCTCCAGCGCCGCCGCATAGGCCTCGTCCCGCAGCGCGCTCGCATCCTCCACGCCGAAGACCACGACCGGCCGCGAGGGACCGCCGGGGTCGCCGCCCGCGGAGCCCACGGGCCGCGGGTCCACGGCCAGGTTGTCCGCGCCGGCCTCCAGGACCACGTCCACCAAGCCCGCGATCCGCTCGAGCACCTGGGCCGCCGGGGCCTCGGCGGCAAGCGCGACCCGTACCTCCACCCGGCTCGCGATCGAAACCATCGGCGCCGACTGCCCGCCCCCCCGCCCGGCCCGCATCATCATCGCGAGCTGCGAGTTCGAGTCCGCCTGCGGGCTCCGGATCGCCGCCGCACGCACGGTCACGTCCTTCTCCGCGATCCCCGCGGTCTTCAGCGCCGACGTGAGCCGGTTCATCTTCTCCCGATACTTCACGAGCGCGTCTTTCGCCGCCTCGGCCTCGCCCGTCGCTCGAAAGAGGATCCGCGCCACGGTCGCCCGCCGCTCCACCGTCGCCTCCCCGTTGACCGTGACCGTGCCCGGCGACGACTCTTCCCCGGCGGCGACCCGCAGGGCGCCGGCCGCCAGCACGCACCCGCATACCACGAAGGACACTCTCAACCCGCGCATGCCGGCCTCCTCGTCACATCGGTCATTTCCAGGGATAGCACGTGATCTGCGTGCGGGACAAGAGCAGAAGCCCACCCGGCGCCAGCAGCACGTCCCCCGACCGTTCCGCCTCGACCGGCAGGGACCAGGCCCGTGCGAAAGTCTCCGCGTCGAGCGCGACGACCTCTCGACGCAGCGGGACGACGACCCGCCCGCGCCCCAGCCCCTGCTCCTTCCCCAGCGCGGGCCGCCAGCCCCCTTGACCCCGCGACAGCTCCCAGTGCCGCACGAGCCCTTCCCGCGCGGAATAGAGCCCCAGTTCGGGACCGCCGAGGATCAGCCGTCCGCTTTCGCAGCCCACGAGATAGCGGTAGCGTTCCCCCTCGTCTTTGCAGTGGTCCACGACCAGGGCCCGCAAAAACGGATCGACGAGGAAGAAACGGGACGCGTCCGTGGGGGCCAGCCAGAGCCCCTCCGGGCCGGTGAAGGCGGGATTCATCGCGGGCCCCCTCGGCCCGGTGGGCGGCCAGAACCGCGCGTCCCCGCCTTGCCCCGGCGGCGACGGGTACTTCAGCCCCCAGAGAAATTCGCCGGTCGCCGGTTCCAGCGCGGCGAAGGCCCCCGAGGACGTGCAGACGTAGAGCGCGCCCCGGTCGAGCACGAGCACGGGGACCTGCAGCAGGGGAACGCCGGAGTCGTCGCTCGCGGGTGAGGAGCGCAGCGCGACCAGGGTCTTCCACAGGACGCGTCCGGTCGCGGCCTCGACGGAGACGACGAAGGTCTGTGCGGCGCGCTCCGCCGCGACCGCCGCCGCGTAGAGCCGGTCGCCCCAGGGCAGGGGCACGCCCACGAAGGAAAGGTCGGCCCCCTGGTTGGCGTCGTCGAGCGACCAGAGCAGCTTGCCTTCTCCAAGAGACAAGCAGGCGAGGTCGAAGCGACCGACGGGCCGCCGCTGACGCCCGGGGGATGGCCGGCCATCGAGCGTCGCGAAGACGCGCCCGCCGGCAACCTCCGCGGCCAAGGCGCAGGGCCGCATCCCCGGGCCCCGCGTGATGCGCGCCGGCGGCGACGGCAGCGCGGGGTCCGGACCGCGGGTCCATGCGGCGACTCCGTCCGCCAGCCGGAAGGCGGAGACGCACGTCCCAAAATTCAGGAGAAGGAGTTCGCCGGCCACGGTCGCGGGCAGCGGTCCGACCTCGCCCGCGTCGTCCGGAGCGGCGAGCGCCCGGATCCTCCGTGCGCCGGCCGCGTTCAGGATCGCGTCCGCGGTGAGCGCGGCCGCGGACGGCCGGGCCCCCTCGGGGAGCGACAGCGTCCAGGCCGGCGTTTCCGCGGGCACGCCGCACGGGGGAGGCGGTGAGGTCCCACCCCCAAGCTCGCTCGCGCACGCGCGCGGCGACGCCTGCGCAGCGACCTTCACCCGGTCGAGCACCTCCCCCAGCGGGCACGATCGGCCGCCCACGAGCAGGACCTCCGCCAGGGCCTCGGCGGGCGCGGCGCCGCGGAGGCGCGCCAGCTCGTCCTCGTCGCCGCTTCGCGCGTAGAGCATGGCGAGGGTGGCGATCAGGGTCGGCGACGGCCGGCGGGAAAGAAGGGAGCGGGCGGTCTCTTCGAGCAGCGCGCGCACGACCCCCGGCCGTCCCTCTTCGAAGACTCGCAGCGCCGTTCGGAGCACGTCGGACTCCGGCAGGACCGCGAGATAGGCGGTGCACACGTGAAGCTCTTCCACGCGGTCCCCCGCCGCGCGGGCCGCGGCGAGACGGGCCCGCCCTTCGGCGGCGAAGAGCTCCCGATGCACGCGCTGGACGCCTTCCGGGAGCGCGATGAGCCGGCGGTGGAGCGACTGCCAGGAGGGGAGAAAAACGCCGCCCTCCGCCTCCGCGACCTTGAAGCCGTGGGCGGCGATGGCCCCCTGGAGGATGCGCGCGGCGCGCCGGGCATCTCCCGCCTCGAGGGCCTTCGTCAGGTGCAGGAGGGCGTACTGGATCCCCTCCTCCTCGTCGAAGTACACAAACGAAGGCGGGCGCTCCCGGACGAACGGCGCGGGGCGAGGTCGCGCGGCAGCGGCGGCGGGCGCGGGGGCGGGCGCGGGCGCGGAGGGGATGGGCGCGGCCGGAGCCGGCAGGGGGGAGAGAAGGACGAGAACGGCGACGAGGAGGTACGGGGCGGGGGGTGAGCCCGCGAAGCGAGGCGCCCGGAGGCGGGGGGACGCCGGCGAGCCGCGAAGCTCCGAGCAGCCCGACACTCGACGCCTCCTAAAAAAAGACAGGGACGGCGCCGTTGGAGCGCCGTCCCCGACACGCCGCGATCCGACGTCCGTTCGGCTCCCTGCCCGGGGGGCCTGGTCGCCGCCACGCGGCGGGGCGCACCCGGCTGCGGTCGCCGTCTACCGCCGGTCGCCTCCTGCGAAGGCCAAGACCTCCAGGGGTTCGGGGGCGATCCGTCGCGGTTCGGGGCCGGCGGGCCGGCGGGATGCGACGGGTTCCTCGCTTGTCTCGTCCCTGAGTCTCAGTGCCTGCACGACTCGCTCCACCCCCTGGTGGGCGAGAAGGAGGGACAGGTAGTTCCCCAGTTCGGTCAGGTCTCAGTAAGGATGCGGATGCCCGGTCCGATGAGCGGAATCAGAGTAAATAACGGGTATGAGGGCGGTGCGGGGATCCCCGCTCGTGGGGTACGCGTCCATTGCAGGACTCCTTTCTCGTGTCGGACGCACGGATCGCGGAAAAAGCGAGTTGTGCCGGGCCCGGACCGCCCGGCTGGGTCCCCGATCTAGCCGAAGTATACTCGGCGGGGGAGGGGGAGGCAACAGTTTTTCCGCATCAAAATGCGTCAACGAGTGAGGGGGGGGGGGGCCGCGGCGCGGAGAGGCGTGGAAAGCATGAGAGAAGAGGGCCACAGCGGGCGGACGGGTTGACGAAACGCAGAGGCGCTGAGACGCTGAGGGTGTTCGGCGTAAGGACGATCCTCTGCGTCTCCGCGCCTCTGCGGTAAAAAAAGACTTCCTACGACCGGCTCTTGCTCGAATGTTTCTCGATGTCCACCACCTCCCCCACACTCCCACCCCTTCCCTCACCCTCCCTCAGTACCGCCCCACAGAATTGGGTGACCCATTTCCTCGGCGATTTCGGCCGCCTGCTTCGTTGCGCTCGCTCGACGTAGTTCTCCGTTACTACGCCTCGCTCGCGCGCCTCGCGGGCGGCCAAACTTGCCTTCGGCGATTGGTCACCGACTTCCGTGGAGCGGTACTCAGTACACCGTCCTCGCATTCAGGAACACCCGCCGGCCCGGCTCGATCCGCACGCGACGCCACAGGTGGTCTCCCGTCGGCTGCCCGCCCGCGCCGAACTGGCGCAGCGTGATGTCGTATTCTCCCACGGCCAGCGCCATCCGCGCCATTTGCAGGTCGCGCGGAAGCGTCAGCCAGCAGCGCAGGTCCGCCTTCTCGGTCGCCGCGAAGAACGCCCCGACCAGCACGCCCGCGAGCTGGTTGCGCTTCCGGATCTCCTCCGTCGCGACCGCCTTCGCCGCCAGGATCACCGCGCGCTTCGCGATCAGCGGCCCCTCCTGCTGCCGGAAATTCTGGACCACGGTCGCCTCGACGTCGTTCAGGGACCAGGTCCGGTCCGCGAGCTGCTCCCCCACAAAAACGCTCCCGTAGACCGTCGGGGTCGGCCGCACGGCCACGGTCGGCACGATCGGAAAGGCGGGGTTCGGCACCTTCACCGGCACGAGTCCCGGCTGCAGGATCACCACCACCTCGCCGTTCGTTTTCCAGTCCACCTCCGGCCCGTCCCGGCCAAAGCGCTTCCGGTAGTCGTCGTACTCCTGCGTCATGCCGAGCCGCCGGCTCAACCGGAGCAGGTCGTACTGCGCATAGGCAAAGTGCGGCGCCAGCCGCGCCGTGTCCTTGTAAAACTGGTACGCCTCGTTCAGGTCCGCGAGGTTGCCGGTGTCGAAGGCGAACGTCTCGTGGATCACGCCGGAGAGGTAGAGGGCGAAGGCGTTTTGCCGGAAGTCGACGCCGCGCTGGTCCGCGATCCACTTGAGCGTGTCGTTGATCTTCTTGCACTCGACCAGCGCGTCCTGGAAATTGCCGAGGACCGCGTAGTTGATCGCCAGGTACACGTGGAGGAGCACGCGCTCGTGGTCCTCGGCGAGGTAGTCCGCGGCGGTCTCGTTCGTGACGATCGTCGCGATCTGCTCGCTGATCCGCGTGAGCGGCAACGAGTCGACCATCTCCGCGGCCTGGAGCAGGTAGTGGTTGGAGTCCTCGTACTGACCCGCCGCGTGCAGGATGGTCCCGCGCTCCATCAAGAAGAGCACCCGATCGTGCCCCTGCTCCTGCGGCACCGGGTCGAGGCTCTGCGCGGCCCCCGGAAAATCGCCGCGGAAGAAACGCTGCTTGGCCACCTCGTCCTGGCGCGCGAGCGAGGGCTGGCACCCGGCCGCGCCGAGGGCCAGGGCCGCCGCGAGCGCGAGCGCGGCGCTCGCGGTACGAAGAACCGGCATCCCGACGGGGCGTCGCATGGAGACTCCTCTTACTCGAGGCCGCAGCCGAGGGCACGGCAGCGCCGTGCCCCTGCGAGGTCGCGGGGCCGAGCGGGCGGGGTCGCCCGCGCCCTCAGTACCGCCCCACAGAATTGGGTGACCCATTTCCTCGGCGATTTCGGCCGCCTGCTTCGTTGCGCTCGCTCGACGTAGTTCTCCGGTACTACGCCTCGCTCGCGCGCCTCGCGGGCGGCCGAACTTGCCTTCGGCTATGGGTCACCGACTTCCGTGGAGCGGTACTCAGGGAACGCTACCGTCCGACGCGGGCGGCCGCGCTTGCGCGGGTGTCTACCACCCCACGCCCGGCCGCTCCGTGACCTTCTTGATTTCCTTCTGGTCCGTCCAGACGATCAGGTTCGTGTTGAGGTCGGTGAGCTGCATCGTGAACTTCATGTAGTTCACCTGCACCCCCGGGCCGCGATCCGTGATGGAGGAGATGTCGCCGCGCAAATGGAAGTCCTGGCTCGCCTGCTTGCCCGGCCCCTTCTTCTGGTTCGGATCGACGTACCCGCTCGACTGGTAGTCGTACTCCGCCGCCAGCTCGCCGCGCGCGGTCTCGTCCACCGCCTGCACGCGGCCGGTCTTCAAGAGGGCCGTCCGGATCATGTCGGTGAGGGACTTCACGTCGAGGTGCTGGTCCGTGCGGTTCGTCACCGTCCCCACCATCAGGATCGGCGGGCGCACGGCGTCCCGGATCACCGGGTGCTGGATCAGCGAATTCACCATCGCCTCCGCGACGGTCCGGAGGTCCGTATCGTTGTACCGCTCGCTCACGAGCGACGGCCGGCTGGCCTCTTCGTACCGGGTGTGGGGCGCGCCGCTGCACCCGGCCGCGGCCACGAGGCAGCCGGCAACGACGAGGCGGGACAGGCTCCTCGGCGGAAACGTCTTCATCGGTCTTCCTCTATATTATGGGACCTTTTGTTGCTCAATTTCGGCCGGACGGGACGACGGCCGCGTGCCCCTAGCGGATCGCCGTGTCGCGACGCAGCTTGATCAAGAAGGTGTTCGCGCCCGGCTTCGGAGCGTTCATGGTGATGGCCTTTTGGTCCAGCCCCTCCAGGAGGAGCGGCTTCCAGCCCCCCACGGCGTCGCTCATTTCCCAGCCGGTCATGTCGTACCAGATCACGTTGTACTCGCAACGGACCGTGTCGCGACTGCTGTTCTTCACCTGGGCCTGCACCACCAGGAGGTCCCCCTCGAACCGGTGCATGATGTTCAAGAGTTGCACGCGCTCGTTCAGCCATGCATCGCCGATTTCCACCGTGCGCACCGGCTGCTGGACGTCCACGCGCGTGTTCACGCCGGACGTGCCGCGGCAGCTTGCCAGGAACAAGCACGCGGCGAGCGCGAAAATACAGGACAGACTCCGGACCATGGGATGCTCCTCTACGTCGTGACAACCCCCTGTGCCGCCGCCGGGGCGGCGAGTCGCGAAATTCTCCCTCTTCGCCCCGCCGGATTCAAGGAAAAGACGGCCCACACGGCGACGCCCGTCGCCCGGCTGCCGATCGCGGGCCCGGGCCTGAGTACCGCCCCACAGAATTGGGTGACCCATTTCCTCGGCGATTTCGCCCGCCCGCTTTGTTGCGCTCGCTCGACGTAGTTCTCCGTTCCTACGCCTCGCTCGCGCGCCTCGCGGGCGGCCGAGCTTGCCTTCGACGATCGGTCACCGACTTCCGTGGAGCGGTACTGGGCCCCTACTTCCCCCGCCCGCCCCCGTCGAGCCGGCCGCGCGGGGCGAGCGCGAGCACGCCCATGGTCGTCGTGTACACCCGGCCGCCGACACGCGCCCACACGCCCACCGCGTCCCAGGAACCCTCTTCGTCCCCCCCCTGTCGCTGGTGCTCCTCGAGCAGCGATTCGAGCGAGGCCCTCCACCCGGCCAGCGGACCGGGCGCACCCGGACCGGCCATGCCGTCCGCGGCCAGGGCCGCGAAGCGCCAGAAAAAAAAGTTCGCGATGTTGTCCTCTGGCAGTCGACCCGCGTGTCCGCCGCCCGGGTCGGAGGGAGGCAGGTCGAACCACGCCCCCCAGCGCGGCGGCTGCCCGGCGAGGAAAGCCGCCGCCTTGCCGTTGCGCGGGTCCTCGGGCGGGCACCCGAGGGCGAGCCGCGCCACGAGCAGGGCGGCCGTGCCGTCGAGGCCGGCAAGGCATTGCGGGTGTCCGACCCGGTAGCGCACGCGGCCCGACTCCGGCTCGCTGATCGCGTCGACATAGGCGCGCGCGTCCCGCAGGGCCTCCGGAGGCACGGCGAGACCCGCGCCCTTCGCCTCCACCAAGGCAAGGAGCGCAAAGACCGAGAAGCCCACGTCCGAGGGGCTGAAGTACCGGGTCCAGGAGAAGCCTTCGGCACGCGGCGCGGCGAGGAGGGCGTCGAGGGCGCGCTGGGCGACGATGCGCCACTCCGCGCCCTGCGCCCTTCCGGCCGCCTCGACGGCCGCCAGGGTCGCCAGACAATGGTTGTAGTCGTTCACGGAGCCGCGCCTCGACCCGTGCACCGTGCCGGCCGGGCCCGTCGCCTCCGCCGACGGATCCCGGAAAACGCCGTCCGCCCCTTGTCGCGCCCGCAGCCAGGAGAGGCCTCGCGCGACCGCTTCGTCGAAGGCCCGCGCCTCGCCCGGCGCCGTTGCCGCGGAGAAGAAGGCGAGGAGCGCGAGCGCGGTCGTCGAGGTGTCGGCGATCTCGTCCTCGTCGGCGAAGCCGGGCACCCGGAGGTCGTTGTGGAAGGGATTGTTCCCCGAGCACGACCACCGCCCATCCCGCTCCTGGTGCGCGGCAAGCCAACGGAGCGCGGCCTGCGAGCACTCCGCCGGCGACCGTCGCGGCTCGGCGGGCGGCCCCGGCGGCCCCGGCTGCCCCGGCGACGAGGGCGCGCCGGCGCGCCGCCCCCACCGATGGGCGCGCCAGGAATGAACGAGTCCGCGCAGGGAAGGATCGGGGTCGTCCGAGGCCGCGGCGAGGCTGAGCCCGGCACGCGCCGCCTCCGGGGCGTCGAGGAGACACTGCACAGCCGCCACGCGCACGGCCAGGGGCCTGCCGCCCCGCAACAATCGGTCGAAGAGCGGCTGCACGCCCGCGAACGACCCGACGCGAGAGTAGGCGGCGAGCGCGGCGACGAGCACCCGGGGCTCGGCGTCCCTTTCGAGGAGTTCGCGCAGGGCCCGTTCGCACTCCGGCGCGGCTCGCTCCCCCGTGGCAGGGAGGCGACCGAGACTTTCGGCGGCGAGCGCACAGACGCTCGGGTCGGGGAACCGCACGGCCTCTCCCGCGAGCCAGCCGGGCACGCGCGCATCCTTGCCCGCGCAGGTCGCGATCGCGGAGAGCAGGCCTTCGCGGATCGCCGGGTCTTCGTCGGCGGCGAGAGCGAACAGGCGCTGGACGGCGTCGAGCGATCCCTGGCGGGCGAGGGCGGCAGCGGCCTCGAGCTTTCCCGAGCGGTCCGTTCCGGCAAGCAGGCGTGCGATGGCAGGGTCGTCAAGCGGGGCGGAATCCCCGGTCGGCATCGCGGGAGAGGGCGACGGTTCCTGGGCGAGAGGCCGGCCGGCCCCGAGGCCGAGCGCGACGGCTACCAGTGCAGCGGCAACGCATCCCCTGAAACGACGCGCGGCGCGGCGGGTCGAGCGGCTCGCCGGATCGCAAACGGCGCGTTCGGAACGACGCCTTTTCATGGACGAGGCCCTCTTCGGTTTCTCCATTGACTTCCGCCTCTCTATTGTAGATAATCCATCGCTTCGCGGCAACCCCGCGCTACCTTGACAGCTCGCCCCCTTCGCTACCGATTCGTAATGCACGGGGCACCGAGGTAACGATTTCCGGACGATGGCTCTCACCCTTAGCTTATATACATACGCATAAACGATTTATTACAGCTCTTGACAAGCTGGGCCCGGCACGGGCATTGCTCAAGCATTCCGAATACCACTCGGCCTCCTTCCGCAGCGATTGGCGGAGTACCGCTCCACGGAAGTCGGTGACCAGTAGCCGAAGGCAAGTTCGGCCGCCCGCGAGGCGCGCGAGCGAGGCGTAGTAACGGAGAACTACGTAGAGCGAGCGCAACGAAGCAGGCGGCCGAAATCGTCGAGGAAATTGGTCACCCAATTCTGTGGGGCGGTACTGAGGGGGCTCGAGGGCACGACTTGCGTTCACCATCCCGTCCACACAGCTCGCGTGAGGCGGCGCAATGCAAAAAAAACGTGGAATGGTCCTGATCGTGGCCATGGGCATGCTCGGCGTGCTCGGCATCCTGGCTGTCGTCTTCATGGCGGTGACCAACGCCGAGCGGACGGTGGCCCAATTCTACGTTGACCTCCGTCGAGCGCAGATGCTCGCCCAGAGCGGCCTCGAGCGGGCGGGCGCGGAAATGGCCGCCGCGCTGCTCCAGCCGAGCGTGCCGGCCGACAAGTACAGTTCGTCGGAGGGGGAAGAGAAGCCCTGGCTCTTCGGCAAGCTGGGCACCCCGACCACGGCGCCGGTTTTCGATCCCGCGATTCCGCTGCAGGAGGCGATCTACGTCTCCTTCCAGGGGACCGACGCCACGGGCGCTCCGGATTTCGTGCGCATCGAGAACCGCCCGAACACGACCAAGCGCGCCCTCTTCGGCATCGCCACCACCGACACCTTCGGGGTGACGGGCCGGCTGGGGGCCACGTACGGCGGCGGCGCCGACTACTATTCCGTGAAGGTCCTGGACGCGGGCGGACGCATCTGGATCAACGGACCGGACCTGAACGACGGCAATCCGAATCCGGCGATCGCCCGGACGGTCGCTGATCTCGCGCCGAACGTGCGCATGATGCTGAATACCCTGGGCCAGATCCTCGCGAGCGAGCAGGGCTTCACGGTCGCGAACCTCGGGGACCAGATTTCCGCCTACCGCAAGGGGCTGGCCCGCGACTTCGACACGCTCAACGAAATCAAGCCCATCCTGGGCTCGACCGACAACATCCAGTCGCGGAACTACGAACTGGTCCGCGCCTACGTCACGTCGAAGGCCTGGGTGGACCGGAGCACGCTGGATCCGCGGGTGATCCTGCATCCCCGGCCGGACGACCCGAACATCATCTACAACAACGCCGTGACTTTCACGCGGGCCGACGGTTCCCCCGAGGACTCGTACGCGGCGCTCCCGGTCGAACGCGTGAAGGAGCCGTTCTGCACGGCCAAGCAGTCGCTTTGGGCCTCGTGCGGCAGCGACCGGCTGGTCGGCGACGACCCCGGCGACTGGGCGCCGCACTGGCTCTCGCGCAACGACGTGGCCGAAGTGCCCGCGCCGGCGGCGACCATCGGCCCGTGCCTCCAGCCTCGCGCCCCGGTCAACATCAACTCCGCGCCGCGGGAGGTCATCCGCGCGGTCCTCACGAACCTACGCGGACGGTATTTCACGCGCGCGCCCGGCGCGCCGACCGAGCCGCGGACCTTCACGGGCAGCGGCTTCAAGCCCGGGTTCGAAGTGGTCATTGACTCGGGCATCGCGGGCAACGTCGCGGACCGCCTCATCACCCATCGACGGGACCTCATCGCCAAGACCGGCTACGGCATCGCCACCTGGTCGCACTTCAACAACTTCATCGACGGCATCCCGGACAGCGTCTTCGACACCAACAAGCCCCGCGCAAAGGCGAAGAAGAGCCTGATCAAGGCGAACGCGAACCCGAACAGCCACCTGAACAAGTTCAACCCGGACTTCACGTTCGGCAGCGCCTACGGCGACACGGACAAGGGCGACCTCGTCTACGTGAACGGGACGGCCGGCTGGACGACGGAGTTCTGCTTCGCCTCGATGGGCTATTTCGAGCTCGAGTCGATCGGCCGCGTGCTCGGCACCGCGGCGCCGGGCAAGCCCGCGCCGCTCATGGCCGAACGGAAAATCTCCACGCTCGTCAAAGTCTGCGACGTCTACCGGCACTCGACGCAGAAGGAGTTCCTCGTGAATCGCGTCGGCGGCGGGAGCGGGACGGGGACGAGCTTCACACTCTACCCGGAGAACCTCGACGACGTCGGCCCGAACCTCGCGGCCGAGTACGACGGGTACGTCATGCCTGCCACGACCGACAAGAATGCCGGCGGCGGCGGGCTGCTGTTTCGCGCGACCTATACGAACAACCTCGGCGCGGACGCCGTCGGGCCGGCCGAGCGCGGGGTGAGCCTGATCAATCCCTCGAACGCCGGGTCGCCGGGGGGCGCCGGCAACGGCGCGAGCGAGCTCTTCTGCGACGGGCTCTTCGTGCACGAGACGCGCCGCTACCCGAACTACAGCAACCTGCCGCTTTACGGCGCCGCGGGCTTCGGCGCGCAGGACGATTACGTGAGGAACGCGCGCGCGGACCAGAAGATCCGGTTCGATAGCGGCAGCCTCGAAATGTGGGTCAAACCCACGTGGTCCGCGTCCGAGTTCCCGACGCTCATGCAGGCCACGGTCAACAATCCGCAGGCCATCGGCTCCCGCACGCTCTTCTCGGCCGGGGACGGGAAGCTGGGCACGGCCTACGGCTCGCAGCTCGGGCCGAAAGACCAGACCACCTCCGACAATCGCGTGGCGCTCTTCTGCCGGCAGGGGAACGCGGGGCCGTACCTCTTCGGCCTCCACGCGACACGGCTGGCGGAACCGTACGGTTGGGGCGGCACGATCGCCGCGGGCCCGTTTCCGAACCTCGACCTGCTCTACTACTGGGGCAAGTATCACACGAACTGGTATCGGCTGCCCAACAACCCCGGCAAAACCAATGACCCGGCGAACTGGGCCTTCCCCGGCGTTTGGCACCATGTCCGTTACGTCTGGAGCGGCGGGACCGCCTCCTACCTCTATGTCGACGGGAAGCCCTCGGGGGACGACCCGGTGATCGTGAACCTCCGCGCGGAAAAGCCGTTCACGGCGTCGGCGTGGTCCCTCTTCCCGGGCACGAACCGGTTCCGTACGAACTCGACGAACGGCTACGTGTGCAGCGGCGATTGCACGATCGACGATTTGCGCACCTACCGGAACACCTTGCCGACCTCTCCGTTCGTCCCGCCGCACCGCTACGTAGGCACGGCGCAGTTCAGTGCCAAGATCGGCCCCTCCGCGACCGGCGGCGTGGACCCTCTCGACAAGACGCTGGACTATTCGGGCCGGCTCGTGTCGGTGGCGTGGACCGTCCAGTACCCGAAGTTCTCGGGCGTGACGGGCTCCTCGAACTGGAACATGACGACGGTCGGCTCGACCCCGGCCGGGTCGCCGCTGGACGTGGTCGTGGCGCCCGGGCTGCCCCAGGAGCTGGAGGGGCGCGGCTCACGGCCTCAAAACCCCTTGTATTTCCAGATCGGCGACGAGCTTCGGTATTCGTTCAACCTGAACGTGAACAGCGCGTCCTACCGGATGGCCGCGCCGATCCTCGACGACGTCACGGTGACCGTCGTCCCGGCCGGCGGCTTCCGGTATCTCTACTACGCGGTCGAATAGCCCGCGACCCCGCCTGACGGGCGCGCGCGCAAAAAAAATCGGGACCGGGGACGAGCCAGCTCGCCTCCGGTCCCGTCCGCTTCCAGCCCCGTTCACCCACCGCCTGCGGGAGGTACCCCCTCGATGCGTCCGGCGATCGCCAGCCTGGCTCTCCTCGGCCTCCTCCTCGTTCCGCTGACGCTCCGCGCGGACGACGGGCCGTCCGCCGCGCCGCCCGCCGCCCAAACCGGCGACAGGGAATACTGGATCAGCATTCTCGCCACGCCGCTGGAGATCCAGGGCAAACCCGCGATCAAGGTCGAAGGCCAGAGTTCCTTCCCCGAGGGCACCGTCATCGACCTCACGGTCGAACACCGCGGTCAGCCGTCCGACCTCATGATCGCCGCCCGACCGGTCAAAGGGGCCTTCCAGGCGACGTTCGAGATCACCCGCCCGGTGCTACCCGGCTATTACCAGGTCAAGGCCGCTTTCGCCCCGTGGCGACAGGACGAACCGCTTTCGACCGAACTCGCAGACTTCCCCGTGCAGGAGACGTTCTATCCGATCCTGTTCGGCTCCCTCGACGAGGCCAAGAAGGTCAGCGAGGCCGCCCTCGTATCCTACGAACGGGAGATCGCGAGCATCGAGACGATCTTCGGCGAGCTGCGCAAGTTCTACCAGGAGGTGCTCAAGCGCCACGACCTCCAGAAATCCCCCGAGGAGTGGAACGGCCGCTTCGGCAACGTGCCGGAGGACATCCAGAAGGAAATCGCGCGACTCCAAGCCGACGGAGAGATCGCGTTCCTGCCGGCCTACCCGCTGCTCCACAACTGGGCGGTCGAAGGCTGGGGCACGTTGCTCACCGCCTACGCCACCCTGACCGAAGGCGTCGTGGTCGAAATCACGGAAATGATGAGCCGCAAGCACATGGATCGGCAGTTCTTCCTCAAGAAGGCGGACGAGCTGATCGGCGGCTACATGAAGGGCATGCACGCCCAGATCTTCATGGAACGGAACGGCGAGCTGCGCGAACGCCTCGTCTACCAGACCGGCCGGCTCCTCTGGCTTTCCCAGCACTCCTCCAAGGTCTATCGCGCCTCGAAGGAAGTGCAGGCCGAGTCGGTCCGCACGGACTGGCAGGCGTTCATCGCCGACGCCCGGAAGGAACTGGATCCCCTGGCGAAGGACCTGAAGGCCCACAGTTCCACCGAGTTGGCCAAGCAGTATCCGCAGCTCCTGAGTCTTCTCCTCCGCGCCCCGGACGCGCTGCGCAGGACGTGGGAGCTGTACGACCGCGTGCTGGTGAACGGCACCTCGGCCACCGACCTCGCCGAGAAGATCGCGGAAGGCGAAAACGAATGCTACCTCTGCATCGTCCCGGCGATCGAGGTCCTCGGCTTCAAGCGGGAGGCGGTCAACCGGATGATGCAGCGCGGCTTCGCCGCCGGGGGTTCGGGGGACAAGGCCGCCAAGGAAGTCCCCCTCTCTGACGACCCGGATCAGCGCATGGGCGAGTACCTCCAGTCGAAGATCGAAGGACTCGGCAGCGGGTCCGCGGGCGAACGCCTCCAGTCCATGCGAGTGATTCTTCAGATGGGCGCGGGCGCGAAGGAGCCCCTGCGCAAGGCCATCGAGTCGAACAACAATGGTCCCGAGGTGGTCGCGATGGCGCACGTCTGCCTCGCTCGGATCGGAGACGTATCGTCGGAAACCGCGGTGGTGAGCGCGCTCCGGGACATCCAGGACGACGGCATCCGGGCGATCGCCGCCTCGACGCTCGGCATCCTCGGGCGGCGCCGCTACGTCGAGCCTCTCGGCCAGGCCCTGGCCCAGGACAAGGGCCCCACGGTGCGCGCCGCCGCCGCACGCGCCCTGCAAGACCTGAAGACGGTGCGGGCCATCCCGCTCCTCATCTCCGCGCTCTCCGACGCGGAGCTGATCGTCCGCCAGGCCGCGCTCACCAGCCTCGAGACCCTCGCGGCGAAGAAGATGAACTTCAACCCGGACGCGCCGCAAGCGGCACGGACCGCGCAGCTCCCCTCGATCCAGGACTGGTGGAAAGCCAACAGCGCCTCCCTCCTCGCCAAAGAGCCGCCCGACGATCCGGCGGACAAGAAGCCGGAGGAAAAGGCCGCCCCCGCGGAAAAGCCCGCGAGTCCGCCCGCCGGCCATGGGGAAAAAAAAGACTAGCGTCCTGGACGAAGTCCACACACGAGGCCTGGGAGCGCAGGCCGGCCCGCGCGAGCCGCCATTTCGTCCGCGACTCGCCGGACGACTGGGTCTGCGATTCGTCAACGACGCACGAAAGGCCCGTTGGCGACATCTTGCCCCGCTTTCCGCCCCATGATTTCGCGGTCCGCGGCCGTGCCGCCCGACGCCCCGCCTGAAGGCGGAACTACGAACGGCCACCCAGGCCTTCCAGAGATTGCGTCCGAGCTCGGGCAACGGGCCGCTAGTGGCCCGTTGACGAAGTCCAGTCACGAACGGCCGCCTAGGCGTTCCAGAGATGGCGTCCGAGCTCGGGCATCGGGCCGTTACTGGACCGTTGACGAAGTCCAGTCACGATGCCTGGGGGCGCGGGCCTCCGGCCCGCGCGAACGTCCGCACGGCGTACGACCCGCCGTGACAGAGTTGACGACTGTGTCCGAAGTTCGTCAACGGGCCACCAGCGCAACCGGAACTGCAAATTTGCGATTTGAATTTTGCAATTTGAATTTTGAAATCGCCGCCCGGCGGTCCCCCACTTCGGCGCGGCAGGACCCGGGGTCGCAACCTCGTCACCTCGGATCACGTCGCCCCGCGCCCCCGGCCTCCACCCACCACGCGACCACGCCTCGGACCGCCTCGCCCATCAGCTTCCCACCCGCCGGCCTGCTTCTGGCAGTATTCCTGGGCACCTTTCTAGCCATTCTCCTGGGCTTCCCGTGCGTCTTTGCCCCCGTCCGCTCCGCCTCCTCGCAAGACTCTCCTCCCGACCCCGGTGCCGCCGCCCCTGCGGCCCCCGCGGCCCCCGCCGTGACGCTCCCCCGCTTCGTCGGCGCCAACGGCTGCCGTGACTGCCACTCGACCCGCGGGCTCGGCGACCAGTACGGACGTTGGCGCGAAAGCGCCCACGCCCGCGCCTATGCCACGCTCGCCACGCCGCCCGCCCTCGAGGTCGGCGCGCGCCTCGGCGTGCGCGACCCGCAGGGGGACGAGCGCTGCCTGCGCTGCCATGTCACCGGCCGCGACGCCCCGCTCGACCGGTTCTTCCGCACCTTCCGCATCGAAGACGGCGTGCAGTGCGAGGCGTGCCATGGCCCCGGGAGCGAATACCGGAACCGCGACGCCATGCTCGACCGGCGACGCGCCGAGTCCCTCGGCCTGCGACCCGTGAGCGAAGACACCTGCAAGCGCTGCCACAACGCCGAGAGTCCGACGTTCAAACCGTTCGACTTCGAGGAGGGGAAGCGCCGCATTGCCCACCCGCTCGCCCCCCGTGGGGCCTTCGTGCCCGACCACGAAGTCCCCTGGGACGACTCGCTCCCGCAGGGCGTGCGGCTCGCCGAAGAGCGACGCTTGCCGCTCTTCATCGACTTCCATCCCGGCCGAGGCTGTCCGCGCTGCGAGGAGATGGCCGCGGTCCTCGCGAATCCGCGCGTGGTCCAGGCGGCTCGCAGGATGATTCCCGTGCGCGTCGAGGGGCCTTCGCAGGAGTTTTTGCAAGCGCAAGGCCTGCCCGATTGCGCCGAACGCATCCAGCTCCCGGACGGACGCATCGTGAAGGACCTGCTCGGCTTCATCCCCGCCCAGCTTCTCGCACACGTCCTTGCGCGCGGCCTCGACGCCGCGGAGCGCGAGCTGGGCGGAGCGCCTGGGCCCGAGGCCGCGGGTGCGGCCGGCGCGGCATCCACGGGCGACACGACGAAGGCGGCCGCCGTCACCGGTCAAGAGGGGGCCGCGGCCGTCGAGCACGTCTTCGAGCTGCTCGCGAGCTTCGGCGACAACTACCGGCCCACCGCGGAACGGAAACTCCTCGCCGTCGGCACCCCGGCCCTCCTCGCACTCGGACGCGAGGCCTGGTCCCTGGACGCCGGCCGCCGGCAGTCCGCGCTGGCCCTCCTCACGAGCACGCTCCGACGTCGCTGGGAAGAATGGCACGCGCGCCGGCTCGCGTGGGAAATCGTACCGGCTCTCGCTACGGCGGCGGCGCAGGGGGCGGACGGGGGGGCGGCGGGGACCGCGGCGCCTTCACCGGCGCTCGAACCCCTTCCCGACGAAATCGTCCTCGACCTGCTCGCCTTCGCACAGGATCCTGACAACGCCCTGCGCCTGCCCGCGGTCGAGGGGCTCGGCTACCTCCTGGACCCGCGCCCGACCGCGCCGCTCACCCGGTACCTCGTTCGCGATCCGGATGCCCGGATCTCCCACGCCGCCTACCAGTCCCTGTGGCGGCTGCGCGACGCAGCCTCCGTACGGCCGCTGCTCGAGCTCGCGGCGGACCCGCCGTGCGCGAACCGCACCTGCGCCTGCCGCGTCGACTCGCTCACCGTCGTGGCCTCGCTCGCAAAGCCGGAGCACGTCCCCGCGCTGCTCGCCCTGCTGAAGGACGATTTCCTGCGCGCCCCGGCGCTGGTCGCGCTTGCGGAGGCCGGCGATCCGGCCGCGATCGAGCCCGCGGCCCGTCTCCTCGCCGATCCGAAGCAGCCCTTCGCCGTGCGCAACGAAGCCCTCTTCACGCTCGCGAAGCTCCTGCGCGCCGCGCGCGCCGCGGCGGCCTTGCCCGAAGCGGGCGCTCGCGCCGCGGCCCAGGCGTTCGCCGCGCTCGGGGCGGATCCCAACGAAGAGCTGCGCGCGGGCGTGTTCGAGACGCTGGGCGTGCTCGGCGAGGGCGACGTGGCGACCATCTGCGAGGCCGCACGCTCGGACGCGAGCCCGATCCCGCGCGCGTACGCCGGGTTCGCCCTCGGCTGCCTCCTGGAGCGAGACGCCGGGACCCACCCACCGGCGTCGAGCAAGCTGACCCCGGAGCTGCGCGCCCTCGCCCTCGAAACGCTTGATCGACTGGCCAACGAGGCCTCGCCGCTTCCGCGCGTGCTGGCCCTGGACGCCTTGCTCCGCGCGGGTTACGACACGCGGTCGCTGCTGCGCGAGGCGCTTCACGAAAAGCAGGGGAAGCGCGTGGAAGACCGGAAGGCCCTCGCGGAGGCGGCGCGCGCACTCGAGCGCACGGCGGATCCCGAGGCGGTTTCCAGGCTCCGAGGGCTGCTCGACGACTCGGACCTGGACACGAGCCGCGTTGCGGGCGCGTGGCTGGACGCGGTGGAGGTCCGTCGAGGCGCCGCCCCCCGCACGGGCCCGGGCGTTCCCGTCGAGCTGCCGCGCATTCTCTTCGCCGGCGTGGGCGGCACCCTGGTCGACGAGGAGCGTGCTCGGATCCTCGCGGGCACGAGGGCCATCGTGGCCGGGTACCAGGAAGCGCCCGCCTCAGTTGCCGCGCCTGGCGGGTCATCGGGCGACCGTGAGTCCGCCTCTCCCGCCGCCACGCCGGGCGCCGACGCTCTTCGCGCCGAACTTCTGGAGGTCCGCGCGGGTGCTGCTGCGGGCGCAGCTACCGGTGCAGCCGGGCCCCACCGCTGGCTGCGCCTGGCCTTGCCCCGCGAGAAGGGCACAACCGCCGCCACCCCGATCGCCGCGCCCGCGGCTCTCCCCGCGCCCAGTGTCGTGCGCGTGCGGCTCCTCCTCGCGGGCGAGCCGGTGCGCGTACTTTATCAGACGGTACTCACGCCAGCCGCGTGGGCGCGCCGCTTCGCGGGCCTCGACAGCGGCGCCGTACCCGACCTCCCCGCCTTCGCCGTCCACACCGACGGCGAACGGTTCGCTTTCCACCTCGCCTCCGCCGCGGGTCCACTCCCACCGCTGCCGCCCGGCGACCTCACGGTCGAGCTCCTGGGCCCCTGGGGTCGCCTCCGGGCACCGTGCGCGCGGCCGAAATGAAGCAACACCCCCTGCACCCGATCCTCCCCGCTCGCTCGAGCAGCGAGGGGCCGGCGCCGCTTCTGACACCGGCCCCTCGTCAAGGTTGCTCGAGGTTCCTTTCGCGAGCGCCGTCGGGCACGCTCAGGCCCCCACCGCACCCGGGCCCGGCCGCGCCGACGGAGCGGCTTCCACGCCGCCGACCTCAAGCGCAGTGCGGCCGGACTTCGCCCGGCTGAGCTGCACGCCCTTGGCCAGCGCCAGGAAGCTCAGCCCGACCAGGAACCAGCCGCGAGGTTCGCTCGACGAGCGGCCGACCGCCACGGCGAGCGGCGCCGCCCCCGGCACGAGGCCGGGCCAGAACCGGGTCCGCGACGCGACGGCGAGCTGGAACGCGAGCGCCGCCGCGCCGGCCGCAAACGGATGAGCGAGGGGCGCGCCGTTTCTCTCGAAGAGCACGATCACACCCCACGCAAACGCCACGGGCCCGGCGAACGCAGCCCCGGCCGGCATGCGCCGCAAGAAGAGGCAATGCACGAGCTGGAAGCCCGCCCCTGCCAGCAGGGCGAACGGCGCAAGCACCCCAAGGTCCTGCGCGACCACGAATTCGCGGAAATGGTCGAGGGAAAGGATGCCCGCCGCGCCGGAAGCGGCGGACGCAAGGGCGGGCCAGGCGCGTCCGAGCCGCGCCGAGAGGACGCCGAGGCCGACGGCGAGCGCAAGCAAGGCGACGGACCCATTGAGGCGGAACGGCTCTGCGCCCGGCACGCTGACCGGCGCGCTGCCGAAAAGCAGAAAGCCGAACGCGGCGTAGGCGAGCGCGATCCCGCCCATGCCGCGGGCGTAGAGGAGTCCCCGGTCCGGCCGCGCGGCCAGATAGAGAACGGCCGCCGCCATGCCCAGGGCGAAGCCCGGCGGATAGCAGGGGAGGCCCAGCCCCGCCTCCGGACCTTGGGTGTACGCCTGACCGCCGACCGCGGCCACGGCGGCCGCGAGCGGAGCCAGGAGAAGGCCCGAGTCCCCGTACAGACCCGGCGCGCGAAACGCCCGGCGCAGCTCCACCGCGAGCAGCGCCGCGACGCCGGCCGCGGGCAGGAAGTCGCCGGCCGCCAGCTCCAGGTTGAACGCCCAGTTCGCGGCCACCGCGTGCTGGAACGTGCCCGCGAGCAAAAGGCAAGCGACGAGCCAGCGCATCGCCGACGAGCGCAGGAAGTCCGGGCCTACGTCCGCCCGCCGGGCCTGGCCGGTCGGAATGCGGCTCGCGGCCGCGAGGAGCAGACCCGCCCCACCGAACAGGGCCCACCAGCCCACGAGCCAGAGCTGCACGCGCTCCGTCTGGAAGGCGTCGCGTACGACCGCTCGCCCGAGGACATTGGGCAGGACGAAATTCCACACGAGGAGCGCCGCCAGACCGGCCAGGACCCGCCGATCGAATCGGCCCACCAGGGCGCGTTCGAGGGCGAGGAGCTTCGCCCCGGCGAGGAGGAAACCAGCGGCGCCGAAGAGGAGGGTCGGACGGGAGGCGTGGGGCGCGACCGTGTCGAGCGAGGTCGCGGTCGCGACGACGAAGAGACAGATGAGGACGGTCAGGGCGATCGCGTCGTCGAGCACGCGCCACCGGACGACGAGGAGGAGCGACGTCCCCAGGAGCACAAGCTCATACAGGTTCAGGGCGCCGACGCAGAGACACTTCCCGGCCACGATCTCCGGCCCCGCGTAGCTCTGCAAGAGAAGCTGCGCGACGCCGGCGAGGATCAGCCCGGCGCTCACCGCGTACAGCGCGGACGGCGCCCAGAGCCAGGGGGGGAACCGGCGGTCCCTCGAAGCGGATGCCACCATGGATCCTTCTCCTGAATGGAGACCTCGGATCACGCCGGGCGAAGGACAATCGAAAAGATTGAAAATAAAACATCGCCCGACGGTGATGCGCATGGCGTCGTGGGCGAGAGGCCGGGCGCGGGGGCGCTCGGCCGAGCCCAAATGGTTCACTTTAACAATAAGCCGAAGTGAAGCTAAAATCAATCTCTCCGTGCCTTGCCAGAGATCGTCGCCGGTTGAGGACGGTGGACTCAGCGTCCGGCCTCTGCGTCTCCGCGTCTCTGTGTAAAAATCCCGCATTCGACCCACACGGCCTGTCCGCATTTCAAATTGCAAAAAGTCAAATTTCAAATTTCAAATTCCGCCCGCCTCTAGCGGGACGCGGAGCCATGATCCAGCCATTTGCCGCCTTCGGTCGAGTTTAGCCTCAGTTCGGGTCATTGCATTTTAATGCGCGCTCGCCCTAGAACCAAATTGAATCGTCATGCGCGGGACGCGACGGGGAAGGGACCGGCAAGACCGCGGAGTCGTGCGGGGCCGCGTGGAGACCTCGTGGGGTGCCGGGGATGATTCGGGCGCTGCGAACAGTCGTCGGAACGCACGCTCGTCGTCGTTTGGAAAACCGCGTCCTCCGCGACCGCACGCGAGCCAAATCGGAACCGCGACCGTGAGGGAGCGGCCTGGGGTTGTCCTTCGTTCCCCCGGGGTTCGCGTTCGCGCCCCCACGCACGACCGCTCGGCTGACGCTTCGCGGGAGCTCAGTACCGCTTCACGGAAGTCGGTGACCAATAGGCGAAGGCAAGTTTGGCCGCCCGCGAGGCGCGCGAGCGAGGCGTAGTAACGGAGCACTACGGCGAGCGAGCGCAACAAAGCGGGCGGCCAACATCGCCGAGCAAAGGGTCACCCAATTCCGTGGGGCGGTACTCAGGGAGGAGACCCGTCGAGCCGCCGAAACTCCACGCCGAGCGTCGCAAGAAAGGCCACGAGAGCCTGCGGGTCCACCTGGCGATCCGCGGGCACGAGCCCGACCTCGGAAACGGGCCCTTCCGCGAGCGCGCGCGCCGCGAGCACGGCCGGGGCGACGGCGGTCAGGTGCGCGCGGTCGCTGCCGACGAAGGCCAAGCGCCGGATCCGCCCCCCGACGGCTTCGACCTCGAAGCCCAGACCTCCGTCCCCCCGTCCGAGGAGTCGCGCCGCGGGCAGACCGAGCCGCCAGGTCGCCAGCGCGGCCCAGCGCGCGGGCGGGAAGCGGGCCGCGACCGCCAGCGCCGCGTTGAGCCCCGGGATCCGCGTGTCGATGAAGCAGCGCACGTCGGCGAGCGTGGGCCACGCTTCCGGAAGCGTGACGGCGTCGGCGCTTTCGAAAAGGCGTCCGCGCACGGCTCCGATCGGTTCGGGCAGGAGGAAGTCGCGGGCCTCGAGCCAGCCGGGCCGCCGCTCGAGCCGCCCGCCGGCGCGGATGCGGACAGGGCGGCCGATGGAGGCGAGGAGGGACGCGGCGACGCCGGCACGCGCGGCGTGACGCGCGGCCGGGGCGAGGAAGGCCGTGAGCCGGACCGGTTCGGCGAGCCCCGACAGGCGGGTCGCCGCCGCGCTGATCGCCGAGAAAGAGCTGCACCCATTCAGCACGCGGATCCCCGCTGCGGCGATGCGCGGGGCGAGCGGCCTCAGGGCTTCGGCGTAGTCCAGGCTGTCAGAGATATCGAGCACGTCGAAGCCACGTTCGAGAGCGGCCTCGACGAGGGCCGTCGACCTCGACTGGAACGGCCCGGCGGCGTCGAGGACCACGTCACCCGCGTGGAGCGCCGAGCGCAGCGAAGCCGGGGCCTCCGCGTCCACGCGCAGCCCGGCCCCGCTCCCGCGCGCGGCAACGGTAACGGCGGCGCCGGCCGCGCGCAAGAGCGCCGCCGCCGCCGCGCCGAAGAAGCCCGAGCCGCCAAGGACCACGATCCGCCGCATGCGCTCCTCCGCCGGGCCCGCGTCATGCTCGAGAGGCCCTGCGCCGCTCGAGGCCGGCCGGTCGCCTTCAGCTCCCCAGCCGCCCGCGGCGCATCGTGTCGGAGCCCGCGACGACCTTCTGGCGCGCCAGCTCCAGGTAGTACTTCGTCGGCGTATCGTCCGGTTTCAGCTCCAGGGCCGCGTTGAAGCGCTCCAGGGACTTCGGATACTGCCCCTGCCGCCAGAAGGCCAGCCCCTCCGCAAAGTAGGCCAGGGCGCGCTGCGTGGCGGCGTCCTGCGTGCCCTTGGTCCCGATCACCTCGAAGACGGCCACCGGCTCCTTCTTCCCCTTCACGTGCACCTGGTCCAGTTCGCGAAGGGTGAGGCAATCCTTCACCGCCCGGTACGTCCCCTCCGAGCAGATGATCTTCGTGCCGAAGTTTTTATTGATGCCCTCGAGGCGCGACGCGAGGTTCACCGTGTCTCCCATGGCCGTGTAGTTCATCCGCTGCTCGGACCCCATGTTCCCCACGACCACCTCCCCCGAGGCGAGGCCGATCCGGCAATGGATCTCGGGCAAGCCCCGCGCCTTCAGGCTTTCGCGGAGGGTCTTGGTCATCTCCTGGATCTCGAGGGCGGTCTGGCAGGCGCGCAGGGGGTGGTCGCTCAGCTTCACCGGCACGCCGAAAATCGCCATCACGCAGTCGCCGATGTACTTGTCCAGGTAGCCTTCCCGGAAGAGCACGATCCGGCTCGCCTCGGTGAAGAACTCGTTCATGAGCGCGACCAGGGTCACGCAGTCGAGCGACTCGCTGATCGTCGTGAAGTCCTTCACGTCGCAAAAAAAGAGCGTGGCCTCCACGCGCGCCCCGCCCAGGCTCACCTTCTCCGGGTCCTTCATGATCTCGTTCACCACCGAGGCGCTCACGTAGTTCTGGAAGAGCGTGCGCATGACCTTCTTCGAGCGCTCCTCGGTCACCAGGCGACGGAGGACCGAGCCCAGGAACGCGAAGAAGATCGAGAGGCTGGGGACGACCACGGGGATCCAACGGCCCGAAGTGGAAAAGGCGTGGTAGCTGTAGGACCAGAGCGTGGCGAGGGACGCGAGGAAGAGGACGACGGCGACGCCGATGCGCGCGCGGAGCAGGATCAGACCGAAGAGCAGTCCGGGCGCCAGCAGCTCGAGGGCATAGGGCCAGCCGTAGGTGTCCTGGGGTCGGATGAAGCGTCCGGAGAGGATGTTGTCCACCACGGTCGCCTGCTTCTCGGTGCCGGGCAGCATGTTGGAAAAGGGAGTAGGCGCCAGGTCCTTCACGCCGCGATCCGAGACGCCGATCAGCACGATTTTTCCCTTGAAGACGTCGTCCGCCACCTCGCCGTTCATGACGTCCACGTAGGACAGGGTCGGAAACGTACCCGCCGGCCCGCAAAAATCGAGGAGGGTGGAGCCGTGGGTCCTCGGGGCGATCGGTATCCGCCAGGACCCGAGGACGAGGGTCCCCGGCCCGTCCATGCGGATGTCCTGCGCCTTGACCTCGCCGACCGCCCTTGCCACGGCGATCCCGAGGGGCAGCATGTGGGTGTGCGACACGCCGTTTTGGATGAAGAGCGGCTCCTGCCGAACGATGCCGTCGACGTCCGGGTTCGTGTTGGCGTACCACATGCCGCCGCAGGCGTCGTCCATGTCCCGGAGGGCAAAAACGGAACCGGCCGCCTCCTGAGGCCGGAGGCCGAACGCCAGGTAGGCGCCGAAGCGCGAGAGCTCCCGGTCGACGACCGGCGTATAGCCGGCATTGGAGTAGAGGAGCTGCCAGTCGGCGTCGGTGGTGTGGGGGTCCTCGACCGCGCCCGTTTCAATATCCCTGCGGAAGACCATCTGGAAGGCGAGCAGGACCTTCCCCTCCGACTCCTCGATCGCTTTGAGCAGGTCCTTGTCGGCCTCGAGCTCGCGGATCTCCCGCTCGATCGCCTCGATCGCCGTCCGGACCTCGGGACTGTCCTGCGCTTGGGTGAGCTTGTCCCTGATCGCCCGGAGACGTGCCCGCTCCTTCGGCGCCTCGGGTTCGGGAAAGAGGATGTCGAAGGCGATGCACTTGGCCCCCGCGCGCAAGAGTCGGCGGACGAGCGCGGCGTGTACGCGCCGCGTCCACGGCCAGCGGCCGATCCTGCCGATGCTCTTTTCATCCGCGGCCACGAGGACGACGTCGGGGTGCGGGGTGCGCGGTCCCCGGAGTCGGAACCACAAATCGAGAGTCTTGAGCTCCAGGTCGTCCAGAAACCGGTCCCGCTTCCACGCGGGAACGGCCTGCTTGAGGAACGCCCGCGGGTAGGCCGCCTCCAGGAGGAGGCGATTCAGGAGGACAAGGTCGACCTCCAGGAGTTTCTCGGTCCCTCGCTGAACACCAGCCCGCGCCGCCTCCCCGATGTTTATCCCCTTCCACGACTCCTCATCCCACAAGTTGGGGTTGGGAAGCAGCTCGTTCAGTGCCGTGGTCACCTGCCACGGGATGTCCGCCTCGGCTCCGCCGGCGGGGGGGTCCTGGAGCCGCCCCTGGTTCCGCGAGTTGAGGAGGCCCCACAGATGCTTGCCCGGGCTCGGTTCGGGCGCCTCGGCCTGTTGCCGTATCCGCGCGGCCAGCCCGCGCGCGTCGCGCAGCTCCTCCGCCCAGAATTTCGGCGAGGGGGGGAACCAGAAAGGATTGAAGTCGAGGAGAACGATGGCCGAGAGGCCCAGCGACAGGGCGAGAGAGCCGGCCCAGCCCTGGAGTTGACGGCGCAGAAAGGCCATTCGGCGACCCCGAAGGGGAAGGAGGACGGGCGTGGAGCGGGGCTTCGCTGCGATCGCCCTCCTCGGGGTAGGCCGGCCGCGTCCGAAAGGCGCGTCAGCGGAGGAACCCCGGTGAGGGCGAGCGTCCGAAGCCAGGCAGACTGTGGTGCTCCGTTGACGAACTCGGGACACGTTCGTCGCCGCGGTTACGGCGCAGTGTAAGCCGTGCGGCGGCTCGCGCGGGCCGGAGGCCCGCGCCCCCAGGAATCGTGTCTGGACTTCGTCAACTGGGCTCTAGGTATAGCACAGCGACCGATGTGGGTCAAGCGGGCAGGACCGGCCGGCTTGACTCCGCGACAACCCTTCACGCTTCAGGAGCGCGTGCGCGCCGTCCGGAGGTGACGAGCCGCCGATCTCCGCGGGGACACCGAACGACCGTCGTACACTTCGGCGCCTCCAGGTCCCTCGCGGCGCGAGGCCGAAGCGCCGACTCCCTTTTCGAGGCTTGTGCCGAAATCCACTACCCTGCTGGTGGACGCTCCGCCTGAAGGCGGAACTACGAACGGCGGCGCGTCTTTGCGGCCGCGACGAAGGTCAAAAGGCCAACCCGTTCAAGGTGGCTGAACGAGTCGACTCCAGCGGCCGAGCGCGGGAAGGGGCGAACTTCCCACGGCTCGCCTTCGTCGGCCCCGAGCCCTTGTGGTGCAGGGCTTCCGCCCTGCACCGACGGGACGCCCCGTATGAAATTCGCCGAGCGTTTGGAGTGCGGGAGCGGCCAGTGGAAGTCGGGGAGGAGCTTCGGACGTTCCATGCGAGAGCGGGTGCGGGCCGGACCCGTCCACCGAAGCGCCGCGCGCAAAGGCGGAAGCCCTGCACCAAAAGGCCGACACAAGCGGCATGCTCAAGCGATCACGCCAGTTGCGGCGTGCGACGGGGCGGCGCAGCCACTTTCGAAGGGCTGGGGCAATAGGCCAATAGACCAAGCCGTCAATTGGGCGGCGCCGGCTGCAAATAGCGCTTGCCTTCAGGACAGGACAGGCGGTATTCTGTCTCCTACCATTCGAGGCGACGCCACAGGAGCCATGTCCGCCCAATTGAAGCGCCAGGGAGGGAGCCATGCCAAACCCGGTCCAGCCTTCGCACCTCGTTCACGTCGACCTCGTCAAAGGCCGGTTCCACGGGACGAACGCGGAGCAGCTCACCGCGCTCTTCGCCGCCGCGGCCCGACGGAAGCTGGTCGTACACTTCCATGGGGGGCTGGTCCCGCGCCACAGCGCCTGGAACATCGTCGATAGGCTGACTTCCCTCTATCAAGGGGCCGGCGCGGATCCGGTGTTCTTTGTTTGGAACTCGGACATTTTCACGCTGATCACGGAGCATTGGCGGGAAATCGCCCAGGAAGAGCTTTTCAAGCGCCTGGTCTGGCGGTTGGCCCAGTTCCTCGCCGGCAAGTTCGCGGAGTCCGCCGGGGCCCGCGGCTCGACGATCGACCTGCCCGACGACCCGAAGAGCGTACCCGCGGAGGGAGCGGACCTCGCGAAATGGCTTGCCGAGCGGGAAGCAGAGCGACCGCTGCCGCCGGCGGGTCAAGCCCCCGAACCGTCGGATGAGGACCTGCTCTTTTCAAAAACTCAGCGACAACAAGTGGAGAAGGTCCTCAACCTCGACCCCAAGCTCATGGAGGAAGCCGCGGGCGTTGCGGCGACCGTGCTCGCGGAGGCGAAAGTGTCGACCGACCCGGCTCGCTCCGCCGGCGCGGCCGCGCCGCGCCCGACCCGGCTGTCGAAGGCCGTGCGCGCCGCGCTCGTGAAGGACGCCGGCGCCGACGAGGCGGGGGCCGGCGCCCGCGGCCCCGGCGCCGTGTTCGCCATCGCCAAGTACGGCGTCAAGATCCTTAAAGCCGTCCTCCTCCGCTACGCGCGCGGTCGCGACCACGGCGCCTACGTCACGCTCGTCGAAGAGGCGCTGCGCACGCTCTACGCCGACGACATCGGGAACATCGTCTGGTCGGAAATGAAGCAGGACACCGCGGACGCGTTCGGCCCGGCGGCCGACTGCGGCGGAACCGCCTTCGTAAAGGGCCTCGCCGCGGGTGCGCACGCGGGCAAGGGCATCACGCTCGTCGCCCACAGCGCCGGTGCGATCTTCGCCGGCCACTTCCTGGAAGCGTTCGATCGCGAGATGCCGCCGCAGGCGAAGGTCGACGTCGTCTTCCTCGCGCCCGCCTGCACGTATCAATTCCTGGCCGAGCGACTGGACCTGCTGCGGCGGCGGGTTCGTCACATCCGGGTATTCGCGCTCAAGGACAAGCACGAGCACGGCTACTTTCAGGTCCCCATCCTCTACGGCGCATCGCTCCTGTACCTCGTCTCGGGTCTCGCCGAGCCCGAGGTCGACGCGCCTCTCGTGGGCATGCAGCGTTATCAATCGGGCGCGGCGCCCTATAACGGCGCGGCGATCCAAGACGTCCTTCGATGGAGCACGCGTGACGCCTTCGTCTGGTCCGACTGCGATGAGGGGCCGGGCCGCCGAGCCGACGCGGTCGAACACGGCGACTTCGACGAGAACGACAAGGTCAAGGAAAGCCTCGTGCACGTGATCGGTGGAGGCTGGTGACGACGGTGGCCCCGAACCCCAACGATCACGCGGTCGTCGTCGGCGTGAGCCGGTACAAGGATGCTGGGCTGAACAAGCTCACAGGACCGCCGAACGACGCCGACCGGTTCGCCGACTGGTTGCGCCACCCCGACCGGGGAGGGCTGGAGCCAGACCATGTGAGGCTCGTGCCAAACCCGGACGGCCAGGCGCCGCGGGCCGTGGACATCGCCGACGCCATCACCTCGATCCTCTCCACGGCCGATCTGGACAAGGAGAAGGTGGGGCGCCGGTTCTACCTCTTCCTCGCCGGCCACGGCGCGGGCGACGAGAACGAGCCGGACGACGTGGGCCTGCTCCCCGCCACCTACTCGCGGTCCGACATGTACTACATCGTCGGCCGCCGGTGGGTCAACGCCCTGGCCCGCCTGGGCGCCTTCGATGAGTTTGTGCTCTTCATGGACTGTTGCCGAGTGGAGGAGCCGGTAACGCCCCTGAGCTACCTGCCGATGCA
The DNA here is from genome assembly GCA_016197205.1 of Planctomycetota bacterium. GTDB lineage: Bacteria > Planctomycetota > MHYJ01 > WSZJ01 > JACPWG01 > JACPWG01. Next base: position 48,794 of record JACPWG010000091.1, read on the forward strand.
GGCGGGCGCCGACGGCGGCGCCGCGGTCATGAAAAACGTGAAGCTGTGCACGGGCTATGCGACCTGGCACGGGAGCAAGGCACGCGAGAAGTCCTTCGACGGGAAAGTCGCGGGCGTTTTCACGCAAGCCCTCATGGAGGCCCTTGAGGACGGAGCGCTCGTGGGCGGCAAGCTCACGGCGGACCACCTCGCGAACTACGTATCCTTCCGCGTACGCGACCTCCGCGACACAGGTTCCAACCAGGATGCGAAGTTCCCGAACCGGGACGAGGGCATCCTCCTGCGAAACATCCCGGGCGGTCCCACGGCTAAGACGCTGGTGCGGGTTCGACTTCCCGATCCGCAACACACGCTTGCCGTGCACCGGCACGACGATCCCGACACCCCGCTCCAGGTCCCGCAGCAGCCGGTCGCACCCGGCCAGGTCGAGCTCAAGTTGCCGAGCGGTCGCTTGTACCGCTTCGTCCGACACGACGCGGCGGGCGCCCCGGTCGGCGAGGGGACCGTGTGGCCGATCGTCGGCAAGGAGGTGGTCCTTGACCTCTGAGCACCGCGCGACCCTGGTGGTGGAGGCGACCGCGGACCCGTTCGCCAAGGTCACGATCTTCGACGGCGAGCTGCGGCCCGTGCCCGCGGAGGGAGGCCTCGGCCGGGCACAGGCGCTCGTGCCCGTCGGGCTTTATTTGGTCGAGTTCCGGTCGGGCGACCGCGTCCACACGCAGCAGGCGATCGTTCGGAGCCGGGACAAGGAGGTTCGCGTCACGCAGGCCACGCCCGTCGGCTTTTCGTCGGCCGTGCCCGTGCCGCACCTGTCCGCGTGGCAGAAGGGGCAGGGGGAGCCGGCGACGGCGGAGAGCCGCTCGCCCGCCACCCCGGCGTTCGGCGGAGGGACGGGTCACCTGTTCATCTTCTTGCGCGATGAGGAGTCGTCGACCGAACCGCCGCGCACGCAGGGGCTCAGCCTCCACCCGATCGACGGTTCGAGCCACTTTGAACTGGCGGGCGCATCCAAGGAGGACCCGGCCCGGCGCTGCGCCTGGTCGCACCTGGAGCTTCCCCCCGCGACCTATCGGCTGCGGCTGGTCCGTCGCGACGACTGGGCGTGGGAGCAGGGCGTCGTCGTCCGCCCGGGCTTCCAGACCCAAGCCTTTTTTTTGTGCAGGCCCGCGTCGGCCGAGGACCCTACGCGCGTCGCGGACCTGAGAACGATGTCGGTGGTGATGCGGCCGGGGCAGGGCTTTCAGCCGGACGATCGATTTGGACGGCTGACGGAGTTGGCGCTTCGCGCGATATCGACGGGCGATGGGCTCGCGCGGCTGGATCCGGACGTGCTGCTCGCAGCGAAGTTCGACAACCCGATGCTGGGCATCCTGGGGGCGCACCTCCTCCTCCGCGCGCGCTCGGTGCAGGTGGACCAGTTGCTGGAGGTGCTGAGAAATCTCTTCCGCGCCGTCGGCCGGCATCCGGACGTCGAGGCGGTCCGGCTCGGCCTTGCGCAGCGACTCGGGGAGGATCCGCTCGCGGGCACGCCCGGGTGGGAGCAGGTCGAGCCGCTCAGGTCCGTGCCCATGCTCCGTCGGAGCTGGAAGCGCTGGGTGCAGGCGACGCGGGAGCGGCCTGAGCTGATTCCGCCGGGCAGCTTCGCGGACCGGATCGGGCTGCGCGCCGGCGCGCTGGGCCCTTGGCTCGCCTGGCCCGTCGAGCCCGGGTCGGAGGAGGCCGATCCGAGTGAGCCCCCTGCGACGGAAGAGAACCTCCGGGAGCTCCGTCGAGTCCTCACGTCCGACGCCGGGGCGCGGCAGCGCCTCGAGAAGGAAGCCCTGCCCCCGCTCCAGCGCCAGCTCCTCCAGTGGGTGGCGCCCGAGCTGTCGTCGGGGTTGGGGGCCATCGCGCGGTCGAACGACAGCGCCCGGCAGCGCGTCGCGCGGATGGCGCCCGACGCGGAGCTGCGCGACCCGAACTTCACCGAGGTCTTTCACGTCCCCCAAGGGACCGCCGGCCGTGCCGCGGCGCGCCTGCTCAAGGCACTGACGCAGGCGCACGCGCTCAAGGTGTTCTGCTCGCATCGCTCGGTCGACAAGCCGCGCGTGCTGGAGGTCGCGGCGAAACTGCGCGCCGCGGGGATCGACGCGTGGGTCGACCAATGGGAGATCCAGCCCGGCGACAACATCGTGCAAAAGGTCAATGAAGGGCTGGAGACCTTCGACGTCGGGCTGCTCTTCGTGTCGCAGGCCGCGCTGGACTCCGCCTGGGTCAAGGAGGAGGTCTGGGCGATGCTCTATCGGATGATCGAGGAAGGCAAGGCGATCATCCCGGTGCTGCTCGAGCCGGACGTCAAGCTCCCTCCGATGCTGGCCACCCGCTGCCGCATCCCTGCGGAGGACGTACCCGGGCTGATCGACGCGATCCTGCATCGCTCCAAGAAGCCTCCGCTCGGCCCGACGACGCCGCCGCCGGGCCGCGAGCGGACTTTCGAGCTGCGCATCCGACGGGTCGATGCCGGGACGCTCGGCGTGACCGCGACGGAGGACGGCCAGGCCGTCGCGCCGGAGCAGGTCACGCGCCTGGACGCCGATTTCCGGTTTTCGTACCGGGAGTTCCTGGAGGGGGAGATCGCGGGGAGCCGCGCCTCGCCCGGCGACGGCGGCGCGCGGGTCGCGGAGAGGGCCGAAGCCCTCGCGCGACTGGGCGCGTCCCTCGGGCGCATCCTGTACCCGGGTCCGATCGGGGAGCGGCTGACGCGGACGCTCGGGACGCGCGGGGCAGGGGACCGCTTGGTGGTGAGCCTGGAGGCGAGCGAGCCGGACCTGCTCGCCATCCCGCTGGAGGCGGCCCGGCTCGCGGACGGGCGGAACCCCGCGCTGGAGCCTGGGGTTCGCACGCTGCGGCGGCACATGCCCGCGGGTGAGGCAACGCAGGTGGCGCCCGCGCCGCCCCGCCCGGGTCCGTTGCGGATCCTGGTGGCCGTGGCCGCTCCGGACGAGGGGCAGACGCCGAACGTGGCGCTCGACCTCGAGGCGGAGCTGCAGACGCTCATCGACGCGGTGGGCAAGGCCCGGAGCTTGGGAAACGCCGTGGTGGAGGTGCTTCAGGTCGCCCAGCCGAAGGAGATCGAGAAGGCGCTGCGGGAGCGGGAGTACCACGTCCTGCACGTCTCGGGTCACGGCGCGGCGGGTCGCATCGAGATGGAGAACGAGGACGGGGGCTCCGTGCAGGTGACGCCGGAGGAGATGGTGAACGCGTTCCGGGGGGCGGGTCGGATGCCCGCGCTCGTGGTCCTTTCCGCCTGCCACAGCGGAACGGGGAAGGGGGACACGGCGGGCTTCGCGCAGGGGCTGGTGGAGCGCGGGGTGCCGCGGGTCGTGGCGATGCAGAGCCGCGTCTCCGATTGGTACGCGACCCAGCTTGCCGGCACGTTCTACGAGCTGCTGAGCACCATAGAGGCGCCGCTGGCGAGCGTGGCGCTGGCGCGCGCGCGGCAACAGCTCGAGGCGGAGCGTACACGCCTCGCGGTGACCGGAGACCGGACGGCCCGGTCCCAGCCGGAGTACGCGACCGCGGCGCTCTTCTGCGCGGGCGCGGAGGCGCCGATCCTCGATCGGTCGCTGCCGCAGACGGCGACGCCGTCCGTGGAGGCCGTGCGCGGCCTCGGCCCGGTCCCGGTGCTTGCGCTCGGCGACCTCATCGGCCGTCGCCGCGAGGTGCGCCGGATCCTCCGCGTGCTGCGGGAGGACCCCAAGGCGGTTGCGGAGCAGGGGAAGAAGGCGGGGGTCCAGGTCTGCGGCATGGGCGGGGTGGGCAAGAGCGCGCTGGCGGGCCGCGTCATGGCGCGGTGGCAGGAGGGAGGCGGCGTGTGCGCCGCCATCGCCGGGGAGTGCACACTCGGAAAACTGGCCCAGGAGGTCGGGGCTCAATTGGCACTCGATGCGCCGACGCCGCATAACCACCTCGCGCAGGCCCTGGCCAAGCCGGAGACGCCGGATGCGGTGCGATTCGAGGCCCTACGGCGTCTGCTGCAGGCTCACCCGGTGCTGGTGGTCCTGGACAATTTCGAGGACAACCTGGTGGTCGGAGGGGGCGCCTACCGACAGGACGTGATCGCAAAGTTGCTGGGTTTCCTCTACGGCGCTTGTGGGCGCGGGAAGGTGCTGCTCACGACCCGCTACCCAGTGCCGGGCGCCGAGGCATGGCTGGCGCGGGAGGACCTCGGCGCGCTGTCGACCGCGGAGAGCTGGCGTCTGATCCAGCGGCTGCCCGCGTTGGAGCGCCAGGACCTGGGCACGATCCAGGCGCTTTTGCGGGCCATCGGAGGCCACCCGCGGCTGCTCGAATACCTGGACGGTATCCTGCGGGGCGGGGTAGCGCGGCTCCCGGCCGTGACCGAGCGGCTGCGGCGGCAGGCGGCTGAGCTCGGGCTGTCGCTGGAGGCCGCGCCGGAGAAGCTGCAGGACGCCGTGGTGCAGGCGCTGCGGGTGGGCGCGTCCGACATCCTGCTCGACGAACTGCTCGCCCTGGTGGACGGCGTCGCCGGCGATCGCGCCGTGCTGGAGCAGGCCGCGGTCTTTCCTTCGTCGGTGAGCGTGGAGGGGCTCGCCGATGCGGTCTCGGACGGAAAGGGCGCGTCCGCGGAGCAGGTGGACGCGCTGCGTGTGGCGGCCCGGCGACTTCGCGACCGGTCGCTCGTCGCGTGGAGCGGCGGGCAGAAGCTGTGGGTCCACCGCTGGACGGCCGGCGCCGTGGCGGAGCGGATGCAACCGTCGGCGCGGGCGGAGTGCCGTCGCCGTGGCGGGGAATACCTGCTTCGCCGTGTGCGTACCGAATCCCATTCGATCGACGATGGAATGGAGGCCGTGCGCCTGCTCCTCGCGGCCGGCGCCTACGACCGCGCCGCGAAGGTGGCATGCACCATCTTGCAGGCGCTCGAGGCATGGGGCCATGCGGTCGACGCCCTCGCCTTCGCGCGGGAGGTCCTGGCGCCGCTACCCCCGAGCGGCATTTACTATCTCCACATCGCCGATGCCGAGGCAAGCGCCCTGCACACGCTGGGGGATACCCGGGCGGCGGTACGACGATACGAGGAACTGCTCGCGGTCGCCAAGGAGATGGCCGCGGCCACACCGGAACGCACGGAGGGCGAGCGACCGGTGTCCGTACTCTACGAGAAGCTGGGCGACCTGCTTCGCGGCCTGGGCCAGGGGGAGGCGGCGAAGCGATATCACGAGCAGCGCCTAGCGATCGCGGAGCGGCTGGCGCGGGCGGAGCCCGACCGCGCGGACTACCAGTTCGACCTCGCGGTCAGCCTGGTCCGGATCGCGCTGCTCGAGACTCCAGCCGACGCAATCCAGCACGTCACTGCCGCTCACGGCGTTCTGACGAGGCTTGAGGCTGGAGGGAAGCTCCTGCCGACGCAGGCGCCTGCGCTCCGCGTCGTTGACGAGTGGCTCCGCACGGGCAAGCCGCCTTCCTCCCTTTGAGCAGGAGTGAGTGAAGGGCCCACCCATGCTCCCGCGCCTCGATGAGTCCGCGGGGGCAACCTCGTGCAGGACTCCGACATCGCGGGTCGCACCAGTGGCCCGTCGACGAACTTCGGACACAGTCGTCAACTCTGCCACGGCGGGTCGTAACCCATGCGGCCGCTCGAGCGGGCAGGAGGCCCGCGTGTCGCGCCCCCAGGCATCGTGACTGGACTTCGTCAACGGGCCACCAGTGGGCCTTCAAGGTCGATGCGGGGAGTGAAGGCGGCAGGTCAGACCGCGCCCCTGCACGGGAGCCGGCGAGGTGGACAGCGATGCGACGGCAAACTCGCTCCATCCGTAGGCCACTCGCCCCGCCTGAAGGCGGAACTACGAACCGGGTCGCAGTGCTTCGCGCAGGTTGCCGGTCATGGCCGATTTCCAGGCCCTGTGCGCATGGGCCGCGGCACTGTTCGTAGTTCCGCCTTCAGGCGGCCCGTGACGCGACTGGTGTTCAGTCGCGAGTGGCCCTTGCACCTCCGTCCGGGTGGTGCGTGCCTCGGGGTCATTCGAGCCGGGATGGCCCCGCGAAGGCCGCTGAGAACACACCGAAACGGCTTCGAAGGCCCAGCAGGCTGCGGGCGGCAAGCATTTCGTTCAACCGGCATGGTTCAAGGCCGGGTCACGGCTTGCCAGCGGCCGAGTACCGTGGGGGCGCCGCTTGTGGGCGTCCGCGATTGGCGGCATGCGGTGAGAAAACGCGGTGTGGCAAAGAGGGCGGGCACAAGGCCCGCCCCTACGGCCCGACGACGATCCGTGTCATCCATCCGCGGCCCAAGCTGAACCAAGCCGGAGTCCCTGCGAAGCTCCTCTCCCGCCCTCGGGGGTACGATACCCGTAGCCCGCGAGGCTCTGGACGCTTGCGAATCGTCGCCGGGGTGGTCGGGCACGGGGAGGCGAGATCGAACCCCAGGTCGTAGAAGAATCTCTCGAGACCGCTCCCTCACGGTCGCGGTTCCGTGCTGCGGCTCCGCCGTGCTGTGTCCAGCCGATCTGGCGCTCGGTGGTGGGTCGGCTTGGGGTGCGAGCGTACGCGTCCTCGCGCAGGCGCGCGGGCGAGGACGCCCACGCTCCCAGGCGCCGGATGCGGGCATGGTTCAAATCGGCCCCATTCGTGGTTACACGCGCGGACGCTACATCGACGGTAGGGGCACGGCGTTGCCGTGCCCACGATGCGTCGCTCGGAGTCGATCTCGCAACATCGTCATCGGCGGTTGGAGCACCCGGAAAATGCCGATGCCGTTGCGCAAGTCTGGATACGGCCACCCGCCTCGCGGGCACGGCAACGCCGTGCCCCTACCGATACGAGCCCTTCGTGCAGTGTGACCCGAATTTGAACCATGCGCGAATTCGCCGCCTTGGAATGAAAGGGGCCGACCCGCAAGCGTTGCGGATCGGCCCCTAGGAAGGTCTGGTTGTCCGGAGCGGCTCACATCAGATAGGAGCGCTCGCTGCCGTCGTTGGAGGTGTCGGTGCCGTCGCCCTGGTTGCCGCCGTCGCCGGGGCCGCCGCCGCCGTCGCCGGTCGTGCCAGGACCACCGCCGTCCGGCGTCGTGCCCGTGTCGTCAGGAACCGGTCCCGTCCCCGTGTTGTCTACCGCATCCGGTAGCGGGGCGCCGGGAGGGGGTCATCCAAACAACTTCGTCGCGGGCAGCACGACGAAGCATGCGACCATCACCAGGACGGTCACAAGCCCTTGGTACCTACGCATCAGTTCGCCTCCAACACACCGACTCACAGGGCCTCGTTTTCCACCCCAGGCTCGCGCCTGGGGTCCGCTGCCCTCCACCGCGCAGGACTTTCTTTACCGCAACACCCATGCCGAATGCAGCCGAGTCGCAACTAGCTAAAGGCAATCGCCTTATGCGCGTTCTAATGCGAGCCCCGCCCCGGACCGCGTGTACTTTTCGTAACACTCGGTACGAGGGGAAACAACGTTACGAGTTCACCATCCACACCAGCCGCTTCGGTTCGGTGAAGTACGTGATCGTGAAGTCGTCCACGATCGGCGAGAAGTTGTGCGGCAACTGGCCGTTCTCCGCCAACTCCATCTTCATCACGTACGTCAGCTCGTCCTTTGCGCCGGTCGTCCGGTCGATGTACATGCGCACCCGAGAGAACTTGTCCACCGCCCGAATGCCCGCGCAGTTGTCGTAGGGCAGCATCATCTCCCCGGTCACGCTGTTCTTCGAAAGCGTCGCCGTCACGTGCCCGAGCCCGGCCGCGAGCGGCACGCCGGACGAATGCGTCCCCCGGCTGTGCAGGTGCGGCGGGTGCCAGTGCGTGCAGGACAGGGTGCCGATCGTCACCGGCATCTTGCGGGCGACCTCCTCGATCTCCACCAGCCGCCGCATGTACTTCCCGTGCTTTCCATGCACGTCCACGTCCGCCTCCGGCGGCAACCCCGGGGCCGGATACGTGTACATCTGCGCCATGATGTCGTGGTACCGAGACCGCGGGACGAACGAGGCCTTGTGCAGCACCTTCGGATGCAGGCACAGGTTGTCGAAGGTCGCTACCACGTTCGCCGCCGGCGTGAACGTGCTGTCGTGGTCGCCTTTGCAATAGGCCGCCAGGAAGAGGTTCGGCACGCCCTTCGGCCCACGCGTCAGGGACACGGTCCCCTGCGGCTGGGCGAGGTTCCCGTCGATGAAGAGCCATGCGCTGCCGCCACCCGACGACCCGCCGCTCCCACCGGCGCCGCCGCCCGCACCGCCACCCCCCGGCGCGCCGCCGCCACCACCGGGAGCGCCGCCCGCGCCGCCTCCACCACCCGCGCCACCGGCCCCGCCGGCGCTACCGCCGCTTCCGCCCTCGTAGGCGATTTCCACGTGGTGCCAGGTGAACGGCAGCCAGCGATTCGCGTCAATCAGGCCGCGCAAGAAGACCGAGGTTGCGGCACTGCCTCCGCCCGCCGGCGCGCCGCCGCCCTGCGACCCGGACAACACGAATTGGACGATCAACAGCCCGTTTTCCAACACCACTCGGAGCCCGTCGGTTTCCGTCGTCTTGGCCGCATTGATCAGGAAGACCGGTTGCCGATAGCCGGGGTTCAGTGGGTTGTCGCTCGAACCCACGAAATCCACCTCCGGCTTGATCCAGAACTCGATCGTGCCCGTGCCGTCGGGGACGTTCGCTCCTCCGACGTCCAGGTAGCGCCCCTGGCCGCCGGATCTCCGGCGCTGCGAATCGATCTGCACGCCGAAGGGGAAGAGATCGCTGCCGTCCCAGATGTTCGGACCGAGGAGTTTCGGCGTGACGCGCGTCGTCCCGCCCGGGTTCTTCTGCGCGCCCTGGAAGGCGGCCAGCGTCCCCTCGCTGTACCCCGCCAGGTAGCTGGTCGAGGTCCCGCGATGATTCACCCACCCATTCAGCACGAGCTGCCCGTCGTAGGAGGCCGCCCACGACTTGTCTCCCGGAGTCCGGTTGTGCGGGTACTCCGGCAGGCTCACGACCGACGGCAGGAAGAGCCCCGGGCTCCGCGGCGCCGGCGTGGACAGCTCGCGGTCTCCGAAGACGCGATTCGACTCGAAGTCCTCCTGGGTGGTCGCGCGGAACACGTCGTAGATCTTGACGACGGTCGAGAGCTTCGCTTCCGCGATCACCCTCTGCTGGCCCGCCGTCGTCAGATCGGGCGCGCACACGCGACCGATGGAGTCGATCTCGTAGTGGCCCATGGAGCCGAAACAGAACTCCGTATTGATCGTCGTCAGGTCCGTCTTGTCGATCAGGGTGAAGTCCATCCTACCCTTGAGGTTCGGATCGACGAGGATCCGGTCGGGATTGAACTTCTTGAGGTCCGCGTTGGGATTGAAGTGCGCCTTGAGCATGTCCCGCTGCGCCTGCGTGAGGGCCGGTCCGCCGCCGGTCCCGTCCATCGAATTGAAGGTGTCGTCGCAGACGTGCATCCAGTCGCCGTGCGGGTAGCTGCGCGCCGTCCCGTCCGTCTCGAACGCGCGGCGGTCGATGAGCCACTGCGCGACCTTCGCCAAGAGCGGATTGCCGACCCCCGGCATGGCGGCCGGCGTCTGGAACACGAAGCCGTTCTTGGGGCTGTCCGTCCCCGTCGGGGACGGCTTCGACTCCGGCATGCGATGCGGATGATTCGCCTGGATCTCCGCGAGCACGGCCATGAGCACTTCCTTCGAGGCGGTGTTCATGTTGATCGGGGCGCGCGGATCGCGATAGAAGGTCCCGCAATTCGCCGGCGGATCGGTGAGAGTCCCCGCGGGGGTCGACGGCGTGTTGAAGGTCACGGCCGACGGGTCGACCCAGGCATGGCAGGTCAGGAAGTCCTTGACGATGTCCCACTGCGCGGGGGTCAGGTTCGGCGGACCGCCCGAAACGTCCGGCGGCAAGGCCAGCAGTCGGTCGCGCAGCTCCATCTTGTTCATGTAGCCGACGTGCCCCGTCTTGGACAGGAGCGGCCGGCGATGCACGATGACGTCGCCGAGGGAGGCGACGCCGAGGATCGCGCCCAGGTTGTTCAGGATGCGCCGGATCCGCTTGGGCGGGTTCGGATTCGGCCCGCCGTTCGGTCCGGTCTTCGGGTTGAATTCCGAGCCCGGGTCCTGCCCCGGATCCTCGAACTCCGTATCGCCGTGATTCATGTCGTCGTTGACAAAGAGCATGGCCGCGCAGTCCATCACCTTCAGGACGTAGACGTCGCCCGGGTCGTCGGCCGCGGCGACGTACGTGCCGCCCAGCGAACCGCTGTAGCCCCAGGTCACGACGCCGTCCGCGACCACCGTGCGCTTCACGCGGGGCTGGTCGCCGTTGGCGATCGGGAACGACACGAACTGCGCCATCGGGATCGGCGCGGAGGCGGGCATCATGTCGATGCCCTTGAGAGGCTTTCCGAGCGGCCGCGCCGGATCGACGAACTCCCCATAGAACCAACGGTCTTTTCCACCGTCCAGGAGACCGAGGGCGTTCAGGGCCGTCGCGCTGCCGGCCTTCTTGATGCAGGGCTGATCCGGGTCGACCTCGCCGTAGGGATCGCCCACGCCTTGCGTGAACTGCCCCGACCACGGCTGGTTCATGTCGATCGCGGTCAGCTCGCCGATGGCGCGCTCCACGCCGCCCTCCGCGAGCATTTCCGCCCGGACCTTGTCGACGTAGTTCCGGGCGACTCCCTGCTCGGACCGGCTGACGATGATGAAGCTGAGCGAGAGCACCGACATGAGGGCCAACAGGCCCAGGGACACGATGAGGACGTAGCCCCTGGGGGGGATTCGCCGGAGCGAACGCCCGTGCAGCCTCATCCGAGCCCTCGAAGAACCGCGCATCATGGCTCCTGCCTCCTTCGAGTTCACTTGGCGGGGAGGGGCAGCGCGCCCTCGCATGCCGCGAAGGCCTTCTGCAATTCCCCACGTGCCACGTCAATCGCCGCGTCCGCCCCGCCCCCGCCGCCCGCGATCGGGTCGTCCACGACTTGATCGGGGTAGAGCTTCCGGGTCCAGGCCCGCCGAAGCTCGCCCGCCTGTGTAATCGCAACCATGACCAGCCCGGCGACGCGTTCGTACGCGGACCCGGGCCTTGCCTGTCGCCATTCGAGAAGCTGCTGGAGCGCGCGACCGTCCTCCTGACCGGCATCCGCGCACCGTGCAGCCCACGCGGCGGCGTCCCTGCCGGCCTCGCGCCGCGCGTGCCGGGCGAATTCGTCGTCGAGTCCGCGCTGGGCGGAGCGGAGCTGGTCGAGCTGCCGGCCGAAAAAAGTGGCTGCGGCAGCCGCCTCGCGCACCTCTTGAAAGGGGCTTCCCATGTACAGGACGGTGCGCCCGACCTCGATCTCGGCCGGTCGGCGCGGCGCCGCGCGCCGCTGGATCTCGGACCAGACGGCCGGCGCCTGGTTTTCCCACTCGAACCGCGCATCGACCGCGTAATGCCCCGCGGAGACGGGACCCTGCCAGGGGCCTAGCGTCGCCTGGAACGACTCGCGTCGCACGACGCCCTCGAACCAGGTCATGTACTCGACCGCGCCGAGCCGTCTTAGCCCGACCCCGAGGCGCGTGCCGTCGGGGAAGTGGGCATGTCCCTCCACCTTGATATAGAGGCCCAGGTCCCTCTCGAACCAAAACGTCGCCGAAAGCGTGAGGGGCCTGCCGACATGCGCCTGCGCACCCGGCGCCGGTCCCAGCGCGACGAGAAGGCCTGCTCCTGCAAGCGCAGCGGCCAGGCGAAGCCCGCGCGCAGCACGCCGCGCCGGCGACACCCGAAGCCGCTCATTGGAGTCGAGAGAGCAAGCCGCTTGCCGAACCGATCCGAGCGACGCTCGGCGATTGGGCTCGATTCATGCGGGCCGCAGGCCAAGGGTTAGGCGGGTGAGAAGTTGGGCGAGGTTGCATCGTCGTGAGCGCGGAGGCGGCAGCCGGGTTACGCCTGTGCCCCAGGCGTTACCTCCTCGACGCAACCCGCGCATATTCATGAGTTTTCGGCCGATGCAGAGCAACGGGTGAATCCGCACGTCTAACGATGGCATTGTAATGCACGCAGAGGGGGGGTCAAGATAATTCGTAGTCGCTTCGCGTTCGAGAATTCGCGATCCCCGGTTACAAGGCTCCATTTTTCAGGCGTGACACGCACAACAGGCTTGGCGGCGTGCATCGTCGTCTTCAATTTGAGGCATGCCGGAACCACCCCACGATGCCCACCCTGCCGGCGCCCCTGTTCGGCAATTTCATGGCAACAAGTCGGACACTTGAACTTCGACCCGACGTGAGCCTTCAACGAGAAGCGGCATTGCCTGCCCCGCCACGAACACAGCCGCGCGCGCGTAGCGCCCCTCCCGGGGGTCGGGCTGCTCGAATACCTCGACATGCTGCTCGGGCAGGTTCACGATCAGGTACTGAGGGATCCCGGCGCACGCGTAGATCTCGAGCTTGGTGGTGCGATCGTAGGACAGCGAACTGTCCGCGACCTCAATGACCGCAAGCGCGTCCGCGGCGGCCGGCAGGCGGCCGAGATAGTTCCGCGGCTCCCCTCGCACGACCGCGCCGTCCGGCTCGGGCTCGGTGGCGGGCTCGATCGTCACGGGACCCTGCGTCTGCATGTGGCAGCCGAACGGAGTCACCGCGGCGTCCAGGCGAGCCAGCAGCTTGATCGCCGCGTTGTGCCGCCTCCCGATCGACATCGGATCCTCTCCCCTAGCGCTCCGATCCTTGTACACGAGGAGACCGTCGAGCAACTCGATCGGATCGCCGTCCTGCAAGATCCCGGTCTCCAGCATGCGATGGTACTGGTCCAACCGGATCCGCGCGAGTCGGGCCACCGGCGCAAGCAGCCGTTCAACCATCCCTTGTGGCACGAGGTTGCCTCCTGAGTACCGCCCCGCAGAATGGGGTGACCAGTTTGCTCGGCGATTTCGGCCGCCTGCTTCGTTGCGCTCGCTCGCCGTACTTCTCCGTCCGTACGGCTCGCTCGCGCGCCTCGCGGGCGGCCGAACTTGCCTTCGCCTCCTGGCCACTACGACCACCACCCACCACACGACGAGGGAAAAACCGAAGATGACCAGGACGGTCGCTCTTGTAGGAAGCAGTGCGTCGAGATGCCGATTCAGCTTCGAAGGGCTCATGCTGAACTCTCCCCTAACGCGGATAGCCGTAACCAAAGTCAGACACGGACGCGACGCCCGTGGCACCCCTCACCCCGACCCTCGCCCCTACCGAAGGAGAGGGGGGCTATCCCTCCGCCTGATTCGCGCTGATCGCGCAAGTCCGGCGGAGGGCTAGCAGCACCCGCGAGGGTTGACCCCGTCCATCGTGGGCGGATGGGTCCCTCCGCTCTTCGGCGCAAGTCCCGGGATGCGATTCCGTAGCTTCATCCCCCGCCCGCTTGCCCGCTTCAGCGCTCGGAGGAAGTCAAATTCGGGAGCGCAAAGACCAGGCCCAATTCGCAATAATACGCGTGATTACATTGTATCAGTTGAATACTCGATTTGCGACCGTCCTGCCCGAGTGCACGGAGGGCGTGCAAGTGGAGAAAACGAAACGACGTTACGGTTTGGAAATACAGCCGGCGCCGCAGAGAGCCCGGTCACGTGTCGGCGCCGACCTCTCGCGCCCCGGACCACGCACCCAGAGATCGATCGGACCGTCCGCATCGGACGATCCCCTTGCCGTCCGTCCGGGTGCCGGGATAGAATCTACCAGCCGATTTCCATCCGCGGAGAAGTCGATGTCCCAGCAAAACGTGCAAGATCTGGACTTCGCGAGGGCGGCGGTCCGGAGCGGGCTCGTCCCGCTCGAATGCCTCGACGAGGCGCTTGCCGAGCTCGCCTCCCGCTCGGGCCGAAGTGAGCCCGTCCCCTCGCTCGAGGACTTCCTCGTGGAGAAGGGCTGGCTCAGCCGCCGCCATCGGGAGCAGGCCCGCGCCGAGGGGGCCGCCGTCGCGCCCGGCGCTTCGACGCCGATCGACCCGACGCGCGCGGTCGAGGCCGAGTCGGAGGCGATCCGGCTGCTCGTGGACGGGCGGTTCGCGGACCGCGCGTGGATCGACGCCGCGATGGAGTTGCGAACGCGACTCGCCGGACACGGGCTGGACTTCCCGCTCGCGGAGGTCTTCGCGCTCGGCGGCCTGCTGGGCACGGCGGAGCCGGTCGTCGAGGGAACGGCGGCCGACGCTCCGTCGGGCGGTGCGACCCGCTGTCCGCTCTGCCGCGCGGCCTGCCGGCCGGCCGATCGAGGTTCGCGCCGCCCGATCCTGTGCCCCACGTGCCGCGCCGCCGCGGTGTCGCCCACCGCGACCGTCGAGGCGCCCGCGGCGCCCGCCCCGCCGACCGACCTCACGCCCCCCACCCAGCTCCCGCGACCGCCCGCACGCGACGGCCTGACCGCGATCACGCGCGCCTGCCTTGCAGATCCGAGCCCGCCCGACGTCCCCCCTCCGCTGACCCTGGCCACCGTGCCCGGCGCGCACGCCGCGGTCGCGCCCACGGACCTGGCCGCCGCGCTCGCGCCGTCGACCCGCCTCGGTCGCTACCGGCTCGATGCGGAGCTTGGGCGGGGCGGGATGGGCCTGGTCTACAGGGCCTTCGACGAAGACCTGCGTCGCGTCGTCGCGCTCAAGACCCTGCTGCCCGACACGGTCGGCCGGCCGGACGCCGTCGAGCGCTTCCTGCGCGAGGCCCGCGCCGCGGCCCGCCTCCTGCACCCGGGGATCGTGCACGTCCACGACGTCGGGTCCGTCGAAGGCCGCCCCTACTTCACGATGGACTTCATCGAGGGGGACTCGTTCGAGGCCGCGCGCGCCGGCATGGCGACACGCCGCTTCCTCGAAGTGCTCCGCGCCGTGGCGGAGGCGCTCGGCGCGGCGCACGCGTCCGGGGTCGTCCATCGCGACGTGAAGCCCGCGAACGTGCTCCTCGATCGCGCGGGCCGGGCCTTCGTCGGCGACTTCGGCCTTGTGAAGGAGGTGCTGGAGGGTGGCCCGGTCGATGGGCTCACGGCGAGCGGAACGGCGATCGGGACGCCGCACTACATGTCGCCGGAGCAGGCGCAGGGGGAGCCGCGCGCCATCGGGCCCTGGAGCGACGTGTGGAGCCTCGGCGTCATGCTTTATGAGCACCTCTCGGGTCGGAAGCCCTTCGACGGCGAGTCGTTCATGGCGCTCCTGATCGACCTGCTGTCGAACGATCCCGTCCCACCCTCGCGCGTGCCCGGGGAAAACGGCGGCGTCCGGCGTGTCCACCGGGACCTGGAGACGATCTGTTTGAAGTGCCTGGAGAAGGAGCCGCGCAGCCGGTATCGGGACGGCGCGGCGCTCGCGGCGGAGCTGGGTCGGTTTCTGGACGGGGAACCCATCGAAGCGCGGGCCGCGTCGAGGACGGATCGGGCCCTTCGATGGGTGCGAAGGCGACCCGCGCTTGCCTCCGCGCTCGGCGCGTTCGGGGTGGCGGTACTGGTCGCCGGCCATTATGCGTGGCAGGCACGCGTGGAGCGGTTGCGCGCGCGGCGGTCGGTACTGGAAAGCGCGTTGGTGCAAGAGGTGCGCGCCCCGTTGGCGGAGGCGCTCGGCGCGCGACGCGGCGGCGAATTGCGGCTGCTCACGCGCGTGGTGTCGGAGGCCGAGGCGCGCGCGGACCGGCGCCTGGCGGAGGAGCCGTCTCTGGCCGAGGCGCACTTCCTGAAAGGCTGGCTCTACCGGCTCACCGGCCGGCTGCCGGAGGCGCGGCGCGAACTGGACCGCGCCGACGAGCTGCGACCCGGCGACCTCGCGACCCGGCACGAACGGGGCCTGGTCCATGCGGCGCGCTTTCGGGAGGTGTACGCGGATGCGCGGCGGGCGTGGCAGGAGGCTCGCTTCACTTTTCTGCGCACCGGCGAGCAGTCGCCCGCGACCGCCGCCGTCGCAAACTCGACGGCGCAGCCGGAGCCAAGCGAGCTGGAGCGGCTGCGCCCCGAGCTTGTCGAAGCGAGGCGGCTCGCGGAGCAGGACTTCGCCGAGGCCGAGCGACTGCGAAATGCCGCCGGCGGGAAAGACCTGCTCGGCCAGGCGGCCGGCGCCTGCGGTCGCGGCCTGCTCGCGCTGCACCGCGGGGACCTTGAAGTGGCTCTGACCGAGCTGGACGCCGCGCTGGCAGCGGATCCTTTTCTGGACGAGGCGCACCAAGGCAAGCTGCAAGCGCTACGCATGGCGCTCGCCCACGGGGACGTGCGGCCGCCGGACGTGGTCGCGGCGTACGACCGCGCGCTCGATGCCAACAAGGGCATCACCGAGAGTTGGGTCGGGAGCGCGGAGGTGCGCGGGGCCTGTGCGGAGTGGCGCATCGCGCGAGGCGAGGCGGAGCCGGCGTTCGCCGCGTGGCGGGAGGCGGAAGAACATCTGGGGCGCGCGATGGCGCTCGCGCCTGGGCGCGCGGACCTTTCGGTTCATCGGTGCCGGCTGCTCACCGTCTGGGCGTACGCGCTGCAAGGTCGGGGTCCCGGGTCGGGGGAGCTGCTGGCGCGGGTCGTCGAGCTCGCCGACGGAGTCATCCGCCGGGATGCGAAGAACGGCGCGGCCCATTATCTGCGGGCCATGGCGCGTCTTTACCAGCGCCAGGGGGAGGCCCCGGCCGGCGCGGACCTTCTCCCTCCGTACCGCGAGGCGGCCGCGGAGCTGGCGCACGCACTCGAGCTGGCCCCCGATGACGCGGAGGTCTGGTGCGGTCGTGCGGTCGTGCGGCTAGGCCAGGGGGACGTCGCGCAGACGCGGCGACTCGATGCGCAGCCGGCGTTCCTGGCGGCGATCCAGGATCTGGACCAGGCCGTGCGCCTGCGCCCGGATTACGTCTTCGCCTGGCAGACGCGCGGCATGGCCCGGCTGCGGCTCGCCGACGCACGCGAGGCCACTTTTCCGCCGCAGGATCCGCGACCGGTGCTTCGAAAGGCGATCGTCGACTTCGACGAGGTGCTCCGGCTCGCACCGCGCTCCGATGCCGCCTACGCGTGGCGCGGGAAGTGCAGGCGTCGGTTCGGGGACGCGGACGAGAAACGGGGACTCGACCCGACCGCGTCCTTCGCGGCCGCCATCGAGGACATCGAGGCGGCGCTGCGCCTGAACCCGCGCTCTGCGGAGACGATCCGCAGCCGCGGGAACACGCGCCTGGCGCTGGCGGTGGCGCGGCGGCGGCAAGGTGCGGACGCGCGCGGCGACTATCGGCAGGCGATCGCGGACTACGACGCGGCGCTGGCGAGCGAGCCGCTCGCGGTGAACGTGCGGCTCACCCGCGGGCAGGCCTGGCGGCGGCTGGGGGAGGCCGAGGCCGCGCGCGGGGAGGACCCGGGCGCGGCGTACGAGTGCGCGCGGGCCGACCTCGACGCGGCGGTGGCGGCGGGCCTGCCGGAAGCGCATTTGCAGGTCGGGTATCTGCTGCGCGCGCTCGGTCGGCTGGACGAGGGGCTGGAAGCGTTCAAGCGGGCGCGGGAGCTTTCCCCGTCCGACCAGAACGAGGCGTTCGAGGCCATCAAGCGCACGCTCGATCAAAAAAAGGCGCGAGGCACCGGCGAGGGCGCGCAGGGGACGCCGGCCGAACCCAAATAGCGCCGCCCCCGAGTCAGGCGCACCGGAGCGCTAGGATAGCGCGACCGTCCGGCACTCGGGCGCGCTACCCTACGGCGACCGTCCGGCACCCGGGCGCGCTACCGTACGGCGACCGTCCGGCACCCGGGAGCGCTACCGTACGGCGACCGTCCGGCACCCGGGAGCGCTACCGTACGGCGGCCGTACGGCACCCGGGCGCGCTACGGACCCGCGACCGTGAGGGAGCGGCCTCGAGCCCTGCTTCGTACCCGCGTGCTTCGAAAGCACCGACCCGTGCTCGATGGACCGGCGCCGATTCGCCAGGGGATGCGCTCGCCCCTCGTCGCCACGTGCCCCGGGTGGCCGTGATCGCCGCCGGCCGCACTGCTAATCGTTCGATGATGGTTTTCTTGCGACACTTTTTGCTTGGGTCGAACGCCACGAAAACCACAGATTTCACAGATTCTACGCGATTACACAGATTGCGAATCTGTGAAATCGTCGTGAATCTGTGACACAAGCTCGCAAAAGCTTGTTTTTCTGGCAACGAATTCTCCGCAGAAAATTCGCGAAATCGGCGAAATGGGCGGTTCGTCTTTCGGTGTTTTCGGCGTCTTCGGTGGCTCGTCCCTTTGGTTGCGGCCGGCCCGACCCCCGCATTCATTGCAATACCGTCTTGGCGGCACCCGATCCTGACGAGAACCGCCCTTTCGGAGGTCATGCACCCGATGCAAACAGACGATTCGCCGCTCCCCAAGGACTTGCTCCTGCGGGAGGCCACAGCGCAGCAGATCCAGCTCGAGCTCCTGCGCAGGACCCAGATGAACGCTTTGGACGGAGCCAGTGTCGCACGGGACCTGGTCGCCCATGCAGACAAATGGGAGGCCGTCATTTTCAGTCGACCCTCCCGGTCCTTTCGAGAACCGGACCTCATCACGCTGAGAGACCTGCCGGACAACTGTTGGAACGCCGACACCCTCTACGTCCTCGCCCGCGACCGCGCCGGCGCGGAGTGGCTCGCCGAGCGCGCCCCGGAATGGTGTTCGGAGGAGGCCGTCGTACTCCGGGGTGAGTCGGCATGCAGGGCGCTGGGTTCCTCCGAGGAGGGCAAGGAGGTCCTGCTGTTCTGGTGGGACTGAGGACCCGCGGACCCGGCGGCAAGGCCGGCTGGGAACGACGCGGAGCGAAGCGTAGTCCCGCGCATCCGAAGCCGCCGGCCTTCCCAGGGCTACTGCGCTTCCCTCTTGCCCAAGAAGGCTGCGGCGGTTAGGATCTGTCTGTTGCAAGCGCGCCATGCACGACGGCGGGTTTCCCAGGAATCGACGACTTGGCCCCCCATTTTCGGAACACGCGATGTCTGAAGCAATTCCTAGAGAAACCCCGCTTCCCGCCACTCTGACCCGCGTGGGCGACAGGTTCCCGCGATCCTCGATCCTCGAACTGGCCGACGCCATCGCGGCACAGTTTAAGCCACAGCGCATCATTCTCTTCGGGTCCTACGCCTACGGACAGCCCGATGCGGGGAGCGACATCGATCTGCTCGTGGTGATGCGGACGCGAAACGAGGTCGCGCAGGCCATCGCGATCCGAGAGGCCGTAGAGCACCCATTTCCCCTCGATCTCGTGGTGCGCACGCCGCACCACTTGAAGCAACGGCTCGCCATGGGAGACTGGTTTCTTCGCGAGGTGATGGATCGGGGCGAGGTGCTGTACTCGATTGACTGAACTCATGCGAATCGTGGTTTTGAGAACCGCGCCCCACCCGAACCCGACGACCTTCGCCGCTCAAGATCCGAACCGCGACCGTGAGGGAGCGGTCTGAGGGTATTCTTCGCCTCGCTGGGATTCGATCTCGCCCCACCACCCCCAGCCGCCCATTCGGAGCACGCGGCAAACAGCCGCAAGTCGGAAATCCCAGCCATGCCCTCAAGCCCTGAACCGGAGCCGGAGTTCGACGCCTTCCTCTCCTACGCGAGTGAGGACGGACCCTGGTGCGAGCAGCTCGCAGAGCGGCTCCGCAATGAGGGCGTTCGGGTCTGGTTCGACAAGTGGCAGCTCCAGCCCGGCGATCACCTCGAGGCCCGCATCAACGACGGCCTCGAGCGCTCCCGCAAAATGATCGCCGTCTGGAGTACGCATTACTTTCGCCAGGGCAAGGTGTGGACCCTCGCCGAAAGCTACAGCCGGCAGCACGAGGACATGCTGGCGCAGGACCGCCCGCTGATCCCACTGCTAATCGAGGACTGCCAAGTCAAGCCGACGCTCGCCAGCCTCATCCACCTCGACATGCGCAACCCGGCCGATTTCGATCTCCGGTTCCACCACCTTCTCCAAGCCCTGGACCTGCCGCGCCGGGATAGGGACCGGGAAGCGGACGTGGCACCGTTCGAGCAAGAGCTTGCGTGTGCCGAGCGAGGACGGGTGGCGCACGCGAAGGGGAAGCGCTTCGAAGACGAGGTGGCCGCGCTCTATCGCCTCCTCGACTTCGAGGTGACGCCCGACACCGAGGTCGCAGGCTTCCAGATCGACTTGCAAATTCACAAACGCGAGGGTGGGCTCACGACCGACGCCTTCGTGGAGTGCAAGAACTCCCGTGTCACCTCGAAGGAGCGCGACCAGCTTCTTGCGCAGCAGAACATCGCGCAGAAAAAGCTCCCACGACATCGATGGATCGTCGTTTCCTCGCAGGGCTTCGCCGCGGATACCCGCGCCGCCCTCGATGGGGCGGGTTTCGACTGCATCACCCACGCCGAGCTTCTTCGCGAGTTGGTTCCGCTCGACAAGTACGTCGAGCAACTGATCGCCGGCCACGAAGCGTGGGTCCAGGAGAACTGGAACGGCGAGGATTGGTTCATCCGCCCCAGCGTCGAGACCGACGTGACCTACGAACGACGATCCGCGATCGCCCGTCGTAAAGTGGCTCGGCGACCCGCGCGCGAATCTCCTGGTCGTCCTGGGCGATCTGGGCACGGGCAAGAGCACGCTGGCCAGGTATCTGGCGTACCAGCTCGCTCGCAGCTTCCGCGACGATCCGCTGCGGCATCCCGCTCCCGTTCTGATCCCGCTGGGCGAGGTGCGCAAGGAAGTGGCGCTCGCGCGCGGACCGTCAGAAGCATCTCCCCGATTTCCGCCTGCGCCTGTCCCGCACACCTTGGCCTCGGTACTTCGTGCACGGGTCGCCCCGTCGGTGCAGGGCGGAAGCCCTGCACCACAAGGGCTGGTTGCCGGCGGAGACGGACTCAGGGACGTTCGCCCATTCACGCTCCCGCGTAGCAGCACCAAGGTGCCTTTTCGAACCGTGGGCTACCCGCGACCGACTGTGCCAGACTCCGCACCTGCTCGTAGTTCCGCCTTCAGGCGGCCTGTGTGGAGGGAAGAGCGACACTTGGCGGACAAGCCCCGCCTGAAGGCGGAACCACGAACCGGTTGGGCTCCAAGGCTCGAACTCTCGAGCGATCCGGAACCGGCCTGCAGGAAGCACTGCACCAGGGGGCCGATGCCCTCCGCTCGAAGGGAGCCTCCGCAGCCGGCATGCAAAACCTATGGCTGTCGGCAGCGTTCTCAGCCTGCCGCATGTCCATTCTCCATCGCGCGGGGCGCTGCCGCCGGACCTCACCGGGCCGCCGCCGCCGGCGCCCCCTCGAGCTCGAGCAGTGCGCGCTTGCGCTCCAGCCCGCCCGCGTAGCCGGTGAGCGAGCCGTCCGCGCCGATGACGCGGTGGCACGGCACGACGATGGGCAAGGGGTTCCGGCTGTTCGCGCTCCCGACCGCGCGCGACGAGCCTGGGCGGTCGACCCTTCGCGCCAGCTCGCCGTAGGACACGGTCGTCCCATAGGGTATTCGCCGTAGCTCCTCCCACACGCGGAGCTGGAAGGGCGTCCCCGCCGGCGCGAGGGGGAGGTCGAAGGCGGGCGTCTCGCCGCGAAAGTAGGCGCCGAGCTGCGCCCGCGCCGCCGCGAACGGGCGGGCGTCGTCGTCTCGCGTCCAGCCTTCACCGGCCGTCGATCGGCTCCCCTCCTCCTCCATGCGGATGCCCGTCAGCGAGGCGCCGTCCGAGGTCAAGAGCAGGGTCCCGATCGGCGATTCCATCCGAGTCCCGTACATCACGCAGTCGTCTCCAACGAATTCCACAGGTGCAACGCGGCGTAGGCCCGCCAAGGCCGCCACGCCTCCGCGAGAGCGAGCGCCCGGGCCGGAGTCACCCCGCCGAGCGCGCGACGAATGCCCAGGTCGGCGTGCGGGAACGCGTCCGGCCAGGCCAGCGCCCGCATGGCCACGTACTCCGCGGTCCAGTCGCCGATGCCGGGGAGCGCCCGCAACCGCGCGGCGGTCCGTTCCGCGCATGGCCCCGCGTCGAGCGCGAGCCGCCCCGCCGCGACCGCGCGCGCGAGCGCGAGAATCGACCGTGCCCGCGACGGCAGCACGCCCAGCGCCGCGATGTCGGCAGCCCGCAGCGTCACGACTTTATCGGCCGTTGGCCAGAGACGGTCCAGACCCGCCGCCGGCGTCTCGATGGGCTCGCCGAAGGCTCGCGCGAACCGCCCGGCAAGCGTGCTCGCCGCCCGCACGCTCACCTGCTGCCCCAGCACGGCCCGCACCGCCAGCTCGAAGCCGTCGAACGCGCCCGGGACGCGCAAGCCGGGGTTCTTCGCGGCCAGCGCGCCCAGTTGGGCGGCGATCCGCCTCGGCTCGGCGGCCAGGTCGAAGAGGCGCTTCACCCGGCCGAGCACCCACGAGAGCGCCGGCGCGAGCGTCGCGGACAGCTCCACGCGCAACGTCGGACGCCCGACCGCAAGCTCGACGGCAATCCAGCCACGATGCGTGCCATGGCCGACGGTGCGCAGGTACTTCCCTCCCCGCACCACCTCCACGCCGCCGATCGCGCGCCGGTCGAGGAACCGCAGGAGCGAGTCCCAGTCGAGGGGCGGCCGGTACGCGACCTCGCAGCGAAGCGTCGCCTGCGGCGCCTCCGCGGCCGTGCTCCCGCGCAGCGCTCGCGGCGAGAGGCCGTACCGGGCCTTCAGGAGGGCATTGAACCGGCGGAGGCTCGCGAACCCGCTCGCGAACGCCACGTCAATGACCGGCATGCGCGTGTCGCGGAGCAGCCGCTTCGCCAGCAGCAGCCGCTGCGTCTGCGCCAGCTCGATCGGGGAAACGCCGTACTCCGCCCGGACCGCGCGGCGGAGATGCCGGCCGGTGACGCCGAGGTCCGCGGCAAGGTCGTCCACGCCCGACTCCGTAAGCCCACCCTCTTCGATCCGGCTCGCCGCCGCCGCGGCCAGCCGCCCGACCGCGTCGATGCGCGCGTTGCCCGGCGCAAGCTCCGGCCGGCAGCGCAGGCACGGCCGGAAGCCCGCCTTCTCCGCGGCCGCAGCGCTCGGATAGAAGCTGCAATTCTCCCGGCGCGGGGTCTTCGCCCGGCAGACCGTCCGGCAATAGATGTCGGTGCTCCCGACGCCGACGAAGAACACACCGTCGAACCGGGGGTCGTGGGCCAGGAGCGCCTGGTAGCAAGTGTCCGCGTTCAATTCCATGCCCGGATTCTACGCCGGCGAGGCCCGCGTGTCTCGCCGTTTTCGGACATGGAAAGAAAATAGTTCGTAGCGGCTCACGTCACGACGGAGGCACGGAGACATGACGAAGAATTTTCGCCACGCTCCTCCTCCGCTCCGTGCAGCCGCCGTGCCTCCGTAGTGAAGCAGGGGTCCCCGTGCACGACAAGGAAGGTGACTGTCGTCCCGCCGCTACTTGGGAGGCAGCCGCCGGACGACCTCGTTAACGTCCTCGCTGAACTCCGGGTGGACCTTGGCTGCCGCCTCGAGCGCCTGAAGCGCGGCAGCCGCCCCGTCCTGTCCGACTCCCCCAAGCGCGTGCACCGCCGCCTCGCGATGCGGGGCATCCCCCTCTTCAAGCCATTTCACGAGGGCCGGAACCGCGGATGCGGGGACCTTCCCCAAGTTCGCCATGGCATACGCGGCGGCGAGTCGCACCTGGGGCGCGGGGTCGCTCAGGGAGGGGAGGAGCCGCGACGCCTCCACGGGCGCATCCTTCCCCAGCCACAGCAGCCGCACCAAGGCGCCCTCCCTTTCGTCCGGATCGGCGGAGGCCAGCCCCGGTTCGAACCCGCTGAACACGATGGCTCGCCCCTTGCCCCTTCGCGCGTGCGAGCAGAAGTACTTCGCGCCGATCTCGAATTCGATGGAGAGCAGCTCCGGGACGACATGCCGAGCTGCCCCTCCGCACTGCTCGAGCGCATTTGCGGCCGCTCGCGCAACGGGATTCGAGGGGTCATCCAGCGCTTGCACAAGCGCCTGTATCGTGTCAGGTGAGGCATCTGTCCGGGCCGCGCGCCCGAGCGCCTCCGCGGCTGCCTTTCGCCTGCACGGCTCGGGGTCGCGCAATTCGGCGACAAAACGGGGAATCATCTCAGCAGTGTCCGGTCCCCAGGCGAGTGCTTTGAAGGCCGCGAGCCGGACCCTCTCCTCCGGGTCGCGTAGGGCCTCCTTCAGGTACTCGACTCCGCGTTTCCCAACGTGCGATACCAGCCAGCAGCTCTCCTCGCGCACGTCGGGGTCCGGGTCCCGAATGGCCTGAACCAGCGCGTCGAACGCGCGTGGATCGTCGGGGATCTTCGACAAGGCCGACCGAGCGCCCCTACGAACCGACGGGTCCGCGTCCCCCAACAGGCCCAGCAGGACTGGAAATGTCTTCGGCGACGACCGCGCGCACTCCGCCAGACCGCGCGCCGCCTTCGCGCGCACTTCCCGATCGGGATCCGCAATGGCCTCGAAAAGCACCGCTTGCAACTCCGCCGACGCCTGCGTATCGAGCTCCGCCAAACGTTCGAGAACGTCCGCGAAGGTGCGGGGACCCGCGCGGCGCGCGTCTTCAAGGAGCAACCCGGGCACTTTCGCGCAGCCAGGGTAGATCCCTTGAAGGGCCTGCCAAGCCGCGGCATCGGGTCCACGCCCCCCGTCCGGCAGCGCCAGCAGCAACTCGGGGGCCGCGTCTCGTCCCGCCGCGCCCGCCTTGGCCAGAACCTGCTGGGCAGACCGTGAAGCCAGAGAATCAGGGTGCCTCATAACGCTGCGCAGTGCCGGAATCGCGGCCGCCGTCGGCGGGCCCATCTCCGCAAGTGCGTCCGCCGCCGCGCGCGTCACTTCGGCATCGTTGTCCTCCAGCAGCAGCTCGAAAGCCGGACGCACGGACAACATGTCGGGAACGCCGCCGCTCCCTCGAGCCGATCGCCCCAGCTCCCGCGCGGCCTCCACCCGAGCCGACCCTTCCGGATTCCGCAGTCCGAGCAGCAGGTCGGTCACGAACTGTTCCGACGCCCGATCAGCCAAGTCGTACTCGTAGGCGGCCGACGGGAAGGCGCCGGTGGTCGGATCCGCCAGCGCCGTGCGAAGCCGGCCCTTGAGCGATGCATCCAGGGCCGGGAAGAAGTCCCAGGGCTCGTCTTCGTGCATGACTTGGGCGCCTCGCAGCGCGGCACAGATTCCCGGTATGGCCTCGGGGCTGCCCGGTTGCACGCGTGCCAGCGCAAAGCTCGCCGCCGCGCGCACCCTCTCGTCCGGATCGACCACGGCGGCGGCGAGCGCCGGGGCCGTCCCTCGCGCCCGCCGGCCGAGCTTGCCGAGAGCGCGCGCGGCCTCGCGCCGCACCGGCGCCTCCGGGTCGCGCAGCGCCTCCGCGAGCCGCGGCAGATATTCACCGCACGTCCAGAAAACGTAGACGAGACAATTGCCGAGCAGGGTCGCAGCTCGACGGCGACGCGCAGGGTCGCGATGTGCGAGCATCGCGGCGAGCGGCGGCAATGCTCCGCGGCCAAACAGCGGCAGAAGCAGGGCGGCGGAGTCCACATAGTGATCCTCGGTCAGGCGCAGGCCCTCGATCAGAACCGGGATTGCCGCCGAGGGCCAGGTGGACTGATCGACCAACGAACAAGCGCATTCCACGCGGACTGCGGCATCGTCGTCCCGAAGCGCATCGACGAGGGCAGCCTTGACGGCGCCGCTTCGATCCTGGACGCTGCCGAGCACGGCTGCCGCAATGCCCCTTACCTCGGGCGAGGGGTCCTTCAATGCCCGCAAGAGCGTCGGGACCGAGGGCGTCGCGTGCCGCCAGAGCCCCGCCAGCGCCCGCGCCGCCTCGGCTCGTACACCCGCATCGGCATACGAGAGGCACGCTTCAAGCTCCGCGAGATACGCGCGTGCAGGGTAGCCCAGCTCGGCCATGCCCAGGAGCGCCAGGCGTCGGACGAGCGCCTGCGGGCTCGACAGGCGCGAGCGCACGCGGGCCAGCGTGTCCAGCGGGCGTCGGGCCATCGCATCCAGCAGATCCCGGATCGACTCGCGGGAGGATTCGGGGGCGTCCTGAAGGAGGGCCAGGAATGTCCTCTCTCGATTCCGATCGGCGAACGCGGCGTGGATGAGGGACTCGCGCGCGCACTCTCGAACGAGCGGTTCCGCGTCGTCAAGGGCGCCAACGGCCTCGCGGAGGACGTAATCGCGCGGTTCGCCTTGCGCAGCCATTGCCAGGCACGCCGCCCTCCGGACGGTCGGGTCGCCATCGCGGGAAAAGGGGAGGACGCGCAGGCCGATGACCGGGGCGCAACAAGTCGCGGTGACGCGTGCGGCCGCGATCCGAACGCGGACGTTCGGCTCGCGAAGGCAGTCGCCGACCGCGAGCAGCTCGGCGGTCGGCCAATGCCGCCCCAGACGCTCGAAGACCTCTCGCCGTGCGTCGGCGGACAGCCCCTGGAGTGCCTGGTCGATATCGAGGAGGAGTTGGCGGGCCGACGCCGACATGCTGCAAAGCGCCGAGAGGACTGGGGCGAGGAGGTCATCGTCCGACTCGCGGAGCAGGTCGAGCAGGACCGGCGCCGCCGAGCGCGCCGGCGGCGCAAGAGCCCGAATCGCCCCCGCCGCCGCCCGTCGAACCTCCGGCTCCTGCCCACTCCGCAGGGCATCGAAAAGCACCGGCATGGGGTCCGGCCGCCCGCCCGCGACCGCGCTTGCCAGGCCGGCCGGGCCGATCCTTCCGAGCGCACGGAGCGCGGCCGCCCGGACGGACGCCTCGCGTTCCCGCGCCGCGACGAGGAGCTCGGGAAGGGCCTCCGCCGCGCGCGCCCCCATCGCTGCGAGAGTTTTTGCGGCCAGCTTGCGCACGTCCGGGGAGGGCGCCTGGAGCGCGCGACGGAGCGCTGCAACGGCCTCCGGCGCATCGACTCGTCGAAGGACTTCGGCGGCGAGAAAACGCAGCGCGGGGTCCGCCCCCGTGAGCAGTCGGCCGGTAGCGGGGACCGCCTCCGTCCCGGCGCCGACTCGCGCGAGCGCGGCGGCGGCCTCGTGGCGAACGCGCCAGTCCGCATCCTCCAACAGCGCCAGGAGCCCGGGGACCGACGCGCGCGCCGCAGGTCCGAGCCAGGCCATCACGCGGGCGGCCTGCACGCGCTCGCCCACATCCCGAGCCGCGAGGCGGGCGCTCCAGTCCGCGACCGGACGGCCGTCATAGGCGGGCGCAGCGGGCGGCTGCGGGGGCGGCTCGCTGGACGTCAGGCCGCAGGCGAGGAGGGCAAAGACCGGGACTGCGAAGACGCCCAAGCGCATGGGTGTGAGACTCCGAGAGGAGGAGGCTTCCGTGCGAAGCCATTCTACGCCCTTGGACCCGGCTCGTGTCAAGCGCGCAACGCCACGGAAGGTTTAACAGACGTGATTCTCCGGCGATTGCAATCCCCTACCGCAGCCGCTTCACCTCCCGGTGCCGGAAGCAGCCCACCAGGTGATCGTTCACCATCCCTACCGCCTGCATGTGCGCGTACATGATGGTCGAGCCGACGAACTTGAATCCGCGCTTCCGCAGGTCCTCGCTGAAGGCGTCCGACTCGTCCGTGCGCGCGGGGAGCTGCGAGAGCGACCGCCAGGCGTTCTGGCGCGGGCGCCCGCCCACGAACCGCCACTGGTAGACGTCGAAGCTGCCGAACTCCCGTCGGACGGCGAGAAAGGCGCGGGCGTTCGTCACCGCCGACCGGATTTTCAGCTTGTTCCGGACGATGCCGGCGTCCGCGAGCAGGGCCGCGATTTTGTTTTCGCCGTAGCGCGCGACGGCCTCGACGTCGAAGCCGTCGAAGGCCGCGACGTACGCGGGCCGCTTCCGCAGGATCGTGATCCAGCTCAGGCCGGCCTGCGCGCCCTCCAAGACCAGAAACTCGAAGAGCAGCCGGTCGTCGTGCACCGGCACGCCCCACTCCTCGTCGTGGTAGCGCACGTACAGCGGATCGCTCCCCGGCCACCCGCAGCGGACAAGTTCCTTTTTTTTCACCACGACCGAGCCCTCGAAATCAGCCCCCTCAGGGTGGCTGCGCGGCCTCTCGTTCCATCCGCAAGCAGACTGCTCGCTTGATCCTGCGACTCAAGTGCGCATTGGGGTGCAGGGCTTCCGCCCTGCACCCGGTCGCGCGTGGACCCTGGGAATCACCTCCCCGATTTCTCCAAGAGTCGCCCCCGCCCACTACAGGCTCGGTGTTCTCTACGCCGGTTGACCCGACGGTGCAGGGCGGAAGCCCTGCACCACAAGGGCTGGTGGCCAGCGGAAAGTAGCAGTGGGAAGTTCGCCCCTTCCTGGAGCCGGCCTTTGATGCTCCAGTTCACGAGAGTCGAGTCGTGCTTCGCACCTTGGAACGGCTGCCCTCGAAGTCAACGCCCGTTTCACTCCCCCTTCCCGGCCCGGACCTTCACGCGGTTCCAGAAGAGCCAGCCCGCATCGTGGGTGCGCGCCACCGTCGACAGGAGGAAGCGCAGGTCGCGCGGACGCGGGCCCTCGAAGACCAACGAGCCGTTCAGCGAGAGCCGCACCGGCAACACGAGGTCGAGGTCGGGCCCGCCGACGTAGCAGTCGAAGTCCCCCATGCGGTCCGCGTAGACCTGCACCTTGTTCCCGGGCTTGATTTCCACGCGCACGAAGACGCCCGGCGGCGGCGGTTTCAGGGGATCCAGGCCCGCGGGTTTTCCCGGCTCGGGGATCGGGTCGATCCAGTAGGCGCGACGCGCGGGGAAGGCCGGATAGACCGAGCGGAAGAGCTTCGGGTACACGACCCGCCGGCGCGCGTCCATCCAGGCGTAAAAGGCCAGCGCGTGCTCCCGCGTCAGCTCCAGCATGTGACCGCGTGCATGGTCTTCGACGACCGTCAGGTCGGTCCCCTGCTTCTGGAGCGTGCGCGTCGCCTCCTCGTTGAGGCCCGTGATTCCCCCGCGCGAGCCCTCCGTGTCCTTGGCGCCGAAATAGGTGAAGACCGGCAGCTTGAGCAGATTTTGCAGCCGCCCCTCTCCGATGTCGAACGGCGCGCCCGCCATCGGCAGCACGCCCGCCCACCGGTCGGCGAACTCGATCCCCAGATCCCAAGAGGCGTGCCCGCCCATGCTGTAACCGGTCAGGTAGATCCGGTCCGGGTCGACCGCCCAGCGCGCCCGCACGTGCTCGATCGCGGACACGATGCACGACCGCTCCAATTCCGTTTTCGCCCACCCCTGCGTCCGGTAGGCCGTCGCGGTCGGCGCCACGATGATGTAGGTCTGGTCCCCGCCGAGCGAGCGCCACCAGTTGAGCATCGACTTTCCCTCCCCGGCGGTGTAGTGGAGGGCGACGAGCAGCGGTCGCGGGCGACTGGGGCGGTAGCACGCCGGGACGAAGAGGTGGTAGCGCGCCCCCGAGCCATTGTAGGGCACGTCGTATTCTTCTTCGTAGGTCCCCGGGTCCCCGCGCGCCGGATGCGGCGCGCGACGGAGCATCTCCTCCCAGAGCGCGGGTGGCAGGCCCTCGAACTCCGCGCTCGAGAGCCGCGCGGCGATCGCGTCGCGCCAGGCCGCGTCCGCGCTCGCGATCGCCTGCTGCACGAGCCGCTCGGCTTGCAGGACCAGCTCCGCACGCACGGGAAACGCGCCGGGAGGCGCGAGCGCACGATACAAGAGCGTCGCGCGCGCGAGGCGGAGCGCGGTGCGCAGGTCCGCGGGCTTCAGCGATTCGGAGACGTCGATCGCGGCGAGCGCGTCGTGCCCCTCGTCATAACGCAGCGCGTCAACGACCGAGCCCGGATGGGAGGAGGGGCCGAGGAGCTGCGCGAGGAGGTCGTCCCCGTCCGCCGGCGGCAGCTCGGTCTGCGCGACGCGGAGGCGGCCGAAGGCTTTCGCCAGCCGACCCCAGGCGTCGAGGGCGCGCTCCACTCGCGGCCGGCGTTTCGTCGCCTCGGCCGCGACCGCAGGGTCCGAGCCCGCGGCAAGTCGTTCATAGATTCGCCGCGCCTCCACCATCTCGCCGGCGCGCGCGCGACGGTCCGCCTCGGCAAGTTCGAGCGGCGCAGTGGGGCCGGGAAAGGGCGGATCGGCGGCGAGAGCGCAGCGGACGCCGCCGAGGAGGAGGGCGAACACGCAGTGGACCGCGAGCGCGTGCGCGGACGCGGGGAGGCCGCGCCGACTGCATGGGCGGGACGAGGCGCATGAGCGCGGAGAAGCGCGAAGCGTCATTGATGGATCGCCTCCCAGTTCCAGGTTGCTCGGCGCTGATCATTCGATGTCTTCGTTGCGGCTGTGCCGCGTTCGGGCATCAGCGTAGCCCGATTTTCGACGGCGCCCACCGTGCCTGCTTCCGGGTCCACTCGTCAGAGTGCCGCAGGAGGGGCTGGAGCGCGGGGCCCGCGTCTCGGGCGTCCGTCCCTATCGACTCGATGACGCGGAGCGCGCTCTCCCGCACGAAGGAATCCGGGTCGCCCCGTCGGTGCAGGGCGGAAGCCCTGCACCACAAGGGCTCGTGGTCGTGTGAGAAAAACACTGGGAAGTGCATGACCTCCGACGCTCGGGCCTCCTGTGTCCCGCCTCGCAACGGTAGAGTGGTTCCGGCCACCTTGCAAGGGCTGGCCAAAGGGCCCAGGCAGACCCCTGCCGAACTTCTGACAACCTGCGGTGAAGCGCTACGCCCGCTGCTCCTGGCCTCACCGCTGCGGCCTCCGAGATGTGCGGGAGTGCCTCCGCAGTACCGCGGGCATTTCCATCGCAGTTGGCCGGCGCGAACTGCTACTTCGTCTTCTGATTCTCGATCCAGGTAAGCGTCGGCGCGGCCACGTCCACATCCGAGAGCTTCGTGCAGGTCGTCACAGCGAAGAACAGGTCCTTCCCGGGCTGGGTCGGCAGACAGAGCCAGTCCCCCATCGACCAGCGCAGGTGGAACGGCCCGCACTGTATCCGAAGCCGGCTGCCGGCATCGTGGACCTGCCAGCTTGCCTTCCCGGTCCGCGGGTCGGGCGGCAACGCGAGGCGTGTGTACTTTTCGAAGACCTCCCCCTCCCCGCGTACCACGTTGGGCTTTCCGACATCGCCGCTGCCGTCCCCCTGATGGTAGTACTCGAATCGGGCGCCGCCGTCGGCCGTGGCGGTGCGTTCGGTAATCCTCACCGCGACGACGTCGTCTCCGCTGCGAAGCACCAGGAACTCGCCCAGGACCACACCCACCGACGTCTCCGACACCTCCGCCTGTTGCCGTACGGCAAGCATCGTCTTGTTCCCGGGCCCTGGAGGGATCGTCGCCCTCCGCCGATCGGCCATGGCCTTCCAGGTAACGTCGCTCGCCGCACGCATCTTGGCGACCAGAGCCTCCGCGCTGCCCATGGCCTTCACGACGCCCGGGTCGGCACCGAGCATGTCCGAACCGCGCGCGCAGGCGCGTGCGTAGACGGCCTGGGGGTCCAGGATCCAGATTCCCGCCACGAACAAGACTCCCCCCTTCTTCGTCGAGACGACCTCGACGAGCAGGGACCGGCTGCACTTCCGCGGGCCGCCTTCGCCCGAGTCGTGCCACCCCTCCTTCCCCTGCAGTCCCGCCAGATATTCCTCCATGCGTTGCAGATGGGTCCCCGTGCAGATGCTGTCGGAATCGACACGATCCGCGAGCCAGAATAGATCGATCGGCCATTCGAACTCCGACCGGTTGGATTGCGTTCGAAGAACGTGCGCCGCGCGCCCCTGGGCACCACCGTGCCCGGTCCGACTGTTCACGGGACCGCTCGCCAATTCCCATTCGTCGGCGAGCAGGAAATAGCGTTCTTCAGCCTTGGGCAGATCGTAGTCCGCGTACGCGACGCGAGGCACGAGGGAGAGGCTTGCCAGCACCACGATCGCGACTGCGCGCATGCTTTCCTCCTGTTCGAAGACGGACCCGCGAATACCGACTCGTGCGGGGCCACGAAGCCTCTGGCCAAGCTCGCCCCCACCTGCAGGTCCTTCGTTTTCGCGGACCGCTCGTCAGCGCCGCCGTTTCCAGTCCAGGCGCGCACCGATCCGCTTTTCGCAGGATCCGTTCCAATGCGTGACAAGGCCCTGGCGCCGCGGAGTCTCGGCGACCTCCCGCGCGATCCCCAAGGCGGCCTCCTCCCTGGTCATCGTCGAACCGTAGTTGAGGCAGGACTCAGTCCCCTCCGCGGCGGACTCCGTGTCCTGCATGTGGTAGAATCTGTACCCGCGCCCCTGCCGGCCCTCCGACCCGATCAAACTCCCGATAAGGGAGTCTACCGAATGGTGTACCCGGAATCAAGGGAGCGCCGCGCCCCTCCCCCGTTTCCAGGCGCGATCGCCGGCGGGCGCCTTGTCGCGTCTCGACTCGAGCTCCGGGGGAGGACACGCCCGGAGCGGAGAAGCCGGCCCTCTCAGGGTAGCTGCCCCGACCGAGTCGCCGACCCCAGGTAGCCTGTTCACTTGAGTACGCAACGCGAGTCCACTCGTGCCGATTTCGCTCGCGTCGGGATCGCGGGCGGCGCTAGAAGGAGAACAGGCGCCGGCGGGTCGGCATCCGCCGGTCGTCCGCTTGCAACCAGCCGTCTTCCGAGCGCCGGCCGACTTCGTTTCGGCAACGGAGGAGCATCATGCCCATCCACGACTGGACGAGGGTCGGTCCGAGCACTTTCCACGACCTGCACAACGCGTGGATCATCGAGCTGCGAAACGTTTTGAACTCCGGACTACTGCCTCCGCAGTACTACGCGCAGTCCGAGCAGCACACGGGGACCGCCATTGCGGACGTCCTGACGCGGGAGCACACCGAGCCCAGGGCCGAAACCCGGGACAGGCCGGCCGGCGTGAGCGACAGCGGCCTGGCGCTGTTGGAGGCGCCGCCCAAGACTTCCGTGATGGAGACGGCGGGAGGCCCCGCGTGCTACGCCAATCGTCGCCGCACCTTGGCCCTTCGGCACGAGAGCGGCGATGAGATGGTGGCGAGGATCGAGATCCTCTCCCCGGGCAACAAACTCGGCCGTGGGAAGCTGGAGGATTTCGTGCACAAGGCGTGCGAGGCGCTATGCCACGGGATCCACCTGCTCCTCATCGACCTCTTCCCGCCGGGGACCTTCGACCCGAACGGCATTCACGGCGAGCTGCACCGTGAGCTGGGCCTGGAGACTGAGCTGGGCCGCTGGCCGATGCCCGGAAAGCCCCTGACTCTCGCCGGCTACGACGCTTCCGAGCCTCGCGCCTACGTGGAGCCTGTGGCGGTGGGAGACGCCTTGGTCGACATGCCCGTCTTCCTCAAGCCGGGTCGGTACGTGAACGTCCCCCTGGAGCAGACCTACCGAGCGGCCTACCGCGGCGTGCCGCAGCGGTGGCGCAGCGTCATCGAGGCGGATTGAAGAAGGCCAGTCACTCCTTTTCCCCAAACAGAGGAACTGCCCCTCTTTCCCCGACCCAAGTCGGACACGTGGAGCCGCTCGATGGACGGTGCTTCCGACCGCGCGCTCGCCCGCCGGGCCGTGGATGCCGGCCTCGTAGACGAGGCCGTCTTTCTCGAGTGCCTGCGCGAGCAGGAGGCGGAGGCCTCGGCCGGCCGGACCGTCCGACGCGCCGAACGGGCCGCGGAGGCCGGACGCGCCGAGCGGAGCGCACAGGCCCGCACGCGGGTCGGCGAGGCGCGCGCCGCGCTCGCCTCCGGGGCGCTCGACCGCGCGATCGTCCTCGCGCGCGCCGTCAGCGAGGACTTCGCCGAGGCCCAGCGCCGCGGCGAGGACGTGGGCGTGCTCGACGCGTTCGACCTGCTCGTCGAGGCGTACGCAAAAAAAGGCGACTCCGCCGCCGCCCTCCGCGAGCGTTACCGGTCGTACCGCGCCGCGATCGGCTCGCCGAGCACCGACGCCTACCTCCTGAAGGTGGCCGCGGAGCTGATCGACCGCGATCGCTGCGACGAGGCCCTGCCCCTCGTGCGACAGGCCCTTCGCCGCACGACGACGCCGGCCCGCGTCGCGCACGGCGGTGGGGCCGGCGCCCCTCGTCGTCCTCGGCCAGGCAGAGCACGACTTCCGCCTTTGGCTCGTCGGTTGGGACGGGACGGCCTTGAAGGAACTCGCGACGGCGACGCCGGACGCCCGATTGGCCCAAGTCGAGTTCGGCGACCTCGACGGCGACGGCAGGCCGGAAATCGCGTTCGGCCTCGCGCACGAGTTCGCTTTCGACCGGCCGTGTGATCAGCAGCGCAAGTTTCCCCTTGTCTGCGGGCGACGACGCGAGATAGAATCCAGGACCGTCAAGGTGCCATGTGGAGGAGCCGAACCGTGATTCGCGCCACAATGCGAAACGGACAGATCCAGCCCTTGGACCCGCTTCCCGCCGAATGGGAGGAGGGCCGGGAGCTCATCATCGAGGAGGCCGAACAGACCCCCTCGACAGCAGAGATCGATGCCTGGGTCCGGGACGTCCAGGAAGCCACTTCGAAGATTCGGCCTGAGGACCATGCCGCTCTCGAAGCAAACATCAAGGAGATCCGTGCCGAGGCGAAGGAACAGGCGAGGAAGGAGATGGGGCTGTCGCAATGAAGGGGTATCTTCTCGACACGAACCACATCAGCAATGCGATCAGTCCGGGATCTGCGCTCATGGCTCGCCTGGGGATCGCGGCCAAACGTGGCCAACGCATGGGTATTTGCGTTCCCGTCCTCTGCGAACTCGAGTCCGGCATTCGGGGTCTCGTTCGACCCGAGGAGCACCGACGCGGCCTCGACAAATTCCTCGCCCACGCCCGGATCTGGCCCCTCGATCGCATGACTGCAGCAATGTACGGAGCGCTCTACCAGGATCTCCGCCGACGCGGCCGAGCCCTCTCGCAGGTCGACCTGATGATCGCCGCGCTCGCCCATCAGATGGACCTGACCGTGCTCTCCTCCGATCGCGACTTCGCCGCGGTTTCAGGACTTTCCGTGGAGAATTGGCTCGAGAGATGAGGTCGCGGACACGAGCGCACTTGAAGCCGAGATCCAGCGCAGGTGGAAGATCGCGACGCGGTACCCAAGACGGTCCAGGTCTATAGAACGCAAGATACAGCGCCTGTGGAGACGCTCCGGGACCGTCTCGCAGAGCACTAAGATTAAGAATTGCACGTCCCATCCAGAGGGTCCCCTGATAGCGTCTCCGGGCGGAGGAACGTCCTCGGATGATGGCGCGAAACTGTGCAGGGTGTGGATCGACAGTCCCTTCCGATGCGCGTTTCTGCCCCGCCTGCGCGGGTCCCATCGATCCGAGCCCACAGGCCGGGCAGGGTCGAGCGCCCCATCCAGGCGACATGGGGCAATCGCGGGGCGAAGTGCTCACAGCGTCCCTCGCGAAAGACACCGTGCTCGGTGAGTATCGAATCCTGGAGCAGATTGGGGAGGGTGGATTCGGCCGAGTCTATCGCGCCAACCACGTCCTTCTCAAGGGCCCGGAGTTTGCGCTCAAGACTCTCCTGCCCGAACTCGCCAAGGACTCCCGTTTTCGCGAGCGCTTCCTGCGGGAGGCGCAGGTGCTCCTCAGTCTGGAGCACCCGAATCTGGTACCGATCCGGCATGTGGGGAAGGCGGGCGACCACCTTTATCTCGTCATGGCTCTATGCCCGGGCCGGCCGCTCAAGGATCTCCTGAAGGAGATGCGACGAGTGCCGATGGCGACAACGGCGGCCGTGGCCTCTCAGGTCCTGGCGGGCCTCGAGCATGCCCACGCGAAGGGAGTCGTGCATCGCGACCTCAAGCCGGCGAACCTCCTGGTCGACACCAGCGCGCCCGACGGGTGGCACGTCCGGGTTATCGACTTTGGGATCGCCAAGCTCCTCGTCCCGAACGAATCGGCTGCGGGAGAGGGAGGGGAGAACGGGCTTACCGGCGACCAACAGCCCGGGACACGAGCCTACATGAGCCCCGAGCAACATTTGAACGAGAGGGTGGACGCCAGATCGGACCTGTACTCGCTCGGCGTAATCCTCCACGAGATGGTCGTCGGTGAGCGTCCTTCGCCGCTTCTAGCCCCTCCGCAATCCTTCACAGCGGCAGGCCTTGCCGTCCGCCTGCCCGGGTTCGAGGATTTGATCCTGACAGCGATGGCCAGGGACCCTGCCGCGCGGCATGCGTCCGCGCGCGCGATGAAACACACGCTGGAGGCGATCCTGCGCGCGGCGGAGTTGGAGACGCGCCGCCCAGGCCCCGAACCTGCGGTCGATTTGCGGGTGCCCGAGCCGGAACAACCGCCTGTTATGGAAGCTACGGGAACCGAGCCCTCGACTCCGTCCGAGGCTGCCCCACCGCCTCCCCGGAGCGGTGGGGGGGTCGCCACTGTGGCCTCGGCGGCGACTACCGTGACGGCAGACGCCTCAACTGTCGATCCCGCAACGCCTCGTCCGAACGAAGTTGCGCTGTCGGACATGCAGCCGCCCGGTGCCACTCCTCCGACCGCAGGCCCGCAGGCGCCGCACTCGCCGACGATTCTGCAAGTGCCGGCGGAACCGCCGCAGCCGCCGGTGGCCCCCGTGGTTGCTGCGTTTCCACTTGCCGGGGGGCCTGTGGTTGCCTCGGACGCCTCGACCCTCGACCAAGGGCTTGCCCCGACTAGCGTGCTGTCGGCTGCGGGGACGCCGGCGCTGAACTTCGAGTCGGATGCGGCCTCATGCGTGCACGCGGCGGTGTCGGCCTCGACGGCGGTGGAGGACTCGGAGGCACGAAAGCCGCGTGTGAGTCGCCTCGTTGCCGATTTCCCCCTCGCAGGGGGCCCGCTCGTGGTCTCGGATGCCTCGACGATGGGCGCGGGAACAGATTTCGCGAGCAGGATGTCAGTCGACGGGGCGGCCAATTTGACCGAGTCCTCGGACGCGAGCCGGCCGCACTCGCAGCAGGGCGCGGCACCTCTGGGCGATGCGACCGTGGTGGAGCCGTCTGCCCTCGCCTCGCAGCGCGAGGCGAACGCGGGCGGGGAAGAGGCACCGGAGCAGTCGCCCAACCGAACGACCGCCGGCAGCCCAACCGCTTCCGTAGTGGAGGTAACCTCCCAGCGCGAGAATACTGTGGGTGCATCGGCGGAGGTCAGTCCGCTCTCCGGCGCAGGAACGCCGAGCGCGATGGATTCCTCGCCCGGCCAGGAACGGAATATCCCAGAGCAGACTGAAGCGGCGACCCCGGTCCGGCCGGGCTGGTTTCGCGCGGTCTTCCTCCTTGCATCCCTCGTCGCCGTCGTCGCAGGCGCCATGGCCATCGTGAAGTGGGGAGAGAGCAGAGTTGAAATCCCTCCCTCGCACCCAACCGACGCTCCGAAGCAGCACCCAGGTCGTGTCGAGGGGGTAGAGTACCAGGCTGCGATGGGGGCCGGCGAGGAGGCCCTGGGCCGGGACCACCCAGACGACGCCGTGGATTTCTTCGCCCGGGCGCTATCAGCCAGACCCGGTGATCAGAAGGCGACTGAAGCGGTGCAGCGGGCGAAACGGGCACGCGCGCATGCAACCATAGCTGAATGTCGCCTGCTGGTCGAGGCGGCCATCCCCTCGGGCAGCCTCCCGGTCTCCGAGCATCCCTACGACGCGGCCCGGCAAATCGCTCGCGCATTCGCTGAAAAGCATGAGTCCGAAGGGATAGCCCCGGAGATCGCGACTTACCGGGACGAACTGGAGCGCCGTGAGGTCAAGGCGGTGAAGACAGCCCACGACGCGGCCATCGCAGAGGCTCGCGAGAAAGCAGCACTCGCCGACTGGGTGAGCGCGGACGCGGCCGTGGGCAGAGCTCGCGGCTTTCGGATCGGCTCCAAGGAGGCGGCCTCGGTCGAGTTTGAGATCCGGGAAGGTCGCGCGAGGGCTGCATTGGACCTGGTGAAGGCGAAGGCCCTTGCGGCCATTCCGACCGATATCCCGCCGGGGGTACATCCGTTTCGGGCGGCGATCGAGATGGTGCGGGCCTTCGCCGAAGGGCCGGACGTGGGACCCTCGGATCACAATGCGCGCAAACTGCTCGAACACCTCCAGCGAGAGGAGGCGCATGCAGTGACGTCAGGCCACGACAAGGCCCTGGCCGAGGCGCGTGAGAAACGCGTGGCCCACGATCGGACGGGGGCCGCGACCGCGGCAACTCGTGCCCTCCAGTTCGTCCCGGGGTCCGCCGAGGCAGACGGTGTGCTCACAGAACTCCGATGGGACGAGGCACGGGAGGCGCTGGAGGCCATGAAGGTGAAGGCTCGAGCTGCCCTGCCCTCCGGGGACACGACCCCGGACCCACACCCCCACCGCGCGTCCATCCAACTCGCTCGCGCCTTTGTCGAAAGCTCCACGGCGGAGCCGATCCTCAAGGAGGCGCGTGATTTCCTCGCGTCCATTGAGAAGCAAGAGGCTGACGCAGTACGGGCCGGTCTCGAAAAGGCCCTGTCCGAAGCTCGGTCCCGCATCAAGAGCCGGGAGTGGAAGGAGGCTGGCCTCGCACTAGAACGCGCGCTCGCGTTCGACTCCCGCTCGGTTGAGGCCGCCCGCGTTCGAGTCGAGCTCGAATCGGCGAAGATGCCACCGCGTCCCGACGCGGGTAGCGTTTCGATCGTCGGGCTGACGTACACCGCCAAGAACGCCCAAGGCTACGAAGAGTACCGCCATGACAAGACGGGGATCCTCCTGGTGCTGCTCCCAGGAGGCGAGTTCTGGATGGGGAGTCCCGTGGAGGAGGCTGGACGCGAAACCGACGAGGATCGACACCGGGTCAAAGTGGCCGGGTTCCTGTTGGGCAAGACAGAGGTGACAAACTCCCAGTTTCGCAACTTCCGTGCGAAGCACTTCAGCGGGTCCGGCCAGGATGCTGACACTCAGCCCGCGGTTCTTGTGAGTTGGTCGGATGCGATCGAGTTCTGCTCGTGGGCATCCCTTCGGCTTCCGACGGAGGTTGAGTGGGAGTACGCCGCTCGCGCGGGCGACGATCGCACCTTCCCCTGGGGTACCAGCACGGCTTGGCCACCCCCGCTTCGTGCCGGCAATTTGGGTTCGATCGCCGGCCTCCGGGACGACTTCCTACAAACAGCTCCCGTCGGGAACTTCCAACCGAGTCCATGGGGACTCTACGATCTTGCCGGCAACGCCTCCGAATGGTGCTCGGACGAATACCGCGAGAGGTACTCCATTGGCGACCCATCGCCCGCTCCCGACACGGCGACCGAGAAGTGTCGCGTTGCCCGTGGGGCCTCGTGGATGGACAAGAGGCCGGACTCCATGCGCTGCGCGGACCGTCGTCCCCTCACGAGCGCGGGCGCTGCCACAGTTGGATTCCGAGTGGCGCTGAGCCTCGCTCTGCGGAAATAGCAGCAGTGGTGGACCACCCAGGAGGAGCCTAAACGTGCGCTTCGGCGCTTGACGGCTGCCGTCCGACCCGCGAAGGAGAAGTCCGATGTTGCGCGCCTGCGTAGTCGTGTTGGGGTTTGTCTCCGCGCTTTCGGGGTGCGCCACGACCTCAGCCCAGCCGGCCGTGAACCTCCGCTGGAAGTTCGCGGTCGGGGACAAGCAAGTGTACCGCTGGGAGATGAGAAAGCAGATCAGGGACAGGATGACAGGGGACGTCAGCAAGGACCTCGAGACTCAGGACAGCCTCGGCATGGATTACACGCTGGAAGTGCTGGCGTGGGACGGCATGCACGCTACGATCGAAAAGACAATCAACCGCATATGGTTCTCGCGACGAGAAGGGCCGATTGTTCTTGTTGACTTCGATACGGATCGGAACGGCGCGAAGGCAAGCCTCGATCCGAAATTTGCCGAGTTCGCATCCTTGAGGGACTTCGTGGTGCACTACTCGGTAGACGAGCGCAACCAAGTCGCAAGCCTTCAGTATGTCCACGGAACGCCTCCGACCGGTCGCGACACACCCTCGGCAGAGAACCTGGTTCGCGCCTCGTTCCAGAACTACCCCGATCATCCCATGAGGGTCGGCGAGCGATGGGAATCGGACCAGAGCGTCGCCTTTGGCGATCTTGCGGAGATCTCGTTGGGCCTTGTTCACCGTCTTGATCGTGTCGAGCGGCTCGACGGTCGTCAAGTCGCGAGAGTGGTAAGGACCGGAAAGGCCAAGTGGAAGCGACCCCCTTCGATAGGTGAGATCGCACTGCGGGGGTTTTCCACAAGTACCGAACGGTTCGACATCGACGAAGGGGCCTCGCTGGAATGCCACGAGCAGACCGACTTGGAGTTCCATGCCCAAAGTGAGGCGCGTGAATGGACGCAGACACAGACCATACATGTGGACAATCGGCGGCTTGATCGCGGACCGGCGACGAGTGCCGAGGGGAGGGGCGAGGCCGCGCCGGCGCCCAAGCCACTGGCGGTGCCTACCCCCTACGCCATTCCTGCCGATTCGGCGGCTGCCACCGTTACGGAGGCGATCAGGGCTGCCCTCCATGCGTCCCAAGTACAGCTCGAACTGAAAATCGAAGTCAGGAATGATGGAAAATCCGACCCGGTTTCCCAGCGCACGGCGCACTTGACTTACATTCCGCCGGATGTCCAGACGGTCGTTCAGCTACAGCCAGGTCGAGAAGTCTCGGGGATGGCCAAAGTGGGCCCCTGGGCGGTGGAGTTTGAAAACAAAGAACTGAAGGGTCACGTAGTGTCTGCCGATACCCTGAATCTCCCGGCGGGCTCCATCTATTTCGCACCCGAGGGACGACTCAACGGCGCGCAGAATTTGCGGTTCCTTCGGCAAGACTCCCAGGCCGGCATCCACTGCAAGGTGTTCGGTTGGGATCTTGCGGACGGAACCGTGGGCACTCGGCGGAGCGTGGAGGTGTGGATAGGCATGGAGGACGGCCTGTTGCACTTCTATCGAGAGACAGAAATGGGGATTCCGAGCGGCAGCGCGGGGGCCGCCCTCTGCTGCAGTTTCGGCAGCATCCATGTCAAGGGAGACGTTGAACCGCTCGATATTCCTGAAATCGCGTACATTTCGCTGGTACGGAAGCTTGCCGAGACGGGGGACACGAAGCGTGCCCACGGTCTGGCTACGATGGGCAAACGGCGCTACCCAGAGAGCAAAGAGCTTGTGGAACTAGCGCGGTGACTGTGCTCCACGCCTTCGGCCCGATTCCGGGCAGTGCGGCGGAAGCCCGCAGCCGATACCCGTACGGCGGGCGGTCGATGGCAGGCTGCACCCCAGATTTGAACCATGCCCGAATTGCAGAAGGTCAAATTGCACGCCGAAGACGGCGAGGGAGGCCAGTCGCGCGAAGGATTCTGCCTTCTGCGTGAGGGGGCGCCAACGAACTTGGCGCACCGGACGCCGCCGTGCTAAGATGAGGTGGAGGAACGCGGGGCCGGTGCGGGCCTCCGCTTTCCCACTCAACGTGGAGCCGCTCGATGGACGGTGCTTCCGACCGCGCGCTCGCCCGCCGGGCCGTGGATGCCGGCCTCGTAGACGAGGCCGTCTTTCTCGAGTGCCTGCGCGAGCAGGAGGCGGAGGCCTCGGCCGGCCGGACCGTCCGATGCCCCGACGGTCCCGCCGCTCGCTCTGACGGTTGCACTCCCGCGCGGTACGGCCGGCGCCCCCACGCCCGACACGCCCACCGTCCTCCGCGCGGACGCGAGGCCGGCCGGCCACGCCACCGAGCCGACGATGGTTACCGCCGATCGCGCCGGTGACCACGGTGACCACGGTGACCACGGTGACCACGGTGACCACGGTGACCACGGTGACCACGGTGACCACGGCGACCACGGCGACCAACGTGGCGACGGCGACGCCAAGCACACGACCGACGCGGGCCCGGAGAGCGGGCCGACCGTCGCCTGGAACGCGGCCGCAGTCTCCCCACGCGACGGCACGCATCGGCTCGGCGACCGCTTCGGCCGCTACGTCATCCAGTCCGAAATCGCGCGCGGCGGCATGGGCGCCGTCTACCGTGCCCTCGACACCCAGCTCCATCGCGTGGTCGCCCTCAAAGTCATGCTCTCCAGCG
The DNA here is from genome assembly GCA_016197205.1 of Planctomycetota bacterium. GTDB lineage: Bacteria > Planctomycetota > MHYJ01 > WSZJ01 > JACPWG01 > JACPWG01. The sequence goes on from JACPWG010000091.1 coordinate 90,539, forward strand.
AGGCGCACGCCGAGGAGGCCAAGCAGCGCTTCCAGCGCGAGGGCATGCTCGCCGCCCGTCTCCACCACCCCAACATCGTGCCCATTTACGACGTAGGGGAGGTCGACGGAAAGCTCTACTTCACGATGGAGCTGATCCACGGGGAAAGCCTGCTCGCGGTCCAGCGCCGCATGGGCGTTCTTCCGCCGCGCGCCGCGCTCAAACTCGCACGCGACGTCGCGCGCGCGCTCGCCTACGCACACGAGGAAGGGGTCATCCACCGCGACATCAAGCCCGCCAACCTCCTGCTCACCGCCGCAGGCGCCCCGCTCGCCACCAAGCGCCGCGAGCGCGACACCGACCTCTCCCTCGCAGGCGCGCTGACCGCGTCGTATCGCGTCCTCATCTCCGACTTCGGCCTCGCGAAGGACGTCGCCGCCGAGACGCAGCTCACGCGCACCGGCAGCGCGATGGGCACGCCGATGTACATGTCCCCCGAGCAGGCGGCCGGGGACCTCGACCGGCTGGGGCCCGCCACCGACATCTACTCGCTCGGCGCGGTCCTCTACGAGCTGCTCTGCGGCAAACCGCCCTTCACCGGCACGGACGCCCTGCGCCTCCTCGCCCTCATCCAGCTCTCCGACCCCGCGCCCCTCCGCACGCGCGTCCCCGGGCTCCACCCGGACGCCGAGACGATCGTGGCCCGCGCGATGGAAAAGGACCCCCGCCGCCGCTACGCCTCGGCAAAGGACCTCGCCGACGACCTCGACCGTTACCTCGCCGGCGAGGTGATCCTCGCCAGACCCGCGGGCCGGGTCGAGCGCTTCTGGCGGCAGGCGAAGCGCCACCGCGAGCTGCTCGCCTCCAGCGCAGCGGCCGCGCTCCTCCTCGTCGGCGTCATCGCGTATTTCACGCTCGGCCCGCGCGTGCGCGCCTGGCGCGCCGAACGCGCCGCCGCTGCCGATCGCGCCGAGCGGAGCGCACAGGCCCACACGCGGGTCGGCGAGGCGCGCGCCGCGCTCGCCTCCGGCGCCATTGACCGTGCGATCGTCCTCGCCCGCGCCGTCACCGAGGACTTCGCCGAGGCCCAGCGTCTCGGCGAGGACGTGGGCGTGCTCGAGGCCTTCGACCTCCTCGTCGAGGCGTACGCAAAAAAAGGCGACTCCGCCGCCGCCCTCCGCGAGCGCTACCGTTCGTACCGCGCCGCGATCGGGTCGCCGAGCACCGACGCCTACCTCCTGAAGGTGGCCGCGGAGCTGATCGACCGCGACCGCTGCGACGAGGCCCTGCCCCTCGTGCGACAGGCCCTTCGCCGCACGAAGACGCCGGCCGGCGTCGCGGAGACGGAGTACTGGATGGGACGCGCGCTCGAAGGCACGCTCGACCTCCCCGGCGCCTTCGCCCACCTCACCCGCGCGCTCGCCGGCGACCGGCTCCCCGCCGCGCTCCGGAAGGCGTGCACGGAGCACCGGGCGTTCTGCGCGGATTTCGCCCGCCCGGTCCAGCCGGTCCCCGATTTTCTCCTCGCCGCCGACGTCGACGGGGACGGCCGGCTCGACGCCGTCGGGCGGCGCGGACGCGGTCTCTTCTTCGGCTCGGTCGAGAAGGGCCGGATCACCGAGCGCGGGCGCGTGGAACTCGCCGTCGACATCACTTCGGCCTGTCTCCTGCCCGCGCCCCCCACGGCGGTGGGGCCGGCGACGCTCGTGGTTCTCGGCCAGGCGGAGCACGAGTCCCGCTTTTGGCTCGTCGGTTGGGACGGGACGGCCTGGAAGGAACTCGCGGCGGCGACGCTGGACGCCCGATCGACCCAAGTCGAGTTCGGCGACCTCGACGGCGACGGCAGGCCGGAAGTCGCGTTCGGCCTCGCGCACGAGTTCGGGGTCGTCCGGGTCTTCACCTGGGACGCGTCCGCGAAGACGCTCGTCGAACGGGCGGTCCTGCGCCCCGCGTCGGTGCTCAGCCGCGTCCTCTTCGCGGATCTCGACGGCGACGGCTCGGACGAGCTCCTGGTCCTCTGCAACGAATGGAACGCCTACGGCGTCGCCGTGCACTCGTGGGACAAGGCGCGCGGGCGACTCGTCGAAAGGTCGCTCACCCGGCTGGGCAACCTGACCTCCGCGATCCGCCTGGACACACCCGGCGGCCGGCCGCGACTCCTCGTCGGCAACGCCTGGGAGGAGACCAAGCTCTACCCGCTCCGGAAGGGGATGAAGTCCGACGAGTTCGAAAAGACCTATCGCCCGCCGGGCGTCTATCTCCTCACGCCCCGCCCGGACCTGGGCTTCGACGTGGCCCCATTGGCCGCGGCATCCTGGGCGGACGGCGCGAATGTCGGCGGACGGGTCTGGAGCGCGGCCCCGCGGGCCGGCCCGTTCCTCGCCTGCGAGGTCGAACGCGGCGGCACCCGGGTCGGCTGGACGGAGCCGTTGCCGGACCCCGCCCGGGAGGCGAAGGGCGAACGCGAGCTTCGCATTTACCGGGGCGGGGATTTCGGGCGCCCCTTCACGGTTTTTCGTTCGGCGCTGCGAGGCTCGCTCCGCGTCGTCACTGACTTCAGGGACGTCGATGGGGACGGCGTTCCCGAGATGCTCGTGAGCGGGCCGGAGCAGAGCCTCTGCCTGGCCGCGCTGGACCCCGCAACGACGGAGGGGACGGGCGCCACGGGCGCGACGGGGACCACGGGGACGGCGACTGAGGACGCCGCGCGAAACTCGCTCTCCCGGGACCCGGTTCTGGATTTTGCGAACGCCGCTGAACTGGCAGGTGAGGCCCTCGCGGACGAGACGCTGTCCGCCTACACGGAAGTCGCCGAGCACGCGAAGCTCCCCGGCGAAATCGAGGAGGCTACGCGCGGTCGCATTCGTTGCCTGGTGCGCCGGGGAAAGGCGGAGGAGGCGGTCGCCTGCGCCTTGCGCTTCGCAGACGACTTTTCCCAGGCAGAGGCCGCCCTGCTCGCGGACGCGGTGCGCGTGCTGGACCGCGCACGCCTGTGGAAACCCGCGGGCGAAGTGGCCGCGCGACTGCTGCGCGCGCCCGACGTGCCCGCCGAGGAACGGCGCCGGCTCGTGCGGACCTCGGCCGCCCTTCACGCCCTGGCCGGCCTCCAGACGAGCGAAAAGCTCCTCGGCCCGGGCGCGCCCCCCCGCGACTGGCTGGCCACCTCGCCGCTCTGCGTGTCGCGGGACACCGAGGGCGGGTGGGCGCTTCAAGGTTGCGGAGGGCGCACCGACCTCCTGCTCTGCCCCTTCCGCATCGACGGTGCCTGGCGCCTCGCGGCGAGCATTCCGGAGGCTCGACAGTCGTGGGGTACGGAGCTCTACGTCGGCCTCGACGCGGGCGGCCTCCAGGGCTGGGCCGACTTCGAGGTCCCGAACCAGCGGTTCGGTCTCCGCGCGTTCGGAGAGACGAATTTCCCGTTGAACGTCGTCCTGCAAAACGTGCTGGGTTCGGGCAGGAACGGGGAGTTCTGGCTGCACGCCGGAGATCCGTGGACGGCGCCGCTCCGGGCCGAGCTGTCGTACGTGCCGCACCACGGCGAGGCGGTGCTGTGCGTGCAGGGCGGTCCTTTCGGCGAGGGCACGCGGACCTCGGAGCAGAACGCCGGCAGCCTCCAGGGGAAGGTCTTCGTCGAGTTGAGACTGGGCGGCAGATCGAGCGCCGAATATCGGGCGACGTACCGCGTGGACGAATTGGCGCTCGGCTGCACGGCCGGCCAGTTCGGGCCCGCCGTGTGCAAACCGGTCACCGCCGTCGAGCACGTCCTCCTGGCGAACGGTCGCTGGATCCAGGGGCGTGCGGAGGAGGCCCTCGCCCTCTACGACCGGGCGAGCACGCTCGCGGACCTGGACCGGACGCGCGAAGACGCGGGGCGGGGTGCGAAGCTCCCGTCCGCGTGGGACGCGGTTTCCCCGAACGACCTGGCGCGCTGGGTGCATGTGGACGCGCGGTTCTATCGGGGCCTGCTCCGGGCGGTGGGCGGTGAGGACGCGGGCGCACGCGCGGACCTGGCGAAGGCGTGGGAGCTGTCGGCGGGGCGCTGCGCGAAACTGGTGGAGCTGTACGCGGGGCCGTTGCTCGCATCGCGGCCCGCGGAGGTCGCGGCCCTGCGCGGTTTTTGGCGGGCGCGAAACGGGGAGCCGGACCGCGCGGGTCGGGACGCGTGGGCGGCGGCGACGATGCGGGAGGCCGGACCGCTCGCGACGGAAGTGCTGGTGGAAGGCGCGTCGCCGGCGCCGGTCGACGTCCTCGTCGCGGCCGTCGTGGAGCCGGGGAGCGCCGCGGCGGAGTCCGGGCTGCGGGTGGGGGACTGTCTGCTGGGCGTTGACGGCCGGCCGATCGAATCGGGAGAGGCGTTGAAAACGCTGCTCCGCGACGCGGCGGAAGCCGGCAAGCAACGGGTGACGCTCACCGTGCTGCGGGGGGAGCAGGTCGTGAGTCTTGAGGTTCCGGCGAGACTCGTCGGGGTCTCGCTGGGGTTCGGCCGCCTCTATCGGATCGCATGGCGCGAGCCGGCGGGGGCGCCGTCGACCCCTCCCGCGTCGACGCCCACGCCGGGTCGAGACGGTGGCGGGGGGGATGGGGGCAAGTGAGGCCGAGCGCGAAACCTCGCTTTTTGGGCACGTCGATGTCGTGCCCCCACACGCAGCGACCATTGGAGGATCGTCCGATGATCCGCGCTTCCGCCTTCGGGTGCGCGTTTGTCCTCCTCGTCGCGGGGACGCAACTCTCCGCGCAGGAACTCAACGAAAAGACCTACGCAAGCCGGCGCACGTTCCTGCTCCCGAAGCCCGACGAGCTGCGCTGGGAAAAAATCGCCTGGCGGCCCAAACTGTGGGATGCGGTGATCGAGGCGCACAGGGTGAAAAAGCCGATCCTGCTCTGGACGATGAACGGCCACCCGCTCGCCTGCACCTGAAACAACGGCGTGCGGGGCAGACGGTCCGTCTGGTCCGATCCCGGTGTGCAGGCGCTCGTGACGAACAACTTCGTGCCGGCCGCCGATGAAGTGTGGCGGTTGCAGAACGAGCCCGGACCCGAGTCCGAGGTCTTCATGCGCTCCGCGAACGTCGGTCATTACGCCAACCTGCCGAACACCCGGCAGGGCATCTACGTTTTCGCGCCGAACGGGCTCTTCCTGGCGTCCATCAATTCCAACGAGGCGGACGAAGTGGAAGCCATGCTCCGGAGGGGGCTCGCCAAGTGGGCAAAGGTCCCCGCAGGCGAGCGCTACCTCGCGAAAGATCCCGCGCCGATGGCTTCACGGCTCGCGCGGCCCGAGAAGGAGTACCCGGTCGGAGGCCTTGTCCTGCGCGTCGTCTCGCGCGACCTGCCCGAGGCGAAGCCGGCCGCGGACTGGCGCGGCAAGGCATGGAATCAGGACTTCGCCTGGTTTCGCAAGGAGGAGGCGCGCGCCTTTCTGCCGCAGAGTCCGGCCAAGGGCGCGAAGACGAACGTGCCGCGCCCGCTGGTCGAAAGGCTCGCGCGGTTCCACCTCGTCGACAATGTCCGCGGCCAGACGTCGGCCTACGGCGAGGGCACGATCCAGAAGGCCGTGTTGGTCGCCGAGGTGGAAGCGGTCGACGCGGGAAAAGTAAGCCTTCGACTGAGCGGGGAAACCAAAGTCGTCGAGGGGACGCGAGGGGTCGAGGTCCGCCTGCTTGGCTCGGGCGAATACGACACCGCCGCGCAGCGCTTCCTGAAGTTCGAAATGGTCGCGCTCGGCACGCGCTGGGGCCGGACGCAGTTCAACTTCCGGCAGGACGAGGAGGCCCCCTCCCCTATCGGCTTCCTGCTCACGCAGGCCGGCGACACGCCCGCGGAGCACGTGGCCCCGGCGTTCCACTACGAATACGGCTGGCGCTAGTTCGCGACCTTTCAAGTTGCGTGACGATTTTTTTGACAGGATAACAGGATAGACAGGATGCAAAAGGAGCCATCCAGTTGATCCCGTGATCCGGTCAAAATGCGTTACCGAGCTTGCGTATTGCGGTACGATACCCCCGCTACGCCTCCGGTCCCAACGCCCTCAGCAGCTCCGCCACCGGCGTGTCCGGTCGCGCCCCTTCGACCGCGGACGCGACCCGCTCCGCACCCGCGGCGCCGAGCGGCCGTTCGCAGGCGGAACGCAGCTTCTCCCGCGCAAGCGCGGCCGCGCCGGGCAGCGAAAGCGCGCCTGCCTCCACGTCCCGCTCCGCCGCGACGCGGACGCCCCCCGCCAGCTCGATTTCCACGCCGCCCGGAATCGGCAAGACAAGGCTCGCCACATCGTGCTCCCCCAGGTCGTAGGAGCGGCGTCGGCCTTCGAGCAATCGAAAGAGCGCACCGGGCGCGCGCGCCAGCCCCGCCGCGATCTGCAGCGGCGCCAGCGCCCCGGCCCGCGGGAACTCGTGCTTCGCCGCGCGCACGCCCAACGCCAGGTCCATCGGCGTCGCGGTCCCCATGAGCGCCGGCACGTCGAGGACGCGATCCAGGGCGGAGAAGATCCGGCCCGTGAGCTCGAGGTCGTGCACCACGCGCACGCGCGCGGCCAGCTTGCGCACGCGCGCTTCCATCGCCGCGAGGGACCCCGCCTCGAGGTCGTCCGGGACGAGGCGCGACCGCAAGAGCAGCACGGCCAGCGCCGCCGGCAGCGAGAAGTTCACTTCGTTCGCCGTCAATGCCTCCCCACGCGGCCGGTCCCCCTCCATCGAATTCACGGAGTCGGCGAGAAACGAGACGCGGCAGGTCACGCGCTCGATGGCGTCCGCTTCGAGGGGGCGGCCGCGTTCGCGCGCGAAGGACGACGCGGCGGCCGCGGTCGCATCGAGCGCCGCCTGGTAGAACCAGCAGGCGGCGTGCTGCTTCACCTGCAGTGTGTCGGTCAGCCAGGCCCGGCCGAGGCCGGTGAGCGCGCGCGGAAAGGGCACGAACGAAAAGCGATGGAAGAACCCGCGCGGGTGGTCGAGGAGGTCGAGCGCGCCGGTGAACCCTTCGGCCGCCAGTTCGGCGGCGTGGACGCCGACCGCGGCCCCCTGCGCCGCCGTGAGGATCTTGGCCTCGATGGGTCCGAGGAAGCCGGGCCAGAGCGGCGCGGGCGGCTGGGTGAGCGCGATCGCGAGGGCGTGGGCCATGCGCCCTTCGTCGAGGCCGAGGAAGCGCCCAGCGGCGACCGCCGCGCCGACGCAGTGGATGTAGGGAAGCATCTGGCCGTTTTGCGGGCCGAGGAAGGTGGAGAGGCCGAGCCGGCCGGCCAGCTCGTTGGCGGCGACCTGCGCGGCCACGACCTCGGACCAGGGTCGGCCGCGCTGCTCGGCGAAAACCAGCGGCACGATGACCGAGGAATGGCCGGGGTGGCCGAGGAGGAGGATCTCGTCGTAATCGAAGGTGCACGAGACAGCCGCGTTCGCGAGCACGGCCGTCAGGCGGTCGGTGCGGAACCCGCCGACGAGGCAGAGGGCGCCGTCGCGACCGGGCGTCCGATGGCGACGGGCGACGGCGAGGACCTTCTTCGCCGCCGGATCGTTCAGCCCCGCGAAGGACGCGGCGAGGACGCTGGCCTGTTGCCAGCGCGCCTTCTCGACGACGCGGGCGGGAAGGTCGGCGAAGCGGAGCCGCGCGGCCCAGGCCGCGAGGGTCTCGAGCGTGGTGGGGGGCACGGATCCTCCCGGCTCGGGCGCCGCACGAGGAAGCGAACGCGCGGCGGGCTAGCGCGCGCGGATGGGCAGGACCATCATCGGCATCCCGCCCATGTGAAAGCGGCGTTGGAGGGCGAAGGCGACCTGGTTATGGAGGAGACGCGAGGCCGTGGTCTCCTCGGGAAAGACCAGCCGTCCCGAAAAAAAGACACAGTTCGGGAATTCTCTCTGGACGCGGGCGCAGAGCGCCTCGAGCTCGGGGAGGGATTCGGCCCCCAGCGAAGACCGGAACTCCGCCCACTTGCCGAGGCGGTGGGCCAGTTCGACGTACTTCTTGAGGTTGTCGTCGGTGAAGGCCTGGAGGTTTTCGATCTCGTGCGCGCCTTTGAACCGGCTGAAGTCGATCACGCCGACGGACACGAAAATAAAATTGACGAAGTGGCCGTGGAAGAGATGGAAGATGGAGAAGAAGGAATGGATGCCGAGGCCGTTGAACCCGCTGACCATGAGCACGGCCGTGGGGGCGCCCTTTTTGAACTCGGGGACGGGGCGGTCCCCGGGCGGCATCGGGATCTTCGCCAGGCTGCGGTCGAGGTCCGCGAGCATGGCGTGGATCGTGTCATAATGCCGGTGGATGAACAGGCAGAGGATGACGAAGGCCACGGTGAGGGCCACGGTCACCCAGCCGCCCTGCTCGAACTTGAGAATGGTCGTGATGACGAGGATCCCCGTCGTGAGCAGGAGCCCGACGCCGTTGACGAGGAAGGAAGTGCGCCACCGCCGCTCGGTCCGCCGCACGCGCCACCAGTGGAGGCACATGCCGATCTGGGAAAGGGAGAAGGTGAGAAACACGTTGATCGAGTACATGACGATGAGGACCTTGACCGACCCCTGCGCGTAGATGAGGACGCCGAGGGCGGCGAGGCCCATGAGGACCACGCCGTCGCCGACGACGAGCCGGTCGGAGAGCTGCGCGAAGCGGCGGGGGACCCACGAGTCGAGGGCCATGTTGGCGAGGACGCGCGGGCCGGCGAGGAAGCCCGCCTGCGCGGCCACGAAGAGGAGCGCGCCTTCGGAGACGAGCGCGACCCAGACGAGCCAGAGACCGACCTTGGCGTCCCCCCAGCGCCAGCCGCCCACGAGCGAGTCCATCATGGTGGCGTTGAGCGTCTGGCCCTCCACGTGCGCGACCCGGATCAGGAGGTAGCAAAGGAGGATGCCGCCCGCCGTCAGGGCGAGGGAGGCCGCCATGTAGTGCATCGTGAGCTTGCCGGTGCGGACCTTCGGCTCGCGCAGGATCTGCATGCCGTTGGAGACCGCCTCGATCCCCGTGTACGTGCCGCCGCCGAGCGAGTACGCCGTGAAGAAAACCATGAGCACGGGCATCCAGCCGGCCGAGGCTGCCCACGAACGGGTCTCGCGCACGGAGGTTCCCACCAAGGCGGGGATCTCGGTCGCATGCACGCAGACGCCATAGCCGAGGATCAGGGCATGCGTGATCAGGAAGGTCACGAAGATCGGTAGCAGGACCTTGATGGACTCCTTCACCCCGCGGAGGTTGAGGAGCACGAGGAGGAGGATGGAGAACACCTGGACGGAGAATTTCCAGCGCAAGTGCGAGGGATCCATGAGGCTGAAGATCGCGTCCGCGCCGCTCGCAATCGAGATGGAGATGGTGAGGACGTAGTCGATGAAGAGGGCGCAACCGCCGACGAGCCCCGCGTGGGACCCGAGGAGCTTGGTGGCGACGAGGTAGTCGCCGCCCCCGGACGGGAAGAGCTCGATGACCTGCGAGTAGCTCGCGGAAATGACGTAGACGGTGATGGCGGCGGCAAGCGCGAGGAAGATGGCGAGGCCGTGGTGGGCGCCGAGGGCGAGGTAGGCTTCTTCGGGGCCGTAGCACGAGCTGGACAGGCCGTCCGCGCCGAGGCCGACCCAGGCGAGGAAGGCAACGAGGGTGAGTTCTTCGTAGACGGCCGGCGAGCGCGGATCCTTCGACTCCCCGAAGAGGATGCGCTTCACCTTGTCGTAGAGGCTCATGCCGAGCACCGGCAGGGGCTGAGAGCCGCGGCGGCGCAAGCGGGAGGGGCGGCGGAAGGGAGGAGGAGGGGAACGCCGTGCCGGGGGTCTCCGCCGTAGCCCAAGGCACATCGCGCGGAGCGCACGTTCGCTACCCCTGAAAAGGTGTGGTACCACACGAAGCGCAGCGGCGCCGGCGCGGCGCACGGTGTGGCCTGCCACACGAAGCGCGAAGGCGCGCGGTCCCACCGAAACCGGTCCTCCTTCGCTCCTCTGCGGAGGAGCTACGGAGGACGCACTTCGCGCAAGGGCGCTAGCGCGCCGAGGCGCGAAGTGTGGCTGGGGAGCTAGGATTCGAACCTAGACAGACAGATCCAGAGTCTGTCGTGCTACCGTTACACTACTCCCCAGTTATGCTATTCCTCCGCAGGATTTGCGCGTCAGGCGTAAATCCTGCGGGAAGGAATAGCATACCCCCCGAAGCTCGCCGCAGCGTGCGAAGGGGGGTGGGCACTTGGTTGCGGCCCACGGCTGCGCTAGGGTAGCGAGTATTGTAGGAACGCAAACGCGGAAGTCAAGCGGGAAGTGGCGTGCGCTCAGCGGCCCGTTGACGCAGTTCGGACGCCGTCGTCGACTCCGCCGCGGCGGGTCGTAAACCACCCGGCCGTTCGCGCGGGCCGGCGGCCCGCGCCCCCCAGGCATCGTGTCCGGACATCGGCAACCAGGGCTTCCGCCCTGCACCCGCACTCGCACGAAACGTCCGAAGTACCTCCTCGCTTTCCGTCGAGCCGCCGCCGCACCCACCGGGCTGCGTGATTTCCGCCCGGGTTGTCCCGCCGGTGCAGGGCGGAAGCCCTGCACCACAAGGGCTCCAGGCCGGCGGAGGCAAGCACCCAGAAATTCGCCCCGTTCCGCGGTCGAGCCGTTGAGGGGCTGTTCCGCAGGGGTCGACTCGTTCGCCCACCTTGAAAGGGCAGGGCTTCCGCCCTGCACCCGAAGGGAGACCGGCGATCGCGGAACGCAAGCCCCCCTTTCTGGCCGAAGCACGAGCGGCACGGCGGCCCTCACTCCACGTCCCCCCGCCGCGCGGCCAACTGCCGGAGCCAACGCTGCGCCGCCTGGCGGACGGGTTCCGCGGCGCCGGTCGAACGCGAGAGCGTCTGCAGCTCGCGTTCGGGCAGCCAGCGCAGCAGCTCCTTGATCACCACGCCGGGCGGCGTGCGCGGATTGAACGCGAGGTTGCGGCAGATCCCCCGATGGCGCGCCGCCTGCCGGCTGCTCGCGATTTCCCGCAGGGCCTCGCTGTTCGCCGTCGGCATCGCCGAGATGGACTCGAGCAGCCCCTCGCCGACGCGGGGACTCGTCACCACGGCGAGAGCGACCTGCACGATCGGGCTGGTCGCCAGCACAAGCTGCTGGGTGGCCGACCCGCCCCGCGCGAGATAGACGCGATCCGCCAGCGGCAGCGTCGAGAGGGAGGACCTTCGCGCTCGCCTCTCCGACGAGCCCGGGCCCTGTCGCCGGGCGCGCGTCCCCGGGTCCGTCCTGTGCTTCGTCACGGACCGTGCGTCCAGCGCGCGCGCCACCTCCGGCTTCCCGCCATGCGGCGATGCGCGCACCGCCTCGGCAAGCCGTTCGTCCGCCCGGAAGGCGATCGCGGCCGCAAGGGCCTCGGGCAGCCGCGGGTGTCGCACGGCGGCCTCCTGCAGCTCCGGCTCCCTCGGGTAGGCGTTCAAGACCTCGGAGAGCACCTCGACCGGCGTCTCCTCGTCCGCCAGCAGCGTCAGAAGCACGTCCACGGAAAGGCCGCGGATCGTTTCGAAAACCGTCTCGCGCACCTCCGGCGCGGGGTCCCGCACGAGCTGGAGGAGGACCGGCACCGGCGTCGTCTCCCCGCCGGGCAGGTACCGTCGGGCCACGGCCCGCCTCGCCTCCACGGAGAGCTTCCCGTCCGCGAGGTCACGGAGCAACTCGACCACGCGGTTCGCAGCCCCCGCGGCCGCTGCGCCGGCGCCCACGCCCGCGCCCGCGGCCGTCGCCCTCCGTTCGTCCACCCGGCGCATGGCCTCCAGGATGAGGGAGGAGGCAGGCACGGTTCGCCCCTCCCCTTTCGGGACGCTTCGGGGCGAAGCCTGATAGCCGCAGTCTTCCTGGCCGAGAAGGCCGAACACGAGCTCCTCCGCCTCCGTCCCCGCGCCCGCCGGGAAGCGCACCTGGCCGTCGTCCACGAGCAGGTGTCGGTGGACCTCACCGCCGGCCTGCACCTGAATGAGGCTCGGCCGGCGATTCATTTCGAAGACCTGGAGCAACTCCACGAGGGTCAACGACCCCACGTCACCGGTCAGACGCCAGTGCGGCGGCGTGGCGGCGAGGCCGTCCGCCGGCAGCTCGCGGACCGCCAGGAAGAGCAGCTCCGGCACGCTCTTCGTCACGCTGTGCGTCCGCGGCGCGCCTGCGCCCTCGAGGATGCACTCGCTTTCCCGCCAACCGGCCATGCGCAGGAACGCCTCCTCCCCCTCGGTCGCGCCGACCCGCGCATCGACGACCCGCCCCGCCTGAAAGTGCAGGTAGCCGCCGGTGTCGCGGCTCCGGAGCGCGACGTGGAGATCGCGTCGATGGAGCTCCACGACCTGCACGAGTTCCAGCAGGCCCAGGTAGGCGGTGTGCCCGACGAGCGGCATCGCGGCTCCCGGTGGAGGTGGAGGAAAACGGAGCGGCGTCCCCGAGCGCGGAGACAGGTTTCCAGGCGAGTTCTATCCCCGGCGCGGCAGGGTTGTCAAGCGTCCGGGAGAAATCGCCCGTTCGCGCTGGGCGAGTTCGAGTGGGGGCGGAGCCTTGCCGTGCCCAACAAGCAAGGCGCCCGCGCGAAAATGAGGACCTCGAGGCTCCTGGGGGCGCGGCCCTCTGGGCCGCGCTGCGCGGGCCGGAGGCCCGCGCCCCCAAGCATCGGTCGATCCACGAACCTGTAAAGTAATTCTTGCGCGGGCGCAAAGCTGCGCGCCCGGTCCCACCGGAGGGCGACGGCCGTGGGAAGGGTGCGTGAAATGGTCGTGACGATGCGCGCCTTCGCGGATATCATGCACGACCGAAGGAGGATTGCATGAGCGCTTCGCTTCCCACCCCACGGCTCTTCACGTTCGACATCTTCGGCACCGTCCTCGACTGGCGCTCGGGCATGAAGGCCGCGGTCGAGGCGACCGGGAGCGGCCTTCCGGACGGCGACTTCGACCGGGTCATCGACGCGCAGGGGGCGGACGAGTCCGGCCCGTTTCGCACGTACCGCGCGATCACCCGAGACAGCCTGGTCCGTGTGCTCGGGCTGCCCGCCGACGCCGCGGACAGGATCGGAGCCGCGGCCGGGCAATGGCCGCTCTTCCCGGATTCGCGCGAGGCGCTCACGCGACTCGGTCGCATCGCGCCGTGCGTCGCCATGACGAACAGCGATCGCGCGCACGGCGAGCAGGTCCAGGCGCAGCTCGGCTTCAAGCTCGCCGACTGGGTGTGCGCCGAGGAGGTGCGTGTCTACAAGCCGGCTCCGGCTTTCTGGCGGGCGGTCGCGGCGCGCCTCGGGCTTGCGCCGGGACCGGCGTGGTGGCACGTATCGGCCTACGCGGACTACGACCTCGAGGCGGCGGCACGACTGGGCCTCACGTGCGTCTTCGTCGAGCGTCCGCATTCCCGACCCGGTGACGCCGCCGTCCGCGTGCGGGACCTCGCGGCGCTCGCGGATCTGCTCGAAAGGCGCGACGCCGCGGTCCGTCCGCTCGAGCCGTAAGCGCCCGCGCAAGAATTACTTTACATTTCCTTGGATCGACCGATGCCTGGGGGCGCGGGCCTACGGCCTGCGCAGCGCGGCCCAGAGGGCCGCGCCCCCAGGAGCCTCGAGGTCCGAATCTGCGCAGTTATTTTTGCGCGGGCGCTAAGGCGAGTGGCCGCCGGCCCGCACCCAACCCTCAGTACCGCCCCACGAAACTGGGTGACCCATTTTCTCGGCGATTTTTGCCGCCCGCGTTGTTGCGCTCGCTCGCCGTAGTTCTCCGTTACTACGCCTCGCTCGCTCGCCCAGCGGGCGGCCAAACTTGCCTTCGCCTGTGGGTCACCGACTTCCGTGGAGCGGTACTCAGTGTTCAACCGCCAGCCACAGCGCCGTGAGCAGGGCCGCTTCACCCAGGAAGGCCGCGCCCACTCCCACCCAGAGCCGACGGGACTCGCCCGCCTGCCAGCCCCGAACGGCATGCACGCACGCCACGCCGCACAGGACCATGAAAACCAGCCTACCCGCGGCCGGCAGCTCGTCCACGCCCCGCCAGCCGATGAGCGACCAGAGGGGCCAGAGCACCGCCACGAGCAGCGCGGTCCCGGTCCAGAGCACCGCGTCCTTGCCGTGCCCTCCAAGTGCCGCGAAGCCGTCCGACAGCGCCCGGAGTCCCGCTCCCACGGCGGACGATGCGGGCTTTTCCGCGCCCGCGCGCGCCGCCGCCCTTTCGGCGAAAAGAAAAAACACACCCGGCCCGAAAGCGAAGAGCAGGACCGAGAGACCCGTCGAGATCCCGAGAAACGTCCCCGCGCCCGCGCAGCAAAAGTTCCGGTGACGCACCCAAACGTGGCACGGCACGGCCACCAAGAGTTCCGCCACGCTTCCCGCAAGCAGTCGGTCCACCACCCGGCGCAGGGCCGACGCCGGCTCGCCCGCCTTCCGGTAGCGCAGAAAAACGACGAGCCAGAATGCCCAGCCGCCCAGCCCGAGCGCGAGCGCGGCCCAGATCCCCCCGTCCCCGCCCAGCATTTCCTGCCGGATCGCTTCGGTCGCGGCCATCACCCCGGACGCGACGAGGAGGGCCATGAGGAACGACGCTACGTGGGCGAGTCCGATCCACCGGCCACGGGTCACCGGCCTGCCGCGCGTCAAGGGGACCGGGACCAGGAGCAACGCGATGCACTCCAGCAGCCCCAAGCCCCCGACGAGCGCCCAATACTGCCAGGCCGCGTACACCTCGAGGAGGGAGGGCACGCGGGGGTACACTTCGTCGAAAAAACAGGCGAGCGCCATGGGACAGGTCAGCAGGGCCAGGGTCGCGACGTACAGGCCCGCGACGCCGACGGCCCACAGGGCCGGCGCGCCGTGAGCGACCGGTCGAGTCGCGCTTCCGTCGACGCCGCCTTGCTCAGCGGGTTCCGGAGGGATCATGCGCCTCTCCTGCGAGCTCAAAGCTTGCCAGGCGAAGTGCGTGCTCTACCACGACCACGCTGGAATGAAGCTTCGCTGCCTGCGACGGATGCTGCCGAGCTCCGACCCTGTTGGTGGTTCCGCCCTTAGACGGCGCGTGCGGCGAGAACAACCGCACCTGGTGGTCGGACCCGCCTGAAGGCGGCGCCACGCACCCGTCGGGTTCCAAGACGCGGAGACGCCGGCGTTGGAGAGCTGAGCGTCCATGACCGTGCGTTGACAGTCCCGTCCGCGCATGCTTCAATGCATGCGGTCCCCGTGCCGGAGGAAAGCCGATGTCCGATGCCCGCAAGCCCATCGACCTGCTGCTGCGCGGCGCGGCGCAGGTCGCGAGCCCCGCCTGGGACTCGAACCTCCCGCTTCAAGGCGCGCGGATGAGCGAGCTGGTCACCGTGTCCGATGGCTCGGTGGCCGTGCACGCGGGGCGCATCGTGAAGGTCGGGCCCGCGGCGGAGCTGGATCGGGAATTCCACGCCGAGACGGTCGTGGACGCGAGCGGCTGTACGGTCACGCCGGGGCTCGTCGACCCCCACACGCACGCGCTCTTCGTCGGCAGCCGCGACGAGGAGTTCGAGGCCCGCATCCGCGGTCGCTCCTACGCGGAGATCGCGGCCGCGGGCGGCGGCATCCAGTCCTCGGTCCGCGCCTTTCGCGCCGCCTCGCCCGAGGAGCTGTCGCGCGCGCTGGATCGGCATCTGCACACCTTCCTCGAGCACGGCACGACGACGGTCGAGGTGAAGACCGGCTACGGCCTCGACTATCGACACGAGCTCGGCGGCCTGGAGGTGCTCGCCGGGCGCCGACGCAAGGGCCCGCCCTGGGTCATCCCCACCTTCCTCGGCGCGCACGCGATCCCGGCGGAATTCGCGCAGCAGCGGACCGCCTACCTCCGGCTCGTCATTGAAACGATGATCCCCGAGGCGGCGGAGGAGGCCGAGTTCTGCGATTGCTTCTGCGAGAACGGCGCCTTCGACGTCGCGGAGGCGCGACAGGTCCTGCTCGCCGGCAAGGCGGCGGGCCTGCGGCCGAAGCTCCACGCGGAAGAGTTCTCCTGCCTGGGGGGCGCGGAGCTGGCGGCCGAGGTCGGTGCCGTTTCCGCGGACCACCTGATGGCGGTATCCGATCGCGGCATCGCGGCGATGCGGGACGCGGGGGTCGTGGCGGTGCTCTTGCCGTCCACCACGCTCTTCTTGGGACTGAACAGTTACGCGCCCGCCCGACGCATGATCGACGCGGGGGTCGCCGTAGCGCTGGGGACCGACTTCAATCCCGGGACGTCGATGACCCCCTCGCTGCCGCTGGTGATGACGCTCGCGTGCACGATGCTGCGCATGACGCCGGCCGAGGCCCTGGTGGCTGCCACGCGCAATGCCGCGTGCGCCCTTGGCCGCGGCGACCGCATCGGCGACCTCGCGCCGGGCCGGCACGCGGACCTCGTCGTCTGGTCGGTGCCGAACTATCGCTTCCTGGCGTACCACTTCGGGGTCAATCACGTCCGGGAGGTCGTCTGCGCGGGGAAGGTGGCGTACCGGCGCCCGGGATAAGGGCCCGTAAAGAAACAACTCCTGCAGCTCGGAAACCGGGGAGCTCCCCAGGAAAAGGCTCAAGGCTCAAAGTTCAAGGCTCAGAGCCCGCGACTCCGTGCCCGGGCTACGTTCCGTGGTGGTCATGGAGCATTGAACCTTGAGCCTTGTCTGAGTCTTGAAAATTGAGCATGGAGAATTCTTGTCGCCCCCCTGCGCGTCCATCGAGCAAGTTATTTTCTTACGGGCGCCAAGGGCGAGCGCGAGGCGGCGGCGTGGGTCGCCCTCGGTACCCGCGCAAGAACAACTACGCGGACTCAGACCGCGAGGCTCCTGGGGGGCGCGGCCCTCTGGGCCGCGCTGCGCGGGCGCCCACCCCAGCCCACTCCGGCTGCGCGGGAGAGGGCCGGGGTGAGGGCTACCCAAAGAGGCTCGCCCCGTCCTTCCCCTTCCTCTCCTCGCCGGGAGGCGCGGCGCGCGGCTGCCGCGTGTGGGCAGGGGCCGGAGCGGGCGCGGGCGCGGAAGCCTTCGACGGCGTCGGCGGCCCGGCCGGCCCGGGCGGGGCCGTCCAGGCGGCGCGGCGTTCGGCATCGGCGGCGGGATCAACGCCGCGGAAGAGCGGCCGGCTGAAGATGTTCGTGTAACTCGTCCAGTTTCCCGGCACGCCCTGGTGATCCAGCAGAAGCTGCTCGAAGGCCGAGAGCTTCGCGTCCAGGTTATCGAGAAACGCGACGGCGACAGCCTCCGGCGTCTGCGGCAGGACCGGCGAGCCGAAGGCCAGCTCGCCGTGATGGGACAGGATGATGTGCTGGAGGGCGAGCAGGAGCGGCGCCGGGAAACCGGGGAGCTTCATCGCCCGTTCCGTCGCCAGTTGTACGCCGATCGAGATGTGCCCCACCAGCCGCCCCTCGTCCGTGTACTCCGGCATCCGGTCGACCGCCAGCTCCCGCACCTTGCCGAGGTCGTGAAAAAAAACTCCGGCAAGCACCAGGTCCGCGTCCAGGAACCGGTACCACCCGGTGATCCGAAGCGCTGCCTCCGACAGCGAGACGACGTGCTCCAGCAGCCCCCCCACCCACGCGTGGTGGTTGCGCTTCGCGGCCGGGACCTTCTTGAAGACCGCCATGAACTCGACGTCGTCCAGGAACGCGAAGAGGAGCGCGCGGAGCGGCTCGCTGCGCAGGCCGCCGGCGATTTCGCGCAGTCGGGCCTCCAGGGCGGCGACGCTCTTGCGGGTGTGCGGCAGGAACTCGCTCAGGTTCACCCGGGCCTCGTCCACGGGGTCGATCCGGCCCACGTTGAGCTGGAGCCGGTTGTTGAAGGTCTTGACCTCGGCCCGCACGCGGACGAAATGCCCTGCCTCGAACCGCGGAAAGATCAACTCCACCTTGTCCCACAGGCGCCCGCTGATCTCGCCGCTCTTGTCGCGGAATTGGAGGTGCCCGTAGAATTTCCCGGACTGCCCCATCCGCTTTTCTTTCTCCGTCACCAGGAGGACCTGGTCGATCGTGGTCCCGTCCCGGAGGTCCGCGACGGGGACCGCCAAGGCGGGATCAGGGAGCTCGGCGAGCCCATTGGCGGGGCCAGGCTGGGGCGGCATGTCGTCCTCCCGATGATGCGGTCCGGCGTGACGCGGCTCCTTCAGTATAGCGGCCGGCCCTCGCCCCCGTCAATGGATCGGGGGGTAACCGCGAATTTTGCGAAGGAGCAACGAACCGCGAAGTACGCGAAGTACGCTAAGTTCACGATGCCGCATCGAAGGCCGGGCGCCCTTCGCGTAAAAAAAATCAATTCGCGAAATTGGCGTACTTCGCGGTTTCGTCGGTGGGCGCAATTCGCGGTTCCGCCCTTCGCGGTCGGTAATTCTTTGCTTCCAGCGGCCGTTTTGCCAGAATGCCCCGCGTTTCGCGGTTTCCCATGCACAGCTTCAAGGGGGAGTCCCGTGACGACCACCGCCTACATCGATCCCGCCGCCCACGTTGGCGTGGGCTGCACCATCGGCCATTTCGCGGTCATCGAAGCGGGCGTCCGGCTCGGCGACGGCTGCGAGATCGGGCACCACGCCGTCGTCCATCGCGGTTCCGTCCTCGGGCCCGGCTGCCGCCTGGCCGACCATGCGATCGTCGGCAAACTCCCGGTCAAAGCCGCCCTCTCCGCCATCACGCAGGAGAAGCCCCTCCCGCCCGTCGAGCTGGGCGAAGGGGTCCGGGTCGGCGCGCACGCGGTCATCTACGCGGGCACGAAAATCGGCGCCAAGGCCATGGTCGCGGATTTCGCGTTCGTCCGCGAGGACGTCGAGATCGGCGAGTTGACGATCGTCGGCAAGGGAGTCACGGTCGAAAACCGGTGCCGGATCGGCGCGCGCTGCAAGCTGGAGACGAACGCCTACATCTGCGCCCTCTCGACGATCGCGGACGGCTGCTTCATCGCGCCCGAGGTGACATTCACGAACGACAACTTTGTCGGCCGCACGAAGGAGCGCTTCCAGCACCACAAGGGGGTCACGCTCCGGCTCGGCGCCCGCATCGGGGCGAACGCGACCGTCCTCCCCGGCCTCGAAATCGGCGAGGACGCGCTCGTGGCCGCGGGCTCCGTCGTGACCCGCGACGTCCCCGCGCGCATGATCGTGCGTGGCTGCCCGGCCCGACCGTGGATGCCGGTGCCCAAAGAGCAGCTCCTCGAAAACCAGTGAGGACGTTGACTCTCCCCGCCGTTTCTGCTATCCTGCCCGGTTCTCGGCTTCATCGGAGGAATAGCGCATGGGGAAGAGTCTCACCCACAAGATCATCGAGGAACACCTGATCTCCGGCCACCTCAAGGCGGGCACGGAGGTCGCCATCCGCATCGACCAGACGCTGACGCAGGACGCGACCGGCACGATGGCCTACCTCCAGTTCGAGGCCATGGGGATCCCCCGGGTCCGCACCAAGCTCTCCGTGAGCTACGTCGACCACAACATGCTCCAGACGGGCTTCGAGAACGCGGACGATCACCTCTTCCTCCAATCGATCGCCTCGAAGTACGGCATCCACTTCTCGCGCCCCGGCAACGGCATCTGCCACCAGGTCCACCTCGAGCGCTTCGCGGTCCCCGGCCAGACGCTGCTCGGCTCGGACAGCCACACGCCGACCTGCGGCGGGCTCGCGACGCTTTCGATCGGCGCGGGCGGGCTGGACGTCGCCGTCGCCATGGGCGGCGGCCCCTTCTTCCTCTCCATGCCCAAGGTCGTCGGGGTCACGCTCAAGGGCACGCTCCAGCCTTGGGTCTCGGCGAAGGACATCATTCTCGAGATGCTCCGCCGGCTCAAGTGCTCCGGCGGCAAGGACCGCATTTTCGAATACGGAGGCGAAGGGGTCGCCTCGCTCACCGTCCCGGAGCGGTCGACGATCACCAACATGGGCGCCGAGCTGGGCGCGACGACGTCGGTCTTCCCGAGCGACGAACAGACCCGCCGCTACATGGCCGCGCAGGGGCGCGCCCACGACTGGCGCGCGGTTGCCGCCGATCCGGACGCGATCTACGACGAGCGCGTGGAGATCGACCTCACCCAACTCGAACCGCTCCTCGCCCGGCCGCACAGCCCCGACAGCGTCTGCAAGGTGTCCGAGGTCGCGGGGACCCGCGTCCACCAGGTCGCGATCGGGAGCTGTACCAACTCCTCCTTCAAGGACCTCATGACCGTCGCCTCGGTCCTCAAGGGGAAGGTCGTGCACCCGAACTGTACGCTGGCCATCACGCCGGGCTCGCGCCAGGTCTTCCAGATGATCAGCGCGAACGGCGCGCTCACGGACTTCATCAGCGCCGGCGCGCGCATCCTCGAGTCCGCCTGCGGCCCCTGCATCGGCATGGGCCAGGCCCCGCCGTCGAACGGCGTCTCGGTGCGGACCTTCAACCGGAACTTCGAGGGCCGCAGCGGCACGCCGAATGCCCAGGTCTTCCTCGCGAGCCCGGAGACCGCGGCCGCCTGCGCGATCACCGGGGTCGTCACGGACCCGCGGACCCTTGGCGCGGCGCCCCATTGGGACCTCCCCGAGCGGTACGTCCAGGACGACGGCATGATCGTCCGGCCTGCCGAACACCCCGACAAGGTCGAGATCTTCCGCGGCCCGAACATCAAACCGCTTCCGATCAACAAGGCCATGACCGCGACGATGGAGGGGCGGGTGCTCCTCAAGGTCGGCGACGACATCACGACCGACCACATCATGCCGGCGGGGGCCAAAGTCCTCCCGC
Organism: Planctomycetota bacterium; assembly: GCA_016197205.1. Taxonomy (GTDB): domain Bacteria; phylum Planctomycetota; class MHYJ01; order WSZJ01; family JACPWG01; genus JACPWG01. Next base: position 111,136 of record JACPWG010000091.1, read on the forward strand.
TCCGCTCCAACATCCCTGCCATCTCCGAATTCGTCTTCGAACGCGTCGATCCACAATTCCCCGCGCGCGCGAAAAAGGCCGGTGGCGGCTTCGTGATCGGCGGCTCCAACTACGGACAGGGCTCCAGCCGCGAGCACGCCGCCCTCGCGCCCATGTACCTCGGGCTGAAGGGCGTCGTCGCGAAGTCCTTCGCGCGCATCCACCGCTCCAACTTGATCAACTTCGGGCTGCTCCCGATGGTCTTCGCCGACCCGACCGAGTACGACCGGATCGACGCGGAGGACGTGTTCGAGATCCCCGACCTCCCCGCCCACCTCCAGGCCGGGAAGGAACTCGAGGTCCGCAACCGCACGAAAGGCCGCACGTTCCAGGTGAAGCTGGGCGTGTCCTCGCGCGAGGGCGCGATCCTCGCCGCGGGCGGGCTGCTCAACTTCACGCGCCAGCAGGCAGCGGCCCCAAGCTAGCTGCCCGTTGACGAGCCGCGGACCCAGTCGTCAACTCCGTCGCGCGGCGGGTCGTAGCTCCTGTGGCCGTTCGCGCGGGCCGGCGCACCGCCTGCGACGCAGGGCAATCGTGGGGACGGCTGTTTCCGAGGTTCGCTCACGCGGCACGAGGGCCTGTCAGGAGCGGCTTTTTGCGCTTGTCTCATCCATCCCGCCCGTCTTTGCTCGCCTGCGTCGCGGGGCTCGTGGTGCTGGCACTCCTGGCCGGGGTCCGTCCGCTTCGCGCCGACGAACCGCAGCTTCGCGTCGGCTTCGGCGTGGCGGACATCACGCCCGACCGCCCCGTCCCGCTCGGCGGCTACGGGGAGCGGCTCGGCAAGGTGTCCACCGGCGTGCACGACCCGGTCCGGGCGCGCGCGCTCCTCATCTCGAGCGGCGACCGCAAGCTCGCCTGGGTCGTCGTCGACCTGGTCGGGGTGAGCCGAAAAGTGCGGCAGGACCTCTATGCGCTCGTCGGCGAGGAGCTGGGCGTACGCCCCGAAGGCTTCGTCGTCTCCGCCACGCACGACCACTCCGGGCCCGGCGGCCTCGCGCGCGAATTGCACTGGCAGCTCGCGATGGGCCCGTACGACCCGCGGCTCTACCGCTTCGTTCTCGACCGCTGCGCCGAGGCCCTGCGCGCGGCGGAGCGCGACCTCGCCCCGGCGCGACTCGGTCTCGGCGTCGGCCGGCTCGAAGGCCGCAGCCGCAACCGCCGCATCCACGACGGACCGATCGACCCGCAGCTCGGCGTCCTGCGCGTGGACCGGCCGGACGGCACGCCGCGCGGGGTGCTCGTGAATTTCGCCGCGCACCCGACCGTCCTCGGCGGCGGCAACCTCCTCGTCTCGGCCGATTGGCCGGGCGCCTGCTGCGATGCGCTCGAGGCCCGACTCGGCCCGGGCGGCCACGCGATCTTCACCAACGCGGACGAAGGGGACCAGGCCCCGTCCACCCCCGGCGGCGCGACCGATTTCGAGCGCATGAAGGCGCAGGGGGAGGCCGTCGCGGCGGAGGCGTGGAAGGTCCTCCAGGGCACGACGACCACCGACCACGCCCTTTTGCAGTGCGCCCTGGCGGAGCTGCGGATCCCGCGCACGTTGAAGTCCACGGTCCTGCTCCCCCGCACCACGCTCGTGCAAACCGTGCAGCTTCAGGAGACGGTCCTCGCGATGGTCCCGGGTGAGATGTGCGTGGGGCTCGGCCTGCCGCTCAAGGAAAAGCTCCGCGCCCACGGGGCCGCGCACGCGTGGATCATCGGCCTTTCCAACGACCACCTCGGGTACTTCACCACCCCTGAAATGTACAAGACCGGCGGCTACGAGGCGGACATGAGCTTCTGCGGGCCGACGATGGGCCGCGCGTTCGAACGCACGTTCGAGCGCATCTTCCATTTCGAAGAGCCGTGGGGCATGTAAGGGGAACGGAGGCCGTTCGTGAAGCGGTTCGTGCGCTTGCCGATGGTCCTGGAGATGAAGGACTTCCCAGGCCACCGCTGGGTGGGGATCGACGTCCGCAAGACGCCGCTGCCGGACTGGTGCCTGAACCTTTGCCTCCTCCACCAGAACCTCGTCGACGCGGTCGTCGTTTCCGACCCGCAGGGGATCGGCGGGGTGAAGCTCGAGTTTCGCAAGGACCACGGGCTGACCGGGGCGCAGCGCGCGCGCGTCCGCTGGGACCCGACCACCGTCAGCCTGCACCTGAGCCCGGCCGAGATCGAGACGTGGGTGAAGCTCTTTCTGGAGTACTACCGCGACGGGATCGCGGCGCAGGAGCAACTCGAGCTGCAGGCCCCGCCGGTCGACGCCGCGGCGAAGGTCGCGTTTGTCACCGTGCGGCTGGCGGACTGAGTACCGCTCCACGGAAATCGGTGACCAATAGCCGAAGGCAAGTTCGGCCGCCCGCGAGGCGCGCGAGCGAGGCGTAGGAACGGAGAACTACGTCGAGCGAGCGCAACGAAGCAGGCGGCCGAAATCGCCGAGGAAATTGGCCACCCAATTCTGTGGGGCGGTACTGAGGAGTGGAGAAAGCGCACGCGGAGGGGATGCCGCTCGGTACCTCCCCACGGAATGGGGTGACCCATTTGCTCGCCGATTGGCCACCGACTTCCGTGGAGGGGTACTCAGTGTTCGAGCATCATCCGGCGCAGGAGCGGTGCGGAGAGGGCGCGCGGGAGGGAGTTGCCGAGCCGGGCCATCGCGCCGGTGGCCCAAGGGAAGCGGAGGAAGCGGACGCGGCGGCGGATGCCGTTATCGATGAGCCGCGCGGCGTCGTCGACCTCGACGATGAAGGGGAGCGACTCTTTGAGGTCCGAGGTCATGGGGGTCCGGACGAAGCCGGGATGCACGACCGTCACCGCCACGCCGCGCGGGCGCAGCTCCATGTCGGCGGCCTCGAGGAAGTAGGTGAGCCCCGCCTTGCTTGCGCCGTAGGGCGGGTAGCGGGGGCTGGGGCAATCGGCGGCGACGCTCGAGACGCCGACGAGGTGACCGTGGCCGCGCGCGAGCATGCGCGGGATGAAGGGGACGAGCGAGGCCGTCGCGCCGAGCAGGTTGACCACGAAGAAATCGCGCACGTCCTCCCAGCCGCAGGCGGAGAGCGGCTTCGCCCCGCGCGACCCGCCGATCCCGGCGTTCGCGACGACGAGATCCAGCCCACCGCTTTCTTCGTCGAGGGCGACCAGGCGCTTCACCGTCTCGTCCGGCTGCGAGACGTCGAGGACGAAGGCGTGCGCGCGTCCGCCGGCCCCCTGGATTTTGGCGACCTCGTCGTCCAGGAGGTCTTTGCGGCGGCCCGCCAGCCACACCTCGAGCCCGCGCGCCGCGAGCCGACGGGCGAGCGCCGCGCCGATCCCGCTCGAGGCGCCCGTCACCAGCGCCCGGGTGGGCGCAGGAATTCGTGCCATGGTTCAAGCTCCGAACGAAGTCGCCGCTGATCGCATCTTGACAGTCCTTGGCCTGGCGGCGTATAGAAGGGGACGCCGCGCAGGCGCGGTCGCGCGGGAGTTCGCGCGTCATGAAACGCCGGAGCGCCCTTCGGGAGATCGAAAATGAGTCGAGCCCTCGCCTCCACTTCGGGGGCGGTCTGCGCCATCCTTCTGGCAGGTTGCGGCGCCGTCCGCGTCGCGGAGCCGCCGCCCGCAACGGGAAGTGAGCGGCCGCCGACCGTCCCGGCGGCGATCGCCATCGTCCGCATGGCGGCGCTGCTCCACTACGGAGCGGCCAACGAGGAACGGCTGCGCGTTGACGCCGAGGGCGTAACCCTCGAGGCGGCGACGGGGCCGAACACCTCCGACGGCCGGAAGCGGTCCGACGAGCGGATCGTGTGGTCCAAGTTGCAGGCGGCGCGCGTGTCGAAGGACTTGGCGGGCGTCTATGGCGTCGAGCTGTTCCACCTGCCCGGGCCCTTCCCCATGTTCCCGTCCGCCGCGAAGGTCCTCACCTGGGCGAGGGGCCGAGACGACGCGCACCGCCTCTGCGCGGCGATCCAGGTCCTGATCGAGAACGCGCGTGGGATCCCCCCGCCACGGTAGGACGCCTGGGGCGAAAGGGGAGACCCTCGTCGGGCCGGGGGCAGCCGGCGGAGGAATAGCCTAGCACCCGTGTTCGTCTTTGCTTGCAGCCACCCGCGTTAGGGCTGATAGTACGCCGCGGTCGTGGCCGACCAGTAGGCGGCGTATTCGTCGGAGAGGTCATGGATGGCGCCGGGGAGGAGGACGCCGTAGAGGTACGCTGCGGCGGCCTGCGGGATGAGGCCGGGATCGGTGAGGGAAACCTGGAAGACCGAGCGAAGGATCGCGGTCTTGACCTGGTCCTTCGAGACCTGACCGTCGAGCCCGACCACGATGAGGTCGAGGATCGCGTCGTCGGTGACGACGAAAAGCGGCAGCGTGTGCGCCGGATGCGAGCGCAGCGTCATCGCGTCGAACGCGAGCCGGATCTGGAGCACAGAGTACCGCGGCCCGTCGTCCACGGTCGTCCACGAGAAGACCGGGTGCGGAATCGGAGAGCCGACCCACGAGGTGTGCAGGACGCGCTTCGTGCGCCGGTGATGCGCCTGAGCGGCGGCCACTGCGGCGGAGAAGGCCCCGTCCTGGTCGACGTGTTCGTACCAGCCGAGCGCGAACTGGTGCTCGTGCGGCGTGACCGCGTGCGCGAGCAGCTTCCCGGCGATCACGGCCGTGTCGGTCTGGTAGGACGTGGGCAGGTAGTGGTTCAGGTCGGCGAGGATGGCGCCGGCCACGAAGTAGGGATCGGCGTTTACGGCCTCGGCCCCGCCCGCGTGGGTGTTCAGGTTACTCGGGAGGGCGGGGCGGGGAGCGAGGGCGAGGGCGGCGGCAGCGAAGGCGACAGGGAGCGCGAGGGCTCGAAAACGCATGCTCGACCTCCGGAGGGGTTATTTGCGCAGGCCGGAAAGGGTGCAACAGTATAGTAACGGGCGGCCTGATGCGCAACTGCTTTTCCGGTTCGGACGGTGCTTCCGGGCGCGAGAAGCGCGCATTTCCGGAAGAACGTCATTTCGGGCCCGTGCCGCTCGCCGGGGCGGGGGGCGTGGACGGACTCTCGGCGTCCGCCGGCGTCCCGCGCCCTTCGGCCCAGGCGCCGAGCGTGATCGCGATCCCGAGGCAGAGGACGACGGCGGCGCTGACGACCGGCAGCACCTTCATGAGACGACCGCCGCCCGACCAGCGCGAGAGCCGCTCACCAGCGGTCACCATCAGGATGCCGATGACGACGAGGACGAGCGCAAGCCCCAGGCTGAAGGCCAGGATGAGCGTCAGCCCCCAGACGATCCGGCGAAAGTAGACGGCGGTCAACAGCACCACGATCGCGGTCGGACACGGGACGATGCCGCCCGACACGCCCATCGAGATGAGACTCGCAAGCGTCACCGGCTCGGCGGACGCCTCAGCCTGCGGCGCCGCGGCAGTCATGGGGAGGGGCTGGAGAGTCTCGGGCCCCGCCTCGGAAACCGCCTCCCCCGCCAAGACCGGCGCAGGGGGCGCGGGGTGCTCGTGCGTCAGCCCCTGCTCGTGCAGGTGGCGGTGCTCCTCCTCGCTCCGCAAGGCCACGCCGTGTTCGTGTTCGTGTTCGTGATCATGGTCGTCATCGTGGTCTGAATCGTGCACAGGGTCACGGTCGTGGTCATGATCGTGCCCGGCGACGTAGGCATTATCGTGATCGTGGCCTTGCGCCTCATCATGCTGATGCTCGTGCTCGTGTTGCTCCTCATGCCCGTGGCTGTGCTCCGGGCCGCCGCGGCCTGCGTGCACGTGCGTCCCGAACGGGCCGTGCACGTGCCCATGATCGATCGGCGAAAGTCCGAGCGCCTGCCGCGTTCGAACGATCAGCAGCGTCAGGCCGATGCCCGCTACCCCCAGGCCGGAGAGGACGCCCAGCCACATGCTCACGGACGACAAAAGGGAGCTCATCTCCACCCAGCGCGTCAGGAGCAGCATGAGCACGCCAAGAATCACGACGCTCGACATATGGGTGACGGTGACCGTCGAACCCAGCACGATCGCGTTCCAGACCGTGCCGCGCGTCCCGATCAGATAGGCGCCGACCAGCGCCTTGCCGTGCCCCGGCGAGAGCGCATGCCCCGCCCCCCACAGGAAAGAAAGCAGGAGCGCGATCGCCACCAGGCTCGGCGTCAAGCGTTCGGCCCGGATCGACGCCTTCGTCCGCGCCAGCAGGGTGTCTCCCAGCGTCTCCGGCTGATCGGGCATCGCCTTCCTCGTGGTCGCGGCCGAGGGCTCCCACCCCTGGCTCGCCGGCGTCGTCTTCACGCGAAAGGCCGACCCGGAAAGTTCGAACCGGCCTTTCGGGACGCCCTGCCTGAACCGCTCCGCCCCGTCCGCGTCCTTGTACTCCACGAGGATGTTGTCCCCGTGCTCGATCAGGACCCTTGTCAGCGCCGGCGCCTCCATGACGTTGCGCGGGTAGAAACCGATCACGTGATCGCCCGGCGAGAAACCGGGCACCTCCAGGGTGTACTCGAAATTGATCCGCACGGGGTCGATCGGAAGGGTCTCCGCCGCGTCCGTCCAGGGCGGTCGGGAAAGGACGCAGCGCCGGTCCGCCTCGTTGTCCTTGTCGATCTCGAGGAGGAACACCTCCTGCCCCTCGGCCTCGAATTGCTTCTGCAGGGCGGCCATGAACGCCGCCGCCTCGGGCGGGTCCACCCGCCCGTTCCCGTCGGTGTCCAGCCGCTTCCGATAGTCGATCGCAGCCAGCTCGCCGATCCTGATCCAGTAATCGACGGTGATCCGGTCCTTCCAGACCTTCAACTCGCAGGTCACGCCGACCCCCTGGACGCGGCGATCGGTCAGGTCGTGCGCGCGGACCGGCGCCGCGAACGACAAGAGAACGAGCACCGCGGAGACGTGGAACCAGCGACGAGCGAGGCCGAGCATCGGGGAAATCCCCTACCGCGAAGAGCCGCGAATGGAGCCAACGCACCGCGAATTACGCTGATTTCGCGAAGGAAGAACGGAAGGAGGCGAAACCGCGGCGAGCGAACAGCGGAGCGCCACAATTCTCAAATGTCAAATCTCAAATCTCAATTCCCCCCTACCGGCGGCGCCCCCTCGAGGCGGCGAGCCGGGACCTTCACCAGCTCTTCCAGGCCGCGGCGCTGCTCGACGGTGAGCGAGGGACCCAGCCGTTCCCCGATCGCACGCGTCCAGCCCAGCTCCCCTTCCTGCCAGACGGGGAACGGCACGTCGGCGAGCTGACGCGGCCCCGCGGCGGCCACGGCTTCCTCCGCGACGCCCGCCACGATCCGATCCAGCTCCGCCGCCTGATCCGCCGCCAGCGACAGCCGCTCCCTCCACACGCGGCCGAGGTGCGCGAACTGCCCTTCCATGTACCGGCGATAGGCACGGATGCGCCCGTCCTGGATCGCGCGGCCGATCTCGACGCCGACCGGAGACCCGCTTGCGGTCACTTTCTCCTCCACGGCGGCGAGCCGCGCGTCCACGCCCGGCGCGCGCACGCGGCCGGAAGCCTCGTCGCGAAGCACCTTCACCTCCGCCTCCAACAAGGCGACATCGGCGTCAAGCGCCGCCAAGCGGGCGGCGACGGGCGAGGGCTGCTCGCCGGCTGCCGGCGCGACCGCGACCGCCGGCCCGGGCGCGGCAACGGCAGGCGTCCACTTCCCCGAGGGATCTTCGAAAGGGAACGCCGCCCGCGCCCGATCGGCGGGGACAAGCGGCCCGTGGTTGCGCATCTCCTTGATGTACGCCTCGATCGAGAGCATCCGGCCGTACACCCGGCAAGCGCCGACGAACGTCCCCACCAGGAGCACGACCAGCACGGCCAGGCGCGTCCAGGGGTCCATCACTTTTCCTCCGGCGCGGGTTTCGGCCGCCGGAAGAACCAGCTCCCGCGCTCGTCCTGCCGATACTTCAGCACCTGGAGCGGCGTGAGCCCCGCCTCGACCTCGCGATCGATTTTCGAACGCACTTCGGCCGACGCGCGCTCCATGTCCGCGAAGCTCTCGAACTCCCCCTCAAGAAACCGCGCGGAGACGCCGGCGATCGCGTCGGCCTGCGCGCGCATCGCCTTCTCGAGGCGGGCGGCCTGTTCGGGGGCGAGCTCCAGGAGCTTCGTCAGCCGCTCGACCTCGCCCGGGAGATCGCGATCGATCTGCGCCCTGAGGTCGACGACGCGGCGGTCGTGGAGTCGGGCCGCGACTTCGCGCCGGTACTCGTCCGTCCCGGGGCGCGCGGTCGGCGCGACCACCTCCAAGCGCGCGCGTTCGAGGGCGCGTGAGAGCGTGGCGATCCGGTCCATCCGGAGGGCGCGCAGGCGGGCCTCGTCCGCATCCGTCGCATGGGCCAGCTCGGCGAGCTCGCGCGCCGCCTGGTCGACGCGCGTCTGTAGCCGCATGGCCCAGGCGTCGAGTTCTACGGGCGTCGGCTTCGAGGAGACGGAGGCGACGGCGGGGGCATCCGCGGCCGTTGGTCGCGGACGCGACGGGGCCGGTGCCGGTGCCGTGGCGGCAAGCGCCGCGAGTCGACGCGCCCGCAATTCCATCGTCGCGATTTCCTCGCTCTGCCGCGCGACACCCCCACGGGTCACGTTGAGCATGTAGAGCAGCCAGAGCCAGCCCGCGAGCACCAGCAGGACGCCGACGCGCGCGACCGAGAGCGACCTGGAGAGGAAAGCGGTGCGCGGGGTCGGGCCCATCCCGCCGCCGACGCCGAGCTGAGGAGACGACTTCGTCCTGGTCTCCATGCCGAGCTTGCCCTCCTTCATTTCCGCCCCGAACCCGGGAGCCGTGCGCGCGACTTTCGGCTGGCCTTGTCCGCGACGTACTTCTGAAATTGCTCTTCGGTCAGGATGGGTCGGAGCTGCCCCTCGTAGCGGTCCTCGAGCTCCCGCCACAGTTTCTGGTTCTCCTCCTCCGACCGGAACTGCCCCTCGAAGGCCGTGCTGTAGAGCTTGGACAGGTCGAGGAAAAACGCCTCCAGGACTTCCTTGATGCGCGGCTCCTGCGAGGCGTCCAGCTCCAGCTTCGTCTTCAGGTCCTTGAACGTCTGCTGGACGAGGTTGGGGAGAAAGGCGCGGAACATCCGCTGCCGCTGCTCGGTGTTCACCTCGCGCACGGCCTGGTCGACCTCTTCGGAGCGGGCGGTGCCGGCATCGGTGAGCGCGAGCGCCCGCGCGGCCTCCTCGACCCGGTCCACCTCCGGGAGAAGGTCGGCCTCCGCGGCCACGGCCGCGGCGCGAAGGCGACCCAAGGCCGCGCTCGCCTGGCTGCGCAAGGCGGGCACGCGTTCCTCGATGTCCACGATGCGGCGACGAAGGGACTCGTTCGCCGCCGCCGACTCGTTCGCCGCCGAGGCTGTCCGGACGCGGGCCGCGCGGGACCCCAGCGCTGCGTCGGCAGCGGTCGCCTGCGCAGGGCTCAGCTCGCCTCGCTCCAGCGCCGCCAGCCGCTCGCGATTGCGCAAGGCGCCGGAAGAGGCCTCCACGCCCAGGTAGCCCGCGAGCAGGAGCACGCAGGCCATGAGCGCAGCTTCGGGCATCCACGTTCGCACGGGCGTCTCCAGCGGGGAGAGATTGGAATGTCTCATTATAGAGGAAGTTGGCCGTCGATGCAAAATCCCAAATCCCAAATCCCAAGTCAGGCTTGCGCCCGAAACCGAAAGGGAACCACAGATTTCCCAGCGCAGCCGCCGGCCGCAACCAAAGGGACGAGCCACCGAAGACGCCGAAAACACCGAAAGACGAACCGCCCATTTCGCCGATTTCGCGAATTTTCTGCGGAGAATTCGTTGCCAGAAAAACAAGCTTTTGCGAGCTTGTGTCAATGTCCGCCTCTTCGAGCCCTCCGGGCACGCGCCCTCCCCGGCCACGACAACCTCCCACCGACGAAATGCAGTGAGGAAGACCCATGTCGGACGCCGCAACTCCGTCACAGCCCCAGCCCGAGCCCCCGCAGGTCCCGCTCGCTTCCACGGCGCCGTCCCCGCCGGTCCCCGGCCCGAGCGGCAACATGGGTCCCGCGCCCGCCAACGGCCCCGGCGGCGGACCGAGCACGCCCGCGCGCCGCCGCTCTCCGGCGGGCTGCATCGTGATCCTCAGCCTTTGCCTCCTCTGCCTGTGCATCGGCTCCGGCATCGTCGCCGTCCTCGTCAGCGCCCTCTCCGCCGCCGGCGCCGGCGGGACCGACAAGCTGACGGAGCACTTCGTCGAAGGGGACCTCCGCGCCGAGGACAAGATCCTGCGCCTCCAGGTCCACGGCGTGATCATGGGCGGCCGCGGCGGCCTGTTTTCCATCACCGAGAGCGATCCGAAGGGGGACCTGCGACGCGCGCTCCGGAAGGCGGGGGAGGACGAGCACGTCCGCGCGATCCTCCTCGACATCGACAGCCCCGGCGGCGGCGTCACCGAAAGCGACATCATGTACCAGGAGCTCCTGGCGTGGAAGAGCGCGCACCCGAAGGTGAAGATCGTCGCCCTCTTCGGCGACACCGCGGCCTCCGGCGGCTACTACGTCGGCAGCGCCGCCGACTGGATCATCGCCCACCCCTCAACCCTTACCGGCTCCATCGGCGTCATCCTCTCCTACATGAACTTCGAGGAGTTGATGAAGAAGTACGGGGTGAAGGAAGTCGTGTACAAGTCGGGTGCGAAAAAAGACATCGTGTCCGTGTCGCGCCTGCCCACGCCCGAGGAGGAGCGCCTGCTCCAGGGCGTGGTCGTGAGTCTCTACGACCGGTTCGTGGACGTGGTCGCGGCGGGGCGCAAGGGGAAAGCGCGGAACCTGACGGCCGAGACCATCCGGCCGCTCGCGGACGGGAGCGTCTTCACCGGCACGCAGGCCCTCGAAAACGGCCTGGTGGACGAGGTGGGCTACCTGGACGATGCGATCAAGCGCGTGAAGGCCATGACCGGGCTCACGAAGGCGCGCCTGGTGGAATACCGGGCGTTGACCGGCCTCCTGGCCTCGCTCCAGAGCCGTCTTGACGCGGCGCCGCCCGAGGCCGCGCTGGCCGTCGAGGCGCGGCGCTTCGTCGAGGGGGACGGCGCGCGGCTGCTCTATCTGTGGAGGGCGCGCTGACCCCGCGCTTTCGGGCAAGGTTCAAATCGCCGCCGACGTAGAGCCCAGCCGACAACCCTGCCTCGCCTCGTGGGCACGGCAGCGCCGTGCCCCTACGGAGGTCGGCCGACGGCGATCTGTGACTCGGATTTGAACCATGCCCGATTTCGCCCGCGGAAAAACTCTTGAGCTTCCGCCGCGGGAAGACTATCATGCCGGGCAGAGCCGCGGGGAGGTCACCCGGGCCGCGGGGTTCCACCCGGACCTCCGACCCCCGACCTTCTCCCCGACTCAAAAAAAAGCCTCTGCCCTGCTCGTAATGGACGTTAACAGGGGAACCCACGAAATCACCCAGGGGGCCCCATCTTTGGCGGCGAAAGATACGCCCCGCGAGGGGACTTCCGAACCCGCTAAGCGGCGCCCACCTTGACGAACCTGGGTTCCTTTCAACTCCATACGGCAAGGGTGGAGGTTTTTTTATGCCCGCATTCGACCCCTCCTTGGCGAGCGTGGGCGGGGGGTCCCGACGCGGGGTGCGCGCAGGACGGGAGCATTGCTGATTGCGGATTGCCGATGGCTGAGTACGGGCCCGGAGGGCGGCGGAAGCGATCGGCGACCCCGGTCCCTCAGCAATCGTCAACCGGCAAGCAGCGATCGTCAATCCCCAGGAGGCTTCATGGCGAAGAACATCTTCATCACCGCGACCCGGCCGAACGAGGGAAAGACCGCGGTCACGATCGGCGTGACCCACGCCCTCTGCAAGCGCAACCTGAACATCGGCTTCATCAAGCCCGTCGGGCAGGCCGACCTCGAAGCGGGCAAGACCCGCATCGACGAGGACACGCTCCTGGTCGAACGCGCCTGCCGCGTGCACTGCAACATCGAGGACATGAGCCCGGTCACCCTCCCCCCGGGCTTCAACGAGGCGCTCCTCGCCAAGGCCGTCCGCGAGTCCTCCCTCGAGAAGGTCAAGAAGGCCTACGCGCGCGTCGCCGCGGGGAAAGAGTACGTCGTCCTCGAAGGAACGGGGAACGCCTCGGCGGGCGCCATCTTCGGCATTTCGAACGCTCACATCGCGAAGATGCTCGGCGCGAAGGTCCTCCTCGTCGCGGGCGGCGGCATCGGCCAGCCGATCGATGAGATCCTCCTCAACAAGCGCTACCTCGAACGCGAGGGGGTCGAGGTCCTCGGCGCCATCATCAACAAGGTGTACGACCGTGAGTGGGACCGCGTCCACTCGATCGTGAAGGGGGTCATGGAGGAGAACGACATCCGGTTCCTCGGCGCGATTCCGTTCAAGCCGGAGCTGTACCAGGCCACGATGATGCAGGTCCTCGAGGCCCTCCGCGGCGACCTCATCAACGGGGACCGCGGACTCAACACCCGCGTCGGCCGCATCCTCGTCGGCGCCATGACGCCCAGCAACGCGATGGAGCACTTCCAGGGGAACGTCCTCCTCGTCACCCCGGGCGACCGCGACGACATGATCCTCGCCGCCCTGGCGTCGAGCGTGATCCACTCGAAGGAATTCACGCTCTCCGGCCTCATCCTCACCGGGGACATCTACCCCAAGAAGGCCATCATGGAAATCATCAAGCGGACGGACACCATGGTGGTCGTCGTGAAGATGGACAGCTACACCGCGGCGACGCGCCTCAACAACCTCGTCGTGAAAATCTCCCCGTGGGATCGGGAAAAGATCGACATGATCATCGAAACCGTCGGCCAGCACGTCGACATCGACGGGCTCATCGAGGCCTCGGAGTCGCGCAAATGATCACCCTCGGGCTTCATGGCGCCTGCGGCAGGATGGGGATCCGCATCGCGGCCTGCGCGCTCGAAGAGGGGGACTTCCGGATCGCGGCCGCGCTGGAGAGGCCGGAGAACCCCGACCTCGGCAAGCCCTACGGCGCCCTCGTCGGCCTCCCGCCCCTCACCCTGCCTCTCGCTTCCTCCTGGTCCGAGCGCCTCGGCTGCCTGATCGACTTCTCCTCCCCGGCGGGGACCCGGTCCGCACTGGCGGCGTGCCTTGCCACGCGCACCCCGCTGCTCGTCGGCACCACCGGCCTCCCTCAGGAGCTGAAGGCCGAGCTCTCGGCCGCCGCCTCCACCATCCCCGTCCTCGTCGCGCCGAACATGAGCGTGGGCGTAAACGTGCTGGTGAACATCGTCGCGGCGGCGGCCCGTGCGCTCGGACCTTCCTACGACGTCGAGATCGTCGAGACGCATCATCGCGAAAAGCAGGACGCGCCGAGCGGCACCGCCCTCCGTCTCGCGCAGTCCGTCGCGGAGGCGCGCGCCCTGGACCCCGTGCGCGACGCCGTCCACGGCCGGCACGGCGCGGTCGGCCCTCGCCGCCCCCGCGAGATCGGTCTCCACGCCGTCCGCGGCGGCGACGTCGTCGGCGAGCACACCGTGCTCTTCGCCGGCCTTGGCGACCGGGTCGAGATCACCCACCGCGCCCACTCCCGCGACACGTTCGCGCGCGGCGCCTTGCGCGCGGCGCGCTTCCTCGCGTCCGCGCCGCCGGGCCTGCACGGCATCGACAGGGCGCTGGGGCTCGCCTGATGGGCGAAAACCCAAATCCAAATCCCAATTCGGGCGAAGGCCCGAAACCCAAACGGACGACGAAACCACCAAGCCACCAAGGCACGAAGACCACGAAGGACCGTCACTGAAGGGGGCGAGTTTGGCTCGGCCGAAAAGCGCCTTTGTGGTCTTCGTGACTTCGAGTCTTT
>JACPWG010000092.1 GCA_016197205.1 Planctomycetota bacterium
AATTTGAAATTTGACTTTTTGCAATTTGAAATTCGGACCGGCCGTGTGGGTCGAATGCGGGACTTTTACACAGAGACGCGGAGACGCAGAGGCCGGGCGCCGAGTCCACCCTCCTCTACCGGCGATAATCGCGGGCAACGCTCTGAGAGATCGATTTTAGCTTCACTTCGGCTTGTTGTTTTTTTTCGTAGGGGGGATGGGAGGCTCCGAAGCCGTTCTCCGTTTTCGCTTGACCGCGATCCGGGGTGGGGTATACTCGGGCCCGGTCGGTTGCGAGGGGAATCGAACCACGAGCTTCGCGGCCCCTCGCCGTCGACGGCTACCGCGAAGAGAACGATGGGAAGGCCCAAAGGAGGAGAGTCATGGTTGACGATCTGATTCCCGGCGGGGGCGTCTATCCCCCAGAGGACGTGGCGGAAGGCAAGCTGTTCGGGATCCTCTCCTACGTAACGTGCGGGATCATTGCCATTCTGTCGCTCGTCCAGAAATCAAACGCCTTCGCGCTCTTTCACGCCAAACAGGCGCTCGGACTCGGCATCGCCATGTTCGCGATCGTGTTCCCGCTCTCCGTCATCTCCATGGTGGTGAGCTGGTTGTCGTCGTTCCTCGGTTTGCTCGTGGGCCTCGTCGGCTTCGTTCCGGGCCTGGCGGGACTCGCTCTCGCCGTCTTCGGCGCCTTTGCGGCCTCCAAGGGCCAGTACGCACCCCTGCCCTTCATCGGTCCGAAGATCGAGGAGCTGTTCAAGAGCATCCAGAAGGAAGGGTAGCGCGGCCCCGTCGCCTCCCCGATCGACGCAGGGTAATCGAAGCGCGAGCGCCGGCCGGCCAAGGAAGGGTAGCGCGGACCCCGTCCCCTCCCCGAGCGACGCGGGGGAATCGGGCGGCGCGAGCGCCGGCCGGCCTACCGGTTCCGGTAGACCGTCCGTTCGTACTTCGCGTACGCCGCCACCAGCGGGGTCTGCTTCGCCTTCTTCGCGCGCTCCAGCAGCTCCCGCATCCCCTCCTGGCACACGCGGTCGATCCGCTGCCGGACGCGCTCCTCGCTGAAGTGCTTCCCGCGCAGGAACTCCTCCCGGCCGTGGATCACGCCGCCGCAGTTCACGATCCAGTCCGGGAGGAACAGGATCCCTCGTTGCGCGAGCGAGGCGTCCATCGACAGCTCCTCCTCCTGGCTCGTCGCCCGCAACGGATTGTTCGCCCCGGGGACCAAGAGCGGCGCCTGGATCCGTGCGACCGTCCGCTCGCTCACCACCCCGCCCCGCGCGCACGGCGCGAAGGCGTCCGCCTTCACGTCGTAGATCTCCTCCGGGTCCACCACCGTCACCGCTCCCCGCGCGCCCTTCGGCGCCCTCTTGAGCAGCGCGTCGATCGCCCCGCCGTCCACGTCGGCGACGAGGAGCTTCGCCCCCTCTTCCAGGCAGCGGTCCGCCAGCGCGCCGCCGAGCTGCCCCAGCCCCTGGATGGCGATCTTCCGGCCGGTCAGCCCGGCCTTGCCGGTCAGGTGGCGCAGCCCCTCCTGCAGCGCCAGCGCCACGCCGTGCGCCGCGCTCCGGCCGGTCGCCCCGCTCGACCCGCTCTCGGTCGTCCCGCCGACGATGTTCTTCGTGTGCACCCGCATGCGGTTCGCGTCTTCGAGCGTGTACCCCATGTCGGGACCCGTGAACGTCCCCGAGCGGTCGATGGCGAAGGCCAGGAAGGCGTAGGCCTCCTCCGCGGTCGAGCCCGCGGGTCGCGCGCTCATGACGCCGAGCTTCGAGCCGCCGTTCGGCAGGCCCGCCGCCGCGTTCTTGAAGGACATTGCCCGCGCGAGGTTCAGCGTGTCCCGGAGCACCGCCAGCTCCGACTCGTCCGGGTCGTGCCGGCGGATCCCGCCCGACGGCTGGCCGAGCGTCGTCGAGTGGATCGCGGTGATGAAGCGCGTCCCGGTCCGGAGATCGTACATGAGCTCGAGCCCCTCATGCCTCCCGCGATGGATGAGGCCGAGGATTTCCACCACGAGCCCCTGCAGCCCCGCCGCCTCGAGGAGGTTCAAGGCCACCGTGTGCTCGTGCCGCGGCCCCGGCGAGGTCGGCACGCCGTCCCGCTCGATCCGCGTCCAGTTCACCTCCGGCGTCCACTCCCGGGCGAGAAATATCCGGACGGCGCGGATGTCCGGGTCCATCTTGAAGCGGCAGCTCGTGAAGCCCTTGGCCTGCAGGAATTCGAAAATTCGACCTCGTTCGTCCATGTGGGGGCCTCCTTTCGTGCGTACAGTATAGGCCGCACGGGCCCGGGGACGCAACAGGAAACTTTCTCTTGAACCCCGGCGGCTTCCTTCGTACACTCCGGGGTTTCCCCGCGACCGGATCCCCCCCCTCCCGTTTCGCGCGTCCGCGACCCGGGCCTTTCTTCTCCGGAGTGACACCATGGCCTCCTGGACGCTCAAGCGCACCCACACCTGCGGCGAACTGCGCGCCACCCACAAGGACCAGACGGTCACCCTCAACGGCTGGGTCGAGAACCGTCGCGACCACGGGGGGCTTTGCTTCATCGACCTGCGCGACCGCTATGGCCGCACCCAGATCGTCTTCAGCCCGCAGCGCAGCGCCGAACTGCACGCCAAGGCGTCCGGGCTGCGGCCCGAATGGGTCGTCGCCGTCCGCGGCGTCGTCTGTCCCCGCCCCGGCGGGACGGTCAATCCCAACCTCTCCACGGGCGAGATCGAGGTCGAGGCCCGCGAGTTCGAGGTCCTCAACGAGGCCAAGGTCCTCCCCTTCCCGCTCAGCGACGACGCGGAAGTGGGGGAGGAGCTGCGCCTGCGCCATCGCTACCTCGACCTGCGCCGCCGCTCCATGCAGCAAAACCTCGTCCTCCGCGCGAAGCTCGTCCAGGTCATGCGTGAGTACTTCGCGAAGCACAACTTCGTCGACATCGAAACCCCGTTCCTCGTCCGCAGCACGCCGGGCGGGGCGCGGAACTACCTCGTGCCCAGCCGCCTTTTCGCCGGTTCTTTTTTTGCCCTTCCCGAGTCTCCGCAGCTCTTCAAGCAGCTCCTCATGGTCGCCGGCTACGACCGCTACGTCCAGATCGCGCGCTGCCTCCGCGACGAGGACCTGCGCGCCGACCGACAGCCGGAGTTCACGCAGCTCGACGTCGAAATGTCTTTCGTCCAGGCCGACGACGTCATGACCATGCTCGAGGGCTGCGTGGCCGAAATCATGGAACGCGTCCTGGGACGCAAGATCGACCTGCCGTTCCGGCGCATGCCTTTCGCCGAGGCCCTGTCGCTCTACGGCACGGACAAGCCGGACCTCCGCTTCGGCATGCCCCTCTGGGACGTGGCGGACATCGCCAAGAGCTGTTCGTTCAAGGTCTTCACGGACGCCCTCGCCGCCGGCGGCGCGGTCAAGGGCATCGCCGCGACCGGCGCCGCGCGCTATTCGCGGAAGGAGATCGACGAACTGTCGACCTTCGCGCAGGGCTTCGGCGCGAAGGGCGTCGCCTGGCTCAAGGTCGAAGAGGCCGGGCTCACGGGCTCGATCGCGAAATTCTTCCAGCCGGCCGAGCTGGCCGCGCTGCGCGAACGCATGCACGCCGCCCCGGGCGACCTCCTGCTCTTCGTCGCGGACAAGCCGGAGCTGGTCCACCAGGTCCTCGGCGCGCTCCGGAACCACCTCGCCGGCAAGCTCGACCTGATCAAGGACGGCGAGTTCCGGTTCGCGTGGGTCGTGGACTTCCCGATGTTCGAGTACAGCAACGAAGAGAAGACGATTGTCGCGCGGCATCACCCCTTCACGTCGCCGAAGGACGAGGACCTGGCGATCCTCGAAGAGAAGCCGCTCGAGGTGCGCGCGAAGGCCTACGACCTGGTCTTGAACGGCGTGGAACTGGGCGGCGGCAGCATCCGGATCCACCGCCACGACCTGCAGCGGCGGATCTTCAAGCTGCTCGGCATCGGCGACCAGGAGGCGAAGGAGAAGTTCAGCTTTCTCTTGGAGGCGTTCGAATTCGGCGCCCCGCCGCACGGCGGGATCGCCCTCGGCATCGACCGCTTCGTGATGCTGCTCCTGGGCCTCGACTCGATCCGGGACGTGATCGCCTTCCCGAAGAACCAGAAGGCGATGGACCTGATGACGGGGGCGCCGGGCACGGTGACGCCGCGGCAGTGGAAGGAACTGCACATCAGGCCGGAGGAGCCGCCGAAGGCGACGTAGGGCGGGGAGCGAAGGAGTGAAACCTCAGCCAGGCTTGGGTTGAAATTCTGTCCTCGTGACATGGTCTGTCGCAGGGATCCGGAGCAGCAGGGCGGGTTCCAGACTTGGCACGTGAGTCGGCTCGAATTGGCGGTCCGGGACCCCAAGACCCAGTCACGTTGTACACATCCTACCGCCCGAAGCACAATCGAGGGAGGCATCGCCATGTTCGGTCGCCACTCGCATTCTTGGATCCGCGTTCTGCTGGCTGCCCTGATGATTGACCTAGCCCTAGGCGTACAGCTGAGTTACTGCCAGGACCCAACATCAGCCGAACTTTGTAGCATGGTAACAGGCGACGGTGGATTCGCAGTCTCTACTTCCCTTCTAGTAATGAATGCCTTTGTCGCTTACGACGGGGATGTGATCACAGGCGCGGTCGTTTCAAACAGGGAAGGTGGATCCGTCGAAGTCCAGGTTTGGGATAGCGAGAGACCACTTTTCCAAATTGTGCTTGGGACTTGCCAAGGCGGGGCGTACGTGCCCAAAGTTGAGGCGGGCAAGGTCGTATTCTTGAACACACAGGGCCCGGATGTCTGGACCGGTGGGACGATTGGGCGTGGGGAACGAAAATGCCCCGATGTTCCAAGTCTCATTCCTGCGATGGTGCTGGTTGCCTGCACAGAAGTTCACCCCAACGAGGGTCGCGGTACGTGGAGCATGACCTTCCCCGGTGGTGGGATTCGGATAAAAAAAGGGCAAGTCACGATCAAGACCCGCGTAACTCACGGACTCCCGGCATATGTCTCGTATCAACTATTTTATCGCCACTCGCCCGGCAGGAGTGAAATCGATCAGTTGAACGAGAAGTTGGCACGCGTTCAATCTGATTTCGTCAGCGCAGTCCAAGAGGGCATCCGCAACGCTCTCAAGGACTTGGCGTACACCAAGCTGCTCGAAGATGTGCGCGGCAAGCTGTCGGAACAGCTCGGAAAGGATGTTGAAGCCAAGCTTGGTCCGGCGATCGAGGAGGCTCTGCGCAAGGAACTGGACCAGCGTCTCAAAGACGGCAAAAGGCCGACCGATTCCCCAAGCCCCTCCGGGCAAGGATCCAAGTAGCTTCGAACCGATCGCGTTCCCAGAAGTTCCGGATCGCGGGCCGCCCGCGGATGGACAATTCCGTCGGCGCTCCGCGTGGCCGCCGTGAACGGGCTGCGCCGACAACAGGAGCAGGATGCCCGATGCGAGTCAACAATCGCCGTCCCGTACTACACGCCCTCGTGCTGGTGGCTTTGCTGAGCCCGCTGTCAGTGATCTCAAGCTCCCAACACGTCCGAGCCCAGGGGACTCCGGACCAGGCGGGAGTGAGAGAGGACAAGCAGAAGTTCAAGACCTACCTCGAACGGATTCGAGATCATGGGGGTCCGTTGACTCCGGAGCAGACTCTCAACGAGCTGCGATGGTTCGGAAAGGTCGTGGAGCACGACAAGCGTGCCTGCGCGGTCGAGTATGTTCTCGACACCAATCAGAGGGGGTCGGCAATTCTCCGGAACCTCCATGGATACGACAACCTCTGGAAGGCGAACCAGTTCGCCATCTCGGTCAAAAAGGGGGCGGTCGGATCTGCCGACTGGGCAACTCAGTTCGGCCTCGACGAATTCGGCAAGGCCGCTAAGCTCTCACCGCCGGCGCAAGCTGGGGTCGCGCTGGCGAAGTCAGCACTCTCCCACGTGTTTTCTGCCGCGGAAAAGTCGATTGAGAAGAGTCTCGATGATTGTCCGCTGGCATACGCCAAGCCGAATATCACCCTGCAGCAATTCAAGGACGGGATGCGCACCTTGGCGAACAGTCGGCTCAAGCCCGAGGAAAGGGGAGAGATCTACGACGCGCTGATCCAGGATGGCAGCTTTGCTCAGCTCAGCGACGAGCAGAAGACGAACTACCTCGACCGGGTCACCACATACTTGTCGAGAAAACTCTCGGTGGCAGGGAAGACAGGGCAAGAGGACCATGTGCTGGAGGAGATGTTTGACCGAAGGGGGGCGGTTGACCGGACCAACGGAGGACCCATCGGCCGCTTGGCCGAGATCGGCGGGAAAGTCGATTCCCTCAATCAGGCAGCCGGAAATCTTGCAACCGCGTTCGGCGGACTGAGTGAGGAACTCAAGAAACCGAGTGAGACGAAGCTGCTTGCCGGTGTCCTCTACTCCGAACTCCCGCCGGAGAAGAGGCGTGAACTCATCGAGCGGGGACTGGTGTCGTTCGCTTCGGAGAATGAGAAGTCGAGCGAACTGGCGGCGCTTCAGGGGGAGATTCAGACAAACGAACAATGCGCGATCAGAAAGAAACTCTCGGATGCATGCGAAAGTGTGGACGCCTACTTGGGAGCAGCGGATGGAGTTGTACGGCTGGCTGGAAACCTTGGCATCGATCCGGACCTGGTAAAGGCTGCTCATGAGGGAATCCGGGTGGGCTCGGCGCTGACCAAGACCGTGCAGGCGCTCGGCACGAGTCCGCCGCCCCTTGGTATTCTCACGGCTGTGGGAATCCTCGGCGACCTCATCTTCGGAGGCGGGCCCGACCCCGTCACGGAGGGATTCAGCCAGCTCAACGAGAGGATAGATCACCTTGAAAAGAAGATCGACGCGGTCGATGAGAAGCTGGTCTCTCTCATCAAGGCGCACGAGTCGACGATGAAGGCCCTGCAGGCAATCTACGAAGAAATCGAACGGCTGGGCAGGTTGGTAGAGTTGCAGCATCAGCAGGTGATGTCGGAACTGGGCGCGATTCGCGACAGGCTGGTTGCGGTACAGAACTCCTTGGATGACCTTGAGAAAAAGGTCGGGCTGGGGATCCGTGTCCAGTGTGAGCAGGCGCTTGGGCCGGTTCTTGCCGGAGTCAACTTCTTTAGTGACTTCTCGGATCGTCCTCATGAGTCGCGGGCGGAATTCGTGCGCGTCCACAGTGCGGATCTGGAGGGGATTCGAACATTCCTCCAACAGAAGCGGAATTCGGTGCCCATGATCTTCTGGTTCGAAGTCGCTCGAGCGACGGGGCCGGGCCAACCAGGCTATGAAATCCTGAAGTCTGCGTGGCCAAAAACCTGGGCCTCGTTCGCGGGCCTCGCGGCAGGTCCCAGGGACGTGGATCTGCAGGGTCTGCTTGAGAGGCTTGGGCTTCCTAGTGTGGAGAGGCCCGCGGAGCACTTGCCCCACCTTCTCGATTGCCAAGTCCTGTGCAGTTTCGTTCATCTTCTCCGGCAGTTTTGCTCGCTCTGGCCCCTCTGCTCCGGCCCCGGAAGCCATCTTGAACTGATCAGGCTTGAGGACGAGAAAGGCTGGAACGAAAAGGAGATCGAGGAGAGGCAGAAATTCGGTCGGGACTGCCTGCGGTGGGCCCTCCAACTCGTAGATCTCGCGCTCACCCAGCAGGCGATCCTGGCCGGACACGGACTCCTGGACCGGCTGGCCGACAGCTACGAAGGCAAGGACACGACGGATTTGCTACGGAACAACCCGAGCATGTTGGCCCCGAACGTAGCCGCACGAGCCGTGTACCGTCGATTGAAAGCCAAATCCGTCCCTCCGGGGGCATACGCGATCGCGGTGAACAGCCGGATCCCGGCCATGCTTGCGGCGGCGACCGGGTTCGCGGAGAGTGCCTTTCGGTGGGACGGCGAAACCAAAAATTGGCGGTTGAATATCAACGATTTCGAGGTGGGCTTGCCGAGCTGGGAGGACGTGAAGCGCGGCACAGCAGTCACCACCATGGAAACGCGGGAACTTTTGGAACTACGTGGACTGCTCACTGGGGACTTGGCGTCCCTAGAGCTGGTGCTCGGTGCGAACCCGGCTGAGCAGGAAGAGTTGCGATTGTTGTGGTGTGCCCGCTGATTGCCCGACGATTCGCGGCTCACATGTGCTGAAGAACGTTCGTTCGGAACACCCTGCCCACGGCCAAGTTCGCGGACAGAATTGGCTCAACTCGCCGGAACGAGTACCGCGTGCCAGGATCGAGCCGTGATCGGCACCTGGACCGTATCCAGCCCCGAGTGCGGCCCGGTCTCGCGCGCGCGCAACCCCCCGGCTTGGTCGTCGCTCTCATGCCCGGTGGGGGAAGCGCACACTCGGGATTTGCCGGGGGTGGGGTCGCCTCGGGTGGGTGGGGGCAGTTCGGGAGCAAGGTGTGACCTTGACCTACGTGACCGCAGGCGTGGCACGGGACCCCCGTGCCCCTATACCCGGGGCCTCCGGTCCGGCGGTTCCACCCTATCCAGTATTCCTCGCCAGCCGCACAGGGCCAGCCCGTGGCGGGCTCCCCATGCCGAGGTCTCCGCGCCTTGGTACCCAATTTAATACCCATTTGACTGGCTAGTACCCCATTCACTCGCCGGTCCACTTTCGGGTCTTCCTCCAGCGGGCATCCCGGCCGCGCGTCATGCATTCCACGCGGCCTTCCGCCTTCAGTCGCTTCAAGATGCGTCGCAGCAAGTCGACGCCCGCGACAGGACAACGGCGCTGCACCTCGCCGATGGAAAAGGTCTCGGGCATGGCTCGAAGTGCCGCAAGGACCGCCCCCGTTTTGCTGCCCCGGGGCGCCGCCGTCTCGCCCACCCGCTGTTCGAACTCCCGATAGGCCGACTTCAGGACGAAGAGGACGAAGTTCACGAAGGGCCAGGGATCGTGACGGCCGTGGTGCCAGTCATGGGAGCTTGCTTCGAGCGCCTCGTAGTACCGGTCCTTGTCGTGCTCGATGAGGCGCTCCAGGCTGATGTACCGGCCGACCTCCAGACCGAGATGGTAGCACTGGAGAAGGAGCAGCAGCCGGGAGACGCGCCCGTTGCCGTCGCGGAAGGGATGAATGCACAGAAAATCGAGACTCACCGCCGCAAGCACGACCATCGGATGAATCCAGCGTTCGGCGACGGCCGCTTCCCCGAGGACGATCAGCTCTCGCATGAACTCCGCAGTCTTCGCGGGCGCCACGGTGTGGAAGCGGACACGGCTCCTGCCATTGGCGTAGCGTTCGATGATATCGTTCTGCACCGATTTGTAGGTTCCCGCCCCGGATCGACCCCCGTCGACGAGGCGATGCAATCGAAACAGAGTCGCCTCGGAGAAACGCAGACGCGCCGCCTCTTCGTGAATCAGTTCGAGCGCGTCCCGGTACCCTCGAACTTCCTCCTCTTCGCGGTCCCGGAGCAGCGGCTTTCCGAAGATGAGGGTGGCGACCCGCGCTGGAGCGACCTCGACTCCTTCGATGCGCGTGGAAGACACCGCGCTCTCCACCAGGGCGTGCTCTCGTAGCGCCTTGAGGCGCTGCGGCGCCTGCCGAGTGAAGAGGTCTTGCTTGCCACGAGCCTCTCCCAGATCCGCGAGGAGCCACGAGGTCGACGTGGGAATAGAGCTTGGCCTTCGGGAGAGGTTTCGCAGCGTCATCATGCGCGGACCGACCTTTCGGGTCTGAGTGAAGGCCAAGCTCTCGGGAGCGGTCTGGGTAAACTTGGCTGGAAAGCGGCTCACGGGAATAAGAGGAAGGCAGGCGTTCAGGAGGGGTGCCTGGTACTCGCGTGGCTCTCCCGATGCTCGCGGTGGGCGTCCTTCCTGCGGACCGCGGCGGCGAGTTGTGGGGCCACCACGTCCAGACCCTCGAGCGTCAGCTTGCCCTCTCGGTGGAGGTTCATCCAGGTCTGGCGCTGGCGGACAATTCTCTCATCTTCGCGCAGGTGGAGCCGTGTCAACGTGTATTCGGCCCGTTTCCTCTTCGAGCGAGGCACGCGGTCGGTCGACACGAGCTGGAGCGAAGGAAGCAGGACTTCAAACCACCCCTCTCGAACCTCATAGGGGTCGAGCACCCTCTTGTCGGCCGTTCCCTTGCTCTTGTTGATCCACTCCTCGACGAAGCGATAGTTGTCCCAGTCATACGCCATCTCGGGATGTTTGTGCCAACTCAGGTAGTGGTCGACGCTGCCGACGGGGCAGTACATCGCGGCGTAGCCGCATAGGTCGCGAAAGCCCCTCGCGAGGACCGGCTTGAACTGGGACCAGTAGTCCCTGGGTCGGGCGGCTTGTTTGTGCTTCTCCAGCCATGCGCACCCGGGCCTCGCGCATTTTGCGTCGAAGTCCTTGGGCTTCGGCACGCGCTTGACACGTATCATCGTCGAGGCCTGGCACGAGTCGGTCTTCCTGGGAGTTGGTCGGTCTCGACCACCCAGCGCGGCCAGAACGGATCGTGGCCGGGCAGCAACTCCAGGAGGCGGGCGTGGATGTTCGACTGCGTGCGAAGCCCATCGGGCAGCGCCGACAGCTCGTGACGCATGAAGGCCTCCGCCGCTAGAATTGCCTCCTCGGCTTCGGCCGACCTGGCCTGGCGGAGTCCGAAAGTGTCCGATACGAGCCATGCAAGAATGTCGCCCTGCTTGGCCCACGGCGTCTGCGTTAGCGTCACCTCGTCGTGCTGCGTGTCCAGGTGCCAGAGCGCGTCCTGTCCCTCGTCGAACAGCGGCTCGACCGAAGCGAGGACGAGGGGTGAGTGCGTTGCGGCGAGGACCTGGACCTGCGCGTTTCCCCCGGTCATCAGTTCCTCGACGACCTTCAGGAGGGAGCCGAGGACAAGTCTCTGCCAGCGGGGATGGAGGTGAGTTTCGACTTCATCGATGAGGAAAGTCACCTGCATCGTGGGCTGCTGGTCAAGCAGCTTGCTTGCGCGCTGATGCTCCTCCCACGCCCAGACGAGAAGATAGGTGAGCGCCGCCATCCTCCGCATGCCCGCGGAGGCGTGGACGATCGGTACCTGGGTCCCATACGACATGCGGAGGGTCGGCATGTCGCGCACGTCGTCGAGGCTGATCCGGGTCAAGTCTCCCGGCACAAGGGGGTCCGTCCGGGAGGGGGACATCACCTTGAGCGCGGCCTTGAGGAGTTGAAAGGGGTGCCCGTTCTCGCCTTGCCAGGATGCCCAATCGCGAATGAGGCCATTGCAGAGCGTACCCTTCGAGTCCGACAGGCCGTCCCAGACCTCTTTCGGGCTGAAGACGTAGGCGGGCGGACGGTCCTGAACATCACGTTTACCTCGGGTCTTCCAGTAGTTACGGGCCGGGTCCCACACCGCGAAGGATCCGTCGACCTGTGCATAAAGGACAAGGCCCGGATTCGCCGGTCGCCCGGGCCGCCCTGACCAGGACTGAAGCGATCGGTCGAAGGTGCTCTCGTAACTGTTGTCGGTGGTCACTTGTCCGGTGAACGAGAACGCGATCGACGCCTTTCCGGGTCGCGGCGGAAGCGGGCGCATTCCGGCGGTAAGGCGCGGGTTCACCTCCGCGGGCCAACGTCGCGTGAGCGCCCACCATGCGATGTCGAGGAGGAAGCTCTTGCCGAGGCCGTTGTCCCCTGTGATGAGGTTCAGCCGCTGTTCGAGGTGCATCGCCATCTCTGGCGCGGGGCCGACGTTTTTCAGTCGAAGGTACCGGAGCATCGCTGCGTGCCCCTCCTTGACGGGTCAGGTCCGGGAGTCCGTTCGGAAACCGGCATGTCACCATGCGGCGTCCGGCGCCGCGGCCTTCAACTCGCGTCGCCGCAACCGCCTCTGCCCTGCACATTCGGCGCGTGTCGGAGTGAGGAGCGGCGCATGTGGCGTGGCGCGATTGTATCCCGCGTCGAGGTACCAGGGCAACCAAAACGCGGCGGGCTACGTTCTCCTCGCACGTCGCCTCGCGCCCCGACCGCGGCCCTCACTCCCCCCGCCGCCCGCCCGCCCCGCCCTCCGGACCCGCGAGGACGTCCTCGATGAGTTGCGCCAGTTCCAGCGCGCCGGGCACGCGGTCCTTCGGATCCCGCGCAAGCAACTTTGCCAGTAGGAACTTCATCCGCGACGTGAGGCCGCTCTTCTCGATCACGCCCAGGAGCGGATCTTTCAATCGGATCTTCGCGTCCGTGTAGCCCTTCACGCCGGCCAGCGGAGGCTTCCCGGTCAGCATCTCGAAGAGGGTGCAGCCGAGGGAGAAGAGGTCCGAGGACGGGCCGACCTCCTGTCCCAGCATCGCCTCCGGGGACATGTAGAGCAGGGTGCCCATCACCAGGCCGGTCGGGTCGCGCACGATCCCGAGGTGCGGTTCTCGAAGGGTCGCGAGGCCGAAATCCCCGAGCTTCACCTCCGAGTCCGAGAAGAGCACGTTCGAGGGCTTGACGTCCCGATGCACGATGCCGCTGCCGTGCGCCGCGGCGAGCCCCAGGGCGACGTCGCGGGCAATCTCCAGCGCGCGCCGCATCGGTAGTCTGCCCGAGCGGCGAAGCAAGCCCCCGAGCGTGCCTTGGCCGCAGTACTCCATCACCAGGGCGATGAACGAGTCGGTCTGGAAGAGATTGTAGATTTGCAGCAGGTTGGGGTGGTTGAGCTGGCCCATGACCTTCGCCTCCTGCACCGCTCGCCGCCCGGCCTCCGGACGGCGCGAAGAGTCGAGGAGGACGATCTTGACGGCGTCGGTCCGGGCCAGCCCCTGGTGAAAGCACTTGTAGACGTACGCCATCCCGCCCTTGCCGAGCCGGCCCATTACCAGCAGACCTTGCGTCGCCAGAAATTTGTACAGCTCCTCGTCGATTCCGGAGGTCGGCGCGGGCTGCGCGTCCGGCGGCAGGTCCTGGACCGCCCGCGGAAAATCGGTCTCCGTCCCGACCTCCTGCATCGTGGACGTGCCGACGTCCACGACCGATTGCGAGTCCCCACCCCGCGTGTCGAGCTCTGCGCCCGCGCCCGCAAGCGCAGGGCGGTGCGCGCCCGCGGCGAGGAAATTCAAGTCGCGGAAAAGCTCTTCGGTGGACGCGTGCCGGGCGGCCGGCTCCTTGTTCAGCAGCCGCAGCACCATGCGGTTGAGCTGCTTCGAAAACGCGTCCTTCGGCTCGGGCACCGGCGGAGGCGCGGCCTCGAATCTCTGGCGCTGGGCGACCTCCAGCGCATCGTTCCCCTGGAACGGCGGCCGCCCGACGAAGCGCTCGTAGGCCATGATCCCGAACGAATAGAAGTCCGACCTCTCGCCGGCCTCCCCGCCCTGCTTCAGCACTTCCGGCGCCACGTAGCGGAAGTCGTACTCCGCCATCGGGAGTTGGAACAGGGTCTCGGGCCGCACGCGAATGCCGGGGTCGCCGATCTTGATGCGCGCCGACCCGTCCTGGCGGTTCACGACGAACGTGTTCGAGGGCTTCAGGTCCCCGTGGACGATGCCGTTCTCGTGCAGGGCCTGCAGCGCCGCGACGATCTGGTAGAGAATCTTGATCACCCTGCGATAGTCGCGCTGCCGATGGCGGGCCAGAAACTCGCGAAGCGTGACGCCCGGCAAATGCTCTCGCACCACGTAGAAGAGCCCCTGGTCGGGCAGGGACCCGACCTCCCGGGTGTAGGCGAGGTGCTGGTGAATGACCGACGTGCAGCGGCGCGCGACCGACAGGAAGTGGGTCCGCACCTCCTCGTTGGCCGCGATCTCCGAACGCAGGACGCGCAGCACGAGCGGTTGTTCCGTGCCCGGATGCGTGGCGGAGAAGGTCGCGGTCAGCAGCCCCTGGCCGAGGGCGCGGGTGAGGTGATACGGGCTCCCCGCCTTTCGGAAAAGCCCTTGCAGCCGCTCCCGCTCCAGCGAGAGCCGCTTCCGGCTCGCCAGACGCGCGACCGCCTCGCGCTCCGCGACGGGCAGCTCCGGGCGCAGTCGATCGAGGAGCTTCACGAGCCCCTCGCTCGAGTGGATGAAGGAAGCCGCATCGAGGGCGTACCGGCGTTCTTCGGGCTCGGCGTGCAGCAGTCCGCGCTGAATGGCCTGAAACACCAGCTCCGCGCTGAGCTGTCGCAGGATGCGGCGCGCCAGGGCGGGGCGCTTGTCCTGGTGGAGAAGCGGGAACACCGCCCGCAGCAGGTCGGCGCTGCGGGTCTGCAGCAAGTGCTGCGTGGCCGCCTCCCGCTCCGCCCGATCGCGGGAGTCGAGGTGCGTGCGCGCGCAGGCCACGGCCGCGTCGCCGCTCAGGCGAAGCTGCGAATCGAGCAGCCGCCGCCACCGTGCACACGCCTCGTCCGCCGGGGGCGGCGCGGCGCCGGACTCGCCGAGGGCGGCGTTTCGAGTGAGGCGCACGTCCTCGCCGACGTCGGCCTTCATCCAGGGCGTCTGGCGGCCCCCGAGCACGGCGGCCTCCTGCGCGACGCGGTCCGACACGTACGTGAAGAGCTCCGTGCTCCGCACCCAGCCGTCCCGGTCGCGGTCCGCGGCCCCGCGCAACCCGTCGATCAGCACCTTCGAAAACAGCCCGTGCCCCCAGTCCGCGACTTCGACCGACCGCTCGTCCGCGCCGCACGAGGAGAGGATGAACCGGCCCTGCGGGCTCGCCCTCCGCGGCTCGATCGCCACGCCTTTCGCCCGCACGTCCGCGACGGGCGGCCCCCCTCGCCACGCCAGCGCGGAATGGCAGCAGTCGAAGCCGACGACGAGCGAGCGGGACCGGATCCGCCCCAGCCACTTTGCGAGGTCCCGCATGGACAGGGCGCTCGTCGCCAGGCGGCTCGGGCTCCCGTCGTGGGGGAGGAAGAAGCCCTCGGGCCAGTCCCCGCGGCCCGCCCGGACCGCGCCATGCCCCGAAAAAAAGACGAACACGAGCTCCGCCCCTTTCGCGCGCGCCGGCAGGGTCGCCTTCAGGAACTCGGCCACCGCGTCGCGGGTCGCGTCCTCGTTGGCGAGCACGGTCACGTTTTCCGGCGGGAAGGCCCCGCAGGCCGGGTTCCCCAGCACCTCCGCGATGCCCCGAACGTCTGCGTCCGCGAAACGGAGCTGGCCCAGCTCGCCGGGCTCGCGGTAGCGGCTGATGCCGACCAAGAAGGCGTGGGCGTTACGAGCCGGCATGGCTGCCACCTTGACGGGGACACGGCAAAAGGGATTCGACACGCCGCGAGTGGCCTGTTGCCGAAGGGTGGACACGGTTCTCACCGCGTCGCCGGCGAAGTGCCGGCCGTGCGCGGGCAAGCGCGGGCCGGAGGCCCGCGCCCCGTGCGCCCGCAAGCGCATACAGTCAGAGGGGTGGAAGTCCCCTCCAGGTCTTGGCTATCGGACCTGTAGCCGACGGTAACTGCGTCGCCAGAAGGCGAGGTGGAGAGCAACCGAAGG
>JACPWG010000055.1 GCA_016197205.1 Planctomycetota bacterium
AGGACCTCCGGACGACCGCCCTGGAGGTCGGGAGGATGCGTGGCCGGTAGCGGCCGTTGAAACTCAACCGCCTCCGGCAGCCAGTACTGTCCGAGACCTCCGTCGGGAGGATGCGTGGCCGGTAGCGGCCGTTGAAACGGACCGCACCCTGGTGGTCACGGCAGGGTCTCCTTCGGTCGGGAGGATGCGTGGCCGGTAGCGGCCGTTGAAACGCACCCGCCCGAGTTGGTCCTGAAAATCGTGTTCCAGTCGGGAGGATGCGTGGCCGGTAGCGGCCGTTGAAACGGCGATCATCGTCATCCCATACCAGCACGTAGGTCCCGTCGGGAGGATGCGTGGCCGGTAGCGGCCGTTGAAACTCGGGGCGCTTGAAACCTCCGTATACCTCCCACCCGGTCGGGAGGATGCGTGGCCGGTAGCGGCCGTTGAAACACTGCAGGCGGACCATCTCGGCGTTGAGCTGGCGCGCCGTCGGGAGGATGCGTGGCCGGTAGCGGCCGTTGAAACGAAGGCGATCGCGAACCCGGACGGCGAAGCCGGGTCGGGAGGATGCGTGGCCGGTAGCGGCCGTTGAAACTCGTTGGCGAAAGGATTTCCCCTGCAATTTCCTCTGGTCGGGAGGATGCGTGGCCGGTAGCGGCCGTTGAAACAGCAGGAGCGCGGTCATCATGACCGCCATGGTCAGGTGTCGGGAGGATGCGTGGCCGGTAGCGGCCGTTGAAACACAGGACACCCACCGGAAGCTCTACGTACTTGTACAGTCGGGAGGATGCGTGGCCGGTAGCGGCCGTTGAAACCAGGTGGAAGATGGCCTCATGGCCCTTGCCCTCCGCGTCGGGAGGATGCGTGGCCGGTAGCGGCCGTTGAAACCGGCGGTATTGACATTGCCGCTGCGCCCCAGGCCGCCGTCGGGAGGATGCGTGGCCGGTAGCGGCCGTTGAAACCGATGAACTCGGCCTTCGCCGTGCTCACACACTCGGGGTCGGGAGGATGCGTGGCCGGTAGCGGCCGTTGAAACGGATCAAACGAGGCGTTCTGCAGGACCGACTCCGTCGGGTCGGGAGGATGCGTGGCCGGTAGCGGCCGTTGAAACTTCCCCAGGCAGTCACCTGGTAGGAGTTAGGCATCGGTCGGGAGGATGCGTGGCCGGTAGCGGCCGTTGAAACCGAGATAGTTGGGCCGAGAGGCGTGTTCCATGGCCTGGTCGGGAGGATGCGTGGCCGGTAGCGGCCGTTGAAACGAAGAGCTGCGCGACCGCGTCGAGGGACTTGGTGCCGTCGGGAGGATGCGTGGCCGGTAGCGGCCGTTGAAACTCGTACATTGTGTCTGCCAAGCGCTTCGGCACAGATGTCGGGAGGATGCGTGGCCGGTAGCGGCCGTTGAAACCAATACCCCGACCCAAGTAGCGCTCAAGGCCCTGCACGTCGGGAGGATGCGTGGCCGGTAGCGGCCGTTGAAATCGACGCCAGCGCACCGATGCGACGCGTCGGGAGGATGCGTGGCCGGTAGCGGCCGTTGAAACAAGAACTGTAGTAGCCAAGCTTGGTGACCGCCCACCCGTCGGGAGGATGCGTGGCCGGTAGCGGCCGTTGAAACAGGTGTCGCCCTCGGCGTGGTCAGCCTTTTCCTGAGTCGGGAGGATGCGTGGCCGGTAGCGGCCGTTGAAACGGGAATACTTCTCCCGCCAACCCCGTACCTGCCTTGTCGGGAGGATGCGTGGCCGGTAGCGGCCGTTGAAACCGATGTACCGAAGGTCGAGCAAGTCAACCTTCTCCACCGTCGGGAGGATGCGTGGCCGGTAGCGGCCGTTGAAACGGTTGTCCTCGACAAGCTTTTGCAGCCTAGCAAGACGTCGGGAGGATGCGTGGCCGGTAGCGGCCGTTGAAACGGAATCTCCTTTTTCAAACGCGCCAAGTCGGCTTTGTCGGGAGGATGCGTGGCCGGTAGCGGCCGTTGAAACGGCCTCCACCAGGCACGAGAGCAGGTTCTCGACCGGTCGGGAGGATGCGTGGCCGGTAGCGGCCGTTGAAACAAGGAGAACACCGAGGGATCACGCACCCCTTCAGCCGTCGGGAGGATGCGTGGCCGGTAGCGGCCGTTGAAACACGATGCAGTGCCTCCACTTGCTCTCTAAGCCAAAGCAATGCGAGTCGGGAGGATGCGTGGCCGGTAGCGGCCGTTGAAACTATCTCTTTAGGGCTTGCTACGCGTCATGACACCTCGTCGGGAGGATGCGTGGCCGGTAGCGGCCGTTGAAACTTGCGCCTGCTCAGTCACATGCTTACTCGTGGAATCCAGGTCGGGAGGATGCGTGGCCGGTAGCGGCCGTTGAAACTCAGCTTTCTGGTAACCCCGATGCGGCGCTCCAGGTCGGGAGGATGCGTGGCCGGTAGCGGCCGTTGAAACTGCGGGGGTCGGGGCGACGGTGGAGATGCCGGCGCGGGTCGGGAGGATGCGTGGCCGGTAGCGGCCGTTGAAACTTCGATGGTTTGGCGGCATGGTGTGATCCTATGCGGTCGGGAG
This sequence comes from Planctomycetota bacterium, assembly GCA_016197205.1. GTDB lineage: Bacteria > Planctomycetota > MHYJ01 > WSZJ01 > JACPWG01 > JACPWG01. The sequence goes on from JACPWG010000055.1 coordinate 2,524, forward strand.
GATGCGTGGCCGGTAGCGGCCGTTGAAACACCATATCCTCAAGCAGCTTCGCATACGCAGTTCCGTCGGGAGGATGCGTGGCCGGTAGCGGCCGTTGAAACCGGCGTACACCTGGGCACTATCGGGCGATCCATCGGGAGGATGCGTGGCCGGTAGCGGCCGTTGAAACGAGGGGCAGGGGGGACTAGCGGACGACGTTGCCGAGCGTCGGGAGGATGCGTGGCCGGTAGCGGCCGTTGAAACTCATGCCGATGGTACGGGTGGCCGGAGTCTCAGCCGGTCGGGAGGATGCGTGGCCGGTAGCGGCCGTTGAAACAGTGGAGCACCCTCCACGAGCTCCATCACCACATACGTCGGGAGGATGCGTGGCCGGTAGCGGCCGTTGAAACGATACACCCGACCACCAGCAACCGGTGCACCACCCGTCGGGAGGATGCGTGGCCGGTAGCGGCCGTTGAAACATTCCGCCGCCGCCAGGGGAGCAGGGTTGGCCTCCAGTCGGGAGGATGCGTGGCCGGTAGCGGCCGTTGAAACAACTAGATTGCCATCGGCTGCTAAAGTTTGGCTATAGGTCGGGAGGATGCGTGGCCGGTAGCGGCCGTTGAAACTCCGCCGCCCGAGCGGTGACACTCGGATCATCTTCCGTCGGGAGGATGCGTGGCCGGTAGCGGCCGTTGAAACACCGTTGCGGTTCCCTTGGGGCCGGTCTTCAGGAGCGTCGGGAGGATGCGTGGCCGGTAGCGGCCGTTGAAACCGTTTCAATCGCCCACCTGCGGTAATCACCGGGCATGTCGGGAGGATGCGTGGCCGGTAGCGGCCGTTGAAACAGTACCGCAACGTACTGCGCATTCCACGCTTTTCTGTCGGGAGGAGGCGTGGCCGGTAGCGGCCGGTGAAACTGTTGTGTCGAGTCCTCTCAAAACTTTGAAACGATAACCAAGCCAAACCTCGGTTAAACTACCCAATTCGTCGGGAGGATGCGTGGCCGGTAGCGGCCGTTGAAACTTTGAATGGGGGTAGAGGGAGTCGAACCCTCACGCTCCGTCGGGAGGATGCGTGGCCGGTAGCGGCCGTTGAAACTGTGCGCTCGGTCCGATGGACCGCGCGGTCCTCGCGTCGGGAGGATGCGTGGCCGGTAGCGGCCGTTGAAACCTGGCTGGTCCTGTACCAGCAAGGCCATGCTCAGCGTCGGGAGGATGCGTGGCCGGTAGCGGCCGTTGAAACTGATCATGGCCACCCAAGGCGCGATACAGCCGCACCCGTCGGGAGGATGCGTGGCCGGTAGCGGCCGTTGAAACGCTTGTCCTCACACCGGTGAAGCGCCTCGCGTTCCGGTCGGGAGGATGCGTGGCCGGTAGCGGCCGTTGAAACAGTTACGCCCGAATCTTTCCCATCAGCGCATCATAGTGTCGGGAGGATGCGTGGCCGGTAGCGGCCGTTGAAACGCTTTCTAGCAGAGCGCCGCCCCCCATGGCCCCCTTGTCGGGAGGATGCGTGGCCGGTAGCGGCCGTTGAAACTTGAGGTACGCACAGGATCACACCATGCCGCCAAACGTCGGGAGGATGCGTGGCCGGTAGCGGCCGTTGAAACTTGAACGTACCGGTGTTGAGGGCGGCCAACAGCGCGGTCGGGAGGATGCGTGGCCGGTAGGGAACTCGGGGAACCCGAAGCCGTGGCCAAGTCGTCGGGAGGATGCGTGGCCGGTAGCGGCCGTTGAAACACGTGGCCTCGAACGAGGTAGGTGCAGCCTTCTCCACGTCGGGAGGATGCGTGGCCGGTAGCGGCCGTTGAAACGCTCATCACCAGGAAGGCGAGCAGGACCAACACCGTCGGGAGGATGCGTGGCCGGTAGCGGCCGTTGAAACGTGATGTTGGATGAAACCTTACCTTCTCCGACCGAGTCGGGAGGATGCGTGGCCGGTAGCGGCCGTTGAAACATCTCGATGTCGTCATCGTAGGCGATGCCCACGACGTGTCGGGAGGATGCGTGGCCGGTAGCGGCCGTTGAAACACCCGCCCGGAGCGTAGGCGAAGGCCCACACCTTCGGTCGGGAGGATGCGTGGCCGGTAGCGGCCGTTGAAACGAGCCGTCGGGGCCGGCGCGGCGGGCGGGGAGGCCACGTCGGGAGGATGCGTGGCCGGTAGCGGCCGTTGAAACCGTCGCATAGTCGGCGCCCAACACGATCGACACGGTCGGGAGGATGCGTGGCCGGTAGCGGCCGTTGAAACATGTCCTCGCAGTGGCTGTTGTGCGCCTGCGACAGGTCGGGAGGATGCGTGGCCGGTAGCGGCCGTTGAAACGGGGGCTTTCTGGAGCGGGTAGGCAGCCTTTCCGCCCACGTCGGGAGGATGCGTGGCCGGTAGCGGCCGTTGAAACAGGCGTGGCGGAACTGGCGAAGACGGGGTCTCCAGCCGTCGGGAGGATGCGTGGCCGGTAGCGGCCGTTGAAACATGGAAACGAGGACGGGAACCGTCATGCCTCGCACGGTCGGGAGGATGCGTGGCCGGTAGCGACCGTTGAAATCTCGCGCAATCTGAGATAAGATCCCGCCATTGCAGACAGTCGGGAGAACGCGGGGCTGGTGGCGGCCACCGTGTGGACGGTATTTCTCCCAGTTCTTCACAGACGTTCTCTACTACGCCAACCTTGCAGGTGCTGGATGGAAACGGTGCATATCGAGTTCCAGCGGGTTCAGACTTGGCTCTTCGCTGTGCCTCGCCTGCGCGCCATGGTTGGCGCCAACACCCTCCTTGGGGAGACGCTCCGCAAGGAACTCCCGGCTCTGGCTCGGAATGGCGGTGGTCGTTGGTCGCTCGCGCCGGGGGTGGACGATCCGACGAGAGTGCTCGACAACCCCGTCCAGACCAGCGACCCGCTCGCGCCGGACGTGGACGACCTGAAGACAGACGCAGCAGCCGGCATCGTGTCCCGCGACGGTGGACACTTCCAGGCGCAGTTCTCGACCGGCGCCAAAGAGTTCGCTGACGAAGCGAGTGCACGCATTCGGCGCGACCTACCGGGGCTGCGCTTCACGGTCAAGCTCGACGACGAGCCGCTGCCGCGCGCCGCCAGCGCTCTGTCCGCGGAGCTCCCGGTGCTCGCCCCGTGCGCCTGGACCGGGCGAGGGCTGGCCTCGGTTGCAATCCGACAGGGGTCGGAGAACGTACCCGTCTCCCTCGAAGTTTCACATCGCCACGATGCCGCCAAACGCGCCGAGGAAGACAAGGCGACCGATCTGGCCAGCCTCCTCACGCGCGCGACGAGGCTCTCGACCTCGCCCCGACCGGCCACGTTTGAGGCGCTCGCCGGGCGCGAGTATCTCGCCGTCATTCATGCCGATGGCAACGGCGTGGGTAGTGGCCTTCCCAAGGACGCACCGCCCCTCCAGGGCGCAGTCTACTTCCACCGCAATCGCGTCCTTCTCCGCGCCGCTCTCAAGGCCGCCATCGAGCGCTGCGACGCGATCACCGCAGGCGAAGTCGCCCCACTGCTGCTCCTCATGCTCGGTGGCGACGACGTACTCGTCGTGTGCCGGGCAAGCGTCGCCCTCCGCTTCGTCGTCGACTTGAGCCATGCGCTCGAAAGCCTCCAACCCGAACCGCGCTCGGCATTTCACCTCACTCTGGGCATCGGGGTCGTGCTGGCCCGCCCGTCGGTTCCCTTTCATCGGTTGCACGCCGTCGCCGAAGCGCTCGCCTCTTCCGCGAAGCGAAAATATCGGGGGCTTCCGGGTGGCGCGAAGGCGTCGGTCGTGGACTGGACAGCCTACACCACCGCGTGGGCCGAGGATCCGGCGGAGATTCGCGCGCGCGATTGGGTCCGCGGCAGCGGGGGTGACGCGCGTATCCTCTCCCGCCGCCCCCTGGTCGTACTCGGAAACGGCCATGCCACGCTCCAAGGCCTCGTCGCGGCGGCCGACGAGCTCAAGGTCGACGACACCCCACGCTCGCAGCTCCGGTATCTCGTGGACCAGCTCGCGCGCGGCCGGGCGTTGGCCGAACTGGCATTCGAGGAGCTGTCCAAGCCTGCCAGGGAGGCGCTCAAGAGGGCCAAGGTGACCGCCGTGTGGGAGCGCCCGGACAAGAACGGCCCGCACTTCTCCTCCCTGCTCGACCTCATCGAGGTGTGGGAGATTCCCAGGCTCGGCAGGGCAGGAAAACCGGGCAAGCACTACGACGAGGCTATGGTGGAAGTGGGGCTGGAACACGAGGAGGTGAACCATGGGTAGGCCGGACACCGACGGCGACGACCCAGGGACGCGTCCCGGAGCGGCGCCGTCAGGATGGGTGCGCAAGACGATCACCGCGACCCTGCTGGAGGACGCCCACCCCGGGTCCGGCGCCGGCGGAGGCGGCATCGACGCCCTCGTCTCGCGGGACCGCGAAGGCGCCCCTGTGATCTGGGCTACACACCTCGAGGGTCTTCTGCGGGACGCCTCGCGCGCCCTTCATGAAGGCGAGCAGCACGCGAATAACCTCTTCGGCAAACGTGGCCGGACCCGCCAGCAGGCAGTCTTTACTTCACTCTACTGGAACGACACCGCTGCATTAGGCACTCCCCCAGCATCACGCGTCTGGCGCTCCTCGGCACGGGAGTCCTTCGTGAATCGCGCGCCAAAGGACGAAACCCTGCGGGCGGTCGAGTTCGTGCCGAAGAACACGACATTTGTCGGCGAAGTCGAGTTGCCTTCTTCCGTTGTCACCGAGGTCGACCGCCTCCTCCAGGAGGTCGATGCCGTCGGGAGGGGTCGCGCGTCGGGAGCCGGGCGCGTGCGCATGAAGCTTGGGGATGCGAAAGTGCCGTCGCGCCCTGTCAACAAGCCCGACGCCCGCCTCTTGCTCCTGCTCCGAAATCACGACCCGGTGTGCGTGGCGTCCACCGCCACGCCGGGGAACCTGATCCTGACGCTCCCCTACCTGCCGGGGCGCACGGTTGCCGGCGCGCTGGCCGCGTGGCTCATTTCCGAGGGGAATCGGGAGGCGGCCCTGGGACTGATGGACGGCAGCCTCTCGGTGGGAGACGCGCTGCCCGTGCCCGAACCCGGCAAGGACGGGCGGTTGTGCTCCATCGAAGTCCTTCCGGCGCCGCTCGCGTTGCAGAGTGCGAAGCCGGCCAAGAGCATCGGCTCGGCGCCATGGTGGGCCTACGTGGAGCCGCCGCCGATCCGTTTCAACGCCGCGGGCCACAAAGGCGACAAGCTGAAGCGCCCGGAACCGGACCTTTTCGTCAATCGCGCGGGGAAAGGCCCATGGTCGACCCTGCGGCCGGACATCCGCGTGCGCCTCCGGAACGGCCGGCCGGATCCCAAGCAGCCGGACCCTTTGCTCTTCGCCATCGAACAGGTCTCCGAGCGGACCAACTTCCTCGCCGAAATTCGGGGCGACCCGACCAAGCTGTGCGCACTCGGCGAGGCCCTCGCACCAGTGCTCGAAGGCCGGCGCTGGATCCGCGTCGGGCGTTCCGGGGCGCCGGTGGAGGTCGAGCGCGCCGAGTGGGCCAAGGCACCTGAACCGGCGACCGTCAGAGAGATCGCCTACCTTACACTCACGGCGGACCTTCTGGTTCGAGACGCCCGCCTCCGCTGGCTCACCGAGCTGGACGCCAAGACAATTTCCTCGTCCACCGTTCCGGGTTGGGTTGCGGACGTCACCGCCACACCGCTGTATCAGGACGAGACCTCCGTATACGGGTTCAACGGCACCGCCGGCCTCTGGCGACTCCCCGCTGCCGGTGTGCGGCGCGGCTCGGTGTTCAAAGTCGCGGGCAATGGGATCGAAATCCTCGCGAGGGCCGCCGCGGACGGGAAGTGGCTGGGTGAACGAACACATGAGGGGTTCGGACGATTCCGGTTGGACCCAACGCTCCCGGGGATCTCTGCGGATACCCCGACCGGTGGCACAGCCGCTGTACTGCGGACCGGTGTTGCGCCCGACCCCGGGGAGGCCGTTGCCCTGAAGACCCAAGGCTGGTTCGAGGCGCACCGCGGCCTCGCCCGGCCCGGCACCAGCGGCGAGCGCCGGCCAAGCCTCTCACAGTGGCAAAACCTGGCCGCGGAACTTGCCGGCGAGAATACCGAGGCCCTCTCGTCCAGAAGAAATCCCCAAACAGCAGGTCTCGCCGCGTGGAGGCATCCGGACGCAACAGCGATCCTCGACGAACTCGAACGCGTAGGACCTGGGCACGCCGCAGCTCACGCCAACTTCTTCGTCCGCTGGCTGCGCGCCGAGGCACGCAAGGAGGCCAAATGACCACACGGCTTACGATCTTCACCGCGACGCTCGTGCAGGACAGCGCGCTTTCCGTGTCGGGCGTAGACCGGGAGAGCACTTCCGACCAACCCTTCACGGTCGTCGACGGTGTCCCGCTGCTTTCTGGTCGCGGGCTGAAGGGGGCCGCCGTAGCCATGGCGCGTCGCTTCTTCGAAGAACCCCTCCCGCGGACCGTTTCTGAAGCGTCGACGCGTCGCACCGCCCTCCGACGCTCCGCGTGGGAATTCGCAAACGCCCGGCCCGCGACCGCCACCATCCCTCGGCTTCGTTCGGGCGTCGGCATCCTGCACAAGACCGGGGCGCGTGCCCAGGGTGTCCTCTACGACCGTGAGGTAGTAGCCCGCGGCACGGAGTGGCCGTTGGAGTTGCGCGTCGATTGGCGTTACGACCCTACGGAGGCGGTGGAAGCCGAGGGGATTCTCGGCTATGTTCTCGCACGGCACTGGGCGGAGGGGCGCTGCTGGCTCGGAGGCGGGGTGTCTCGCGGGTTGGGGTGGTGCCGCATCAAGGATCTTCTCGCATACCGCCTTGACCCCACTGCCTACGACAAATGGGTGGAGAGCGGGCGGAGATCCCTTCCACCCCCCCAGGATAAAATCCCCGAGGTCGAGCCGACGAAGGATTGGTGCTTCCGGACCCGCGACGTGCGCCTGCGCTTCGGAGAGTACGTCCCAAACGACCAGCAGCCGCCCTGGGGGGTCGACATGCTCGCGGTGGGCCCGCATGACAGCGAGCAAGGACTGCAGCCGCCCGGAAGCGGCCAGTGGGCACGCCCGGTATGGACCGGCGAGGAGATGCCTCCTCAGACAGACCTCCCGACCGATCGCGCGTTGCTCATGGAGGGGAGCTCGCCGCTCCTCCCCGGCGCGAGCGTGCGCGGACCGATGAGGCATGCGTTCTCCCGGCGCTGCAACACAACCGGGCCAGGTGTGAAGGATCCCAACCTGGTCCAGGGCGCCGTCGGCGAGAAGGACGAGGCGGGCAGGGTGTTCGGCACTGTGAAGAAGAGCAGCCGCGTGCTCATCCGCGACGCGGTCGCCGAGCCCGGCTGGGCTGCGGCTCGGCTGCACATGCACGCCGAGGACGAGTTCTCCGCCGGTTCCTTCGAGAGCGCCAAGCGCGACGCGGTGCGAGTCCTGAAGGGCGATTTCCAGGTCAGAATCGTTGTGGAAGGCCCCAACGACGCGGCCGTCGCTGAGCTGGCCGTTCAGGTCGACCGGCTCGTGGCACTCGGTGCGCTAGGGCATCTTCCCGTAGGCGGGCATAAGACCCGAGGCGCGGGCTGGGGGCGTTGGAAGTCAGAGGACTGGGTCAACGCCGACGTGTTCAAGGCCCGGACCTGGACCGCTGCAGCCGATGCGGCTGAAGAGACAGCCGGCCGGAAGCACCTCGGTACGAGCTCTCGTTCTGCCTACCGCGAGTGGCGCGAGAGGACTCCGCTCGAAGTGTGCGTGGAAGTCAAGCCCGGGAGGCTGGACACTGCTACCCCCTTGACCCTTGGTGAGGCGGCGGTCCACGCGCGAGCGGACTTGGGCGGCGAGCTCTTCGCTTGGTGGTGCGAACCATCGGTCGACCTCGACCTGAATGCCGCGCCGCACACCTTCGGCCGCGCTTGGCCGCGGCACGACAACGTCTTGCGTGTGGAGGAAGCGGCCTTTTTCGCAACGACGGCGGCCTGGCGGGCCGCTCGAACCGCCAACGGCTGGCGTACGGTGCTCGTGCGAGAAGTGGAGAAGGGAACAGTCGGCGCCGAGACGGTGATCCGGGTAGAGACCCCGGTCCGATTACACCACGACAGCACACGCTTCTCCGCGGCGGACACCGGAGCGGGCCTGCTCGTGATCCGCGAGTGGCGCTCCGGAGACCAGGTAGTCGGCTACACACTCGGGGAGGGGAAGAAGTGAGCGTTGGTACCTTCCGGATCCGCGTGCGCGTCGCAGGCGGAGCCAAACTCAGCTACGTACAGCTCAAGGACAAGCTCGGCAAAGACCTCTTCATCCAAGATGCCGGTGGCAAGAAGGAGTTCGTGGTTTGCGCGGACACGGAGGAGCGGCTGAAAGAAGTTCGAGCGAAACTGGCCGAGGCCGGGGTCGAGGAGGTCCTCGGCGGCGCGACGGATGTGGCTGCCCCGAATGCCGGGGGCGCTTTCGGGGCAGGACCGCGGCGCACCGGACCAGCCCACCGACAGCCTCCGGCGTGGCCCCCAAGGGTGGGAGGTGGCGGCGGACTCCCGCCGCAGCAAGCGGCTCCAGGCCTAAGGAACAAGCCCTACGCGTTCGTCTCACTGCCCGAGACGTTCTCCACTGCCACACCAATCTGGCACGACGGCTCCGGCACCAAGGGCCGTCTCTCCGGGGAGGTCCGCTTCGAGCTTAGGACGCTGACTCCGATGCTCGTCGGGTGTGAACGACAGAAGGTGGTCGACCGAGAATCATCCGGGCCGTGGCCTCTTATGTCTGACCCGGTCGCGGCGAGCACTACTCGAGACGACTTCCTGCGGCGCGCGGCGGAGGGAGCGTATCCTGACCCGGCCCCGGATCCGAACGCGGCGCGGTTCGAGCGGAAGGTGAGAGAAGTTCACTCAGCTCGCCGGGACTACCTTGTTCGCCAGGCGCCACACGTGGTGTCTCTCGTTGGCGTCGGGCTGTCTGCGATGCCGAACGAGGCCACTTGGGTCACCAAAGAGAAGGCGGTGCTCTGGCCGCTCCGCGCACCCTGGGTCCACGGGCCGGTACTAATCCCGGGCGACTCGCTCAAGGGCCTTCTCCGACACGAGCTTGGCGCCATCCTGGGCGCGCCGATGGAGCGCGTGGCGGAGCGGTCATACTCGTACCGCCCGAACAGCCTCTATGTGGATCCAAGGAGCGGACCGCGGCTCGTGGCGAGGATCGCGCGGATTCCCGCTGGCGCGGTGCAGCGCCGCTCCCTCGACCCGAAAGATCCCGACTCGCCAAAGGTCAGTGTCCCAACGAGTCTGGAGCTGTTGTCACTCGACCTTCGATATGATCGAGACCACGCCCTGCCGGCATCGTGGTATCGCTTCGACCCGCGAGTGGGGGGCGGAGATCCCTACCGCGGTGGGCAAGGGGCAGGCGCGACCTTGAATTCGAAGAAGCGCCTCCATCGCCGGGTCGGCGTGAACCCCAGTGGTCCGACGACCTCGACTCCCGTTCCGATCGACGTAATCGAGGGATACTTGCACACCCTCCGACACCTCACCGACACGCAGTACGGCCACTTCAGTGAGCGGCATCCGGACGTGGGGACGACATTGAGCGCCGACGCGGCGGGTGCGCAGATTCTCCAAGCCGCGCAAAGCGTTGTCTTCCAACCTGGGGACCTCATTTGGGTAGAATGGGATACCGTGGGGGAAGGGCGGATCGTCTCCTTCGGGTGGCACTACTATTACCGCTGGGCATATCAGGATACCGTGCGACATGTGGGCTGGCGGTACACGAGGAGAGCCGGCCTCTTCCCCCTGCCCGACGAGCTGCAAAACGACCCGGCCAACCTCAAGCTCTCCGCCGTTCGACGGCTGTTCGGGTACACGGGTGACAATGCCGGAAGCAAGGACATTGGGAGGGGGGACCCCAACCACTCCCAACTCATGGGCCGGCTCTTCGTGAACGCTGCGCTCGAGCTCGTTTCCGCGAGTGATACGGACGAGACTCGCTTCCTGAAACCCACCTTCCTCAAGGAACTGGGCATGCCGCGGCCGAGCGCCGTCGAGCACTACCTGAAGCAGCCACATCACCCCGGCTCGCGGCCTTGCGACAACGCAAGCCTCGTCACCTACGGCGATGCCGCGGGCTACGACACGCCCGGGACGCTCGCCGGGCGGAAGTTCTACCTCGATCGCCCCGACGCCTACACCGGCACACCTTGGGCCGAAGATTCGCCGGCCAACCGACTCAATGACCGGAGCACCCTCGCGCTACAGGCCTCCGCCCCGCAACGGCCCTTCCGCTTCACACTCCGCTTTCGCGACCTCGACGCCGCGGAACTCGTTGCCGTGCTCCTGGCCTTCTGCCCCAACCAATTCGGCAAGTTGGTCAACGGCAAGCACCCCGACGGCTACTGCTCCAAGCTCGGCTACGCTCGCCCGCTCGGATGGGGAAGCGTGAGGATCGAGGCAAAGGAAATGCTCCTTCTCGACACTGATACTGCGCCGGACGCTCCTGCGTTGAAGCCGGAGCATGTGGCATCCTGGTTTCAGCTCCACCTCAAGGAGCTCCAAGCCGCAAAGCTCCCGGAATGGCTCGCGATCCACCGCCACAAGCATCCCGACGCCGCGGACTATCCGCGGCCCAAGGGCCAGCCCAATGGTCCGATCTACACCTATCATACTCAATTGCGGGCGGAGCATTCGCGGTTGCGCCGATACCCGCCGAGGGGCCGATGATGAGTACTCTCCTCATCCTGACCACCGGGCTTACCGATGTGCAGCTCCTGGTAGGAAAAGAGCGTCAGGAGTTCGACAAGTTCTGCTGCGCTGCGCTCCACGCCGAACTGAAGGACAACGGCCGGTGGTCCCTCACCGACAGCAACGTTCCCAAGTCGCAGAACAGGGCCACCGCCCTCCCCTCGGACGCCATTAGGCTCTGCACGCCAAAGCTCGATGCAGTGCTCGGCTACTGCGAAAGAGCGAAATTGAAGGTCGTCCGGGCCCTCGTGCTCGACACGCGAAGGGATCCGTCCGTGGCCTCCGGCGATCCGGGCTACGCCGGAGAGGTGCTCGCCCGTAGACTCTGGGAGAAGCTCAACGTCCCAGTTTCCATCGGGACGTACCTCTCCGGCGCCGAGCGGCTAGAGGGCCCCCCGCACGGCGATCCACGTGACGCGACGGTTCGCCGCGACGTGGTCGCCCGTATCGACTCCACGGTGCGACAGGTCGTCAAGGAACCTGGTCTGACGCGGATCGTGCTCGCTGCAACCGGTGGATTCCCGGCCGTGAAGTCGCTGGTCGAGGGGGTGGTCCGCCTTCATGCGAGGAGCATCCCGGTTTCAGTCCTCGACGTCCCAGATGCCGTCGGAGCAGGCGGCACCCGTCTCGACCGGGCGGTCGCCCGCACCGAGGTGCCGAGCCCCCATGCCTCCTTCGAAGCGCGCCGGCACGCCCTCGAGCTTGTCCGCGAAGGGAACTTGATCGGCGCTTGGGGCGCCGTGCGGCATCTCGACGGCGATTCGGGAGAGAAGCAGTGGACGCGAGTGTTCAGGTGGCTTTACCTGTGGGCCTCGTCGCTCCCCCTTCCGGACGACTGCGATCTTGATTTCCTTCGGAATGGACGAAGTGCGGTCCGTGCGGCGCTGCGGGTCGAGCTTGCCCTGACGGCCGGCGACATTCCGGCGGCGACCCATGGCACCGTCGCGTTCTTCGAGGCGGCGCTTTGGGACCACCTGCTGGAAGGACGCCTCGTCAAGCACCGCACGAAGCCGCGACTCTTCAGCGCGAAGATGACTCCGGCGGCCGACCTGGTGCAGGATCGCGGGCAGTCCTTCGAGGAGAACCGCCGCCGCCCATTTGAGGTGGACACAGGAGTGCCGAACGGTCGGGTCCCGTGGTACCGCATCTGGGACAACGATGCGCAAAGCATTCGGCTGGCCGACGAGTACCTCCACAGGCCGGCACTCGTGGCCCTCGGCAGGGCCGTCCACCATGTCCGTTTTCTACGCAACGATGTCGTCCATGGCGCGCCGACCCCAGAGTTACTGACGACCGCCCAGTCCGGAATGCAGAAGCGCCGGCTCTGGTCGGAAGAAAACCGCTTCCTGTGCCAACCGCTGGTCGTTGCCGTGCTTGAGGAACTGGGCGTCCAGGCCGCGCCGACTCTGGCCCACAAGCTCGTAGAACTCGTCGAGTCCCGGATCCTCGCCTATCGGAGCGGCGCGTAGTCCGGCCGCGTTGCGCGATTCAGAGCCTCGCCATGCAATACCAATCGCAAGTCCTCCGGCTGCGCATCCTCACCCCAGGGGCACTCCTCCCGTGGATCGGGCCGGCCCTGCGCGGGATGGTTGCCCGCAGCTTCAAGGCGCAGGTTTGTCGTCTGCCCATCGAAGAACGGGCGTCTCTCGGGAGGTATTGCAGCGGCTGCCGCCTCCACGTCGGCTGTCCCTACGGCGAGACCTTCGAGCCCGAAGCCGGGCCGGAAGCCAAGGTCTTCCGCGGCCAGGACCAGGTCGCGCGCCCGATCGTCCTGGCGCCATATTTCCCGCTCCCCGCCCAGGCTGGACCTGGAGACGAGTTTCCGGTCCGGCTCACGCTCGTCGGCGCGGCTGGCAAGCATCGTGCGGCCGTGATCGAGGCGCTGGACCGGGCCGGGAGACCGCTGGCCGCCGACACGAGCGGCCGCCGGGCTGAGTACGGAGGCGGCCTCGGTCTGGACGGCATTGGAGTCCAGATCTGCGACGAAGATTCGGACGAGCGGCTTGCGTGCGACCTCTCCGCGGCGGACTTGCCGGCGCAGCCCGAGTCCGTTGTGGGGCGCGTACCACGGCTGACTCTCGTTCTTTCGGCGCCGCTCTTCCTGCGCTCCGAGGGGGAGGACGGGTGCCGTCAGGCGGTCCAGCACCCTACCTTCTCCCACCTCTTACGAGCATCCTTGCGCGCGGTCGGACGTGCCTTCGCGACCTACGATGCGCCGCTCGCGGTGGATTTCGCCGCGCTCAAAGCCGCGGCGGAGGGAGTGCCGCGAATCCGCGACTCATTCCAGCCCTTCTACCAGGGCAGGTCGTCCTCCCGCACCGGCGAGCGCTGGACACTGCAGGGCGTGGTTGGGGAAGCCACTTTTGCCGACGTCCCCCTCGCCCTCGTACCCTGGCTGGTCTGGGGCGGTCGCGTGCACGTTGGAGAACACAGGGTCGCCGGGGCGGGAACCTGGCGGATCGTCCTGGACTGAGCCGCGGCACTTGCGCACTGCGGCCGTGCGTGATAGAGTGCCATTTCACTCAGTGCGCGGAGGCGCCCAAGGAGCCTTCGCCGGGCGCGGCTCACCACTTGGCAAATGGATCCCTCAAGGGAAACTCATCCGCAGAGGCACGAAGGGAAGATGCCTGGCATACACTGGCGGCTCTACATCGACGAATCCGGCGATTTCGACAGACCCAGGACGCCGGTGATCGGCGCGCTCCTTGCCCGGCAGGACCACCCGGGAATATCTCCTGGGCGCTTGTGCTACGTCCTTTCTCACGCCGCCCCACACGTGCCATGGCCGATCCATGGCTTTTTCCTCCACCAGCCGGCAATGCACGCTGCATGGGCGTGCGCGGCTCCTCATCCCTATATCCCGCCGGCCGGGGTCGCCGCTGCCCGGCGCGTGTTCCTTGAACGGAACTCGACCCTTTTGGCGCGGATTGAGGCCAACATCCAGGCAAAACGCGACCCCGCACGAGCCGATGCCCAGGCCCTCGACGGCCTGCTGCAAGTAGCGGATCCTGTCTTGCACTCCGTCTTCCGTAGAGTCGCGAACGAGACGGTTCGCCGGGTCGTCGACGTCCTCTCCGGACTTGCGGCGCCGGAAGGCGTTTCTGAATGCTGGGTGCTGGGCACCGCCGAAGGCGAGGACGGAGACGCCATCCCGAGTGAGCCCGGCGTCCCGGATCGTTACCTCACGCTGCTTGCCTGTCTCCTCCAGCGTGTGATGGACTCGCTCGCCTTGTGCGGCGGATTGCAGGAGGTCGAAATCCTCCCTCTGGAACGGGACGTCGCCGGTCCGATGCCCGGCCGCCGGATCCGTCTCCACCGCGGGCATGTTGCCGAAGCCGCGCGGCGAGCGACCGGCGAGGTGAGCGAGCGCCCGACCTGGCGCCGCGGTCAGACGTCGGTGACCTTCGTTCCGCTGGATCCTGTCGCCTGGAATCAGCGGTTGCATCCTGCTCTCGTGCTCGCGGACCTTGTGGCCATTTCGATGTCCGGCCCCCTGCGGACCTCGAATTGCCTGAAACAAGTCACGGACGAAGTTCGATATCGACTGGGAGTCGAGCCGGTAGACTCCGCCCGGCTCCCGACTCTTTCGGCGAGCGGAGAGGTGGCGGCATGTGTCGCCGACGGTCGCCACTTCCGCTTCGGCACCGACGAGGCTGCTCGCCGAGTTCCAAGGGTTACGGCTTCCCCCGTCCGCGTCTGGGCTTGGCAGCAGGCGATCACATGGGCCGGCGCGCTCACAAGACCATGAGGGCTGAGCCTTGGACCTCGTGACGGCCTTTCGAACCCTCGCACCGATTGCACCTGAGACGCCTTCGGAGTTGCGTGCGCTTCGCGGCACCGCCGCCGCCGTCCTCTTGGCGGAGCTCAAGAGGCTTGCTGGAACCCTTCGGAAGCGGGGAATCCAAGATCACGATGTGGAGGACGCCGTCGCGCAGATCATCTACAAGCTTACGCGAGGCGGTCCCCGTGAGGGTTCCCGAGCGCGCACGGGCGACTCCGAGGTTCGAGCCTACCTGTGCAAGGCATTGAAGAACGAGGGAATTTCGATCCACGAAGACAACAGAGGACTTCAGGAGTTCGGGGACTTCGACCCACCTGCGCCTGCAACGCACAGGGAGCTTGAGCCCGAGGCCGAGAGTGCGCAGGCACTGTTCGAACGCCTCGTGCATCATGTGGCAGCCGGGATGCAAGCGCGTGCGGCCACCGATTTGCGGGCCACGGTGGCAGAGTTGCTCGGACTCGTTCGCAAAGAAATCCGAACTGCCGACCTGATTCCTTCGGGGAAGGAGGGACCGGCGGGCAAGGATCCTGCCGGCGCGCTCCATCAGCGGCACACGCGAGCTCGGGAGAGACTGCTGCTTGGAGTGGGAGAAATGTACCTTGCCAAGGAGGTCAGCCTGAAGGACGGACTGCTTCTGGAGCGGATGGTCGGCTGCTTGAAGAGGCGGTAGCCGCCCAGCGTGAACCGCACGACTCTCACCCGGCGGATTGTCAGCTAACGCCATGATTCGTGTGTACTTAGAGTGGACACCCCGGTTTTTCGAAGCGGACGCCCCTGACATGAAACCCAAGCTCACGGACGCGGAGATTCTCGAATTCGGGCTCGCGGACAGGTCCCCGGGGGAGGAGTTTCGGATCGCCCCGCCTCCGCCGGAAACCGTCGGCCAAGGCAGGGACGAGCCAGTTCGGTTTTTGCAGGAATTGGCGCGCTCGGCTCCGGACGCCCTGGCCCTTGACTTCATCTCCGCCCCCGAACTTGAGAAGCGCAGCATCCAGCTCGCGCGCCTACGCAAGGCGCCGGGAGTGGTCTGCGCCGTGTCCAGCGGCACGGAACTTCGCTTGCTGCACTCCGAGAGTCTCGACTCGGAGGATGCCTACGCGGAGCCGCGCGCCGTGTTCCTGAATCTTCACAGGCTTGTCGCCTCTTCGCGGCGGGTCGCCGTAGAGCTCCTGGAGCTCGGCGAGACGCTTCTCTTGAGTCCTGAGCCGGTGGGCGGCGCCTCCTGCCATCTCTTCCCTCCCGTTCCCCCGCCGAAGGTCTCGCTTCCTGTTCGCCCTGCACTTGACTGTCCGCTCGCCGCATGGTGCCTGGACTGCCCTGATCCATGGCTCGCCGGCGAGGTGCGCGAGCGCGCACTCCACCAAGATCCCCTGTATGTGCTGGTCGGGGCCGGCATGATGGCTCGGCTGCGCCCGCCGGACTCCCCGGCGGCGGCCCGGGCGGCCCTGCGGAATACCCTGGAGGGGCTGCCTTCGCCGGAATTGGATCGCGAGCGCGCCTGGGCGCGCACGCTCACGTCCGAGCAGCGAAGCTGGCTGGAGCGGCAGGCTGTGCTGCAGTCGGCTCTTCTGGGACGACGTATCGAGGAGCTCGAGGCGAGCCCGGAGCCGGACGATGCCGCTTGGCGAAACGGGTTCCTCGCGTTGCTGAGAGAGCGCGATGAAATGGAGGGTGTGCGGTTGCTGTTGCAGGAAGGAGGTGGCTGCGAGCACCTCGACCGTGCCCTGGAGTCCCTGGACGCGGATGGGCGACGCTCCGTGCTTGCCTTGCCGCTCGTCGATGGGGCGGGCACTGACGAGCACCTGCGCAGGGCGGCTGCGGCGAATCCGGAAGCATGGTGGCTCATCCCGGGCTCCCGGAGCGAACCATGAATTCGTTATTTCGCCAGGAAAACCCAAATCCGCTGTTGCTGGGGCAACTCCGCGTCGCACTCGATGCGGGTCCGTGGTGTTGGCCGAAGGAGGAGGATTCCGAGTCGGTGGCCCGCGCGCTCACGATCGCCTGCAGACCGGCGCCTCCCGATTACGCGAAGGGGGCGGTGGTTCTCGTCTCCGTGACCGATGCGCGGGCGTCTCTTTGGGTTCTGGACCCCGGCCTCCAGGCGATGCAAGAGCACCCGCGTATTGTCGGCATGGACGAATCGGCACTGCGTTCCTGGCATTACGCAGCTACGGTGTTACCCCGGTCGCTGCCCGTGCTCTGGAAGTCCGTTCGGGAGCGGCAACTTCGGACTCCCTACGCGAGACACCTGGGCACCATAGTGCTCCGCGAAGGCGAGACGGCCGTGCCAGAGGCCGTCCTTGCGGGAAAGTCGTTCGGTCTCGCATTCCTGCTCTCTATGGCCTCCGCCGTTCTTGGCCGCGAGGTGCCGTCCGATATTCTCGCGACCGCCGTCGTGAGGCCGGACTGCCGACTCGGGCGCGTGACGGGATTGCAAGCGAAGGTGCGCTGCGCGGTCGAGGTCGCTCCGCGGATTCGACGCCTGTTCGTCTCTGCGAAGCAGCCGGTGGAAGACCAAGCGGCGGCCCAGCGCGCGGGGCTGAAAGTCTGCACTTTCGCATCCGGGGCAGAGGCGCTCTCGGAAGCCTTTCCCGAAATGCAAGAGGCGCTGACCTCCGCCGCGGACGATCCGTCAAAGCGTGAGGAGTTGACACGCTCCCTGTTTCACCTGGCACTGGGGCCGTTGACGGCGACGGTGGTCTGGGCCCCAGTCGCCAATGCGGCGCGCCTCCTCCTGGCACGACGAGACCTGGGAACGGAGGAAAGGACACACCTGGTGTTTGCGGAGGCCGTGGCGCGAAGGCACGGCGGCGGGAGAGATCCCCTGCCGCTCCCGGAAGCGAAATGGCTTG
Source organism: Planctomycetota bacterium (assembly GCA_016197205.1). GTDB lineage: Bacteria > Planctomycetota > MHYJ01 > WSZJ01 > JACPWG01 > JACPWG01. Next base: position 19,851 of record JACPWG010000055.1, read on the forward strand.
CGAGGCTGCCGATGCCGCTGAGAATCCGCTACGTACAACACGTCGTGCAGCAGGCAGCGGATGCGGGAACTTCTTGCGTGCAGGACGTGGAACGGCTGGCGGCGTCGCATCTCCGAACGCTCGACCTCTCGCAGGAGGGTCAACTCCGGCTTCACGGCGCCCTGGCACGGCTCTGGGCCGTAACGGGCCGGGCACGAGCAGCGCTGGATCGGGACCTCGCTCTGGCGCGGATTTGGCTCGATCTGCGGGAATTGCGTGATGTTTCGTACCCTCTGTCAACCGCGTTCCGACTGGCGGGGGCCCTCCAGGATCACGCGGCTGCAGCCGTCGCGGAGCGAATCCGAGAGGAAGCCGAGGCCCGCGGCGGGCTGGCGGGTGACGCTGGTCCCTTCATCGCGATCGCGCGAGGGCGCATGCGAGCGATGTTGGGGGACCTGGCGGGAGCGAGAGCTCTGATCGAACCCCTGTGCGAGGATTCCGAGCTCCCAGACCGCGTATGGAGTCCCGCCAGACGTTGGCTGATCCAATTGAACGACCATGCGGGGACCCCGTCCAGGTCGAATCGGCCGGAGGCCGACTTGCAGGAAGCCGCGAGCGAGGCCGGGCAGCAGGGCTGGTTCGCGAAACGGAATCTGGGATTGGTGCGCCTCGATCGGGCCCTGCGTCGTGGAGAGACGGAGCAGGCTGCTGCCTGTGTGCGGGATTTCGTTTCGTTTGAAGCGCAACCCGCGGGGATGATTCTCACTCATCAGTCGAAATATGAAATCGAGTGTGCTGCGCGATGCCTGCAACTTCACTACCCCTATTGAGAGGAGAAAGGGCGCCGTCAGCACCGGTCGGCGAGCGTCGGCGCAGCCAACCCACGGCCCGCCTTCCACCACCGACCTGTGGCCAGGTAGAAGTTCAATCGGTAGATTCTGGGCCGCGGCGTGCCGCCGGCTTCGGCCTCGTGCCGCCGACGATCACGCGGGCGACCGCCGTTTCCAGGCTCGCGCGCGTGAGGTCCCTCTCCCGGGTTTCCCCCTTCCGTGCCCGGAAAATCGCCGTGGTCTGGCACAGGCCGACGACGTCCTCGATCTCCGCGGGGTTCACGGCCGAGTCGAGCACGCGCGACACGAACGCCTCCGCGTCCAGGTCCGCGAGCCGAAACCCCGCCGCCAGCGCGCGCTGGAGATAGAAGCGCGCCACTTCCTGGTTCATGCGCCGCGCGTCGTCCGGGACCGGTCGCGCCTCCACCTCGCCGCGCGCCGTGCCCGGCAGGAGGAGCTTGATCCCGAACAGGTTGTCCAGGTCGCCGTCCGGCTCGAACCGGACCGCGGTCCCGACGACCAGGACGTTCGGCCGCTCGCTGGTGCTCTCGATCAGCGCGTCCAGCTCGGCGAGCAGTTCCTCGTCCCCCCGTTCGAAAACGAGGTCGAGCCGGGGCAGAAGCAGCATGACCTTCGCCCGTCGGTAGGACCCGACGAGGCTCTTCGCCTCGGCCAGGGCGTCCTGGTTTCGCGGGTTGTAGACCGTGATGAGGCGGTCGAGGCCGGCGTTCTTGGCCATGCGCCGCGCCAGGGCCTTCTTGCCGCTCAGGACCGGCCCGATCAGGAGCACCTCGTTGCCGACCTTCAGGTCCCCGTAGGCCGCGGGGTGCCCGGCCCGGTCGAGCAGGTCCGCCATGCCCGCCACCAGCTCGTCCATCCCCGCGACGCAAGGGCTCAGGCCTTCCACCGGCTCGTCGTCCAGGCAGAGGGCCATGCGCTCACGTCTTTTTTTTCGCTCCGAGAGAAACTCGATGAGGGCCGGCAACGCCGCGATCGAGCCCACGATGGTCGCGAGCAGCAGCAACTGCTCGCTGACGAAGCTCACGAGCGGCGCCGAGCCTTCCCCGCTCGTCTCGGCAGCGCACGCGACGCGCGCGACCGCGGCACAGGCCCAAACGACGAGGAGGCCTGCGAGGAAAGGCCGGGGGGGGCGGACGGGTCCGCCGGGGGCGGGATCGCGGGTGGTGGGCATGCCAAACAACTCCAAACGCCAAGGGCCAAGTCAGGCTCGCACCCGAAGCCCAAGAACGAAGAATTTGCCACCGAAGACGCCGACCTTCACCACGGGTCGTTCGGTGTTTTCGGCGAGTTCGGTGGCTCGCCCTTTTCTGGTTGGCGCGCAGGGGCGCCGAAAGCTTGAACAGTTGTCGCGAAGCCGAACGGTAGGGATCCAGCTCCGATCGACTCCAACTCCAAGCGCCAACTCCAACGGCGAGCGGCAAGTCGCGGAGCGAACGGCGCAAAGGTGACTCGGGTCGGCGTGCGCGTAGGGGTGGGGCTTGTGCCCGCCCGCCTGGCGACGCCGCGCACTCCAAGGGCTTGCAGCCCATCGCGGGCGCCCACAAGGGGCGCCCCTACGGCGGACCGCCGATGACGACCTGGGAGCAGAGACCCGCACCCTGCCACAATCAGGGCTGTTGCAAAGCCGGGTTCCCCTCGCCGATGGGTCCCCGGTCGTAGGGGCACGGCGCCGCCGTGCCCACGAAGCGAGGCCTCGCCGTCGGCCGCGCGCAACGTCGGCAGCAGTTCGAACCCTGCCGGCGATCGCGTCCAGGAACCGTCGCGGTCAACGTTTCTTCCCGATCCGCACCCGCACCTCCGGCCCCGGCGCGGTGAGGAGCGTCAGGTCGAAACCGGTCGGCGAACCGTCGATCCACGCCAGGCGCGCCGGCGCCGTGTCGTCCGCGAGCCGGGCGCCCTGCTTGTCGAAGAGCGCGAGCGCCTCGTCCGCGGGCGCTCCGCCGTTCGCCCGCACGAACCGGATCCCGCGCCTCCCCCAATCCCCCTCGCCCCCGGTCGGCGCCGGGGACCGCGCGAAGAGGGCCGGATCCTCCAGGATGTGCCACACGGCGAGGCCGTCCGCGGGGATCCCCCGCCCCCATGCGCCGACGCCGGCGTCGTACGAGCTGCCGCGCCAGCGGTTCTCGACCAGGAAATACTCGCCGGGACGGCGAGCCGCGTCGAACAGGACGAGCGCCTCGCCGCGCGTCTCGACGGCGCGGAGCGTGAACTCCCCGGAGGCGGCGACCGGCAGCGGGTGCAACCAGCCGAGCTTCAACTTGAGGAAAGGGTCGAGGTGGACGGTCGTGTACGAGCGGTCCATCAGGCAGTAGTCCCCCGCGGCGAAGGGCCAGGCCTCCGTCATGTAGAGGTCCGGCGCCCCGAGGACGAGATGGCAAAGCTCGTGCGCCGGTGCGCCAAGGTTCGGCGGCGCGCCCGTGTACCACTCCGCGAGCACGGGAACACGACAGCCGTCGAGGACGAGAGGCTCCCACTCCGGCCGCTCGCGGCCGGCAGGCGCGCGGTTCGTCCCGAACGGGCCCGCCTGGGGGATGACGACGAGGAGCGCCAGCTCCTCCGGGGAAAGCACGCCGTCCTTGTCGGCGTCGTAGGCCGCGAAGTCGAACTCGGCGTCCGCGCGGCGGAGCGCCTCGGTCCACTTCTCGACGTGCCCGCTCGACCAGCGATCGTCCTTCGGGTCGTCCCCTCGCCAATAGTGCTCGGCAGGGTGCGCTGCGTCGTACCAGCCGAGGACGCCGGCGCGCTCGATCGTGAAGCGGCCCCCGGAGACCTCGCGAAACCAGTCGGCCACGCTCGGGCGCGGGCCGAACAGGACGCGGTCGACCACCTCTTTGGGCGGCGCGGGTTGCTCCGGGCGGTGGGGATCCCAGAGGACCGCCAAGACCGGCCGGCGGCCCTGCACGTGGGCCAGCTTCGGCGTGAAGAGCACGCCCGTGAAATCGGGAGGCGCATCGTCCCCGGCCGCGACCACCGCACACGCGACCGCGACGAAGGGAAGGAAGGCGCGCACGGAAAGGGGCGGACGGCGCATGCGGCACTCCAGGAGTTGGAGGTCGTTAAGGCGCGTCAAGAAAAAACTCATTCAGTTCGGAAACCAGGGAGCTTTTCATGAAAAGGCTCAAGGCTCAATGATCAATTTCCAGAAAAGGCTCAAATTTCAAGGCTCAGAGTCCGCGATTCCGTGCCCGGGCTGCGTTCCATGGTGGTCATTGAGAATTGAACCTTGAACCTTGTCCGAGTCTTGAAAATTGAGCATTGAGAATTCATGTCGTTCCCCTGCCCGTTAAACGAGCAAGGCATTTTCTTACGGGCCGTTGCCCGGCGAAGGGAGGGACGGAACCGCGAATTTCGCAAATCGCGCGAACTTTCTTTTCGGCCCCTGACGACGACGACGCCTGCCGCACGCGCGCCGCGCCGTCGGCTTCCCAACGCTCACTTTTCGGCCCGCAAGGCCCGGTAGCGCGGGTCGTCGCGCAAGGGCGCAAGCTCCTTCAACTCTTCGAGCACGTACTCGTGCACCGCGCCCAGCCGGGCCGCCGCTTCGAGCGCGTGGCCCGCGCCCTCCAGGTCGCCGCCGGACGCCAGGAAGGCCGCGCGGAAGAGGATGAGGAGCTTGTGGTCGGGGGCGAGCTTTTCCGCGCGCGCGAGCGCCGCCTCCGCCTCCGCACGCCGGCCGGTCCGCAGCGCCGCGAGGGCCTGGAACGTGTTCGCCGCGGAGAAGCCCGGATCCAGCTCGAGGACCTGCGCGAAGCGGGTGTAGGCGGCTTCGTATTTCCCGAAGACGAGGTGGTGGAGGGCCTCCAGGAAGGCCCCGGCCGCCTCTCCGGCATACCGGCGGGCGCCGTCGAGCATCGCCGTGCCGGCGACCTGCGCGGTCAGGGGGTCCGTGCGCCGCGCCGTCACGCACTGCGCGAAAATCTCGAACTCTCGCGCCGGGTCCTGCCGAACGGTTTCCGCCTTGTCCCGGAAGCCCTCGCCGTAACGCCCGGTCTTGATCAGCAGGTCTCCCCGACTGTCGTAGAAGCGGGCCTGGCGGGGGCAGCTCTCGATCGCGCGCGTGTAGAAGTCGATCGCGTTGTCGTATTTCGCCATGCGATGGTATACGACCCCGATGCCGTACGCGCGCGCGCCCGCCTCGTCGTCCTGGGCGGCCTGCATCCAGGCCGAGAGGGCCTTTCGCGCCTCCTCCGCGCGGCCGAGCTTCGAGAGCGCGTCCGCCCGCAGCTTGTGCGCACGCGCCCAGTCGGCCCGCTCGGCGAGCGCATGCTCGGCGGCCGCCAGGGCCTCTTCGGGCCGGGCGCGCCGAAGCTGCACGGCCCCCAGATCGAGCGCGGCCTCGCCGGCGAGCCTGCCCTTCGCCAGGCGCCCGACCTCGAGCAGGTCCGCCTCCGCCGCGTCCAAGTCCCGGAAGTCGCGGACGTCCCGCAGGAAGCGCGCGCGGGCCAAGCGCGCCTCTGGCGAACGCGGGTTGGCCTCGACGGCGGCGTCGAGCAGCTTGCGCGCAGCGGCTACGTCGGCCGCCATGCGCCGGGCGGTCGCCAGGCCGAGCAGCGCGGGGACGGACCGCGGATTCGCCTCGAGCACGCGGCGCAACGGTCGCTCGACCTCGACGAAGCGGGCCGGTTCGCGCCGGGCATCGGGCGGATCTCGCTCCAACGCGGCGACACACGGAGCCGCCAGCGCCAGGAAACGAGCTTCGATCGAGTCGGGCGGAGGCGGGGCGAGCGCGCGCTCGAAGGCAAGCGCGGCCTCGGTGACGCGTCCGTCCGCCGAAAGTCGCGCGCCCTGCTCGGCGGGCGCCGAGACCTCCCCCTCCGCGGCGGCGGCTGCAAGCTCCCGCTCTTCGTCCTCCCGCTTTCCCTCCAACCGTGCGACGCGGGCGGACAGGACGTGCAGCGCGGTCCTCTCGACGCCGGTGAGGAAGCCGCGCGCTCCCGGGTCGGCCGCGGCGGTCGCCGCCCGCTGCATCGCGGCACGCGCTTCCGAGGCGCGGCCCGCCGCAAGGTATACTCGTGCGCGGAGCCAGTCCTCGCGCAGCTTCGCCTCCGTCCCCGGACCCGTGAGACGCGCGGCGCGGGCCGAAGAGGCATCGGCGGCCGCGGCCGCGAGCGCGCGAAACGCCGCGGTCGAGCCGTCGAGGGCGGAGGCGGCCGTATCTTTGTTTTTCGAGAGGTGCGCGGACTCGAGCGCGACGAGCGCGGCCTCCACGGCGGAGGGAAGGCGTGCGAGCAGGCGGCCGGCGCGCTCGGCGGCCTCCTCGTAGCGGCAGAGGGCGAGGAGGGCCTGGACGGTCAGCGTTTCCGTTTCCGGGCAATCCGGTTCGGTCTCCGCGGCATGCGCGCATGCGTCCAGGGCCGCCTCGGCGTCGCCTGCCGCCAGCCGGCACCGCGCGTACCCGACCCACGGCCTGGGGTGCCGGGGATTCACGCGGGTCGCGCGCTCGAACGCCTCGGTCGCCTGCGCCGGCCGGCCGCTCGCCGCCTCCCGGTAGGCGAGAAGCAGCAGCGCAGGGCCGGCCTCCGCGGCGCCGGCGAGGGGCAGGAGGTCCGCGGCCGCGGCCTCCTCGTCCAGGAAGCCGAAGCGCAATAGGCGGAAGCGCAGCACGCGGGCCGCGGGCTCCGCGGGTTCGCTCTCGACGGCCCGGTCGGCGTCGGCCAGCGCGTCCACGAGCCGCCCCTCATGCCAGCGGGTTTCCGCGCGGAGCAGGCGCGCCTCCAGCGCGTCGGGGTCCGCGGCGATGGCCGCGTCGAGATGGGCCTGGCGCTCGGCCCCGCGAGACTGAAGAGCGGCGCCAAGCTCGGCGCGCGCCCGCAACCGGACCTCCTCCCGCCGGTGCAGCTCCTCGGCGCGGCGGGCGCTCTCCGCCGCCGCCTGGCGAAGACGGTTCTGCGCGAGTGCGTCCGCGACCGACACGAGCACGAGCGCGACCAGCCCGGCCGCCGCCACCCCGAGCGCCAGGCGGTGCTTCCGACCGAAGCGGGCGGCGCGATAGACGAGGGTCGGCGGACGGGCCAGGATCGGCTCGCCGTCCAGGAAGCGCCCCAAGTCGTCCGCCAGCTCCTGCGCGCGCCCGTAGCGGCGGAAGGGTTCTTTCTCGATGCACTTGAGGCAGATCGTCTCGAGGTCGCGGTGCACGCGCCGCCGCGCCCCTGACGCGGCCTCGACGCGGGAGGGCGGGACCGGGTCGCCCTGCAGCAGCGCCACGAGGAGCTGCCCGAGGTTGTCTCCCCGAAACGGGAGCCGGCCGGCGAGGTGTTCATAGAGGATCACGCCGAGGCTCCAGACGTCGCTGGCGGGGCAGATCCGGCTGGTCTCCGCGTTCGCCTGCTCCGGCGACATGTACTGGGGCGTCCCCATCACGACGCCGGAAAGGGTCATCCCCTTCCCTTCGTCCCTCACTTCCTTCGCGAGCCCGAAGTCCCCGACGTACGAGCGGCCGGCGGCGTCGAGGAGGATGTTCGCGGGCTTCACGTCGCGGTGCACCACGCCCGCCTCGTGCGCGGCGTGCAGCGCGAGCGTCGCCTGCCGCAGGATTTCGAGGAAGCGGCGAGGCGGGAGTTTGCGCCGGGCGGACTCGAGCGTCTCCCCCTCGATGTAGTCCATGGTGAAAAAATGGCGGCCGTCGACCGACCCGACGTCGTGGACCTGGACGATGCCCGGGTGCCGGAGGCGCGCGGCGGAACGCGCCTCGACGAGGAAGCGTCGGACGCCGTCCTCGGTCGCGGAGTCGGGGAGGAGGGTCTTGAGCGCGACGATGCGTTTGAGGTCGGTGTCCCAGGCCTTGTGGACGACGCCCATGCCGCCGCGTCCCAGCTCCTTCACGAGCAGGTAGCGGCCGAAGGGGGTCCCCGTCGGCTCGGTGGCGGGGGACAAGCCGACGGCGTGCGTGCCGGCCGCGGCGGTCGGGCGCGCGGCCGATCCGATGCGCAGGAGCGGCAGGGTCGCCGCGGTCGGCGGCGGGCCCGGTGGCGCAGGCGCCGCGCTTGGCAGCGTGGGGGGGCCGCTCAACACGTCGACATCGAGACCGCCGGCGCGTTCGGCCCGCGCGGGCGACGGCGCGGGCGCGGGCGGGGAGGCTTCGACGATCGTGGCGCCGGGAAGCGACAGGCTGGGCGAGGACCCTGCGACGCGCAGCGCGCCGCCGTTTTCCGCGACGACCAGCGACGCGCCGCAGCCGGGGCAGGGCACGGACCGCCCGCGCTCGTACGCGACGACGTTCCAGGCCTTCGCGCAGGCGGGGCAGCAGAGCACGGTTTTGTCCTGGAGCGCGAGCACGTCGCGCACCTGCGTTTCGGAGAGGAGGCCGCGGCGGACCAGGAGCTCGCCGAGGCGAAGGTCGATCGCGTGGTCGTGCAAGCGGTCCTGGAGCCGGAGCGCCTCGCTCACCTGTTCGGGGCCGGCGAGTCCGTGCGCGAGCAGCAGCTCGCCGAAACGTGCGTCCTCCTGCCGGGCCTCACCCAGCGGCACCGGGGAGAGAAAGAGCGCGCGCTTGGCCTCGAGCAGCCGGGCGAGGCCGTCCTCCGTGAGGTAGCCCTTCTCGACCAGGAGGCGACCGAGGGGGCGGCGCTCCCTTCCCTGGGCAAGCGCGCCGGCCTGCTCGGCCAGGCACTCCACGAGGCTGTCCGGCGCGACCCCGCCCTCGCGAATGGCGAGTCGGCCGAGGAGGCCCTCCCCGCCGTCGCCGGCATCCTGGGTCGGCATGCGTCGATCGTCTCCAGCGGGAACGGCGCGCGTGCGCGCGGGGGGGCTGCCGGGCTGGGCGAGCCTCGGGGTGGGCGACGCGCATTCGAGGTGGACCCGGATCCATGGGGTACGCCTACGCCTCCGATTCTAGCAAGGCGCGGGCGATGGCGCAACGAGGCTGACTGCGTGCGTGGAATCGGGGGGCGGCGCGCAGCCGCGGCGTCTGACTTGTGCCCGGTGGGCGATCGGGCTATGCGCCCGCGCAAGAATAACTTCGCATTTTCGTAGACCGACGGATGCCTGGGGGCGCGGCCCAGAGGGCCGCGCCCCTAGGAGCCTCGATGTCTGAATCTGCGCAGTTACTTTTGCGCGGGCGCCATAATCCTCCGGTGGTCAGGCGGGATCGTCCCCCGCGACAGACCGTGCGGGGCCGTAGCCCTGCACCCGAACGGCGATCGACGATCGAAAGTCCAACAATGGCGCGAGCAGCCTTCGCGCGAGGCCGCGCGAGCTCGGATGCCCACTCGCAAGCGCCCCCCGAGTTCACCGGTCGACGCCGACGGCCGCGCGCCCTCACCGCCCGCTCGCCTTCGCGCCCACCGGCCACGGCTCCACGCCCGCCGGGATCGCGCCCAGGTCCGGCTTCCCCTCATCCTGGCCACGGACCGGATCGGGCCAGTCCGCGGGCAGCGCCACGCCCGCGTCGATCACGGGGCTCCCGGGGAGCGGCGTGAGCTTCGCCGGCTGCGCCCACTCCGCGGGGAGCGAGGCGAACCGCGGATCCGCGAAGCGGTCGTGGGCGGTCCAGCCGTCCGGGTAGCGACGCTTGCTCGCCTCGAACCAGGGCAGGCTTTTTTTCGTGGCCGGCCGCCGCGCCTGGGCCAGGAAGTCCCCTTCGTAGGCCGCCCCCTTGGCGAGGCTCCAGAGCAGGTTGTAGTCGGCGACCAGGTCCGACTCGCCGTCGGCGAAGTTCGTTTCCGGCAGCTCGGTCATGTGGACGAAGACGTTGTTCTCCACCCAGCGCGCGGTGCCGCGGAGGGCCTGGACCATGCCGGCGCCGTAGAGCCTGCGATTGCCGGTGAATTCGCGGTAGAGCACCGTATTGTGGTAGATGCGCCAGAGGGGCCAGACCGGGCTGCCGTGGTCGATGCAGGCCCGGCCGAAATTCGCGACTTCCTGCGGATCGGCGGCGCTCCGCGGCAGCCGGCTGTACACCGGGACGCGCAGGTCGAGGACGTTGCGGGCGATGTACGCGCCGCTCCCGGGCCGGCCGTCCACGATCGGGCCGGGCCCTTTGCCGCCGTGTAGGGTGAACACCTGAAAGCACCGGCGCAGGACGTTTTGGAAAACGTAGAACCGATGGTCGGTCTGCTTGGGACCGAAGTCGATGCCGTCGTCGTTGAAGTTGTCGATGAAACACTGCCGCACGGTGATCGAGCGGGCGCCCATGAGGGCCAGCGCGTCGTGGTGGTCGGTGACGTCGCAGCAGGCGAGGTCGACGTCGCGACACTCCCCCTTGCCGTACTCGCCGGTGGTCAGCAGGAAGGAGTCGATGCCGCGGTACTTCTGGTGATTGCGGAACGACCAGGGGGCCGAAAGGCCGCGCAGGGAGGAGTGCCGGATGCGGACGTCGACCGCGTGGTCGAGCGCGAGGGCCTTGCTCCCGGCGTACATCGTCAGGCCGTCCAGCTCGAGGTCCTCGGCGTCGGCCACGCTCACGGTCGCGCCCTTCGCCCCGCGCAGCACAAGGTCCAGGACGCGGACGTGGCGGACGCCGCGCAGCGTGAGGACGGATTCGCAGCCGCCGAGCACCAGCCGGAGTGACCGCGGGTCGCTCGCTCCGTGGTAATTGTCGCGCCCGATTCCGGGCAGCCGGGTCGGCGCCAGCCGGATGTGAAGGCGATGAGTCGCGGCCTCTCCGTCCGAGTCCAGCCAGACGCCCGGGCCGCAGTACACGCCGCGCGACGAGTCGTCCTTCGCCTCGACGTTCCAGAACGGATTGTCGGTCTGCAGGTCGATGCGAAAACGGTAGGGGTGAAGCGGGACCATGGAGTCGGCGAAGTGCCCGACGCCGCGACCACCGATGTGCGCGAGCTGGGGGAAGGACCGAACCGAGCGATACTCGCCTGGCGCGCCGTCCGGGTCCGGCTCCCAGCCGTTGCGCGGGTCGTCGAAAAATTCGCGGAGGCCGCCGTCGAGGATGGCGAGTTCGCCCGGGTAGGAGCGAAGCGTAATCGGCGCCTCCTTGCGGCCGGAGGCGGTCCAGGCCGGGCATTCCCGGTAGATGCCGCCGCGCAGGACCAGCGTGTCGCCGGGCTGCAGCGCCTTCATGCCGCGGGCGATGGTCTTCCAGGGCTTCTCCTGCGTGCCTGGGACGGCAGCGTCGTCGTCCCCGCGCGACGCGTCGACGAAGTACCGCGGGCCGGTCGTGTCGAGCGGCCGGTCCGATGGGCGTGCGAGCGGGCGCATGGGGAGGCAGGACCAATCGGTGCCTTCCAGGCCCTGGTCAGGTGCGGGGTCGGCGCGCGCCGGCGATGGGCCCGCGAGGAGGAGCAGAGGGAGGAGGGGGACGAACGCGACGAGGACGAGACGGGCAGCGAGGGGCAGGGGACATGCGTGGGCGGAAGGGGGAGGCATGCGGTACTCCGCCAATAGGGCTGCAGGGAAGGCCGGTTTCAGTCGCGCCGTAGGCGAGCGGCGCAGGGCGGAAGCCGCGCGCTTGCCGGTGAAGCGTCGGCGAACGGCAGACACGATGCCGGCCGAGTTTTCGGCGGGTCGAAGGTCGTGTCCCGGATCGCGCGGGCCGGAGGCCCGCGCCCCCAGGAGACGTACCTTCGCATCGTCAACGCCGCGCGGGGGTCCCACCGACCTTGATCCCAGAGGCGGAACTACAAACAACTCCGTGGCCTTCGGGAGCGCGTTGCCTAGTCAGGGTCCGGCGCCGGAGTGGTGGTGCTCGTGGCCCGTTGACGAAGTCCACCCACCATTCCTGGGGGCGCGGGCCTCCGGCCCGCGCGAAGGGCCACATGAGCTGCGACTTGCCGTGACCCGGTTGACGATCGTGTGCGAGGTTCGTCAACGGGCAGCTAGTATTTTCCCCCGCCCGGCGCGGCCTTCTGGCCCGCGATGATCTTCACGCTTGCGCTCGCGCCGATGCGCGAGGCGCCCGCCTTCACCATCGCCAGCGCGGTCTCGGCGTCCCGGATCCCGCCCGACGCCTTCACGCCCATTTCCGGGCCCACGACCGCGCGCATGAGGGCGATGTCCTCCGCGGTCGCGCCGCTCGGGCCGTACCCGGTCGAGGTCTTCACGAAATCCGCGCCCGCCTCTTTCGAAAGCTCGCACGCCAGGATCTTCTCGTCGCGGGTCAGGTACGTCGTCTCCAGGATGACCTTCACGACCACGTTGGGGTTGGCCGCGCGCACGACGCCCGCGATGTCGTTGCGCACGAAGCGCACGTCGCCCGACTTGAGCGCGCCCACGTTCACGACCATGTCCAGCTCGGTCGCGCCGTGCTCCTGCGCGGCCCGGGCCTCGAAGGCCTTCACCTCGGGGAGCGTGGCGCCGAAGGGGAAGCCGAGGACGGTGCAGACTTTCACGCGGCAACGGGCGAGCAGGCGTGCGCAGTCGGGGATCCAGGTGGGATTCACGCAGACGCTCGCGAAGCCGTGCCGCTCGGCCTCTTCGCAGAGGACGTTCACTTCGCGGCGGACGGCGTCGGGCTTGAGGAGGGTGTGGTCGATGAAGGGGGCCAGCTCGGCGGGGATGGTGGGCACGCCGGGCACGAGGCCGATGCGGGTCGCCCCGGCCTGCATGACCCGGTCCACCACGTCGGGGCACCGGATCATGCAGGCGCCGGGGACGGTGCATTCATGACAGAGACCCTGGATGGGCGCCTTCGTGAGCAGCGACTCGGCCATTCGGATCTCCGCCTTCGATCGGCTTATTTCTGGTTATGAAGGGACCGCAGCCGGGCGATCTCCTCCTCGATGTCGTGGAGGGTCTGCGCCAGCTTGTCGGCCGCCGTGGGCTCGGCGGGGGCCTTGATCTCCGGCTCCGGGGCGGGCACGGGCGCGGCGGGCATCGCCGGCGGCGGCGGCACGACCGCCGTCAGGACGGGCGCGGCCACCGGAGCGACCGGGACGATCGGCTTCAACTCGATCGGGGCGGGCTTCGCGGCCTGCTCGAGCTTCGCCGCCTTCTCGACCTTCTTCGGCTCGACCGGCTTCACCACCGGCTCGACCTTTTCGACCTTCGGGGCCGGCTCGACCACCGGGGCCTTTTCCGCGGTCTCGACCGCGGGCGCGGGCGTCGACGCCGGGATCACGGCCGCGGACGGGCACTCGATGCCGCCCAGACCGAGCTTCTCCTTGGCCTCGGCCAGGAGCCGCTTGCCGCGGCGCGTCTTGAAGAAGCCCACGCCGCCAAGCTTGGAGACCAGCTCGCGCTCCTTCAGGTCGAAGCCGTTCACTTCCTTCTCGAGGGCGGCCATGTCCTTGGCCAGCTTCTCCTGCCCTTCCCGCAGATCGCACAGCTTCTTCTTGACCGCGACGTAGTCTTCCATGAGGAGCCGGAGCGGCGTCTCGTCGAACGCGGGCTTCGCGGGAGCGACGCTCTCGGCCGGGGCGGCGTTCGCCGCGACGGGCGTCTCCGGCGGCGCCGGCGCGGGCGTGGCCGAGGCCATGTCGCCGATCATCCCCTTGGACTTTGCCTCCCGAATGTCGCGCTCGAGCCGCTGGATCTGCTCGCGGAGCAGGTCCACCTCGGACTTGACCGCATAGCCGCCTTTGTCGTACGCGACCGGGTGCGACGACGTGCACCCCATGAGACCCAAGCCGGCCGAGCCGATCGCAACCGCCGCCGCCAGACTGCTGGCCATCCTGGACATGGCGCCTCCCGCTCAGTAGGGAACCAGACTGCCTCCTCCTGATTCGGGGGGCGGCCCCACCCCGGCGCCGGCGCGTCCACGCTGCACGGCCCCGAAGCTCGGCTGGTCCTCCTCAGGCTCTGATGGACCCTCCCGTCGTGGAGCACGTCCGTGTGCTCCCGGCGGAAGAGATGCTCCCCGCAACCCTTATCGGTAGGAATCGCGGGAGAGTTGAGCGAGCGGGTGCCTCGTGCAAGTTGTCAAAGTTCGAGCGGGGCCTCGGCCGACGAACGCGCTGCGCGATGCTTTTTCTTTTTCGGCGGCTTCGGTGACTCGTCCACCCTGTCTGCGTCACGTCGCCCGAAGGCGCCGGCCGGCGGCTCCCCGCGCTACGGCCGCGCCTTGCACGCCTGGTCCACGTCCACGTCGATGCCGTCCACGATCCCGACGACGACGGCCTGCAGCGGAATGTGCATGTCGTTGAAGAGGATGCGCGCCGCGCCGCCTTCCCGATTGACGAGCACGAGGTCCCCCTCGCCGGCGTCCGTGACGTCGAGGGCGAGAAACGACGAGCCCGTCAGTTCTTTCTTCAGGTCCACCGGGTGACAGATGAGGATCCGGTTGTGGCGCAGGTGCTCGTGCTTCTGCGTCGCCACGACCGTTCCGGTGACGCGGCAGAGGATCATCGTTCGACCCCGTTCACATAGTCCGCGATCCCCACGATCGCCGCGTCGACGGGCGTCATGTGGTCCACGTCGTCCTTGAGCGCGATGACCGCCTCGCGCGCGGTGACGTAGAACACGGTCTCACCGGCGCCGGAGCCGACGGTGTCCGCGGCGACGATGGGGCGGCCGACCGGCTTCAGTTCGCCCGTGAGCGGCTGGAGGACGAGGAGCTTCGCGCCGACGAACCCCTCTTCCTTCTTCGTGGTCCAGAGCGTACCGATGACTTTCGCGAGGTTCACGGGACCCTCCGCTCGTTCGGAGCCGGGCCGTCCTCGAGCGGGCGCAAATGACGCGCTTCCAGCTCCAGCAGCTTGTCGATCCGGCGCTGGTGACGGCCGCCACCGAAGGGGAGCGAGAGCCAGGTGCGGACCAGCTCGCGGGCGTCCCCGGGCTGCACGAAGCGTGACCCGAGGCTGAGGACGTTCGCGTCGTTGTGTTCGCGGCTGTTCTTGGCCTCGTCCAGCGAGCGGCAGTTCGCGGCGCGCACGCCGGGGACCTTGTTGGCGACAATCGAGGAGCCGATGCCGGCGCCGTCGATGACGATGCCGCGTTCGCAGCGCCCCTCGGCAACGGCGCGGGCGACCGCGTAGGCGAAGTCGGGATAATCGACGGCGTCGGTGGACCACGTGCCGACATCGACGACGGCATGGCCGGCGGACTCGAGGAAGGCCTTGAGGTCCTGCTTGAGCGGGAAGCCGCCGTGGTCCGCGCCGAGGGCGACGCGGCAGGGGCCGACGACGCAGGCGTCCGCGGGGCGGCCGGAGACTTCGCCGCGCTCGGCGGGGCGGAGGAGCTTGAGGACGGGGACGCGGTAGAGTCGGGCCGCGTCCTGGGCCGCGGGGGTGACGAGTGCGCCCTCGGGGATGCGGAGGGGCCGGCCTTCGTCGTGTGCGGCAAGGACGTCGGCCTCGGTCACGAGGTCGCGTCGCCGACCGGAGCGGCCGTTCTCGTCGCCGTCGCCGCCACGCCGGGTCGGGTGGGGTGAAGAAGCGGAAGCAGGCTCGGACATGGGACGCTACGCCTCCTTGAGCTGGGCCAGGCGCTCCTCGATCTGCTTCTTCCGCTCCTCGAATTCCTTCGTGAGCTTTTCCTCGGGCGCGATGTCGAGGCGGTCGACGATCGCCATGATGACGGCGTCGACCGGGCGGTCTTTGGTGACGCGCGTCTGACGGGCGGAGCTGCCGGAGGCGACGAGCACCAGCTCCCCGAGCCCGGCGCCGACGCTGTCCGCGGCGATGAGGAAGGGCTCGAGCAGCTTGCCCGAGAGGTCGGTCTGCTGCACGATCTGGAGCTTGAGCCCCTCGAGCTTCTCGTCCTTGCGCGTGGCCCAGACGGTTCCGACGACACGGCCGAGGATCATGAGCGCCTCCGCGGGGAACGGGGTTGCACCTGCCGGCCCGGACGGTTCGGGCCAGGCGGGGGGGCGCATTTTATCCGCAGGGCTAGACGGAGTCCACAGTTTTCCCGGTTGACAGGCCTGCCGATGGGGCATAAGATGCTTGCCCTTCCGGAGGAGTAGAGCCGTTGGCCAGGCGCACCCAGGACACGCGAGTGATGACGGAGGCGCAAACGCGATTTCAAAATCCAAATTTCAAAATTTCAAATTTCAAATTGCGGCTTGGGGGAGGCTTTGGCCGTCGAGGGCGAGCGCGCAAGATCGAAGCCCGGGGGAAGCCTCGTAGGTGCCCCTACGCCGATGCGAGTTCCGTCTTCCGGAGCCCACTTGACGCACCACGGCGGCGCCGTCCTCCAAATTTGAATTTCGAAATTTGCTATTTAAAATTCGCAATCTGTGAAATCCCGTGAAATCTGGGTAATCTGTGGTTTCCTCAGTGTTCGCCTCAAGGAAACCCCGTCGCACCCGAGGTTCTCATTCCGAAGCGCTACGATCAGCTCCTGACCGAGCAAGCGAACCCGCGGACCCGCGACCTGGACGCGCTGGACGCGCCCGGCATCCTGGCGCTTTTCGAGGCCGAGGACCGGACGGTCGCGGTCGCGGTGGCACGCGCGAGAAAGAAGCTCGCGCTCGCCGCGACCTTGGCCGCGCAAAGCCTCGCCGGCGGCGGCCGGCTCTTCCTCGTCGGCGCGGGGACGAGCGGCAGGCTCGCCGTGCTGGAAGCGGCCGAGGCCCCGCCGACCTTCGGGACGCGTCCCGGGCAGGTGCAGGCGATCATGGCCGGCGGACGCAGGGCCGTCTTCCGCTCCGCCGAAGGGGCCGAGGATGACGAAGACGCGGGCCGCAAGGCCATCGCCAGGGCGCGGGTGGGTCCCCGCGACACGGTCGTCGGCATCGCCGCGAGCGGCGTGACGCCGTTCGTGCGGGCCGCGCTCGTCGCGGCGGGCGCGGCCGGCGCTTCCACGGTCTTCGTCACGATGAACGCTCGCGGCTATCGCCCGCCGCCGTGCGATTGCCTGCTCGCCGTGCCCGTGGGGCCCGAGGTGCTGTCGGGCTCGACGCGGCTGAAGGCAGGAACCGCGACCAAGCTGCTGCTGAACGCCCTGACCACGACGGCGATGGTCCTCTGCGGCCGCGCCTATTCGAACGTGATGGTCGACGTGCGCCCCGCGTCGCGGAAACTCGTCGAACGCGCGCTCCGCGCCGTGGGCGCGCTCACGGGGCTCTCGCGCGGCCGCGCGGAAGCGCTCTTCGCCGAAGCCGGCAGGAGCGTGAAGACCGCGGTGGTGATGCACCGGCTCGAGCTCGACCGCCGCACGGCAAACCGCGCCCTCCGCGCGGCCGGCGGCTTTCTCCGCACGCTGATCGGCCCCCCGGCGGGGCGGGCTGCGAGGATGCAGCGAAGAGGTTGACCCGCCCTCCGATGACGTCAGGACGATCCCCCATGCTTCGACGTTCGCCGCGCAGCCTCGGTCTGCCCCTCCTGGCGCTTCTCACCTGGTCCACGGCCGTCGCCGCGCAGGACGCGGTCGACTACCGGCAGGATCGCGCCACCAATTTTCTTTTCGTCGAGGCGCAGAAGCTGCGCGAGCGGGGAGACTGGAAAGGCGCGCTCGGCATCTACCAAGGCCTTCTCGACCGCGAGTCTCCACCCGACCTCATGCTGCGCATGGCGACGGGACAACTCGTGGGCGTGCGCGAAAAAGCGAGGCGGGAGCTCGCGGGCCTTCCCGCGGAGTTCAAGTCGCTGTACGAGGAGCTGTACGGCGCGGATGCCGCGCGCGCGCTGGCGAAGGCGCGGGAGGCAAAGGACGCCGGCGCCGTCCTGGAGGCGGTCCGCCGCTACCCGATCGCGCCGGGGGCCGCGGAGGCCGAGGCGCAGGCGCTTGCCGCGCTCCTGCCGCCGCCCGACCGGGAGGACGCTCCGGGGTTCGGCGTGCCGCCGGCCGCGGGCGTCGGCGCCGAGCCGTTCCGGGCGTCCGCGGGGCTGGCTTGGACGTACGTCTCCCCGGACGCCGCCGCAGGGGGCGAAAACCCTCTCCCCGGCAGCGCGATCGTGCCGGTCGCCGCGGGCCCGCTTCTGCTGCTCCACCTCGGGGCGGAGCTGGTCGCCGTCCATCGGGCGAGCGGCGAGACGCAGTGGAGCGCGCGGCCGACGCGGGCGGCGATCGGCGACCCGGGCGCGAAGGACTTCGGCGGTCCTGTTCCTCCGTTTCGCGTCCCCGCGTGCGCACACGGTTCGGCGGCCGCGGTGCTCGACGTCCACCCCATCGACGGCGACGCACGCACCGTGCAGCACCTCCTCCTCGTCTCCCTTCGGGACGGCTTGACGCGCTGGGGGACGCGGGTCTCCGTCGTCGCCCAGCGGGCACAGGCGGCCGAGGCGATGATCTACTCCCCCCCGCTCCTGGCCGGGACGCGACTCTACGTGGCGGTGCTCTTGCGGCCCTCCGGCGCCGGCGCGCACGTCCCCGGCCTGGCCTGCCTGGAAACCGCCAAGGGAAGAGTCCTCTGGGTCACGCCCCTTCCCTATCGACGAAGCGCGGAGGCGACCGGGCTTGGGGGCAGCCCCCTCATCCAATCGACCGCGCTCGGGAGGGGTGCCGGCCGGATCTACGTCCCCACGAATCGACGCACGCTCGCGGCCGTGGACGCGGTCACCGGTGAAGCGCTCTGGTGCCAGGACTACGGCGCCCTCCCGACGGTCCCCCCGGGGTCCCCGGCCGTGACGGACGTTTTGGGCACGAATCCCGTCCTCGTCGCCGATGGGGCGGTCGTGACGGCCCCCTGCGACAGCCCGTACGTCCTGGCCTATCCGGAGGACGGCGGCAAGCTGCGCTGGAAGGCCGGCCGCGCCTTTTCGCCTCATCTCCTGGGCAGCCGCGACGGACTCGTGTTCCTCGCGGGAAACCTGGCGCAGGCCCTCGACCTCGGAACCGGGCTGATTCGTTGGCAGCACAGAGTATTTGCCGGCGAGCCGGGCCCGCGGGGGTGTCTGGCGGGGAGCGAAGTGCTCGCGTGCCGTCTCGACGGGTTTCTGCGGCTGTCCGCGGCGACCGGCGAACCTTCGTCGGGCGGGGCTGCGGGCGCAGGGGCGGAGACGGGGACGCCAAAGGCCTTCGCCTGGCGCGGCGGGCTGGGGTTCGGCAATCTGTACGTCTCCGGGGAGCTACTGCTCGTAGCCTCGGGCGACCGGGTCCTGGCCTTTCGGAACGCGACGGCGACCGGACCCCGGAAGAGCGGAGGCGAGACGACCGGCGGGGACCTTGGCGAGTGTGTGGCGAAATTGGGGAGCCGGCGGTGGAGCGAGCGGCAGGCGGCGACGGAGCGGCTCACGGGCATGGGGTCGGCCGCGGTGGCCGCACTGGAAGCCGCCCGCGCGGACGAAGACCCGGAGATCGCCTGGCGGGCGGCGCGGATCCTGGAACGGATCCACGCTTCGGAGCTACTCGAGGGGGAAAAATAGCAACAACCCGAACTGAGTACCGCTCCACGGAAGTCGGTGACCAATAGGCGAAGGCAAGTTTGGCCGCCCGCGAGGCGCGCGAGCGAGGCGTAGTAACGGAGAACTACGCCGGCCGCTCGAGTCGGTCGAACGCGAGACTCTCACACAGAGACGCGGAGACGCAGAGGCCGGGCGCAGAGTCCACCGTCCTCTACCGGTGATCATCTCTGGCAACGGACGGAGAGATCGATTTTGGCTTCACTTCGGCTTGTTGAAAAATAGGGCCGATGCCGGTTCGCTCGCTGGAACGGCTGCGCCGGGCGTCGGTCCTGCGCATGCTCGGCCTGATGTCCGGCACGTCCGCGGACGGCGTGACCGCCGCGGTCGTCGAGGTGGGCCGGCTCGAGGCCGCGTCCGGGGCGGCCGCGGGCCGCCGCGTCGAGACGCTGGGCTGGGCCAATTTTCGCTACGCGCCGGCGCTGCGACGCCGCGTCCTCGCGGCGCGCACCGCGTCGGTGGAGGAGCTGGCCCGGCTCGACATGGACCTCGGCGAGGCCTTCGCCCGGGCGGCGCACGGCGTGCTGGACAGGCTGGGGCTGCGGACGGACGACGTCGACGCGATCGGCTCGCATGGGCAGACGGTGTTTCACGATCCGGGTCGCGCCTCGCTCCAGCTCGGCGAGGCCGCGGTGATCGCGGAGCGGACGGGGCTGCCGGTCGTCTCGGATTTTCGACCCCGGGACATCGCCGCGGGCGGTCAGGGGGCGCCGCTCGTGCCGTACGTCGACTACCTGCTCTTTCGGCGGCCGCGGCGGCGACGCGCCCTCCAGAACCTGGGCGGCATCGGCAACGTGACGGTCGTGAGCGGGCGCGTGGAGGACGTGGTCGCATTCGACACCGGGCCGGCCAACGCCCTCCTCGACGCGGCCGTTCGACTGTTGAGCGAGGGGCGGGAGGGCTTCGACCGCGGGGGACGTCGCTCCGCGCGCGGCACGGTCTCGGACGCGGTGCTTGGCCGGCTGCTGCGCCATCCCTACCTGCGGCGGCGACCCCCCAAGTCGACGGGTCCGGAAACGTTCGGCGAAGAACTGGTCCGCGAACTGCTGCCCCTGCTGCCGCCGGACGACCTCCTTTCGACGCTCGCGGAGTTCACGGCGCGGAGCATCGCGGACGCGTATCGCCGGTTCGTGCTCCCGGCCGGCCTGGTGGACGAGGCGATCGCGAGCGGCGGTGGGTGCCTGAACCCGGACCTGATGCGCAGGCTCGCCCGCGCCCTCGCGCCGCTCCCGCTCGTGACGAGCGACGAATACGGCATCCCCGTCCACGCGAAGGAGGCGGTCGCGTTCGCGGTGCTGGCCGCGGAGACGCTGCGCGGGCGACCGTCGAACCTCCCTTCGGCCACCGGCGCGCGGCGCGCGGCCGTACTGGGAAAGATCACCCCGGCGTAGGGGCGGTCCCGACGGCGGAAAAATCGGCGAGGCACACCTTGACCAGCCGCCCATCGCGATGTTATCATGCATGACACATGCACGACGACACGCGATCGGAGCGAAATGCCGTGGCGGACCCGGACGTGCCCGACGCCAAGAAGGGCGAAGAGGCGAGAAACGCCCTCGGGGAGCTTGCCACCGCCGCCGGGACCGCCCCTGCGGACCGGAAGCGCCTTCTCCGCCTGACCGAACTCCTCGATCCGGACGGCGCCTGCGCCCAGGTCCGCGTCCTCCAGGAGCTTTTCGGCTCGTCCCGCACGCGGTCGCGACAAGCGGACGCCTTCCGACATTTCCGTCAGCGGGTGAACGAACTCGCAGCGCGCAGCAGCTCGAGGGTCCGCCTCGGCATCCCGGACGACGGCCGGGAAAACCAAACGCTGCGCTCGAAACGGATCTGCGTCCGCCTCGAGGCATCGGCGGGTACCGGGCGCGGGGCGAACCAAGTCCTTCAGCTCCTGGCGCAACGGGGGCAGGCGTCGCCGGATTCGCGCTATCCCCCGTCGGCGTTTCAACCGCCCGAAGCCTACGACGAATCCCCCGTGGACACTCGGGCGGAACTGGCTCGGCTGCGCGCCCGGTTCGACGCGATCGGGAAGAACCCGGACCGCGAACGGGCGGGCTACGACTTCGAGGGATTCCTTGCGCGCCTTTTTCTCCTATTCCAGCTCCGACCGATGGGAAGCTACCGTGTCGTCGGCGCGCAGGTCGACGGCACCTTCCTGCTCGACGGTGAGGTCTACCTGCTCGAGGCGAAGTGGCAGCGGGAGAAGACGGCGGGGAAGGAACTCGCGTGGTTGTGCGACAAGGTGGAAACCATGTCGCGGGACACTCGCGGGCTCTTCGTTTCGATGGGCGGTTTCTCGGCGAACGCCGAGGCCCACTTCCGGAAGAAGCCGCGGTCGATCGTTTGGGTCGATGCGGACGACGTGCGGGCCGTGCTCGACGGTCGCCTCCCGCTGGACACGTTGCTTCGCGCGAAGTGGAGATGGTTGGCGAGCCACGGCAAACCGTACCTCCGGGTCGCGAAGCTGCTCCAGGACAGCGAACTTCTCGAGAGTTCGCGACGCTTGGACGATCTTCAATCGGAGCTCCCGGCGGGGGACCTCGCCGGTGGGGTCCGTCGCCTCGTCGAACGCAATGGGATTTCGGTCGTACCCGCGGCGGGTCGCGCCGGCGGCCGGACCAACGCCGAGATCTTCACGCTGTACCTTCCGGGCGCCGACGGCCACGTCGCAGGGCGCGGGGCCCCGCCCGCGGCGTCGCTGAGGTTGGGTGTCTGGGACGGCCCCCCGGACGAGCGCCTCGCCGTCCGGTGCATCGAGGCGTGGGGGGAGTGCCCGGATTTCCTTGTCGTCCGCGAAGCCCTCCGGCCGGCGCCTCCCCCGGAGGGGTGTCGCAACCTCGCTGAACCCGTGGAGGGGGATGAGGGCAGGTCGCGACCGCTCCCGCCCACGGTCCTGTGGGCAGAGCTTCCCGTGCGCTTGGCGGCGTGGCGCGGGCTGGGGCCCGCCGCCGGCCGGCTGCTGGCGCCCGACGCGCGCTATCCGACCGACCAGTGGGTGCCGCCGGAGATCCGCACGGGCGCTGATCCGCCCCGCGACGCCTGCGCCACGCTCCTGGAATGGCTGCATGGCGAGGCCGAGCCCCCGCTGGCCGTGGTACTCGGGGACTACGGGGTGGGCAAGACTTTTCTAGCTCGGACCCTGGCCGCGCGCGCCCTCGGCGATTTCCAGGCCGGGCAAGGGGAGCGGGTCCCCGTCTACCTGGACCTGCGCCTCCTCGCGGGCGCGGGACCGGACGGCTCGGCGTCGCTGATCCACCTCCTTGAACGGCTCCTTACCCGGATCGGGCTTCCGGCCGGAGTAGCTTCCTCCGTCGTCGAGTTGGCGCAAGTCGGCCGGGTGGCGTTGATCTTCGACGGCTTCGACGAGCAGGCGGCCCACCTCCATCCGCGCGATGCAGCGGCGCTGTGGCGCGAGTTGACAGCGCCGGCGCGCGACCGCGCGCGAGTCCTGATCACCTGCAGAACTCACTACTTCGCCGACGAACGGAGCGAGCGTGAACGCATCCTCGGCGAAGGGGCGTATTTGGCGCGCAACGCCCCGGCGCCCGGCACGGCGCGTATCCTGCACTTGCTTCCGTTCGATGGGCCTCGCATTCAGTCCTACCTGGAGCATGCGCTAGGGCCGGCCGACGCAGGCCCCTTCTGGGGGATCCTGCGCGGCATCCACGACCTGGCGGACCTTGCCGCCCGACCTGTCCTGCTCGGCCTCCTGGTTAAACTGAAGCGGCAAGTCGAGACGCTGGCTGGAAGGGGTCGCCGCGTCGGCGCCGGGGAACTCTATGAACTGCTGGTACAGGCTTGGCTTCGCCGCGACGAGGAGAAGAGTTATCTGGAGGACCGGGACAAGCTTCTGCTGATGGAAGGCTTGGCGAGAGAGTTGTGGCGCCGGCGACAGCCGTCGCTGGAGGTCGAAAGGCTGGACGAGGCCGTGCGCGAGCGCGTTCGGGCGGCCTTTGGCGCCGTGACGCCCGACACCCTTCAAATCTCCGTTGCGGATGTCCGCACGGCGACGTTTCTCGCGCGCGACGCCGCCGGTCGATTTTCTTTTCAGCACCGGTCGTTCCTGGAATTCTTCGTCGCACGGGGCCTGGTGGGCGACCTCCGGGCCGGGCGCGGCGCGCCCCTGGCGCTACCGCTTCTCTCATCCGAAGTGGCCGGCTTCGCCCTCGATCTGGTGTTCATGCAGCCCGGCGAGAAGAGTCGCGAGGAGATCGAGACGGTCCGCCAGGGCGTCGAGAAGTGCTTGCACGCGGCGACGCGCAGCGACGACGCGGAGGCACTGCTCGGCAAGGCGAACGCGGCCGTGTTGGCGGCGGCCTGGGCACGCCGGGCCCGCGCCGAAAGGCATGTGCCGACTCGTAGCGGGGCCGGCGTGGTGAGGGACGCGCAGTCGGGGTTGGCCCCCGCCGACCGGCTACCGCGCACGAGCGGCGTCCGCCTGGACGGGACGGAGCTGTCGGGCGCCGACCTCTCGGAGTGTGACTGGAGCGGCGCGGACTTTCAGGCGGCAGGCCTCGAACGGGCGAACCTGCGCGGCGCCGGACTGACCGGCGCACGCCTCGAGGGCGCACGCTTGGGCTTCGCCGAGCTCGAAGGGGCGGAGCTTGACCGTGCGTCAGCGGTGGGAGCGGACTTGCACCACGCGAATCTGCGACGCGTGAAGGCGTCCGAGGCGCAGTTCGACAAGGCAATTCTGCACGGCGCCTGCCTCGCGGACGCGGAGCTTGCGCGTGCGACCTTCCACTCGGCCGACCTGGACGGGACCGGCTTCGCTCGGGCCCGGGTGGACCCGGAGCAGCTTCGCGCCGGCCGAAGCCTGGGTGGGGAGGACGGCGATCGTCAATTGAAGGAACCCACCCCGACGGTGCAACTCGGGCATGAGGGGCGGATCGAGGCCCTGGCGTTTTCGCGGGATGGCAGACGACTGGCGTCCGCTGGGTGGGACCAGACCGTTCGAATCTGGGATGCGACGAACGGAGTCCTGCTCCGTGTGCTCGCGGGGCACACGCAACGAGTAACGGCCGTTGACTTCAGCGGCGACGGGGTCCTCGCCACCGGTTCGCCGGATCAGACCGTACGGATCTGGGACGCCCGAACTGGGCGTGTGATCCATGTCCTCGATGGGCATAGAGTGCCGGTAGGAGCCGTCCGATTCGGGCGGGACTCCGAGCGCCTGTTCGTGGGTTTCGAGGATGGAACGATCCGTGCCTGGGAAGTCGCAAATTGGCGCCCGGCATGGAAGACCAAGGCGCACGATCGTTGCATTCAGTGCCTGGAGTTGGATCCCACTGGAGCACGCCTCGCCTCGGGAGGGGAAGACGGTTGCGTCCGGGTGTGGAACTCGTCCGATGGCAGGTTGCTGGCGGAAAGTGAGAAGTTGTCGGACGCCTCGGTGTCAGGTGTATGCTGGAAACCGGATGGAGCAGCATTCGCCGCGGCTCTAGGGTCGCGCGGCGTCGAAATCTGGGACGCGGAATCTGGAAAATCGGTGCTGGCACAGCGCGGTGAACTGCCGGTGAGCGATGTCGCGCTCGTACAGGACGCGCCCCTCGCGGTGCTCTCGGGCTGCTTTGGCCTGATGTTGCTGCCGCTCGATCGGGATCCTGGACCCACCAGAGACATGTACTTGTACCAGCGGAGTGCTTGCTCCCGTCTCTCCCCCGACTCGAAGTGGGCGGCGTTGGGTACGGAGAACGGCGGAATTCTTGTCATCAGCATCCCCTTCAGCCGCCCGAGGTGGGAGTGTTTGGAACGCGCTGATTGTGTTGCATCTCTGGCAGTCTCCCCGGACGGTGATTCGGTCGTCACGCGCGGGGAACCCGGAGCCATCCAAGTCTGGGATTGTCGGACCGGCGTACAGGTAGCTGAGCATCCGGTGAGCGCGACGGAAGGCGCCATCGTGCTGAGCGATCGGGCCGGATACCGAGCACTGCGCGGTCCCCGCCGAAACGGTCTGCCGATCCTCGACCTGGCGACGCGAACCTTGCTTCGATCCACTGCGCGCCCTGATCCACTCGGCAGCCTTGCCGTGTCCACGGATGGCGAGTGGATGGCTTGGTGTGAATTGAAGCGCGAGGTCTACGTTCGCCGACTGTCGGGGGACCG
This sequence comes from Planctomycetota bacterium, assembly GCA_016197205.1. Lineage (GTDB taxonomy): Bacteria > Planctomycetota > MHYJ01 > WSZJ01 > JACPWG01 > JACPWG01. The sequence goes on from JACPWG010000055.1 coordinate 44,956, forward strand.
CGAAACGCGGAGGATCAAGCTGGACCACGATGAACAGATCCACGCCCTGGCCTTCTCGACCGATGGCGCTCGCCTCTTCTGCGGGACGATCGAGGGGTCGGTCTCGGTGCTCGACCTCTCCAACGACAAGTGGATTGCGCACTTTGAGCTTCACGCCGGACGGCGCGTGAACTCCATCGCCCTGTCGGCCGATGGCCGTCGCCTCCTCACGACCGCGTCGTGCGGCGAAGTCCACGTGTCGGATGCAGCCGATGGGCGACTGCTCCTTGATCTTGTAGGACATCAACGGGCCGTACTGCGCTCTGTGTATTCGCCGGACGACCGGATGATCGCGACGGCCTCCGCCGACTTGACCGTGCGGCTGTGGGACGCGCGCAGCGGCCGCCAAATTCACGTCTACGCCGGACACGCGGGCCCCGTGAGGGATGTCGCCTTCTTGCCCGGCGGGGACTCCTTGGCGTCGATCACACTCGATGGGATGGTGTATGTCTGGCGCTACCCCCCGCAGGCTTCCGCCGGCGTGTCGCCGGCGGAAAGCCCAGATCCTCCAGACTTGCTCATGCGGCTGATCGCGCCGGAGCGCGGGGCCTGGCTCGCCCTCCTCCCTGGAAATCGTTTCCGCGGGAACCCGCAGGGCCTCGCGCGCCTCGCGCTCGTCGACGGTTTCGCGACCTACGAAGCTCGCGACTTTCCGGAGCTGCACGCGCCCGTTCCCGGACCCGCGTCCCATCGCGAGCATGCGTCGGACAAGCGCGCGCGCGCTGGGGCCGCCGCCCGCCGAGCCGAGGCGAGTGCGCTCGCGGCACTCTCGGACGAGGAGGCCCTTCGGCAAGTCGAGGAGCTGCATTCGGCGCAGGGGCTGGATGCCCCTCCGGCCAAGGCGCCGGATCCCACCCTGCCGGCGGCGCTGCAGAGGCGATTGAGGCGAAGGCCAAAGTGAAAGCCCCCCTGGGTGAATTCGTCCGAGATACCCTCGCCGTCCTCGACGCGGCGCAAGTCCCCCATTTCGTCTACGGCGGCGTCGCCGCCGCGGTGTGGGGGATGCCTCGCGAGACCCAGGACGTCGACATCGTCCTCTGTCTGGCCGACGACCGGCTGGTGCAGGTGCTCGCGGCCTTCCGCAAAGCCCGCTACCGGATCCAGGAGGATGCTGACCGGACCTTCGCCATCGACGGCTGGACGCGCATCTGGCGGCGAGGCCGCTGGGCGGATCTCCATAGAGCGGTCGATGCTCTCGACAACTCCGCGTTCGCCCGGCGGCGATCGGTTCGACTCTTCGACTGCGACGTGCCCCTGGCCGCACCCGAGGACTTGGTGCTCTACAAACTGATGGCCTACCGACCACGTGATCTGGACGATGTCGAGCGGATTTTGATCCGTCAGCGCCCAACCCTGGACCTTGCCTATCTTCGGCGCTGGGCGGACGAGATCGCACGCAATCCGGACGATTGCCTCGTCCCATCAAGGCTCCACATGATGCTCGAGCGACTCTATCGCTGACGCGGCGAGCGTGCGGCAGGGGCGCGCCAGGACCGCCGGAGTTGTCGCTTGTCCGCCACGCGGACTCCAGGTTACAATCCAGACACGGCGCCCGAAGGCGCCTCCGGACGGGAGCAGCGGCATGAACGTGACCGAGGAGGCAAAAAAAATCGCGTCTGAGCTGACGCTGCGGCAGCTCGTCGGCCAGCTCGTCGTCGCGCCGTTCACAGGGAAGCACGAGTCCGCGGGCCGCTTCGAGCCGGACCGGGTCAAGGAAGCCATCGAGCGCGGGGAGGTCGGCGGGCTGATTCTCTTCGGCGGCGACGTCTTCGAGACCCCGCTCGTCATCAATTCGCTGCAGCGGCTCTCGCGCCTGCCGCTCCTCGTGTCCTCCGACCTGGAGTGCGGCGCCGGGATGCAGGTCCGCGGCGCGACGCGCTTCACGAACAACATGGCCCTCGGCGCCGCGGACAGCGCGGAGCTGGCGCGCGCGATGGGGCGGGCCACGGCCGTGCAGGCGCGGGCGCTCGGCATCCACGTGGTCCTCGCGCCGGTGCTCGACGTGCAGACGGAGCCGGCGAACCCCATCGTCAACACGCGGGCCTTCGGGGAGGACCCGGCGCGCGTCGCTCGGCTCGGCGCGGCGTTCGTCGCCGGTTGCCTCGCGGGCGAGGCGCTCCCGACGGCGAAGCACTTCCCCGGACACGGGGCCACGACCGTCGACAGCCACCTCAAGCTCCCGACCGCCGACCGCAGCCTCGCGGACCTCGAGCGGACGGAGCTGGTTCCTTTCCGCGCGGCGATCGCGGCGGGCGTGCCGGCGGTCATGCTCGGACACATCCGCTTCCCGGCGATCGACCCGGACCTCCCCGCCTCGCTCTCGCCCCCGGTGATCACCGGCCTGTTGCGGGAGCGGCTCGGCTTCGGCGGCCTGATCATGACCGACGCGCTCATGATGGGCGCGATCGTGGAGGAGTTCCCGGAGGAGGAGGCCGTGGTGCTGGCGCTGAAGGCGGGGAACGACCTCCTGCTCTATCCCCAGCGGCCGATCGAGTCGATCGACGCGGTGCTGCGGGCGGTGGAGTGGGGGGACCTTCCGGCAGAGCGCGTCCGGGCGTCGGCGGAGCGGGTGCTCCAGGCAAAGCTCGGGTTGGGGCTCTTCGCGGAGCGGACGGTGCGGATCCTGGAGGCGGAGACGCCGCTCTTCGAATCCGGGCACGAGGCCCTTTCGAGCCGCATCGCCGCGGAGTCGATTTCGCTCGTGCGCGACCGCGCGGGGCTCTTGCCGCTGGGGCAATGGGCCGGCCGCCGGATCCTGTGCGTGTCGGTGGAGGACGAGCTGCGCAGTGACGGCGCGGTGCGATTCGGCGAGCTGCTCGCGGAGGAGCTGCGCACCACGCAGCGCTTTCGCGTGGACGACACGACCGAGCCCGCGGCCCTTGCGCGCCTGCGGGAGGAGATCGACCGGGACACGATCCTGGTGCTGCCGATCTTTTGCAGGGTGCGCGGCTTCAAGGGGCGCGCGGGTCTCGCGGAGAACCTCGCGCGCTGGGTCGCGTCGCTGCCGGAGCGGACGCCGTCGATCGTGCTCGCGTCCTTCGGGACCCCGTACCTGCTCGGCCAGCTCCCGGACGTGCCCGCGTACCTGTGCGCCTATTCGGACTGCGAGGCGAGCGTGGAGGCGGCGGCACGGGCGCTCTTGGGGAAGGCGGAGGCGCGGGGGCGGCTGCCGGTGACGCTGGGGTGAGGGGCGCCGCGAACCCGGACGACGGGTTCGACTTTGCATGCGGCTACCGACCCTGGGAACTCGGCGGATCGGCGGGTGGGGGGGCTGCGGGCTCGGGAAATTCCCTGTCCAGGATCGCGTCGACTTGGCGACGCAATTCGGGCAATTCCCGTGTGGCCGACACCCAGACGATCGCCCAATCGACGGCGAAGTAGGCGTGTACGGCGATGTTCCGGAATGCGACGATGTCCCGCCAGGGGACGTGGGGGTGCCGCTCCCGGAGCTCGGGGCTGAGGCGGGTTGCTGCCTCCCCGACGATCGTCAGTTTGTGCAAGACCGCGCTGCGCAACAAGTCGTCGCCGACAAACTCCACTTGCGTCTTGCCTCTGACGAAGCCCTCCACGCTCTTCGCGGCCTCGATCACATCGAACAGGTAGAGCCGATCACGCCGCATACAGGACCCTTGCCTGCGCGAGAATTTCGTCGCGGATCATCGACTTCAGGCCGGCCTTGGGCACCAGGTCCACACGGCGGCCGAGGAGCAGGGCGAGCTCGGCTTGCAGGGCCAGGAGTGTCAGGAGGCCCACTTCGAAGCCCGAGTGAAACTCGACGAGCAGGTCCACATCGCTTTCGTCTCCGAAGTCGGGCCCCAGGGCGGAGCCGAAAAGGGCCAGCTCGCGAACGTGGTGCCGGCGGCAGAGCTCCGCGAGTGCGACGGGATGGAGATCCAAGCAGGGTCGGTCGCTCATCGAACGCGCTCGCACGCAATGGGGGCCGGTTTCGAAGACGATACGGGCTCCTGCCTAGTGGCGAGACGAGCGTTTGGGTGATTCCGGATTTGTGCCTCGTTGCTTGCTCGGTTCGGCGAGGAGGCTCCGGGGGAAGCCTCCACATCCATTGTAGCCGCCGAGGGGGTCCGTCCAAACGAAATCTTTTCGAGCCACGGCCATGGGATTCCCCGGAACCGCTGCGCGGTGAGCGCGAAGGTTTCGGGAAAATCCCCTCCCTCCTCCTCCCGCGCAGCGGACGGGGCCGGGGTGGTGGCTGACCGCGACGGCAGCACGCATGATCGACCCTCGTTGTGGGCCTCGGCCGCGGTATCGGTGCTCCCAAGTTACGCTCACAGGCAGGTGGAGGAGTCCAGCCTGCCGTCACCCCCCGCACAGCGGTACGGCGGTGCCTTGCCGGCTGCCGGCGAGGCACGGGGGAGGAAGATCCTCAGCCGCAAATTGCCGCGTTGGAAACGTGGTGCGGGACGTCGGGCAGTAAGACGCATGCCAGTTGGAGAGCAAGGCCCCGGCGGGCCCTACAGGCAAGCAGCAAATCGTACGTGTCCCCGATTTCTCGTGTCCCCGATTTCTGCGCGATTTCTGTCCCCGATTTCCATTGAAGTCTCCCTCCACTCTTGATCGTGACCGAGCCGGGCGCCACGCTGGGCTTCCCTCCTGTCGTTCGTCGGCCGGCGTTTGCCCTGGCCCCGAACCCTGCCGGCGACACATTCCTATTCGTAACACCGTTACGAACGGCAACGGACGGGTTCCCAGGCACCAACGAATGAAGACCATTACCCGCTGTCTACAGCCGAGTTACGTCGACTCTGCCGACGGCGGGCCCGGCACACCTGTTGCTACGCGCTAATCATACGATTCAACTGAATCACTCTATTACGGAGAAGCATATGAGAATCCCATCCGGCACGCGCCGCGGCACCGCCCTCCCCGAGTACGTCATCCTCGTTTCACTCGTCGCCGTCGGCGTGCTCGGCTGCCTGACCGCCTACGGTCGAGCGGTCGCGCGCCGCTACCAGGGGGCGTTCACCGCCCTCCAGGGCACGACACCCGCCAAGCCGGAAAGGCCGGGCATCCACGGAGAGGAGAACGATGGCGCCCTCGTTCGCGTTGGGGACAAAAAAAATCACGTGGACCTCGGCCACTACACCTACGAATACGACGCAGCCGCAACGCCGGGAGTCGCGGGTGGCGGATACGCAAACGGCGAATTCAACACGCTGGAGTTTCGGCACGAGGAAGAGGTGGGCGCGATCGGCCGGTTCCGCTTCTCCAAAGGCGAGCAAATCGACATTGGAAACGTGTCGGGGGGCGGGGGTGCCTACGCGGAGAACTCCGACGACATACTGGTCGTCAAGGTGAAGACGCCGGGAGTGGGAGTGTCCGCAATCAAGGGCGAGAAGTTCCGCAAGATGACCGTACGAGACGGCGATCGCCAGCTCGACGTCGAAGGCGCGACGACCTTTGAGGGTGGAGGGGCCGGGTTCTCTCTGCCGGTCAACGTCGGGGGCAAGCTGGTCGGGAACAAGCGGACCGGCGAGGCCGAGCTCCAAGTCGAAGTGAGCGCGGATCCCGTCAAGACCGGACTGATCGCGACGGGTACGGGGGCGGCGGTCTTCGGTGGCCCCCCCGGAGCGCTGCTCGGCCTGGGACTCATCGTCCTCGGCTTCCTGCTGAAGAGCTCCTCCGTTGGATTCAAAGGGCGGGTGCACGTGGGCAAGGCCAAGTAGGCGGGCCCCATGGACTGGCGTGGCTCGCTGTCCCCGCGTGGGGCGAGGCGTGGGTCCAATCAACCGACGACTTCAGACGCATGGTTCGACGCGAGGTTGGAGGCTGTTGTTTTTTCAACAGGCCGAACTGAAGCTAAAATCGATCTCTCCGTGCGTTGCCGGCAATTGTTGCCGGTAGAGGAGGGCTGACTCAGCGCCCGGCCTCTGCGTCTCCGCGTCTCTGTGCAAAAGTCCCGCGTTCGACCCACACGGCCGGTCCGAATTTCAAATTGCAAAAGGTCAAAGTTCAAAGTTGAAATTTTGCCCGCGGCTGGTTGGGACGCGGCGCCATGATCCAGCCACTTGCCGTCCTCGGTCGCGTTTGGCCTTTGTTCGGGTCGTTGCTATTTTTCGGTACACTCCCCCATTCCCTCACTTTCGCGGCGCCGCGCCCCCCTTCGCCCCCTCCAGACGTCGCAGCTCCGCCGCCGCGAGGTCGTGCTCCACGTAGCGCGGGTCCCCCTGCGTCACGACCCAGCGGAGGTGCTTCAGCGCGTCCTCGCGCTTCCCCGCCGCCGCGAGCCCCAGCCCCAGGTACGTCCGCGCCTCCGTCATGACCTCGGGAGAAGGGACGAGCGCGAGCACCTCCTCTTCCTTCGCCTCCCCCCGAAGAAAGCGGAGCACGGGCCCGGGCCACGCGGCCGCGTCCCAATGCCGCGCAGCCTCGTCCAGGAGCTTGCGCGCCTCCGGTTCCGAGCCGGCCCGGCGGAGCGCCAAGCAGGCGAAGATGCCCACGTACGGAGAGAGCGCGTCCTTCCACCCCTTCAGCTCGACGTAGGCGCGGGCATCGGTGGCGGCCTGCTTCCCGCGATCGGCGAGCAGGTCCGCGATGCAGCGGTTGTAAAAAGCGCCCTCGAGCCGCGGATTCAGTCGAAGGGCCTGGTCGAAGGCTCCGAAGGCGCGGTCCAGGCGGCCGAGCTGGCGCTGACAGGTCCCGACGCCCAGGTGTGCCGCTCCGTCGCGCAGGTGCAGGCCCGCTGCCGCTTCGAAATCGACGAGAGCCTTCTCGTACTCGCGACGTTCCATCAGGTACACGCCGCGGTTGACGTGCGCCTGCCCCAGGAAGGGGTCGAGCAGCAGGGCCTGGTCGTAGGCGGCCAGCGCCTCGTCGGGGCGGCCGAGGGCCAGGAGAGTCACTCCGCGGTTGTTGTGCGCCAGGGCGCATCGCGGATCGACACGCAGCGCCTGCGCATAGTCCTCCAGCGCGCGCTCGTGCTGCCCTTCGGCGGCTCGCAGGACGCCGCGGAGGCACCAGGCCGGCGCGCACCGCGAGTTGAGGTCGAGCGCGCGGTCGAGGTCTTGCCGCGCGCGGTCGGGATCGCCGCCGGCGCGGCGCAACTCCGCGCGGTTGACGTATGCGACCGCAAACCGCGGGTCGCTGACGATCGCGGCGTCGTAGTCCCGCAGGGCCTCTGCCGTGTGCCCAAGCTGCGCATGCGACTTTCCGCGGTCGCAAAGCGCCCAGGCCCACCCGGGGCGTAGCCCCAGCGCATCGTCGCACGAAGAAATGGCCTCCTCGTGCCGACCGAGAGCGCACAACGCACCCGCCCGAGTCAGGCGCACCTCGGGCTCCCGCGGGTTGAGCTGGATCGCCCGATCGCAATCCCGAATCGCTTGGTCGAATTGCTTCCGCTCCGCGTACATCGCGCCACGGTTCTGGTACGCCTGCGCGAAATTCGGCGCGATCCGAAGGGCCGCGTCGTAGTCCTGGATCGCACGTTCGAGCTCGCCCTTCCCGCCGTAACAAAAGCCCCGGTTGAGAAGGGCCGCGGGATACCTCGGGTTCAGGCGCAGCGCTTCGTCGAACTCCGCGATCGCCTCCGCATACTTGCCCGCGTCCAACAGGTGCGTTCCCCGATGATACGCCTCCTCGGCCGGGTCGGCCCAGACAGTCACAGCGGCGAAAAGCGGCAGAAGAACGGAGAGCGCAAGCGCATGAAGCGTGGTACGAGGATTCATAGGGCCTCCGGATCGTGTCGGCCAGCGCCGCCTTGAGGAACTTCGGCTATCATCGTCCGCACGGGTGCGGCGAAGTGTAGGCCATGTGGTGACGCGCGCGGGCCGGAGGCCCGCGCCCCCAGGAATCGTG
>JACPWG010000056.1 GCA_016197205.1 Planctomycetota bacterium
GCGTCGCTTCAGCCACCCAGTGGCTGCGCAGATCGGTGATCGCGCCGATGCGGGCGCGCGTGCCGCCCTCCACCAGCACCTTTACGGTGCCATCCGGCAGCTTGAGCATCTGCAGGATGCTCGAGACGCAGCCGATCGAAGATCGCCTTCGCGCCGGCGCGGCGATGCATCGCCGCGATCATTTCACTCCAGGCTTCGATCGAGGACTCCTGCTGCGGCGCCGGGCGCGGCGGCAGGCGCGCGGCCAGGGCGCGCTGCAGGACCTCGAGCTCCGGGATCGCGTCGGCACTTCCCTCCAGGAGCTGCGCCTCCTTCAGCGCGCGCTGGTACGCGCGGATCGTGTCCCGGCCCATGCGCAGCTGGCGCGCGATGACGCGTGAGCCTTCTCCTTGGCGGTGAAGGCGGATCAGGTCCTGTAGTCGATGCATGTCGGTCCTCCGAGCGCTCAATGAATCCTCCGTGGGCTTCGGGTGAAGCCACGGAGCGTGCACCGAGCGCGAGACCGACCGCACCGAACGCCCCCGCGAAGTGGACCAGCTTGGCCGAACCAAGGTGGACCAGCTTGGCCGAGCTGCACTGGACCAGCTTCGCCGAACCGGACTCGATCAGATCAACGCGCGGGGGTGGACCAGCTTGGCCGATCTACGGGTGGACCTGATAACCCGGACCCTGACACGGTCTCGCCGCCGCGCTCGTTGCCGAAGAAGATCCAGTTCTTGCGGCCCACGGCGATGGTGCGCAGCGCGCGTTCCGCCGCGTTGTTGTCGATCGCGAGCCGCCCGTCCTCGCAGTAGCGCGAGAGCGCCTGCCAGTTCGAGCGCTCGCTCGATCCCGTAGAGCTCTCGGAAGCGATCCACGGCTTCCTTCGAGAATTCCGGCTCGCTGTCCTCGGCCTCGACGAAGTAGCGCCGCGCGTGGGCCATGCAGCCCACCTCGATCACGTCGCCGCCCTTGTAGATCGCGTCGTAGACCGAGTAGGCGTCGGCCTGCAGGTACCCCGAGTACCCGCGCAGCACCGACGCGGGGCCCGCGCTCCCCCGAGACTCGGTCGAGTGGAAGAAGACCTCGCCGCCCAGGCCGCGGTACACCCAAACACGGCTCTTCCTCGAGCGCTGGTCGCTGCCCTCCTGGATCACGACCGGCGTGTCGTCGGTCTGCACGACGCCGGAAGCCAGCGCGTCCTTCTTGATCTCTTCGGCGATCGGCTTCAGGAGTTCCGCGCAGCGTCCGGCCGACTCGCACAGGACCGAGCGCGACAGCTCAAAACCCTCGGAGGCGTATTTTGCCTCGAGCCGGTTGTAGGGCATGTGATCGGCAAAACGCTCGACCAGCACGTGGGCGAGGAAGCCGACGCCCAAGATCCCCTTGTCGATCACGCGATCGGGACCGGGGGCGATCTTCACGCCCTCCTGGCAGACCTTGCAGGCGTACTTCTTGCGCGCGATCTCGTGCACCACCGCGATCTCCAAGCGCTCGAGCTCCCGGGAGAGATCCTCGCCGATCTCCGCGAGCGCTTCGCCGCAGGTGCAGCGCCGCTGCTCGGCCGGGAGCTCGAAGGTCGTGCGGATCACCGGCAGGTGCGGGGGAAAATGCTTGCGGCGGCGCGGGGTCTTCTTCTCGCCGCTCGCCTTGACCTCGACCGAGCCTTCGACCTGTTTCTCGTCGGCCACGCGCTCGGCGGCCTCGACGAGCTCCGGGAAGAGCAGGTGCATCTGGCCCGGATCCATCCGGAAGTCCTTCGAGGGCCGACGCTCACTGCTCGGGGCGAAGAGCGCCTTGCTCAGCACTTGTACGCGGTGTTCGAGCGCGCGAATGTGCGCGTCTTGCTCGGCGACGAGCGCCTTCAGGGCTTCGACGTCATCCGGAAGTCGGCGCGCGTTCACGGGTTTCGTCACGCGCACAGATACGTACGCTGCGCGAGAAATGCCGGCGGAATCTCGACCTTTTCGTGTCGATCCCTTCGAGCAGCATCGACATCTTCGCGCGATCGATCTCGACGCGGCGTCCGCGTCCTTCGACGCGCTCGAAGGTGCCGCGCTCGAGGCGCTTGTAGTGCATCCAGAAACCGTTCGCGTCCCACACCAAGAGCTTGACGCGATCGCGACGGCGGTTGAAGAAGCAGAAGACGTCGCCGCCGAAGGGATCCTCGCCAAAGCCGTCGCGCACGATCTGCACCAGGCCGTCGAAGCCCTTGCGGAAGTCGATCGGCTCCGCCGCAGCGAAGATCCGTACGCGGGACGAAAGGCTCAGCATCGCTCCAGCGCCGCGACGACACGCGCCAGAGCCGCCGCATCGACGTCCGCGTCCACGATCACGCGCCGCTCACCCCGCAGCACGACCTCGATGCGTCCGTCCGCGCGCTCGCCCTCCGCGACCAGCTCGACGAAGGAGGGCTGCCTCCGCTTCGCCGGCACGCCTCGACTCTCGTTCCTCAGCTTCCAGGCCCAGCACGCCAGCGTGCCCACCGGCACTCCTGTCTCCACAGACAGCGCGCGGAACGTCAGGCCAAGACGCTCTCGACGAGCCAGCCACCGCCGCATCTGCTCCCGGCGATCCATGCCCGCGATTCTCGGCCGCCAAGAGCGCCGAACCAGATGGGGTTCCCCGGACGGTTACGGTCCACCTGTGTGGCGAGCTGACGGGATCTGGTCCGGCAAACCTGGTGCAGTAAGGGGTGAAAGTGACTGAGACTTGCCAGGATTTGGTGAAACTGGCAGTCGAGGGCTACGAACTTCCGCAGTTCACGGAGACGAAGCGAGTGTTGGCAAAGGTCTACGGCGATCGTGGCGCCGAAGTTGTCACTACACGAGTGCGGCCTCGATGGGCGCGTGTACGCGCAGCCGGCGCGGCAGATCGAGGCCGAGGCGCCCGATCAGGACGGCCGGAGCGGGCTCGGGCTTGACCACGCAGCGCACGCGCAGATTTCGACCGTCCGTGGTCGGCAGCACGACGTCGACGCTCTGCACCTGCGCCAGCTCGTCGAGCACGGTCCTTGGACAGCTGCCGAGCCGGCCCGACGCGTCCACTGCTCGAGCGTCTTCCACAGGACGTAGGCGAGGAAGCACACGAAGATGTGTGCCTGCACCCGATCCTCGCGCTGATGCCAGACCGGGCGGATCCTGAGCTC
>JACPWG010000049.1 GCA_016197205.1 Planctomycetota bacterium
GCTGATCCTTACCCACAACCATCATCGCGGGACACCGGCACCCGGCTCGGGTCGATCATCGGACTCAGATAGGACCACACACCCGTGATATCCGCCAGTCGCTCAAGCCCACGCCAAAGACACTCGGTGCCCGGCTCGCCATCCGATTTGCGCCCAAGGAAGCCCCCGAGCGTCCCCACCATTCTAACGGCCTCGTGCAGTGTGGGCGGGTTGGGCGGGGGAATCGGCTTGCGCTTGACCCAGCCTACCAATGCTTTCCATTCCCCCTCCGCGAAGAAGACCGTACACGGTGAGTCCGGAGTCTCGCGGCCGAGTTTCGTCAAATGATGAATTCGCCACGCCACGACCATGTCGATCGCCAGACAGGCCCCCAGTCCTTCGGCTGTATGCAACTGCCGGTCCTCTATCCGGCAGCCCGATTTCAAAGTGCGATGCCACACCTCGATGCCCCATCGCTGCGTGTACAGCCTGAGAACACGCTGGGCTTGCGCATCGTCGTTCACGTCCATCGTGGTCAGGAGCATCCACTCGATCGGCTCGGTCCCCACCGGACCGTCGATCTCGCACGCATACACGGCTCGCACGCGGACGCTCCCGAGTTTTCTCTTCCCCCCTGGCGGCACCAGCTCCACCGAGGCGTACCGAATGGCGAGTCGCGCAACCCGCTCCGCGCGGTTCCCTCGACGCGGCACGACGAGTTCCTGTTCGCCCGCCACCGGCGCGTTCGCCATAACCTCCCAGAGATGGCCGTGCTCCACCTTCCGCTGCCGCGTCCGCTCGGCGCGGATCAAGAGCCCCGGACCTCCGACCTCCGACCGCGCCGCCACGAACAGCTCATAGATGTCCGACTCCCGGTCGCCGGTGACCAGGATTAGCGTCTTCGGGCAACGCTTCTGCACCTTCGCTACCGCTTCATAGCTCATCAGCCACCGGTAGCTCTCTTTTTCCTCGATGGGTTTTGTTTCGCATCCCTCGCTCGTGTCATACGTCTCCGGGAGCCGCGCCCAGCAGATCTCGTCCAACACCCCCAGCGGCAGGCCGGTTTCGGTGAAGGCCAGCGTGCTGTGCAGATGCAGGCCGATTGCACCGTCCACGGCGGTATTGATCGGCCCCAGGCCGGTGGTCCCGCGATGCGTCGAGTAGTTCAGGGTGGTCGTGTCCTGGACCGCCAGCACAACGGGGTGCTCCGCCATGCGCGCCACCGTCTGCTCGCAGTGCGGGCGCAACACGGTCTCCAGATTGATCCGCTCGTTCTGCATGAGGCGATACACTGCTTTCGTTTTCGCCAAGCTGCCGCACGCATCAGGAATGCTGGACTGCGGGCGCGCGTAAAAATCGCGGGCGACGAGGCACAGCCGCTTTCGGAGGCGTTCGTCTTCCACCTGCGCACCGCCGAACTCCTCTTCCGCCCAGTCTATCGCAGTGGGCTTCGGAGGCAACGACATTCGCTTCGGCGGTTCGACGCAGAGTACGTCCCGCCACTCCCGGCAGAGCGGATACACGTAGACGTCCTTGACCGGCGCCGTCGCCTCGTGGGTCCGATCCTGACGGCCACGGCCCTGGGTCTCGCCCACGCGGAGCCAATTCGCCGCGCGATAGCAGGTCCCCTCGAAGCGCAGCTTTTCAACGTAGGTTTCGACCAGCACCGGCTCGTAGCCGTACCGTGCGCGCCAGTCCGGGGCCAAGCGCTCCACGGCCATACCCAGAGCGTGCGAAGCCAGGTTCTTCACACAGACCGTGGGAGGAATCAGGAAGCGACTGTTGCATACCACGCGGGGAAGATTTCGCTCCCGCGCCGCTGAGCTCCACTGGATATGCTGGTCCCTCGCGGCGACGGACCAGGCCGCGGCGCTGAAGCTCAAGGCGCCCACGAAGCCGTGCCGCTCGCTATGGATGAGGTATCGGAGCTGGGCGCCGCACAGCGGCCCGGCGCCCAGGTAGTGATGGTCCTGCATCCAGGCTTTCCAGATGCGCGACGCGAGGCAGCGGCGACTCGCTATGGGCTGGATCGTGACTCGACCGAGGGATGCGAGGTCGCAGTCCAGCGACGGTGGCGCCGCGACCGCTGGGGCCCGGCATGTTACCGGATGCGTGGGCCGGTGTCCAGCGAAAAGTTGTGGGTGACGATCAGGGGCTTACGGGTAACTGTGAATTGACCGTGCTGTGGTTGGAGAACGCCGACAATCGGCAAGACGTGTCGAATCTACCCAGCGCACTGTGGGCGGGGTTTACATTCAGGGGGACATCCACAACCGTGGCCGGATTCCAGCCGCCGCCTGCCTACCCCTCTCCCCGGATCAGCCCGATCAGCTCCGCGGTCGACAGCTTGCCCGCCTGGTCCGCGCCTTCCAGCACGCCGGCCACCAGGCCGCGCTTGTCCGCGTGCAGCGCCAGAATCTGCTCCTCGACGGTGCCCGCCGCCACCAGCCGGTACACGGTCACCGGCCGCGTCTGCCCAATCCGGTGCGCGCGGTCGGTCGCCTGGTCCTCCACCGCCGGGTTCCACCACGGATCCAAATGCACGACGTAGTCCGCCGCGGTCAGGTTCAAGCCCGTCCCGCCCGCCTTCAATGAAATCAGAAAGAGCTCGCCGTTCCCGCCCTGGAACGCGTCCACCGCCTCCTCGCGCGCTCGCGGCGGGGTCTGGCCATCCAAGTACTGATAGGGGATCTGCCGCGCGTCCAGGGCCTCCCGCACGAGCGCCAAATACCGAGTGAATTGGCTGAAGACCAGCGCGCGGTGATGGCCGGCGCGCAGCTCTTCGACGGTCTCCAGGAAGACGGTGAGCTTCGAAGACTCAGGCGCCGCGTCCGCGTGCACCAGCCGCGGATGGCAGGCGAGCTGCCGAAGGCGTGTCAGCGCGGCCAGCACTTGGAACCGCCGGTCCTCGCCGACTCCTTCACCAGCGCCGGCGCCGCCACCCTCGCCTCCAGCATCGACGGCGCCCGTCAATTGCGCAAGGGCCGCCAGCCGCGACTCGTCATAGAGCCGCCGCTCCTCCGCGCCGAGCTGGACGGTGAGTTGAATCTCGGTCCGCGGCGGCAGCTCGTCCAGGACCTCCGCCTTCGTGCGGCGCAATATGAACGGCCGCACCAGCCGCGCAAGCGCATGCCTCCGCCCCGCGTCTTTGTCCCGCTCTACGGGTCCCGCGAACTGCTCCCGGAAGCGGTCCCAGCTCCCGAACAGACCCGGGCAAATGGAACGGAAAAGGCTCCACAGCTCCGCCAAGCGGTTTTCGATCGGCGTGCCGGTCAATGCGAGCCGCCAGTCCGCGACGAGCCGCCGGATCGCGGACGCGGTCTTCGTGTGCGCGTTCTTCACGAACTGCGCCTCGTCGAGAATCAGCGTGCCCCAGCGTACCTTCTCCAGCCGGTCGGCGTCGCGCAGCACTAAGCCATAGCTCGCGACGACGACGTCCCCGGCGCGATACGCGTCCGCGCCGGCCTCGGTCTCACGGTCGGTCTCGCGATAAAGGATCGGATTCAACGTCGGCGCGAAACGACGGGTCTCCCGGATCCAATTGGACCCCACGGACGTCGGCGCCACGACGAGCGCGGGCCCGCCCGGGGCGCGGTCGATCAGGACGCCGAGGGCCTGCACGGTCTTCCCCAGCCCCATGTCGTCGGCCAGGCACCCGCCGACGCCCCACTCCGCGAGTCGCCGCAGCCAGCGGTAGCCTTCGAGCTGGTAGTCGCGCAGCTCGGCGGAAAGCGTGGCGGGCGGATTCGGCGAGAGCTGCATCGCCCGGTCGAAACGCTTGCGCATGTCCTCCCACGCCTCGCACGCGGCGACGACCCCGGCCTCGCGGAAAAGGTCCGAGATCACGGGCGCCGCGACCCGCCCGACCTGCAGGCCGCTCTCGGTCGAATGCGCGACGTCGGTCAGCTCGGCGAGCCGGTCGCGGAGCGATTGCGAAAGCTTGAGCAGCTTGCCGGCCGAGATCGGCACGTACCGCCGCCCCCGACGCAAGCTGTCGAGCACCGCGGTCAGGGGCACGGTCTCCCCGTCCAGCTCGATGGTCCCCGAGATCCCGAACCAGTCGCGGTCCTCCTTGACCTCGAGGTGCAGGTCCTTGGGCAGGGCCTCGCGCGTGACGAAGATCTTCCGCCCGTCGGCCGGCCATTCCACGACCAGGTCCGCGCGCGACCGCGCTTCCAACCCGTCGAGGAAGTCGAGGGCCTCTTCGTCGTGGTAGAGCCGCCACTCGAACGGCCGGGAGGTGAGCAGGCCGTCGAGCCCCAGCTCGGTCGTCAGCTCGTGCGCGAGCGCCTCCTCGCGCTTGAGGTCGCGGCGAACGAGCAGTCGCTTCCCTGCCACGACCTCGGTGAGCACGGAAAGGCCGCCGCCGGGGACGTAGACGCCTGCGCCGTCGGGGACCGGCCGGGCGCGAAGCGCGGCGGTGACGCCGCCGACGCGCTCGGGGGTGAGCAGGAGCCGCAGCCTTCCGTCCGGGGGGACCGACTCGCCGCCGATTTCCGCGGGGAGGTCGATGGGCAGGACGGCCTCGAGCTTCGGCACGCGGGCGAGCAGCTCCTCGGTGGCCTCCGCGGGAAAGCCCGCCTTCACGTCCCGGATCGCCGCCATCAGCCGGATCGCGGTGGGGCTCGCGGGCGCGACGAGGACCTCCGACTTTTCGCGATCGAAGAAAATGCAGCCGTCGGCGCAGGGGAAGAGATCCTTGCAGCCGTCGACCGGGCGCTCTTCGAGCGTCACGGCGAGCTTGAGCCCGCCCTTTTCCCTGGTCGCCGCCTTCAGGCGCAGCTCGGTCCGTCGCACGGCGACGTCGACGGGCGTGTCGCCATTGTCCTGCCACGTCACGCAGGGATGGCCGACGAGGGCCAGGAGGGGCGAGACGAGCGCCGCTTCCGACCCGTCCGCATCCTCCTCGGAGGACCAGCCGAAGCGGGAATTCGCGTAGTAGCCGTGCGCGGCGGCCCGGTCCGCGGGTCCGATCTCCAATTCCCGGCGGTACAGGAGATCCTCGACCCGGAGCCGGCGACCGGCGGTCCAGCCGCCGGCCTTCGACACCTTTTGCTCGAAGATCTGGAGTTCCAGTTTTTTCGCGACGCGCGACAACCGCCAAATCAGCCGGCTGGGGCGGGCCTTGTCCGCGACCTGGGCCGTGGACGGGCCCTGCACGACGCTGTCCAGTCGTCGAAGCGCGCGTTGCCAAGGCGGGGACGCCGCGTCCTCCGCGTACGCACGCGTGACCGCGTGGTCGGCGACGCGGAGGGTCCGATGCACGCACTCGATGAGGCCCGCGAGGTGGTCGCAGGCCGCAGCGCCTCGGAGGTTGCACTCGCACCCTCCCTTCACATCGACTTTTTCGAGGTCGATTTGGAGGAAGAGCTGCCAGTGCTCCTGCCAGCGCTCGCGGAAGGAGGCGCAGAACCGGCCTTCGACGGGGTCCCAGCGCAGCCCCTGCATCGCCTGGGCGTACGCCCCTCGCTTGCCGCGTGCGCGCGCGGTCATGCCGGCGATCGCCTCTCCGAGCAGCTCGAGAGCGCGGGCCACGTCGGGCGCATGGGCCGCGGCCGCCTCCATGGGTGGCGCGAGCGAAAGCGCGGGGACGGTCGGCGTGGCGCGCGCGGGCCCTCGACCGGTGGCGGACGGCAGGATGCGCTCGAGCCTCTCCTCGATTTCCTCCGGCGAGAGTCGCCCCGTCCGCCCCGTCCGCCCGGGTCGCAGCGCGGGGCCCCCAACGAGGCTTGAGCCGGGGGAGTCCATGGGCATGAAAAACGCGCCCTGCGGCCCCGTTTCCAGGCGGACGCCCGGCGTCTGGGTCAGGATCGGACCGAGGGGCCCGATCGGCGCGTTCGCGAGAAGCGGGAGGCAGCGGGCGAGGGCATGCAGGGCCTGCCGGGCGGCGGTCAACGGACCGGCGAGCTCCGAGCCGCACACGGCCTCCAACGCGTCCTGGATTCGCTTTTCGTCCGCTGCTCGGGTCGGCGTCGAGCCGACGGCGAAGGGTTCAATGGCATACTTTTTTTTGCCAAAGTCCGTGCACGAGACGAGCAGCTCGCCCGTGAAGGCCCGGTCCTTGATGATTTTCCGATCGAGGTGAAAGCCGCTGACGAAGCTCCCTTGCGCGGGCCCCTGGTCCTGGACGACGCCGGAACGGCCGAGCCGGAGGCGCTCGCACGCCGCGATGGTGGCATGGTCCATGAGGGCCACGCTCGGCGGCAGGAGTTTTCCGTTGGGCCAGAAAAGCTCGAGTGCGGAGGGATCGGCATCGAACGGCAGGAAGGGGAGGAACCGGTGTCCCGGGACGAGGAAGTGGCGGGCCCGCTCGTCGGGCATGAGGCGGATGACGAAGCGAAGACGCCGAGCGAGTATGCCGGGCGTGTAGTACCGGCCGTCCCAGCAGGCCACGGACGGGTGGCGGCCCAGGCGTTCGGCGACGTCCGACTCCGCAAGTGCGCGGGCCGCGGACGGGGCGGCTCCGGCATGACGCAGCGCTTCCAGGGCATGGGCGGCGGTGAAAGGCTCGGCTTGGGCGAGGGCCCATTGCGAGAGCGTGGCGTCGACGGACGGAGGAGTGTCGGTCGATGCGTCGGTCGGCTCAGCCATGGCGGCGGCGACGAGGGCGGCACCGTCCGAGGCCTCCACTGTTTGCTTGTCAGCCAAGACTCAACTCCTCGCAGGGTCCGATAACGCCGAAATCGGGGAGGCAGTATACGCATTGCGGGCGAGAAGTGAAAGGGGAAAATCGGTCAGGGAGGCGCGTGGAAGCCGCACCCTGGGCCCTCGGCCGGACTCGCGAAAAACCGCCCCGGGCAGCGGCCGGGCGGCGGCGTCACTCGCAGTACGGCGGCTCTCCCGAGGGCGGAGGGGCGGCGTCCTTGAGCCACCGATCGGGGAGCGGGTCCCACCCGGAGAGCGGGCCGTCCTCCCCCGCGCTCGCGCTCGCGCTCGTGCGCGCGGCCGTGTCAGTCGCGAGTGCGAGCAGCCGCGCGAACTGCACGTCGCCCTCGAGCCGCGCCGTGGCCTCCCGCAGGAACGGCGTCGCCTCCTCCCAACGGCCGCACAGGCACAGGGCGTAGCCGACGAGGTAGGCGCTGTTCGCCCGCGGGCCGCCGCCGCTCTCGGCCGCGTCGTAGGCCTCCTGGAACCAACCGATGGCGTCCCCGGACCGGGCCAGCATGGACAAGGAGACGCCGCACATGAGCGCGGTCCAGTACCTGTCCCCCTGCGCGTCCCAGTTTTGTTTGAACACGGTCAGGGCCTCGCCCCAGCGGTTGAGCCCGGTCAGACAAAGGCCGAGGCTGTGCAGAAGATTCGGATCGTCGGCGCGGAGCGCCAGGGCGCGCCGGAGGTAGGAAACCGCCTGGCCGTGATGCCCCAGCAGATGGAGCACGAGGCCGTAGTGGGCCAGCACCTCGTAGCGCTCGCCGCCGTCGACCAGTATCCCTTCCAGCGACGCGCGCGCGGCCTCCAGGTCCCCACGCTCGGCCAGCGCGGCGGAGACGTGGAGCGCAGCCTCCACTCGATCGTCGCGAGCTTGTTCGTCCATGAGACAGGTCGACCTCGAAGGGCGTGACCTGGGACCCGAGGCGCGGCGTGGCGCACGCGCAAAAGGGACTGCGTGCCCTAGGACCTCGCGGCTCCTGGGTGCGCGGGCGCTTGACAGGCGAGGGAGGCGCCGATCCACGCGCGGAGCGAGTCTACTCGCCGAAGCAAGGCGAAAGCAAGGCGAATCGCGCGCCTTGACAGGCGCACGAGGGGCAGCGTACAGTTGCGGACTCCGAGTCGCACGGCACGCACCTCGTCGCGCGGAATTCGAAATGGAAGACAAGTACGACGTCGCCATCCTGGGGCTCGGCGCGCACGGAGGCGCGGCCGCCTATCACCTGGCCAGGCGGGGAGCGCGCGTGATCGGCTTCGAGCGATTCACGCGCGGGCACGACCGCGGTTCGTCGCACGGCCTCACGCGGATCATCCGCAAGGCCTATTTCGAGCATCCCGCCTACGTCCCCCTGCTGTTGCGCGCCTACGAGCTCTGGCGGGACCTCGAAAGGGAGAGCGGCCGTACGCTGCTCCGCGTCACGGGCGGTTACCTCATCGGTCGGAGAGACAGCCCCCTCGTCGCAGGCGGCGAGCGGGCGGCGCGGGAGCACCGGCTCGCCTTCGAGCTTGTGGAAAACGCCGAGCTGCGGCGGCGCCTGCCTCTGCTTGCAGTCCGGCCGGACGAAGTCGGCCTCTTCGAGCCGGACGCGGGGACGCTCGCGCCCGAGGACTGCGTGGGCGCCCACCTCGAGCTGGCCGAACGCCATGGCGCGAAGCTGCGCTTCGAACGCGCCGTCAAGGACTGGGCGCCGGCGGGGGACGCGGTGGAGGTGCGGCTCGCCGACGGTGGCTCGGTGCGCGCTTCGCAGCTCGTGCTCGCCCCCGGCGCATGGATCGGCGGCCTCTGGCGCTTCGACCCCGCGCTCCTCATCGAGCGGCTCGTCATCTGCTGGTTCGACTCGACCGACGCCGCGGTGCACGCCGCCTTCCGCGCGCACCGGCACCCGGTCTTCATCTGGGACCTCGACGGCGAGACTTTCTACCTCTGCCCCGCGGTCGGCGACGAGGGGGCCAAGATGGCCGTGCATCACAGCCGCGTCGCGACCGACCCGGACCACGTGGCCCCCGTCGACGCCGAAGACGTCCGGCGCATGTCCGAGCGCGCGCGGCGAGCCATTCCCGGACTGGACCGCTTCCTCCGCGCGAAAACCTGCCTCTACACGACCACCGCGGACGAGCACTTCATTCTGGGCCGCCATCCCGCCTTCCCCCAGGTGCTCCTCGCCTCCGCGTGCTCGGGACACGGGTTCAAGTTCGCAAGCGTCGTCGGCGAGATTCTGGCCGACTTGTGCCTCGCGGGCAGGACGGCGCTCCCGATCGAGTTCCTCCGCCCCGAGCGGCCGGAGCTACGGCGAATACCCTAGTGGGGCTTCAATCTAGGTTCTGTGGGTTCTTGGTGGCTCTCGCGGCCCTGACCCGCCTCGAACGCGGGGGGGGGCGGGCCTCCGGCCCGCGCAGCGGGGCCCCGCGGGCCGCGCCCCCAGGAGCCTCGAGGTCCGAGTCTGCGCAGTTATTTTTGCGCGGGCGCTAACGCGGGTTGCCGCAACCAAAGACGAACACGGGCGCGACGCTTGTGGCGCACCTCACCCCGACCCTCTCCCCTACGGGGGAATCGCATCTCCTGCCGCCCGACGCTCCGCCCGAAAGCGGAACGACGAAGGGCGGCCTCCGCCTGCCGGCACTGCGCCCGCACTCCATACCTGCCCGGACCGCATCCCCCGCCGTCGTCCCGATCCCCGAAAAAGCGGGCGCACGCTCTCCGCCATTTGCCAACGAACCCTTTGAACGGAGATGCGGATGGCTGACTTTGCGAAGTTCCTCGCCCTGGCGATCGCGCTGCTCGCGCTGGCGGCGGCCGGCGCTCTACGGCTTCCGACGGTGACCCGCCGACGAGCCGCATGCGCGCGACGACGACGTGCCAGACCGCGGGCCCGCGTCCGCCGTCGGTTCGGGCCCGCGCGCGTGCACGCGGCGGCGGCGCCCTGGCCGCGAGCGCGGGCTGAGAGAGCGGAGAGTGCGTCCGGCGCGCGCGCTCTCCCTCGGATCCAGCTCGCTCGCTTCGTGCTCGACACCCTCGTCCGCGAAACCAATGCGTTCCGGGAGCGAAATCCGGACCTGGAGGTGGGCCATTTGCTCGTGGGCAAGGTCCTCGGCCGGGGGGCCGAGCGAGAGCTGCTCGTGGACGGCCTCATCGGCTCCGGGCCCCGTGCCCGCTTCTCGCCGGCGGAGGTGGAAATGGACCGCGAGTACCAACGCGAAGCCCTGCGTCGAATGCGGACCGTCGATCCCTTCGCCGGCCACATCGGCGACGCGCATCTGCACCCCGGGAAGCTGGATCGCCCGTCCGGGGGCGACTACCGGACCGACCGGCGCAACGTGCTCGCGTCCTCGACCCAGGAGATGGTCTTCGCCATCCTCACCGCTGATTTCCCTGAGGACGCGGGAGGCGCGCGTCGGCCCGCCGACTGCCTTCGCCTGGACGGGTTGAAGGTGAGCTTCTTCTATCTCGGCCTCGCCAGCGGCTACCGCTACCGGCAGTTCGTGCCCGAGGTCGTGGAGTCGGTCGCCCGGTCCGAAGACCGACCGGCCGCGACCGAGCTCTCCCGCGTGCTCGGCCTGCCGGAGCACGAGGCAAGGCTGGCGAGGCTTTCGCCCCGGGGCCAGGCACCGATCCCCTGCGTGGAACTGGTGCACCGCCGGACGCGGCGCCGGATCCTGATCGGGTTTCCACGAGCACCGGGCGCGAACCCGATCGCGTTTGTGGACACGGGCGCGGAAATGCTCGCCTGGGAGTCGCCGCTGCTGTCCGCGCCGAGGGGGGCGCGGTCCTGGTTCCCGGGGCTCCTCGAAGAGGTCGAGCGCGAGCTGGCAGGGGACGCGGCCACGTGGAGGAGTTGAACGTGGAGCGGACCGCGCGAGCGACCGGGTGGGCGTGTGCCCATCGGCTCGGGGCGGGCCGGCCGAAGAGTGAACGGACACCCTGCGGAGGAGAGCAGACATGGGACTTCGAACCTTGACTCCCGAGGAGGCGACCGACATCCGTCAGGCCCTCGAGAGGTCGGATGCCGGCGGCGAGCCGCTGCGCCTGGACCCGGCGGCTGGCAAGCTTGTGCCCACGGGGCCGGCGACCGCGGATCGGCTGCCGGCCGTCGCGAACGAGGTCGGCAAGTTCGCGAGACACTACGCGGGGAGGTGACGCCATGGGCCTGGCGCTGGACAAGCGGCGACTCGTGCTCGAGCACGCGGCCATGCGGGAGCGCTGGGGAGACGCCCCGCGGCTGCGTTGCGACCCGGCGGGGCTGCGCTACTGGTGGGACCTGGAGGTCCGGGTGTACGGGAACGCTTTCCCCATCCGGATCCACTACCCCGACAGCTATCCGGCCGCCCCTCCGGAGATCGAGTCGCTGTCGGAGCTGGCGCCGAACACCCCGCACGTCCTCCCGGTCCGGAGGCTGTGCTGGCGAGACCCGAGCGAGCGCATGCGCCGGCTCGACGTTTGGAATCCCGCCGAGGACACGGCCGCGCTCGCCGTCGGCGTCGCCTACCGGTGGTTCCTCGCGTACCTCGTGTGGCGGTCGGCGGGCGTCTGGCCGGTGCGCGACGCGCGGACAAGCTAAGGGCCCGTAAAGAAACAACCCATGCAGCTCGGAAACCGGGGAGCTCCTCAGGAAAAGCTCCCTGGTTTCCGAATTGAATGAGTTGTTTCTTGACCCGCCCTAAGGCGCCCTTGCGGGAAGGAGAGACCATGAACCGTGAAGAACTCTTTCGCCGGACGCGCGAAGTGCTTCGTCCGGAGGTGGCGCGGGAGTGGGTCGTGCTGGTCTGCGGGGTCGGCTCGGGGGGCGCTCGCGTGGCCGAGGAACTGGTCCGTTTCGGCACGGGGACGGTCCTCCTGGTGGATCGACCGGAAGAGCGCCTCGAAGAGCACAACCTGATCCGGCATCCGCTCGGCTACGGCGCGCTGGGCCGCCGGAAGCTCGACGCGATGCGCGAGCGGCTGCTCGACATCCATCCCGCGTGCGGCGTCGAGACGCACGGGCTGGACGTCCTGCAGGCCGACGCGGCGCGGCGCCTCGACGCCCTGGTGCGACGCGCGCACGTCGTCGCGCTCGCGACGGACGGCGAGGCCTCGAAGCACGTCGTGAACGACCTGTGCGTGCGGGCCGGGGTGCCGATGGTCTTCGCCGGGGTGTTCGACGGCGGCGTCGGGGGCGAGGTCGGCCGGGTGCTTCCGCGGCGGGCCTGCTACGCCTGCATCGCTTCGATGATGAATCCCCAGGGGGCGGCCGCGGCGCCCGCGGGCGAGGCGGTCGCGGTCGACTACTCGCATCCGGTCGACGACGCCCGCCGCTCGACCGCCGCGCTCAACCTCGACATCGCGACGGTCGCGCTCGCGCAGGCCCGGGTCTTGCTGGCCACGCTGCTCGCGCGACAGGACCCGGCCTCGGACGCATTCGGCGAAGACAACTATTTTCTTTTCGGAAATCGGCCCGTGCCCAGGCTCTTCGACCGGGCGTTCCAGAGCGACTTCTTGTGCATCGCGCCTCGCCCGGATTGTCTCGTTTGCGGACGCGCGGGGCCGTCGGAAGCGGAAGTGGAGAGCCGGGCCCGCGCGATCCTGCGGGAGGCGGGCGCCGTCGAGCGGACGCAGCCGGCATGAAGAGGAAAGGGAGGCGACGTTGAACCCCTGGAACGCATGGCGCGCGCGGGTTTACGCCGCGCGGTCGACCGTCACGCGCTGGGTCGCCGCGCTGAGGCTCGCGGACCTGGCGCGGGCGGGCGCATGCGCATGGCGCGTCCTCCGCACGCACGCACGCCCCGTCGCTGCCCGGCTCGGTCGAGAGCTGGCCGCGCTCTGCCTCCCCGGCGCGCGCGTGGTGTGCTTCTCGCACGAGGTCTTCGGGGCGGGCGGCGGACGGCAGCAGGATCCCCGTGTCTTTCCCCGCTCCGCGGGCGTTGGCTTCCGGGTCGTCGTGTCGCTACCCACCGAAGGTCCGGACGCGACGGCGGTCCCGGTCCTGCGCCTGGTGGATCCCACGGGACGGATCGACCGCACGCTGTGCGCGACTTCGCCCTCCCGGTGGGGTTGGAGGGTGAGCGCTTCGTTCCTGCTCGATGACGCGCATCGATGGTGCGCGACGACCGGCGTCTGGCGCGCGGAGGCGGCGCTCTCGGCGGGCGGTCCGTCGCTGGCGCAGGTCCCTTTGCGGGTCGTCTCGCGGGAGGAGCTGGCCGGCGGCCTCGAGGCGGTCGACGCGGGGATCGTCGAGGTCTACGCGGGCGAGGCCCGCCGCACCGTGGGCGTCCTGAGCGATGCGGACCTGGCGTCCCCCTGCGTGCGGTTTCGCAGTCCAGGGTATCCACCTGAGGCCTGTGAAGGCCTGCCGGCGCGGGTGGCCTTGGTGCGAGCCGAATCGGGCGAACGCTACGACGCGCGGGAAACGACGCTTCGCCTGCAGAGCGGGCTTTTGACGCTCGGCGAGGTCCTCGCGAAGCCCATCGCCGCGGACCCGCTCTTCGCGGAGGGAGGCGCGTGGGAATTCCGGGTGGAGGTCACGGGTCGGCGCGTCGCGACCGTCCCCTTCCAGGTGGCCACGCCGGACGAGGCGCGGGCCGCGGTTTCGGTGGAGCGGCTCGCGCTCCTCGGCCTGGGCGGAGGGCAGGCCGCTTCCTCGAAGGGTTGGGCGGACGTGGGAGAAACCGTGGACCGCGCGGCCGTGCCGGAGCTGGCCCCCGCGGTCACGCTGCGGGCCGCCCACCCGAACCCGCGGGTGCGCGTGGAACTCGGCCTCGGCCTGCGCATCAACGGGCGCGCCTGGCCGGAGCGCGTGCTCGCCTCCGTGTCGATGGAATCGTCGCGCCTCACGCTGCCGCTCTGCCGCCTGCCGCTCGCCGACCTGCCGCCCTCGCGCGACCCCCTCCGGTGCGCCCTGGTCCTCTTCGTCAACGGGCGCTTCACCGCCGCCCGGGACTTCGCGGTGGCGGCCGGTCGGCCGGCCTGTGCCGACTCGCAAGGCCGGCTGGTCCGTCCCTGGTCCGACGCCGACGTGGACTATGGCGCCGAGGCCGCGCGGCTGCTCGCCGAGGCGCTGCGCGCCGGCTGAGAAGGAGGCGGCCCTTTCGCGAGCGGCGACCTACGCGCCGCCGGCCGCCCGGAACGCAGCGCCGCAGGAAAACTCGAAGCCAGGCAGCAGCCGAGTCCTGAGCGGTTCGCTCCCTCCGACCCTCCGCTCGACCCACTGCCCACGCGAGCGACGAAGCACCAGCATCTCCCGGCGCTCGAAATCCAGGATCCAGTATTCGGTCACGCCGAAGCTGAGGTACTCCTCCCGCTTCTCGACATAGTCGCGGTGCTCCGAGCCCGGCGACACGACCTCCAGCGCGATCTCCGGGATCCACGTCGCCCACAGATCCTCTTCGGGAGGCGGCGTAAGGTAGATCGCAAGGTCCGGGTGCCGCTCGGATTCGAGACCGGCGACGAGCACCTTGCACTCGCCGCTCCCCGCAACGACGTGAATGCGTCCCGGGTGCTGCTCGCGGTAGCCGTCGAACTGTCTGCGCGCCGCGTCCACCTGCAGCAAATGGCGTTGACCTGGAACCTCGACTACGGTTACGACCCCCCGCCCAAGCTCATAGACGTACCCCCCGGCCGCGTCCACCGCGTCGAATTCGTCCAACGTCATGCGTCGCCCGTGGTCCCGGGGCCCGATGGTAAGCGCGGTTCGGCTCATGGACAGCCTTTCAGGTGGTCGAAGATACCTCACCTGATTATACTCGTCCACCCGTCAGGTCTCAAGACTCTCCAGTGGCCCGTTGACGAAGTCCAGGCGCGATGCCTGGGGGCGCGGCCCAGAGGGCCGCGCCGCCAGGAGCCTGGAGGTCCGAATCTGCACAGTTATCTCTGCGCGGGCGCTTACCGGTGCGCGTCCGCCGCCGCGGCGGGCTCGTCCTGGAAGCGCTCCAGGGCGCCGCGCGCGAGGAGGCCGGCGGCGATCTGGGCCCGCACCGCGGGGTCCGGGTCTTGGAGCCAGCGACGCACGTCCTCGGCAACGCCCGGCTCTTCGAAAGAGCAGCAGGTCAGTACCGCCGCCTGCGCCTCGCTGCGCAATTCCAGGTCAGGGGAACGGGCGAGCGCGAGACAGCCGGGCAGGTCCGACGAGAGCAGCCCTTCGGCCCGCACGACGCGGAGCGCGGCGCGCGCGACACGAGGGTCCGGGTCGCGAAGCGCCGCCACCGCAGGCCCGAGCAGACTCCGGCTCGGCGTCCCCGCCAGCGCGGCGACCAGCTTCGCACGCACCGCCGGGTCCTGTTCTTTCTGCACCGCGCGCGCCAGCGTCGGGTACCAGGGCAGGCGAATGACGGCGGGGGTCGCCGCGGCCGCGCGCAACCGCACGTCCTGGTCCGGGTCGGCCAGGCCGGCCTCCCAGGCGCCGCGGAGCCGCGCCGAACGTTGCGGCGAATCTCCGGCCGGAGCGCCCGGTGCCAGCCTGCGCGAGGAGGCGCACAGCTCGAGCAGAAGGATTGGAGGGAGGTTCGCCGGCAACTCCGCCTCGGCGAGCGATCGGTCCCCTTCCTCGACCGCGCGCACGGCCACTTCGCGGATTTCCTGGTCCGAGGGCTTCCCCGACAGCCGCTCCCGCGCGGAGCGGAGTGGGACCGCAAAGAGCGCGTCCACCGCCTGGCGGTTGTACGTCTCCAGGATCAAGGCGGCGAGGGCGGTCGTGAAGACCGGGCCCTGTCGGCGGCTGATCCAGGCGTCCGGCGGCGCCCAGCTCCCCGACGCGCAGCCGCGTGTGCGCTGCGCGTCCACGAGTTCCTGCTGCACGTGGAAGTTCCACAGCCGCCACGTTTCCGGCCCAGCGAGGATGAGCCCTTGCGTGGCGAGAAACCAGAAGTAGAGCGTGTTCGAACGGTCACCGCCCTCGGCCGCCAGGTCCGACCAGCGGGAACGCCAGCCCACGAGGCGGCCGCGGGCCTTCGCCATCCAAGGCTCGTCGAGTGGGGCGCCGAGGTAGAGCCGCGCGAGAAAGGTCGAGGCCGTGCTGCCGCGCGTCGCGTCGCCGGCCGGCGCCACGCCCCCCGCGCCCCCTTCCGCATAGGCGGCGTCACCGTCCGGGAGCCGGAGGCGATCGAAAAACTCCCGCGCCAGCCGGAGCGCGCGGTCCTGCTGCGAAAGGCCGGCCTGCGCTGCGGCACGGAGGGCCATGACCGCGACCGCGCCCAAGCACGCATCCCCGCGCCCGGATGGCCGCTCCGTGTAGTCGAAGCCGCCCGTGTCCTGCTGCGCCGCCTCGAGAAAAGCCACGGCGCGCCGGGCCGCCTCGGCATAGGACGTGCGGCCGGCGATGCTCGACGCCTCGACGAGCGCGAGCGTGGCGAACGCGTGTTCGTAGAGATAGCCGCCGAGCTTGGGTCCTACGCAGCCGTCCGGCCCTTGCCGGCCGATGAGGTGTGCGACCGCCGAGTGCACGGCCTCGCCGTGCTCGGCTCCTGGCGAGCCGCCCCCCGCGCCGAGCAGGGCGAGAAGCGCGAGCGAGGTGCTGCCGACGCGTGGCGTGGTGGGGGGCGCCGCGGGCGTCAGCGAGTCGTCGGGATCAGGTGAATACCCTAGGCACTCCGCCGGCGTCCGGCACCTGCTCCCGGCGTGCGGCGGGCCCCACGCCCCGTCCGGGCGCTGGTGGCGGGCCAGCCAGTCCAGGGCCAGCCCGAGGCAGACGTCGGACGCGGGGAGCGCGCCGGCGCGTCGACGGGCCTCGGCGAAACGCCCGCCCGAGCGCCCCTCCATGCGCGGTCTGGCGCCGGGGAACTCACGAGCCGCGTTTGGGACGGACGGCCCGCGGGCCGGGTCCGGCGCTTTCACCCGACCCGCGAGCACGTCCTCGAACGTGAAGGCTCCATCGGCGCCCACCCGAAGGTTCTCCGCGCCCGGGTCCACGTCGCTCGGGTCGGCCGCAGCCTCCGTCTCCCCGCCCACGACCGCGGCCGGCGGAACTTTCGCGCCCGTTCCTCCTGTCCGCGGTCGCAGCGACAGGCTGACGACGAACGCCTCCTCGCGACGATCGAGGACCTGCGAGAAGGTGACGACGCCGAGCACCGCGAGCAGGAGCACGTGGACCGCCGCGGCCACGCCCCAGGCCGTGGCGGACGTGCGGGCCCGGCGCGCCTCGTCCGCCCGCGCGACCGCGTCGCCGGCCCGCGCCCCGGGACGCCGCGGCTGCCCGGAAAGGGCCGTCGCCAGGGCGCCCCGGAGCCGCGCCGACATCCGATCAGTCGGGGGTGGTCGCGAAGACCGAGACGTGGACGGTCTCTCCGTCGTAGACAAGGGCCTGTCCCTCGATTCGCTCGTCCGCCCCGAAGTCCGCCTGGAGGGTCTGGGCGCTTTGCCGCTTTTGTTTCGCACTCGGTTCGGGTGCGCCACCCGCGTTGCCCGCGGCAGTGGGATTCGTCGCGGCCGCCTCCCTGCGAAGTGCATCCTCGAGCGACGCTGGGGCCGGCTCCACCGGCGCATAATTCGCGTAGCCCAGTCGTTCCACGAAGCTTCGCACGTACCGCCGGCTCGGCGCGGCGACGGCGGGGCCCTCGTCCAGCAGGGCATCCGCGGCGAGCGACGCGAGAAGCCGCGGGTAACTGTCGTCGAAGAGACGACGACCGCCGAAAATGTCGATGCTTACGATCTGGTGCCCGACCACGGCCACGAGGCCGAGGCAGCTCCGGCGCGCGCCCGCGGTTCCGGCAGCGTCTTCGCCCGCCCCCGCCGCATCCCCCGCGCCCGCGCCCAGGTCGGCAAGGGCGGCCTGGCACTCGCGGATCCGCGTCGCGAGGGCCGGTTGTTCGTAGGCGCCGCGAAGGCACGACGTCCGCGGCTGCGCCTGCGCCCGGCTGAGAAAGGCGTCCACCTCGCTCCACACGCGCCCCTGGCCGGCCCGCGCGAGCAGCCTGCGGATCGGGAGAGGCGCGAGGCAGTCGAACCCGTGGAAGACCGGGGTGGGGCCGCTCGACCGCCCGCGTTCGCAACAGAACACCGGCAGCGTCGCGCGCTCCTTCGGCGCAAGCACGAGGTCCCGATAGCTTACCCGGTCCTGGTCCCCTCCGATGAGCATCTGGCCGGAAGGCACGAGGATCGGCCGTTCGCCGCGGTTCTCGATCGTCACGCCGGCGTCGTCGCGTACCTCGACCTCGCCGGCACGCGCGGCCTCGGATAGGGTGATCACCCTACTCCGGGGATCTCCCGCTGTGAAGAGCGGGTACACGGCGAGCCGGCGGTAGGCCAGCGGCGCGCCGACCACGACGCCGTCGAGGGCGCGGATCGCGTCCGGGGCGGACCCGCTCGCCGCGGTCCGGACGATGACGTCCTCCGTCTCCGCGCGGGACCGGGCGGCGGCGGCCCGCTCGCGCGCAAGGGCCTCGCGCTCGTCGGGCGTCACCCAGAGCCCGTCATCGCAGACGAAGCCCTTGGCCGTGAGGATCTGCTCGGGCGTCCGCCACTCCCCTTGGTAGAAGCGCAGGCCCTTCTCGAGGTTCGCCCGCTCTTCGTGCAGGACCCAGCGGCCCTTGTACTCTACGAAGCCCCGCGCGACGGCCTCCGCGCGCGGCAGCCACGCGCCCTTCACGCGCACGTCCCCGAGCCGGGTGCGGGTGGCGTAGTCGTCCGGGTCGAGCGCGAGGACGTGGCGGAAGCGTTCTTCCGCCTGCGCGTGGAGCCCCTGCTCTTCGCACCACACGCCGAGCTTGTGGTTGCCGGCGGCGTCCCGCGTGTCGACGTGGGCGAGCAGCTCGGCGTAGCGCGCGAGCGTGGAAGGCGGCCGCTGCGGCTGCGCCGCTTGCGCTGCCGGCGCGGCCTTTCGCACGCCCGAGGCGTCCGCGATCCCGGCCGCAGGGTCGTTCGGAGTCCCGCGCCCCGCGCCCGCGCGGCCGAGGAAACCCCAGGCCGCGGCCAAGACCAGGCCGGCCGCGAGCGGCACGACCCAGGGCATGGCTCGCCGCCACGCAGCGGACCCGCGGCCTCGCTGTGCGACGGCCTCCCGTGCCGCTTGCAGCGTGGCCTCGCGAAAGGTGCGCGCCTCGGTGGCGACCGCCGCCCGCGGGCCGCACCCATCGCCGTCCGCAACTCCGCGGGCGTTCCCGCCCGCAGCCCCGTGTGCGTGGTCGTCCGCGGCTTTCAGCCGCCGGCCGACTTCGCCGAGACCCGACAGTTCTGCCCGACACGCTGCGCAACCTCGAAGATGGCGCTCCACGCGCCACCGTTCCGCCAGCTCCACCTCCTCATCCAGGAAGCTGGAGAGCTGTTCCCGGATCTCTTGGCATTCCATGATGGCTTTCGACTCCTACGAGGCGGACCGCGCGCCGAGTTGTACCGGAGCGGAGCGCTTGCCCGCGGCAGGTCCGGCCTCGCCCGACATCGCCGCCGCCAGCCGCTTCCGCGCCCGGTGGATCGTCACCTTCACGTTCTCCAGGGTGCAGCCGAGGATCCCCGCGATTGCCGCGTACGACTTTCCCTCCAGCTCGCGGAGCAGGAGGCAGGCCTTCGCGTCCGGCGCCAGCTTGTCGAGCTCCCGCCAAAGCTGGTCGACGTCCTCCCGCCCTTCGGCCTGGCGGTCCGGCGCCGCGGCCGCCGCACGCGGATCGGCCAGCTCTTCGGCCAGCTCGTCCACCGGGGTGCCGGAGAGCCGCGCCGCGAGCCGCTTTTTCTGGTTGCGGCGGCGCAGCTCGTCGATGCAGAGCCGCGTCAGGACGCGGTAGAGGTACACGGTGAAGCGACCGCACTCCCGGTATTCCGGCGCGGCGTGGACGAGGCGAAGGAACCCTTCCTGCGCCACCTCTTCGGCCGTGTGGTGGTCCCCGAGACAGCGACGGCAATACCGGATCGCCGCCGCCTGGTGCCGGTCGAGCAGGAGCCCCAG
Source organism: Planctomycetota bacterium (assembly GCA_016197205.1). Classification (GTDB taxonomy): domain Bacteria; phylum Planctomycetota; class MHYJ01; order WSZJ01; family JACPWG01; genus JACPWG01. Next base: position 19,467 of record JACPWG010000049.1, read on the forward strand.
GGCCTCCAGCTCGCCGCGGGCGAGGCGCTCCATCAGCCCTTCGTCGTCCTGGCTGGGCATCCGTCTCTCCTGTGCGCCCGGGAGGGGATCGGGGAGGGGGAGGCGTCGCTCCGTCCTTGTGAACGGAGCTTTTCGTCGAAAGTTACAGCGTCGGGGAATTTTGGCCGGGGAGCGAAACGGTCGGGGGGACGCGTTCTACTCCCCGTTCTCGTTGGGCGCGCGCCCTGTGGCATACCACGTGGGATAGGAAATCGTGCCCTGCATCGTGAACCCCGCGAGCGCGCGCCGCAGAATCCGCTTTCGTTCCTTCGGGTCCAGCCCGGTCGCCGCCAGTTTTTCACGGTAGGCGACGAACGTCTCCACGAAATCGTTGAAGCGACCGTCGAAGATTTGCTCGAGCCCCTTGCGGACGCCGCCGCTCAGGCCTGGGGAGGAGGCGCCGCTGGAGACGGCGATGCGCATGCGTCCGGCGCGCACGAGACCGGGCATGGTGAAATCGCAGAACTGGGGCTGATCGTAGCTGCAGATGAGGACGCCCAGCGCACGGCAGGTATCGAAGATGAGTTGCGAAAGGGCCGGCTCGGTCTTTACGCAGTTCATGACAAGGAAGGTGTCGCGCGTGACGTCGGCCGGCTCGAAGGGTCCCGTGCGGCAGGTCGCGTGCCCCTCGGCCACGTGCCGGTCGATCGCCGGGAGGGTCTTCTTCGCGACCACGTGGATGACTGCGCGGCACTCGTGGAGGCGTTCGATCTTTTCCAGCGCCTCGTCGTCGCCGCCTACGATGAGGCAGCGGCGCCGGTCCACGTCCATGTTGACCTGGTAGTAGTTTTTCATCGGCCTCCGAGCTTGCAAGCTGGGATCCAGGGGCACTTGGTCGCGCCCGCATCCACTAGCCTGACGCGGGTAGCCGCAACCAAAGACGAACACGGGTGGGACGCTTGTGGCACCCCTCCCCCCGACCCTCTCCCCTACGAGGGAATAGCCTAACGCGGCCGGTGGCCGCAACCAAAGGAGGGCACCCTCCTTCCTCCCGCCTCCCCACCTCCGCGCTGCGCGCTTCGGTGGCCAAGCGTGGGAGCTTCGGAACGTGCTATGCCCCGGAATCATCAGCGCTGCGGCGCAAATAATTCCGGGGAATAGCATACCCCTGCCGCTGAAGAGGGTCAATAGGTCGAGTGTTCGGTCACGACCCTTCCGGGCTGAACCCCCGTGATCATCGCGCGTGCCGTGCTCATGAGTTTCCATCGCTCTCCGTCAGGTCCCACAGTGCTTCACCCGCTGCCTCGCGCACCCGGGAATCGCGGTGCATTCGCAAAAGTTCCCGAAGCCGCGGGATGCTCGCGATTTCGCCGAGATGACCGAGGGCGAGGGCCGCCTCCCGCAAGCACTCGAATTCAGCGGGTTTTTCCGTAGGGCGTTCGAGGATCCTCATCAGGCCGCCGACCGCTTCGCGAGCTCGGAGGACTCCCAGCGCGCGAGCCGCGGTCTCGGGGGGGAGTCCCGCCACCGCGTCCGGGGGAGCGGGGGCCGGCGAAGCGCGTCGAGGAGCGTGGGCAGGACTTCCTGCGTCCCGAGAGCGCTCAAGGCCAACGCGGCAGCTTCGCAAATGGAGGGGCCGGTGTTCGGGTCCCGGAGCAAGTCCAGGAGCGCCGAGCTCGCACGTGCGTCGCCGATTTCACCCAAGGCGCGGACCGCGGCTCGCCTCAACTCCCCGGGCGGTTCGGAACGCAGGATTCGGAGAAGCACCTCCTGGGCCTCTTGCACGCGCATCGTTGCGAGCGCATAGACGGCCTGCGTGCGAGGAAAAGTCGCATCGCGACCTGCCAATCCGTCAAGCAGAGCGGGGACGATCTCCCGGCACTGCAAGCGTCCAAGGGCGAGGACGGCGCCGCCTCGCAAGTGGGCCCTTTTCCTGTCCGCGCTCGGCTCGGCAAGCAACTTTCGTAAATGGGGGATGCTCTCTCCGTCCGCCAGCGAGCCCAGCGCCAGAGCGGCGGCCCAACGAACACTCTCCGCGAGGCTTTCGTCTGCGAGAACTTTTCGCAGCTCCGGCAGGACTTCGGGGCGTCGCAGTCTGCCGAGGTCCTGTGCCACCCAGACGACGTTGACGGCTGAGCGCAGGTCGGCCAGAAGGAGGTCTGTCGCTTGCGGGGCGCCAAGCTCGGCGAGCGCGGCACGCGGACGGGAAGGAAGCCTCCCTCGGTCGTTCGGGTCGGCTGCCAGGCGCTTGGAGAGTTCCGCGGCGACCGGCGTGTCCCGAAGTTGCCGCAGGGTCGCGTGCACGATGGCTTCGGGAAGCCCGGGGGCCTCCGGCCTTCCGCGGATGGCATCCTCGAGTCGGTCGACGATTGCCCGATCGAGGTCGGGATTCAGTCTTGGCACCTCCGCCGCGCACAGGGCCGCCACCACGAGCCCCTTGTGCAACTCCGCATTGTGCCAATCTCGTGCGTCGGCGAGGATTGACTGCACGAACTCCGCCGCCTCCCGTCCTCGCAGGTGGATGACGGCCAGCTCCCCGACCGTCATGCGCACGATCTCCCGCCACTGCGGCAAGTACTTCACCGACGCCAGCCGGGAGAAGAAGCTACCCTCCTGGACGAGGTGTCGGGCGGACAAGAAGTCCTGAAAACTGCGATGAAGGAAAGCCCACTCCCTCCGCCCCGTCTCGCGCAGCAGGGCCCCCGCGGCTTCCAGCCGCTGGAGAAAATCTCGGGCGGGAAGGGTTGCCACGCCGGCGGCCGAAGCACCCACCCCAGTATCCGCAGGCACTCGCTTCGTCAGCTCCAGCAGGAGTTCCCCCTCGGGGATCCGACCGCTGGGCCGGTTCTCGTGCAGGTGCAGAGCGAGTCCCGGCAGCACGACCCGCCCCTCCCGCTCGTAGTCCACGCCGCGCGCCGGTTGGGGACTCTCGGCGTCTCTGCGTGCCTGCGCCCAAGAGTCCACCAGCGCTTTCGTCGCGAGGTCGAAGGCAAGCACCCGACTCGGAATCAAGTCCACCTGTTGAGCGCCAAGCTGTACGGCGAGAGCCAGCAGCAGCGGGCTTCGCGCGAAGGGCGCCCATGGGAAGTGGGACTCCCACCCGTGTGCGAGCTGGTCGGCGCGCTGCGTGGCGGCCCGTTCGGCCTCGGCGGGGCCCGCGCCCTGTCCCCGGAAAAGCTCGGTGAGATAGGAGCGAAGCATCGGTCGGATCGCTTCCCGGGACAGCGGTTCGAGCACAAAAGGCGTGACGCCGCCGGGGAGCGTGAGTCCCGGATACCCCAGCGGTCGGCACGATACGATCCATCGGTGCCGACGGAGGCGAGGGTCGTGTGCAAGCCGTTCGATGAGGGAGGCCGCCGCTCGGACGCCGCAACCCGTCGACACCTCGTCGAGGCCATCGAGGAGGAAGAGGACACGAGAGCGGCTGCCGGCATCCCGGATCGCTCCGGCGAGCGCAGCCTCCGACACTCCGGTCGCGCCGGCCACGACCCTGGCAAACAGCCGTTCCGGCGGGTCGTCGGCGTGCTCCTCCTGGCATTGAAGAAGCGCGGCAACGTTCGCATGGATGGGGAGCAGACGTTCCTGGAGTCCCAGTCTCTCGCAGGTCACAGCTTGTCCGGCTGCCGCGACCATGGCGAGGTAGCGCAGCTCCACATTCACGCTGTTCAGCAGGCGGCCCGGGCTGATGATCTGGACTCGGTCGTCGTAGACGAAGACTCGCACCTGGGCCTGGGCGAGATAGTCGCGGTGCGCGACGGCGTTCACGAGCGCCTCCTCGACAGCCTCGACGGGCGCCGGGTAGATCGAGGAAGGCACGGTCGACGCCCCTTGCCCCAGGTGCCTGCGGAGAAACGCGCGTGCAGCGACGATCTGCTTTTCCACGCACCCGTTGAGCTCTTCGCGGTCCAGGAATTCCTCGCTGATTTGAGTGCCCTTGTGTCGAATCGCGGTGACCCGGGCGTAAGGTCGAGCCTGTTGAGGATTGCGCCCAAAACAGAGCAACCCCCCGATGGTCGGGTGCCCGGACGCCGTCAGCAGCTTCATGTTGATGAGCGCCTGCCGTAAAGGGTGGGCGGGCAAGTCCCCCAGCTCGGGTCGGACCCGCTGCAGGTACTCCTGATCGAGCTCGTCGGCTCCGGCGCCTTCCGCGGGCAGCTCGTCGGGCTGCAGCGCCTCGGCCGACTGGTAAAGCTCCAACAATTCCTGGCGGGTCGCCAGCCGGCGGCCGGCGGCGGTTCGCAGGTAGTACTGGCCGCGATTCGTGCGGTAGGGACGCTGCGGCCCCCGTACGATTTCGATGACCAGGATGATTCTCGAATCCAGCTCAACCTTCTCGACGAGGATGAGCGAAAGCGGCGGTTCAATGTTGTTGCGACTGATGTTGTCCACCTGTCGCAGCATGAGGTCGGGGTCCGACACCCCGCGGAGGGATCGGTCGTCGCCCACTCCTAGCAGGACAAGCCCACCCGCCGAATTGGCGAATGCCACGAGCGCGGAGGCCAGCTCGTCCGGCCAAACTCTGTCGTCCTTGAATTCCGTGCGAGAGTCTTCGCCTGCTCGGATGCGATCCCGCAGGTCGCCTGGGGTCATGGGCACTGCCTTCTGTGAAACCCAACGAACTGAGACTCTATCCCTGGCAGCCCGCTGCCGGCAGTCGCGCACAAAAAGTCCAGCCACCGAACACGCGACAGGGCCCGGATTTCATGAAGAGGATTCGAGGGTCCCCGCGGGGTTGGACGACCATTCCCGATTCACGGACCAGATGCGTGCGCCTGCGGAAAGGACACGGCACAGTAGCATAGCCCTCCACGCCCAGCCGGTCAAGACCACGGTGCCTCGCAGCACGAAGCTCCTCGGCAGCGGCGGAGTGCAGGTTCGTGAACCGGCCGCTCCGGAGGTAGAGGGCGCCGCCTCTGCCCAGCCCCCTCGTCTGGCGACGCCCCGGCGCGTCCTCCCGCCATCGGCTTGGTTCCAAACACCGCCCCCCTCCGTCCCGTAGTAGTACTTCTTGCCCCGCGAACCGCCCCTCGCTAGAATTTCGCGCCCGGTTCCGCCCCCGTTCGCCTTCTTCCCCTCGCACATGGAGGTGCCGTGAAAAGAGCGTTCCCCCTGGCCGCGACGATCGCCTTCGTCCTGGCCGCCGCCGCGACCGACGCCGTCGCCCAGGAGCGGGCGAAGGACGCCCTGCGTCAGGATCTCGATTTCGCCCGCGGCAAGGTCTACCCGGCCCTCGTCAACATCGGCGTCGTCTCGCGCGACTTCAGCGGCGGCCGCACGCAACGCGCGCCCGCGGCCGGGAGCGGCGTTATCGTCAGCCCCGGCGGGCACGTCCTCACGAACTTCCACGTCGCCGGCAACACCACCCAGATCACCTGCACGCTGCCCACCGGCGAGCAGATCGACGCCGACGTCGTGACCCACGACCCCATGACCGACCTCTCCGTGCTGAAGCTCCGGCTTGACCGTCGCACGGATACGACGCTGCCCATCCCCTTCGCCGCGCTCGGCGACTCGGCCGCGCTCCACGTCGGCGATTACGTCCTCGCGATGGGGAATCCCCTCGCCCTCTCCTCCTCCATGACGCTCGGCGTCGTCTCGAACACGAAGCGCGTGTTCACGGACTTCACTGGCACCGACGTCGAGGACATGGACCTGGGCGCGGGCGAGCGGACCGGCGTCTTCACCCGCTGGATCCAGCACGACGCCCTGATCCTCCCCGGCAATTCCGGCGGCCCGCTCGTCAACCTGCGCGGCGAGGTCGTCGGCATCAACGAGCTGGGCGGCTCGGGCATGGGCTTCGCCATCCCGTCCAACCTCGCGGCCCAGGTGCTGAACCAGGCGCTCACCTATGCGGAAGTCCGGCGCGGCTGGCTGGGCATCACCGTCCTCCCGGTGCGGAAGATCGGGCGCGATACGGGCGCGCTGATCTCGGCCGTCGGACCCGCGTCCCCCGCCGAGAAGGCCGGCCTCCAGCCCGGCGACATCCTCCTTGCCCTCGACGACCAGCCGGTGAACGTGCGGTTCTTCGAAGAGGTCCCCCTGCTCTACCAACAGTTCGCCGAAATGACCGTTGGGCGCGAGGTCGCCGTGACCGTCCTGCGCAAGGGGCAGGAGACGAAATTGAAAGCCACCGTCGCGCGGATGGAGAAGTTTCGCGGCGAGGAGGAGGAGTGCCTCGACATGGGCATCACGGTCGAGGAAATCACGGGCCCGATGGCACTGGCGCGGCGCTACACGTCGACCGAGGGCGTCATCGTGACCGGCCTGCGTCCCGGGCAGCGGCTCGAGAGCGCGCGGCCCGCCATTCAGGGCGGGGACGTGCTCCTCGCCATCGACGGCAAGCCGGTCAAGGACCTGGCGAGCTTCCGGACCCTGATCGCCGCCATCGGCAAGAGCCAGGAGTTCGTCGTGGCCTACCGACGCCGCGACGAGCAGCTCGTCACGCTCGTGAAGGCGCTTCCGGACAAGCCGTCGAAGTCCGGGAAGGAGCTGCCGAAGGCCTGGCTGGGCGTGAGGTCGCAGGTGGTGACGCCCGACGTGGCAAAGGCGATCGGCAGCGCCGGCACGAAGGGCTTCCGGGTCACGGAGGTCCTCTCGTGGACCGAGGCGGCGAACGCCGGGTTCCAGGTCGGAGACGTGATCGTCGCGATCGCCGGGACGAAGCTGACCGCTTCGCGTCCCCAGGACGCCGAGGACCTGCGCCGGACGGTCGAGGATCTGCCGATCGGGGACAAGGCGGAGTTCACGGTCCTCAGGAAGGGCGCCGAAGTGAAATTGTCGGTGATGATGCAGGAGCACCCGTCCTCCGCGATCGACGCGAAATCCAGCCAGCAGAAGGAACTCGAGTTCGCGGTCCGCGAAGTCACCTTCCCGGACCGGATCGAGCACAAGTGGGACAAGGACCAGAAAGGGGTTCTCGTCGTGGACGTGACGATGGGCGGCTGGGCCAGCATGGCCGGGCTGCAGACGCAGGACCTGGTCGTCACGATCGCGGGGAAGGAGGTCTCGGACATCCCCTCCTTCGAGAAGGACATGCAGGAAGTGCTGAAGAGCCGCCCGAAGGTGGTGGAGTTCTTCGTGCGCCGCGGCTACCGCACGCACTTCGTCTTCGTCTCCCCGGACTGGGCGAAGGTCCCGGAGGCCAAGTAGCGCGCGTCGGGCGCGGCGTCGGGGGACGGGCGCGGACGGACCGTCAGTCGAATACGGTGAATACCTGAGGCAACGAAAACCCTGCGAAAGGACACGTGCATGAAGCGCTCGATCCGACCCTTGATGCTCGGCGCCGCGCTGGTGGCCGGGCTGGCCGGGCTTCCCTCCGTCGGCGTCGCGGACGAGACGGGGGACCGCCTGAAGGCCCTGCTCGACAAGTACGCCCCGTCCGTCGTCACGGTGAAGCTCGTCCTGAAGACGGAGATGTCGATGGGCGGGCGCAGCCAGGACCAGGAGTCCCGCATGGACATGCACGGGGCCGTGGTGGACCCTGAGGGCCTCGTGATGGTGTCGAGCCTGGCGCTGTCGGGCGACAGCCTGGGCGAGATGATGGGGGGGCGGGGGCAGGGGCTGGAGATGAAGATCACGCCGACCGACATCAAGGTCGTCTTCGAGCGCGAGGACAAGGAGTACACCGCCTTCCTGGCCGCGACGGACTCGAAGCTCGGCCTGGGCTTCCTGAAGGTCGAGGACCTGGGCGACCGTAAGCTCGCCGCCGTCGACTTCGGGTCGTGTGCTTCCCCCGGCCTGGGGGACATGGTCGCGGGCGTCGGGCGCCAGAAGAAGGGGTACGACTACGCGCCGTACTTCGAGAGCGCGCGCGTGAGCGGCGAGATTGCGAAGCCGCGGAAGGCGTGGATGCTGGACGGCTCGATCTCGGGCGCGGGCCTGCCCGTCTTCACGGGCGCGGGCCAGGTCATCGGCGTGCTGACGACGATTTCCGACGGCGTGAAGGACGAGGACGACGGCGGCGGCGGGCGCGGCTTCGGCCGCATGATGCGCATGCTCTCGGGCGGCGGCATGGGCGGCGGCGGGACCTCGCAGTTCGTCCTGCCGGGCGCCGTGGTGAAGGGCCTCGTCGCGCAGGCGAAGACGAAGGCCGTGGAGGTCGCCGCGGAGCGCGCGAAGCAGAAGGCGGAAGAGGCGAAGGACGGCGACAAGAAGGACGACAAAAAAGACGAGAAAAAAGACGAGAAAAAGGCGGACGGGAAAGGCGGCGACGAGGACGACGAAGACGACAAGGGCGCCGGGAAGAAGTGATTTCGCGCACCGGGGCCGCGGCCGGGGCAAGGGCCCGGCCGCGGCCCGGTGCCGACCCGTCAGCGGGCGCGGCGAGCCGAAGGGGAGGGGCGACGGACCGACCCCGGGAAAGGCGACAAAGCTCCGACCTGCGCCTGAGCATCACGTCCGGTTGAAAGCTCCCGCCTCGGCGAGGGATGGATCCCCGTGCGCTCTTCCTTCGTCCTGAGCTTAGCTGCCGCTCGCGGTCCGCAAGGCGCGCCCGCGGCGGACGATCACGGTGTGCTCTCAGGAGACCCGCTCAGCGTGTGTCGCCGAAACGCCGGAGTACCCGGCGGACGCCGGGGGCGGAGCACGCGCGCCAGCAGCAGCTCGGCGAAGACGCGGCCGACGGCCGAGGCGATCTCCAGGAGTCACCGGACATCCGGCCGCAGACGGTCGATGCGCTCCAGGAGCGTATGCGGCGTCGCGAGTTCCGCGTTGAGCCGGAGCAGCACGTCGCCAGCGGAGCTTCGAAGCCGGCGCTCGCGCCGGTTGGCGGGATTCTAGAGGAGCCGTCCGGACGGCAATAGCCTTGACAGCACGCTGCGTCGCTTCTAGGATGAAGCGCAGTCCAAGCAGGAGGTAGGTCGATGAAGTCCGAGCACGAGGTTGCACTCGAGATCCTGACCGCGCAGCCAGACCACAAGATGGCCCTGGGCGACTTGGCGCGGGCGATGTCGAACCGCCGGGCTCTCGGCTTCGGGGTGGAGGCGATTGATGTCGTTCACGCCCTGCAGTGGGAGCAGAAGGTCATCTACAATCCTGACGAGGAATCTGTAACTCTGGCGGAGCCGCAAGTCATCCTCAACTCGTAGGGACGACGCGGCCGTGAGACTCGCCCCTCATGTTATCCGGGATGTGCTGCACGGCTACATTCCGCACGATGACTTGGATCGGGCACTGATCGACACTCCCATCGTTCAGCGACTCAGGTACATTCGTCAGAACGATGTCGCATACCTTGTCTACCCCTCCCTAAACACGACCCGTTTTGAGCACTCCCTGGGCGTCATGCACGTCGCAGGGCTACTCGCCGAGTCCGCGGTCGCCGGGCCGGGGGCGCAGGGGGCGGGTGGGTACTTGGATGCTCTTCTTCACGCCATTCCCGACGATTCCGGCGCCCCCCATGCCGATGCCCGGGACATTTTCATCCGCGCGGCGCGCTGGTATGGGCTTCTGCATGATGTAGGACATCTTCCGCTCAGCCATCTCGTAGAGCACTGCTTGGCGGATCAGATGTCTGTTTTGTACCCGGATACGCGCTTCGCCAAGTTGCACGAGGCTGCTGGAGAGTACTTGGTCCAGCACAATCCCGGTCTACGCGAAGTCTTCGACCGGGACCCGGCGGCGGGATGGTTGGTACGCCAACTCATGAGCGCGAAGAGTGCGACGCCCGTGCTGCAGCCGCTAAAGGACATCGTCGATGGAGAAGTTGATGCGGACCGGATTGACTCCACGGCGCGCGATGGCCTCCAGTCCGGTGGCGACTATGGGCACTATGACATCTCGCGTTTGACGCGCCATGCGATGCTGAATCGGCGCGGGGACCGCTGGAGGATGCTCTTCACCACCCGCGCAGTCAGCGCGATCGAGAGTCTCCTGGTCGAGCGCTGCAAGACCTACCGCTGGATCCACTACAAGCCGAAGGTCGTTGCCTTCAAGAACGCCTTCCGGCATTGCCTGGCATCCGTACCCTTCGATCCTGCCCGGTGGCACGCGGACCGCTACGTCCAGGCCTGCGGCTACCTCGACGATGCACATGTGATGGGCTTGCTCGGGGAGGTGAACGCAGTCGCCCCGATCCATGCCCAGCGCGCTCGTGACGCGATCCTTCGACGCGCGAATACGGCAAGGCCCCTATGGAAGCGTCGGGATGAATTCCGGCGAATCTCTGGGCTGGTCGCGGCGAAATTGGGGGATATCGGCCTGCGGCTATTCGACCCGAAATTCCCAGTCCTGAACATCCTCGCCACGACATGGGTCGCGCCACTGGAAGGGGCGCTCAATCAAGGGGGGCCGAGGGACGTTTACTACCTCGTCAGCAAAACGCACCTTGAGCCCTTCGAGCCGCGGAGCCGCGGCAGCCGGATCGGAAGCTACGAAGTGCTCGGACACCAGCGGCTTGACCCCATCCTCCTCACGGATGAATCCAGGATGGTCAAGTCCCTTCGGGATGTGATGATGGCGGAGGCAGAAATCGGAGTCACCGTGTTGTGTGCGGCGGACGATCCTCGAACGCCAGCGGACTTCGAGGAGCACTTTGTTCGGGTGGCGGCGGAGATGCTGGGGCAATGGCGGACAAAGGTAACGGCGATGGTCCTCAACGACATGCTCAAGGAAATCCAGAGCGAGTAGCGACGTGAACCCGGTGGTCAACCCCGCAACAGGCCGTCGATCATCTGCAGGAATTGCTGCGCGTCCTGCATGCGATGTGCGGCCGTTTGAGAGGGCACGATGATCCTGGCCAGGATATTCCAAATCTGCTGAATCTCCGCCCGCTCGGGGAACTGGTTGCTCAGGCTTGACCAGGCGTCATTCAGTGTACTCGGGTCAACATTGGGCCGATCGGGAAGCGCGAGCATCCAGTAGATCACCTTCCCCAGCATGAATACATCATCCCCGGGATCCCAGTCGTCATTCCGAAAGCGCCGCCAGGGCGGGATCCAATCACGGCTGCCCAGCGAGTCCCCGGGGGCAGTCAAGCGCGTGTGGTCTTCGTCGTTCGTAAACACGATGCCAAAGTCGCCCAGGACCAGTCGTCCATCGGCAGTGACGAAGATGTTCTTGGGCTTTACGTCCCGATGAACGAACCGCTGGGCGTGAACCTCGACGACGGCCTCGATGACGCCACGAATATCGCCCAGGGTCTTTTTCACCCGTCCAGTGTACTCCGCCCGCCGCGCAGCCAGGGTTCCGCCCGCAAGTAGTTCCATGACGAACCAACCACCATCGCCGTCGGCATCATGATCCAGGAGCCGGATACTGTGGGGGTGCCGAACTTTCCGCATCGCGGCCGCCTCGCGCTTGAGGCGGGCGCGAGCATTCTGCTCCTCTCCCTGATCCGACAGGCGGTGGGGGACTTTTAGGGCAGCGATGGTATCAGGCGGCGGGTAGCAGTACCTGCGAATTGTCGCAAGGAGGTCGCCAGCGGCTTCTTCCCGGGTTCCCTGCCCAGGCCACACAACCGCACCAAGATTCGTGAGCAATTTCGCTGTCTTTTTGGCGAGTGCATCCGGGTTCCAGAGGGAGACATCAGCCACCTTGTAGACGATGCCTCCCCCGCCGCTTCCAATCGGGGCTGGCTCCAGGATCCTCCAGCGTCCGTACGATTGAGCTGTCCCCACGAGTCGCTCCTTCGTTACTACTCGCCCACGCCTATGCTAAGAGGCTTCGAGCGGATTGCCTGGGCGAAGAGGCGGGTCCACCAGCGTTGAGCCCCGGGAACCAGACGCCCCGCCAATGACGCCGGCCGGAGCCGGCTCACGAAGCACGCTCCGGAAGGTCCCGTATCGTCGAGCCGGATCGTCCCGCCGTGCCCCACGCAGATCTCCTTGGCGATGCACAGCCCCAGCCGGGGCCCATCCTTCCTGCCCATCGTTTCGATCGCGCCGATGAGCCTCGGCTTGAACTCCTCCGGCACGCCCGGCCCCGTGTCCCGCACCCGGAACTCACGCGACCTTCCGCCGGGCGGCAGGTCAGGCCGAGCCGATCACCGATCGGCATCACCGCGGGCGCGTTCTCTGAGAGATTGGAGATCTCGCGCTTGAGCTTGTCCTGGTCAACGCGGAGCCTGCCATCGAAATCCAGAACGCGCTCGAAATCGAACTCCGAGGTGTCCAGGTGCATAGGACTCTGAAATCGGAGTCTACTGGACGGTGTTCCTCGAAACAACGGAAAACTCCTCCCAGGCTGTCGGCTCCTGGGGCCGTTCGGGAGCATCGACCCCGTTGCCGGAGGGAGGGCGTGTGGACATGTGTCGCGTGCGAAGTTTCTTCCCCAGCCCCCCACGTTGTGACGCGACGAGGTCAGTCCGCAACCTCCGCCGGAACAGAGTCTCGCACGATGGGCGGATCCCTCCTGCGCCGGGCGCGACGAGCCGACGGGAAGCGGCGCTTGGCCAGCCCCCGGAACAGCAGCGCAAGTTCCGCCTTGCGCCAGGGCCTCGCGCTTGGTTACAATCTCGGGCATCGGCGACGCATCAGTTCGCGTTCCCTTGCCTCTTCGCTCCAGGGGAGCGACTGCGCCATGCCCTTGCGCGATCATTTCCATCCCCCACTCAGCGTTCGCCGCCACTGGCATGCCTTTCACAATGCCTGGGCCACCTACCTCGCAGCCGACCTGAACAGCCGCCTCCCGGCGAATTGCTTCGCCGAGGCGAACGTTCAGTTCGGCATCGAAATCGACGTGGCGTCGTGGCGGGAGTCCGGCGGGGGCGGCGGGCCTGCGGCTACCACCGTCGAGAGTGCGGAGAGCACGGCCTCCCCATGGACGCCGCCGGCGCCCACGGCGACCGTCGACTTCACGCTGCTCGGAGACGTCGCGGAGATCCTTGTGTACGCGACGGAAGGGGGCCCCTCCCGCCAAAGAGGCATGTTGCTTGACTTGGCTGCTCGTTCCCGCGCAGTGCCGGCTCTTTTCGCTTTACGATTGAACGGCCGGGCGCCTGCCGTTATGATGGCGCGCGTGCCTGAGGCCTTCCCGTGGGCCTCGGCCCCCCGCGCGCCCGCGCCGCGCCGCGACTCACCTCCCCCTTTCGATGCGCCCACAATCCATGCCCACCGAACCCGCGACGGGCAGCGAGGCGTCCACGGCCTTGAGCCCCCGTCCCGAAACCGCCACGCGGTCCGCCACGGTGCACCCGCGCCCACGCCCCCGACCCGAAATCCTCGCCCCAGCCGGCGACTTCGAGTGCGTCCGGGCCGCGGTCGAGAACGGCGCGGACGCGGTCTACTTCGGCGTCCAAAAGTGGAACGCACGCGCGCGCGCCAAAAATTTCCCCGTCGAAGAGCTGCCCGAGCTCCTCTCCTTCCTCCACCTCCGCGGCGTGAAGGGCTACGTCACTTTCAACACCCTTCTCTTCTCGAACGAGCTCGCCGAAGGGGAGGCGCTCCTCGAGCGGATCCTCGCGGCCGGACCCGATGCGCTCATCCTGCAGGACTTCGGCGTCGCGCGGCTCGCGCGCGCGATCTCCCCCGACGTCCATTTGCATGCGAGCACGCAGACGACCACGACCTGCCCCGAGCAGATGGAGTCCCTGCGCGAGTTGGGCTTCTCGCGGGTGATCCTCGCGCGCGAGCTGTCGGTCGCCGACATCCGCCGGATCAAGGCCTCCACCGACATGCCGCTCGAGGTCTTCGTTCATGGCGCGCTCTGCGTCGCCTATTCCGGGCAGTGCCTGACGAGCGAGGCAATCGGCGGGCGCTCGGCGAACCGCGGGGCCTGCGCGCAGGCGTGCCGCTTCCCGTACGAGCTGCACGTGGACGGCCGGCGGCACGACCTCGGGGAGAAGCAGTACCTCATCTCGCCGCAGGACCTCGCTGCCTACGACCTGGTGCCGGAACTGCTCGAGCTCGTCGTTTCGCTCAAGATCGAGGGGCGGCTCAAGGCCCCGGAGTACGTGGCGGCCACCACGCGGGCCTATCGGAAGGCGGTCGATGGTGCGACCGCCGCTGCTGTTGCCGCTGCATCCACCGCCACCGCCGCGCCGGCGCCCGGCGGCCAACCCCTTCTCACGCGCGACGAAGTGCTCGGGCTGGAACAGGTCTTTTCCCGCGGCCTCTCGCACGGCTTTCTCGGCGGGGTCAACCACCAGGTCCTGGTGCCCGCCCTCTCGCCGAAAAAAAGAGGGCTCTTTCTCGGCCACGTCACAGGGGTGCTCGGTTCGCGCGTGGCCGTGAAGCTCGAAGGTCCGCTCAAGCCCGGCGACGGCGTCGTCTTCGACTACGGCCGCCCGCAGGACGACGAACCGGGCGGACGGGTCCTGCACGTCTGGAAGGACGGGCGGCGCGTCGAGGCGGCCGACGCGCCTGACGCGGTCGAGTTCGAGGTGAGGGAGTGCCCGCCACCGCGCGCGGGCTGGCGCCTCTGGAAGACCGACGACCCGGCGCTCGACCGCGCCCTCCGGGCGACGTTCGAACGCACCGGCGCCCGCGTCCCCGTGGATGCGCTCGTCGAGGAGGCGGCGGGCGCGCTCAAGGTCACCTTCACCGACGGCACGCACCGCGTCACCGGCGAGGCCGGGCCGCTCCAGGTCGCGGAACGACGGCCCCTCACCGAAGACTACCTCCGGGAACAGCTCGGCCGCCTCGGCGACACGCCCTTCGTCCTGCGCGGGCTCGAAGCCCGGCTCGGGCGGGTGATCCTCCCCGTGAGCCGGCTCAACGACCTGCGGCGGCGGCTCACCGCGGAGCTTGTTCGCTTGCGCCGGGCAAACCCGGGCTATCGCATCCAGGGGGGCGCACTCGCGCGCCTTCGGGTGGCCGCGCAGTTCCCCGCGCCGAAAAAAAAGAGCGCCGACCCGCCGCCTCGCCTCGCCGTCCTTTGTCGTTCGATGGACCAGGTGGAGGCCGCGCTCGCGGAGGGCGCGACCTGGATCGAGTGCGACTACGAGGATCCCCGGCGCTATCGCGACGCCGCGGAGCGCGTGCACGCGGCAGGTGCGGTGCTCTGCCTCGCGCCGCCTCGCATCCTGAAACCCGGCGAGCAGGGCTTCCTCAAGCTCCTCCTCGGCGCGGGACCGGACGCGGTCCTCGCCCGCTCGACCGGTCACCTGCCGTGGTTCCGGCGCGAGGCCCCCGGCGTGCCCCTGGTCGGGGACTTCTCGCTCAACGCGGCGAACGACCTGACCGCGGACTGGCTTCTCGCTCAAGGACTCCTGCGCTTCGTCCCGAGCTATGACCTCAACTTCGAACAGCTCGCGGCGCTCTTCGCCCGCACGGACGCGTCGCGCGCGGAGGTCGTCGTCCACCAGTACATGCCGATGTTTCACATGGAGCACTGCGTCTTCGCCGCCTGTCTCTCGACCGGCAAGGACTACACCGACTGCGGGCGGCCCTGCGACCGGCACGACCTCGCGCTGAAGGATTGGTCCGGCCGCGCGCACCCGGTGAAGGCGGACGCGGGGTGCCGCAACACGATCTACAACGCGGTGCCGCAGAGCGCGTCGCAATACGTCCGGCGTTTTCTCGACCTGGGCGTCCGCTGGTTTCGCCTCGAGCTGCTGCGGGAGACGGGCGACGAGGCGCGTCGTCTGGTGCGCGGCTACGCGGACGTGCTCGCGGGCCGGAGCGACGGCCAGACGCTCTGGCAGGAGCTGCGCGCCTCGAACTACCTGGGGGTCACGCGCGGGCCGCTGGGCCGCGAGGACTGAGTACCGCTCCACGGAAGTCGGTGACCAATAGCCGAAGGCAAGTTCGGCCGCCCGCGAGGCGCGCGAGCGAGGCGTAGTAACGGAGAACTACGTCGAGCGAGCGCAACGAAGCAGGCGGCCGAAATCGCCGAGGAAATGCGACTTGAGTCGGCCTTGTGGTGCAGGGCTTCCGCCTTCGCGCGCGGCGCTTCGGTGGACGTGTCCGCCCCGCACCCGCTCTCGCACGGAACGTCCGAAGCTCCCCCCCGACTTCCTCTGGCCGCTCCCGCACTCCAAACGCTCGGCGAATTTCATACGGGGCGTCCCGTCGGTGCAGGGCGGAAGCCCTGCACCACAAGGGCTCGGGGCCGACGAATACGAGCAGTGGGAAGTTCGCCCCTTCCCGCGCTCGGCCGCTTGAGCCTCCGTGCCGCTCGAGTCGACCCGTTTCATGTCGACTTCGCCATTATGTCTACTTGCCGACCCTGGCGCAATAGGGTAAGGACCCTAGCCATGGTCTTGCCCTGCATCCACTCGCAGCTTGTCCTTCCCATCCTCCACCGAGCGCGCCTACCCGTCGAATCTCATTTGGCTCGCGTGCCACCAGGCCGAGGACGGGAGCTGGGACCCGGAGGACTTCGGCGCACGCTGCAAGGATCATCCCTGCGCAGAGAAGGGGAGGCGCGAGTACCGGTGGCGGCCCGGGGCGTGGAGAGCCACATCGAAGACGTGAAGGGGCGGGAGGGCGCTCTTTCCTCCGAACAAGGGGCGAGCCGCCCCCAGGCCGGTCGGCCGCTCCCTGCTCCCCGCCGCCACCTCGAAAACAAAAGAGGGAGCGCGCTCCGACTACTTCCCAGGAACGAAGGCCGACACAAGCGCCTCCCGCAGCCCCTCCAGCCCGAACTCGACCTCGACCCACCGCCCATCCGCCTTCGTGCTCCACGTCAACTCCACGCCGTGCTCGCGCTTCACGGAGAGGCGCAGCTCACGGTCGATGTCGGCGAGGTAGCGCGCGAACCCGGTTGCGGCCTCGGGGCCCGTCATGCGGAGGTGCAGCCGACCGCGCGCGCGGTCCGCGCTCGCGAGGCTGAGCTCCCAACTTGCCCCCTCCAGGTGCTTCACATGCGGCGTGTTCCGGGACAGTTCGTCCAGTTCCGGGTGGAAGTGAGGGAGGGTGCCGTCCCGATTGACCGTGAAGCCCCACGCGACGCGGTCCTTGCCGAGCCGCTCGTGCAGGTCGAGCAGGAGCGGACTTCCGCCCAGGAACACGTCGGCGCCCGCGAGCAGGTCGAGCGAGTGCTTCATCTCGTCGGGATTCTCCGCTTTCAGTCCCGTGTTGCACAGGACGCAAGTCGACGGTTTGTTATTGACGGTGCCCCCCCAAGGGCACAGCCCGCCCGACCCACCACCGGCCTCGCGGTTGTGCGTGCGGATGACCTCGGCATCGCGTAGCTCCACGAGGATGCGAGTCCCCCGATGGGTGACCACTCTCCCGCCGGGAGGCGTCGGGGCGTGCTCGAACGCATACCCGACGAGGTTCGCGAAGCGCCCGAGGCTGATGGCGGTCAGTTCGCTGCCCGGATCGCCGTCCCCGCCGTGGGGCCGGCGGTACGCGCGGGCAAGGTGAACCGGCAGGAGGGCCCCAAGGACCGAGCGGGTGTCCTTGCAACCGAAGGCCGACATCAGCTTCCGGAAAGGGGGCGGGATCGTCTCGGGGCTGCGTGCGTCGATGCGGGCGGCTACTTCGCGCAGCAGATCGACGACGCCGGGATCGGAAGGGTCCAGCTCGAGCGCGGCGAATTCGGCCGTGTTGGAATCCACCAGGAGCTCCGGGGCGACGGGCGTGGACGTTTCCCGGGCCCACCTGTAGATGCCGTAGAGAACGACGAAGAGGCTCAGCAGCATCCCCAGGCAGCCCGCACCGCAGCCCAGGGCGAGGTTGCGGCACGAGAAGCGTCCGCCCACTCGTGGCGGGGTGCTTGAGGAAGGCGCGCCGGGGGTGACAACCGGACCGGGCAGGGAGGCAAGCCGCTGGGTCGGCTCGACCGGCCCGACGGGCTCCACTCGCGGGAGAGGTCGCGTCGGCTCGGTCGGCGAAGGGATTCCGTCATTCACCTCTGGTGCCTTGAATAGGGCCGGTCACCCTGTATCCGATCCCGTCCCGCTTGTCCCTTCGGGGGAGCGTACACCACCGTGCCGCAGACACAATGATGGCACCAGGTCGAACGTCACCTGGATCCGCGCCTTCACGCCGAGCTGTCCCAGCGGGATCGTCTCGCCACCGCCGCCGCTTCCACCGCCGCCGTCCTCTTCAACTTCGCCGGTGGCGGGAGAAAAGAAAACTTCGGTCATGCGACGGGCCCCGCTTCCTTCGCCGCCCCGGCCCCCGCCGCGCGACGACGCTCCACGACGCGCCCGAGCCAGAAGCAGAGCACGGGCAACGCCCCGGCGGGGAAGACCAGCAGCCCCAGCAGGAGCTGCTTTCCCCGGATCACGGCTCGGATCGGCTGCACGAGCATCGGCACGGCGCCGTGCTCCACGACGTGACCCGCCAGTTCCGCGTGCGTAACGCCGCGCGGACTCCCGGTCGCCGCCGCGGCCGCGGGCAGCGTCCGGAAGAACTCCCGGACCGGGCCCCCCAGGCCGAAGCGGTCCAGCTCCTCCACCAGCTTGTCGCGAAGCACGTGGCGCACGGTCCACCCGAGCACCGAGGTCGTCACCGTCTCCGCGAGCGTCCCTTCCGCCAGGTTGAACCGCTTCCGGATCGTCTCCTTCGCGTACGTCACCCCCGCCTTCACCAGCGGCTCTTCCGCGCGTTCGAGCCGCTCGACGAACGCGACGACGTCGAACTCGCCCTCGCCTTGCTGAAACGCCTCCAGCGCCCGCGAGTACTCCGCGGTGAGGACCTGGTTGCGGCCCGTGGCGACGTCCACGTCCTGTAAAAAAAAGTCGATCGCTACCAGCCCGAAGGCGCCGGCGTTCCCGACGGGGTCAAGCACTTCGGTCCGAAACTGGCTCTTCGTGATCGCGCGCTCGATGCCGGACGCGACGCCCTGGCACCCGCCGAGGACGCACCCCAGCGCGCCGAGCGCCATCACCAGCCACCCCAGCGCCAGCGCCCGCAGCCACCCGGCCCGCGCCACCTGGAGCCGGAACGCTCCGCACCGGCTCAGCAGGACGTGCGCGAACCACCCGGCCGGCCCGCCTACGAACACGCCCAGCACGGCCCACTTCGCGATGTCCCAGAGGACCAGGTGGAGCTGCGACTTCAACAGCTCGTCGAAAACCTTCCCTGCATCCATCCCGTGTCTGCGCCTCCAGGAGTCGAGCCCGCGCCTCGCGTCACAGCCAGATTTTCGCCACCAGTACGCCGAGGACCACCAGATAACCGCCGGGAAGGAGGCGGCGGCTCCAGGATCGGGCGCGTAGACCCGCCTCCTTGGGACCGTCCTTCGCCAAGCGATGGACGTAGATCACCTCAAACGCGCTCAGCAAGATGAAGACGAAAGACGCCCGCTGGAAATAGTCCATCCACGTCGAATACTCGAGGTCGGGCAGCGCGGTATCGATCGAGATCGTGAAGGCCACCACGGTCAGGAGGAGCGACAGGGTCAGGCCGAGCTGCGTCGACACGTCCTCGAGGTCCACCCAGAAGACGATCCAGGAAAGCAGTACGAAAAGGAAGGTGGGGAGGACGATGTTGAGGAGGTAGTAGTGCGAGATGCGCGTGATCGCGAGTTTGAAGGTAAGCCTGGAGAACCGCGTCGGAGTCTTGAGGAACCGCCGAGTGCTCGACTCGACCGTCAGCCCGTGCAAGCGCCAGCCGGACAGGAAGGCCTCGTCCTCGATGCCCGTCCTCGCCTCATCCTGCACCAGGACAACCTGGTCCGGTTCCGCGGTGAAGGGCTCCACCATGAACTGAAGTTCCTGGCGGTCGAACGGGAAGCGCGCGTAATCCAGCTCCGAGGACAGGGTGGCATTGAAGCGCGTGGGGAAGTTTACCGTGCCGTCCGGCGAGACGTGGTAGCCGTCCTGAAGCAGCACGTTGAACTCCAGGGCATTGATGACTTCGATGACGGGACTCCAGAGTTCGCCGGCGGCGTAGTGCTTCTCCCGAACGCCCTCGGCCTTCGGGTCGAAAGCAAGGCGGGGGTCCTTCCACGAGAGGAAGAGATACCCCATGGCTTTGAAGTTCTCGTTCGTGGCGTCGATCGCGTCGAAATCGACGTAACACATGCCGACACGAACCTCGACCGGCCCGGCGCCCGGCGGTCGGTCGAGAAGCGGCGTCGTCCCCCCCTCCTTTGCGAGCGCCGTGCCGGAGGCCCATGCCGCGCCGACGAAAACGAAGAGCGCAAGGAGCACGGCTTTCGGCCTCATGTCGGCGACTCCACGCTTGCGGGTTCGGGTTCCCCCGGCGCGGCCGGCTGCCGTCCACGACGAAAGGAAAGCCACGGCAGACCTCCCCAGAGGGCGAAGTGCCCGAGGAGCAGAAAGAGCGAGAAAATCTGGAGCAACTCGACGCGAAGCTGCACGACACGCTCCAGCACCGCGGCCCCGATCCACAGCACCGGGAGGGGCAGAACACAAAGACCCGCGCCGGTGAGAACCCTTTGGAGCGGCGCGCGCGCCAGGAGGCCGACGACGAGCGCGACCAGCACCGCCGACACCGGCGCCTCGGTCAGGCGCACCACGCGGTTGAGCCAGAACATGGGGTGGCCGAACGAACGCAGCCCAAGCAGCTCGACGAGCTCCTGGAGCAGGTTCACCAGCCAGGGATGCGGATCCCAAAAGGCGCGCCCGGCCAGCGCCGCGAGCCAGCCCGCCGCGAAGGCCTTCACCGCGAGCCAGGGTTCGCGCCGCGAGAGCGCGACGGCCGCGGGCGCAAAACCGCCCCAGAGCGAGGCAAGGGCCAGGCCCCCCGCGTCCCAGTGGAGCACGGGGACGCCGCCCCCGAGCCGCGCCGTCTGCCACATCCGCGGGAGAGCGAAGGGCAGGGAGGCGACGAGGTTGCCGACCAGCGCCGCCATCGCTTCGCTCCGGAAGGCGCCGGCCTCGCCGGCGCCGACGCCCGCGGTCCGCCACGTCCGTCGCGTTCCGCTCACGGCTCCGAACCGCCGCCCGGCGCGGCCGCGGGCACGCCGGACTCGCCGGCCGCGGCCGCAGGGCCGACCGCCGGGGCGGATGTGGCCGTCGCCGCCGCCTGGGGCGCGGCGCCTCGGAGCTTGAAGTCCTTCAGCAGGCTCCCTACGATCGCGATCGCGATCTCCGCCGGCGTCTCCGCCCCGAGCGCGAGCCCCACCGGCCACTCCACGCGGTCCGACGCCGCCGGCGGCAGCCCGCGCTCGACCATCCTTTTTTTGAACTCCTTCACCTTCGCGTTCGACGCGATGACGCCGATCCAGCCCGGGAACCGCGCGAGGCAGTGATACACCGCGTCGCTGTCGAGCGCGTGCGAATAGCCCATGATCAGCGCGTGGCTGTACGGGGAGAGGTCGGCCGTCGGGAACCAGTCGTTCGGCTTGGCGACCCAGAGCCCGCGGGCCTGCGGGAACCGCTCGCGCGAGGCGTACTCGGGCCGATCGTCCAGGACCGACACTTCGAACTCCAGCCGCGGGCACAGCAGGTACACCTCGTAGGCGACGTGCCCGCCGCCGAGCAGGAGGACGTGCGGACGGGGAAGCATGGGTTCGATATGGACCTCCACGATGCCTCCGCAAAGACTGGAAAGCGCGCCCGGCCGGTGCATCGCCAGGTCGAACCGGTGGACGTCCGACTTGCCCGTGCGAAGCGCCTCCCGGGCGAGCGTCTTGACTTTTTCTTCGAGGCCGGCCCCGCCGACCGTACCTTGGAAAGCACCGTCCTCGAAGACGAGCATCCGGGCGCCGGCCTTCCCCGGGACCGAGCCCTTCGCGCTTACGACCGTGCAGAGGGCGAAGGGGATCCGCCGCTCCAGCAGGCCGATCGCCTCCCGCAGGACTTGTCGGCTCATTCGCTCCTCCGCCGGCGCCGGTACAGCTCGAGCGCCCGTGCGTAATCCTCCGGCGTGTCCACGTCCAGGAGCACGCCGGCGTCGTCCACCACCACGTGGAGGATCCGCGCCTCGTGCCGCCGGACGACCGCGCGGGCCGGTTCGTCGTCCCCCAGCGCCAAGAACTCGGCCAGCAATGCGCGGCCCACCACCACGGGGTGCCCGCGACGATGCTCGAGGCTCGGGATCACAAGCAGCGGGCTCCCGGGGGCGTCGACGGCCGGCCCCGCCTCGAAGCGCTCCGCGAGCGTGCGGACCGTAGCGGGCAGCACGAGGGGACCGTCGACCGGAAAGAGCAGGAAGCCGTCGGCCTCCTCCGGCAAGCACAAGAGCCCAGCGCGAAGCGACGACGTCCGGCCGCGGGCCGGCTCCGGATTCAGCACGGTCACGACGCCGGAGAGGTCGACCGTCTCACGCACCCTTCGCGCCTCGTGGCCGAGCACGACGATGGGTCGCAGGCCGGGCGCCGCTCCCGGCGCGACCAGCCCCGCGCACGCGTCCAGCACCAGCTCGAGCGCCGTTCGCCCGTCGAAGTCGAGCAGGGGCTTCGGCCGGCCTCCCATGCGGGTGGAGAGCCCGGCCGCGAGGACCACCGGACAGAGCCGCGCCGCGCCGGGGCGTTCCGGACCTCCCATCGGCTCTCCGCGTCAATTCTGCGAGTCGCCGTACCGCGCGGGCGTCAGCGTGAGCGGCGTCGGCAGGTTCGGCGCCTTCTGGATGACCACGGCACTTTCGAGGGAGTCCTGCTCGCCGTCGAAGCCCAGCGTCCAGCTCCGATCCGCGCCCTGCGCGGCCGAGCGGGCGGCGACTTCGACGTCCTGCCCCGCGCGCAGCCGGGCGAAGAGCCCGCGCACGAAGGGGACCGCGAGGCCGGAGTACGTCGAGTGCCGGAAAGCGATCACGACGTCGGCCCCGAGCCGGGTCAGCTCCGCCGGCAAATCCAGGTCGGTCGAGGCGCCGTCGTTGAGGCAGGAGCCGGCGACGACCAGGAAGACGTCCTTGAACGGCTTGCCGTCCTTCGGAAGGACGGCGGCGGCGGAGCGACCCTGGTCGCCAAGCGCGGCCGTCGTGAGGACGCTTGCATGCGCGTCGTCGGCTTTCGCGTCGGAGGCGTTGTCATAGAACCACAGCTTGCCGGCCCCGCCATGCCCGCTGTACACGAAGACCGAGAGCCGGCGCCGGAGCTGGTCAAGGACCCCCGTCGCCGTCGCCGCGGGCTCCCGCACGGACCGGAAGCCGCTGCCGTCCTTCAGCTTCGACAGGCGTTCCTGCGCAGGCTGGACCTCGGGCCGGCAGTCGTCCTCCGCTTCGCCGAGAAAGCCCGGCGGGAAGCGCGGTCCCACGCAAAGCGCCGCGGGCGGCGCGACCCGGAACGCCTTGCGGCTCTCCGGTGCGCGGGTGGTCGCAGGCGCGGCCGGGTCGGTCGGACGCGCGGCGTCGACCGACGCGACGACGTGGAACAGGCCGCCGAGCAACAGCCGCCGCGCCGACGTGGCATCCCGACCATCCCATGCGACCTGGTATTCCCCCGGTATTTTTTCTTCGCCGCGCAACAGGATGACGACGGTCGGAGGCGCGGGGAGCAGCTTCTTGTAGAAGCGGGCGTTTGCCCGTTCCCCTTCGGCGTACTCGATCCGGATCGTGACGCGGGCCGGGCCGTTCTTGACGCGATAGCGCACGGCCGCCTTGCGGAGGCCGTCGGCGCTCTCGGCGGCGGCACGGAGGTCCACCGGACGATCCAGCACGGAGTTTCCGTCGCAGTCCACGAGGTCGAGCACCTCGACCTCGGCGGCGCGAGGCGGCGGACGAGTCAACGTCTCCGGCCCCGCGGCGGGCCGCCCGCCGAGCGTCCTCCAGGTGCCGCGCCAGTTACCGCCGGGTCCCGGCACGTAGGTCCCCTGGATCTTCTCCTCGCCTTGGGCCGCCTGTCCGCCTGCGGGCTCGAGTTGTTGCAGCATGCCGGGACCGGCCAACGTCAGGTCCAGGATCAGCTCCTTCGCGGTGAGCCGGGCGGTGCCCGTGACCTTTACCTCCGGGCGACCCGCGTAGCGCCGGACGCCCGTGACCGCGAAGCCACCTCGTCCGGAAGCCTCGATTTCAAGCTCCCCGGAGAAATCGCCCCGCACGCTGTCCTGGCCGTGCACCAACCAGGAGCCGGGAAGGACCGGCTCGGCCCCAGCCGCCCTGGGCGCCAGAGCCGATAGCACCAAGCCCAGCAGCGCAGGCGCAAGCGGGAGCAGCCATCCCAGCGGGGCGTTTCGAACCATGTTCTGCTTCCTTATCCGCGCAGTAGCCTTGTTTTCATTCCACATCGTACAGCGTACACGAACCAGCGGCACGATGCCTGGGGGCGCGGGCCTCCGGCCCGCGCGAGCCGCGCACCGGCCTCGCTTGCCGGCAACCGCGGACGCGACCTCGCTCAGCGCTACTCCACGCGCCACGAGCGAGCGCAGCTACCGTCCGGCGATCTTGACGATGCTCCCGGAGCCGGCGTCGATCGCGACGATCCGCTCGACCGGGATGCGCCCTTCGAACCGGAACCGGAAGGACCAGACCAGCCAGCCCGACTTGCGGTCCGAGGCCGGATAGACGCTCAAGCGCGAGTCCGCGACCTCCAACAGCTTGAAGCCGTTCGCCGGGTCGAGATAACGCGTCAGCGGGCCCCTGGCCAGCTCCTGCGCTTCGACCTGCGAGATTTTCGGCCGCGCCGGGATCTCGAGGCGCAGGTCCGAACAGGCGTACGAGACGATCCTTCCGCTCTTCGGATGCAGGCCGACGATCACGCGGTTCGGAAAGATCGCCACCTCTTCGGACGCCGACTGCTCGCGCAACTCGACGTCGTACGACACGACCGTACCGAAAAGAGAGATCCCCTTGCGCACGACCTTGAATCGGCGCAGCTCGAAGTTCCGATACCGGCCGCGGACGTAGGCCCGGGCCCGCTCTTCCATGTCCGCCGCGGGGAGGGTTGTCGTGGCGCGCGCGGCGGCAAGCAGGTCCTCCCGGCTGAACGCCCTGCCCGCGGCGTCGTGCGACGGGAGCTTCAGGAAGGCGTCGTTCCGTGTCGCTTCGAAGACCGTCCCGTCCTCCGACGAGATCTGGAACGACCCGGCCCTCGGCCCGGTCATCATGTAAAGCGGACCGAGGACCTCGTCCTCCGCCTCGGTCACCTCTTCCAGGTCGGCCTCGAACTCGAGCAGGGTCAACCCCACGGACTGGCCGCCGCGGGTGACGAATTCGTAGAGGAGCTCCTTCGCCCGCACGATGGGGATCTTCGCCTCCGCCGGCAGGGCGGCGAGAAGGGCAAGCCCCAGCGCGACCAGGGCCGGGACTGCCCGGGCTTTTCGCTCGCGGACCATCTCCCACCTTGCAGTCGCTGACCGGTAGAAATCGAACGGAGCATGCTAGCACGGGGGCCGCCCGGGCGCAAGCAGGAAGCGGCGGCGCGGCCTTGTCCCGCACAGCCCTGGAAGCGTCCTCGACGGCGTCCGCCACGCCACGCGATTTGACGCGCGGCAGCCGGGATGCTAGGATGCCCGCCGGTGCTTCCCCCTCCCCAAACCACGAGGAGCCCCCCATGCACACGGCGCACGAATTCTCCGTCGGCGCCGCCGTCGTCGCGGCCGCCTTTTTTTTCTTTGGCGCTCGAGCGGTCCGCGCTGAGGACCCGGCCCCCGCCGGGGGCTCGGCGAACGCCACCGGCGCTTTCCTAGGCCCCGAGGCCGGCTGGGGCCTCTGCCGCCTGGAGCTGCTCGACGTGCATGGGTTGTGGGGCGGCCAGAACGTTTATGTCGAGGGCTCGGGCCGTTGCGTGGTGCGGGTGGTGGAGCCCGCGCAAACCGAGCGCAGGTTCGCCTTCCAGCTCGAGTCCCAGGAGGCCCTCGCGGTGCTCCGCTCGTGCGTCTCCGCGGACCTCCTTTCGATCCGGATCCCGGAGCGTCCCGGTGTGCCCGATGAGGCTCATCCCACGCTCGTCCTCCGCGCGGCGGATGGCCGCGCCCACACCCTGTACAAGTGGTCGAACGACAAGGTCCCCGCCTTCGATGGCATCTACCAGGGCCTCCTGGCGCTCATCAAAAAGACGGAAGGGCTGAAGCCCGAATGCACAGGCCCGCACGATTGGAAATGGCGGCCCTGGGAGGCCGTGGTCGTGACGGTCTCGATGTTCTCGGGCCGGCCGGACCCGGGCTGGGAGATCCCCTCCCCGAAGGAGTGGGAGGCGATCCGGGATCGTCTACAGGATTTACCTGAGACGGCGAAAGTGAACCGGCCGTCGCTCGGCTATCGCGGCGTGATCCTCACCGCCCGCGGGGTCGAGGGCTTCCCCCTGCGCGTCACCGCCTGGAAGGGGGTCGTGGAGCTGGAGGAGATCCCGGGCGTGGTCGTCACCCTCCAGGATGCGAAGGGCCTCGAGGCGTGGCTGCTCGCCGAAGCGAAGAAGCGCGGGATCGAGGTGCCGTAGCCCGCCTGCGAGAAGCGGCGCCAAGGCGGGGCGCAGTCGTTGGCCCCGGCACGCCGCGCTGCGCGCTTCGACTACCGCTCCGCCGGCGAACGGATGCCCTCCAATTCGTCCGCCTCGGTGACGCCGATCCACTCGCGACCGACGCAGCCAAGACGCAGTCCCCCGTCTGAGGTGCGCTCGGCCTGGACGCTCAGCACGCGGGGGACCTTCTCGCGCTCGACGGTCTTGGCCGCCGCGAGGTCCGCCTTCCGACAGGCGCTTGGGGGCAGCTCGAGCGCCGCCGCACGGCCCTGCCCGGCTTGCTCGAGGGGCTCGATGGCGGGCACGAACGGACACCGATCCCGCCACCATTTCTGTGGGGCGGCGTCAGCGCTGGTGTCCTTCTGGGCGGAGCGGGCGTGCGCCCGAACAAAGCGGAGGTCACCCTTGCACTCACACGAGAGCCGGTGTATCCTGACTCGGGGCCGTGGATCAGGCATCCACCTCCCGGCGAACACCTGCGAACTCTCGGCTTTCCCGAGAACGCCGGCGACTCGCTCACCCTCGTCATTCTGACGGGAAATTTCGGGTGAGGCCCGAATCCGACGGGAACTGAACCAAGCCCGAAAGTGCAGCGCTCATAGAACAACCGCGACAAGGAGGCGTAGGCCATGATGCGCTGGCAAGGCTGCGAGACGTGCGGCTCGTTGCACGACTACGAGAGTGGATTTCAGAAGGACGGGCGGCACGGGGAGGAGACGCACCTCCCCGCGGCAGCCGATCGACTCGAACGTGTCCGGACCTTGTCCTTTGGCCGGCCTGAACGTACGCTGCTGCGGTGCCCGGAGTGCCAGACCTTTTACGAGCACCGGTCCGAAGACGAGTACTTCGCCTCCGGCCACGAGAGTTCGCAGAGCCTGGAAAGGCAGACCGACGCCGAGGTTTTTGCGGCGCGAAACACGGCCTTCGCGGCGGTCGCGTGGACGAGAGGGGAGCTCCCGCGCGAACGGCTGGACGAGGCCGTCTCGGCGCTCGGCGCGTTCCTGCGGAGCTTCGGCGAGGACCCGGAGCTGCCCGCGTGGGCCGCACCGAGGAGAAGGGAGCTCGTCTGGGAGGCGTTCCAGGCTGCCTACGAGGGGAAGCGGGATCCCGGCGCAAAGCTGCGGGTGTGCGAGGGGTTCCTGTCGGCCAACCCCGAACACGAACGCGCTCCCGAGGTCCGGCGGTTCCTGGAGCAGGCTCGAGACGGGACTCGCGCGGGTGGCCTGGGTGAGGGCCCGTAAAGGAATAACTCGGGGAGCGGTGCTTTCCTCGGAGGGAAGAGGCCCTTGTGGTCCAGGCCTTCCGGCCTACACAGACTGGCGTGAGTGCCTGACTTGTTCCTTTACGGGCCCTATCAGGAGTCAGGTTCCGGCGGAGAGGATCAACGAGGCGCCTGCGGCAATCGACACGTACGTCCAAGAGTTCCCGGATGGCGCGTTGTCGCGTCCCGCTTGAAGGATGGGGCCTTCTCATGGAAGACGCGGCCTCGGCCCCGGCGTGTTGGGCGTCATCCCAGGTGAGGTTTGAAATCGCCATGGCGAGGACAGCTTCGAGACTGTGGACGCGCGAAGAGGTCATCAAGGCGCTATCGCTCTACTGCGTCCTACCGTTCGGCCGCTTCCACAAGGGGAATCCCGACGTCCTCGCTCTCGCCAAGGACCTCGCCCGAACCCCCAGTTCGATTTCGCTGAAGCTCTGCAATTTCGCCAGCTTTGATCCGCACCACAAGGCCCGCGGAGTGGCGGGCATGGGGAACGCTTCGAAACTCGATCGCGAAGTCTGGAATGACTTCTACGGATGCTGGAACGTATTGGCTCAGGCGCTCCCTGCCGAGAATCGTGATGAGAAAGAGACCGGCCACAAACTCAACGTCCCCGAGGGGCCCACAACGCAAGAGCGCCTGCTCCAAGTCCGCCGCGGCCAACGGTTCTTCCGGAAGGCCGTCCTCTCGGCCTACGCAGACCGTTGCTGCATAACCGGCATCGCCGACTGTACCCTCCTCCGCGCAAGCCACATCGTCCCCTGGGCGAAATCTGTGAAGAACCGCCTGAACCCCTGCAACGGCCTCTGCCTCAATGCCCTACACGACGCGGCATTGGATGGAGGTCTACTGACGCTTGACGAAAACCTCCGTGTGGTCTTGTCTCCGCGGCTCCCGCGGAAAATGCCGAAGCCGGTATTCGAGGAGTATTTCCACCGCTACAGCGGGCAGGACATCCAGCGTCCGGAACGATTCCTGCCGGATGGCGACTGCCTCCACATCCACCGAACCACGCTATTTCTGAGCGACTGAGCCCGATCCGGAATGATGCTTTGATTCGGCGGAGGGACGTAGGCGACGGAGGCGAACGAAGTGACGGACGAGGAACTCGCGGCCCACGAGGCTACTCTGGTGCGCGAGGCAGATGCCGAGAGCCTGACGAAGGTGGTGGCGGAGCTCCATCGCCGCGGGGAGTTGGCGCGAAGCGAAATCCGCGTGCAGGCTCTCGTCAAGACGCCGACAATTGCCGCACCCCCCAACGATGTCGACGCGGGGACCGTGCGCGAGCTGCTGCTCTCCTACCTCGAAACGCCGGAGGCCACATTCTCCAGTTTCATGTGCAACGACACGGACCCTGACCAACCGTCAGCCTTCGCGTGGATCGATGTGGTGGATGAGGTCGCCACGCTTCGCGTCGGTGCCTGTCCGTGCCGTTTCCTGCGGGAGGAGGGAGAGCGGGGAGGCTGCGGTACCGGGGAGATCCAGCGCTTGCAAGCCCGAGGTGCTGCCTTTGCGCCGGGGCGGCTGGAAAGACGATTCGCCTGGTTCCTGGCGTGGGCGGCGTGGGACGGGAAGATGGATGGCCGGGTTCGTCCGAATTGGGCATGGTTTCCGCCGGGAGAAACCGACGGCAATGGCGCCTAGAATCACGCGCGCCCCCCGCTGCCCGCGCGAGCCGCGCAGAGTCGGCGACGTGCGCGTCGGTCATGGGGACCCTATACTCATCTCGTCATTCAATTGAACTGCGCGACAGATATCGTGTCCCCACAAGTTCCGATTACGATCCCTTCAGGGGCGATGTGTCGGAGAGGTGCCTGATGTCGGACCACGATTCCAAGCTCGTGGGGCTCATTGTCACCGCTTGCCTTCTCCTCGTAGTCGGTCTAGTCGGGGTTATGAATCGACCCTACACTGAGAACGCCGGCTAGGAACGCACTGTCAGCCGAGCAGGCGTGCCCGTAAGCAAAGGTACCTCCTCAGGTGCAAGCCTGAACCAGGACAGCTACGTCGGGGGCGCGTTGTGCTTGGCCTTGGCTGTTGCAGCGGGCGTTGCAGCGGGCGTAGAGTATCTAAAAAAAAAGGAGGAAGGGCGCGGCGGCCGTACGCGCGAGCCTCGTAGACGTTGATCCCGGGGCTAGGAATCCGGCATGGTGTCCCGATCCCACCGCGGGTTGGCGCCAGTGGCGGCGGCGCGCGCGGCCCGCCCGGGTCGCCGACCCGCGCGAACAGGACTGCCTTGCCCTCACGGCGAACCTGGATACCGGTGGCGCGCAGGAGAAGCTCATGCAGCCGGGCCACGGGCTCACCGGCTAACCGGACAGGGACCCGCGCACTCGGTCCGACACCTGAAGCATCTGTCGTGCGGCGGCTCTCGGGCCGGGCAGCGGCTCGGCTGAAGTCGATGCGAGCCCGGGAATCGAGAATGACGCTATGACGAGCCGACCACCTCCGCGAGGTCCACGAAGCCCATCGACTTACGTCCGGCCTCCGCGCAGGCTTGCTCCCGCGGCACGTAGCGCCGCCGGGCGCAGCATCCAAGGTGGGGCTGAAGAAAGCGTGGGCGGTGGGCGGCGGGCGCGTCTACTGCCGGAACGCGGAGTGGGGGGGGAGGTGGTCTGACTCGCGACCCGCGGGCGTAGCTCGCCGCGTCCCGCCGCTAGCGCAGGAACACGCGCACCAGGCACGCCTCGTTGACGATGGGCAACGGCCCCGCGAGCCTCAGCGCGCAAGGCGACGCCCGCTGGGTCGCCAGGAGGACGCTGCCGCCCTCCGCGAGCCACGGCGCTACGTCCGCGCTCATCTGGTCCAGGCGGCTGGAGTCGAAGTCCGCGCCGCAGCCGCTCTGCGTCATGCCGTAGAGTTGAGGCAGGAGCGCTTCGATCCGCGTGGGCCAATCGGCATCGCGGGGGGCGAAACGCCAGTGGTTCGCTGCATTCGAGTTCCCGGCGGTCGTGGCGCATGGAGCCGGGAGCCGGTAGCACTTTGTTGCGCCGGGCCCGACGGACTCGAGCTGCAGCAGGCCCGCATGTCGGCAAAGGAAGGACGGGTTCTGCAACGCGTCCGCGCCCTCGTTTCGAACCTCCAGGACTCCGTCCCGGAGGGCGGCGCGGATCGGCAGCGGTCGATCCCGCTCGCGGATCCACGACATGCGCACCCGGCGACGCGCGCCGCCCGCGATCCGCAGGGAACGAACGGCCGCGCCGTCCCGAGCATCGTAAATCTCCGCGGGAGGGGTCACGCCCAAGCCGGGCGTTTCCTCCGGGAGCTCCGTCAGGCGGACCAAGGCGCGCACGTCCGAACCGCAGAGGTCGAACTCCCCCGACCGGGCCGCGGTGACGGTCGCGTACGCTTCCCCTCGCGCGCTCCCGTCCTCGCCGTCCACGTCGACCACGCTCACGACGCTCACGCAAATGCTCTTGTCCACGCTCAGGTCGCCCACCGCCCGGACGGCACCGCAGAAGAGGGCGACGCAGGCGACCAGCCAGGCCCAAACGCGACCCGGCCGCTTCGCGCGGCGCGCCAACATGCCGGTGATGGGGCCAAGGACGAGCACATAGCCGGCGAGCAGCAGGGCGGGCCACGCCATGCGGACCGCGAGCGCCTCGTGATAGCTGTCCAGAAATGACCGCACTTCGGACTCCCAGCAGGACTGCGCACCGGGTTGATACGCCCGGCTCGAACGCCCCTGCAACAGCTCATTCCACACCGGTTCCAGGGACGACCAGCCGCGGAAGGGCGGCCGCCACGGATCGAACGGCAGAAAGGCCACCGTGCCCAGCCCGCAGCGACCGATGATCAGGAAGGGCCGCGCTCCGTTGGCCAGCGCGGCGCGACCGCGAACGGTGCGGACTGTCGAGACGGGGAAAGTGAAGCGCGCTTTTCCCCGCGCGCCCGCCAACGGGCCGGGCAGCGAAGGCCCATCGCAGGACGGGCAGTCCGCCATCGGTCCGAGCTCCGCCGGCAGTATCCGTTCGAAGACCGTCCCGCGCACGGGGGCCGCACCGGCCGAGGCGACGATCAGCGTGCGTCCACCGGCGCGAAGCCAGGCCTCGTACGCCGCCGCCTGGGCCTCGTTCGCGAAGACGCGCGCGTCCGCCTGACGGACGATCGCCCAACTGACCCCATCGTAGCCGAGGGGGCGATCCGGCAGCTCGTCGTCGCTTGACGCGAAGAAGCGGGCGCCAAGGTAGCCTCGGCCCAAAAAAGGCACGGGAAAGGGAGGCAGCTGCGGCGCGTCGCCGTCAGGGGGCCCGACCACGACGAAGGCCGGCCCCGGCGGTGGATCTCCGATGGGCGCGTCGTCGGTGACGGAGCGGTCGCCGCCCTCGACGCGGGCGCGGACCGAGCCCTGCTCGGGTACGCGGACCAGCAGGCGATAGACCTTGCGGCCGGCCGAAGGGACGTGGATCGGACGTTCGTACCTGGCTTCTTCGCCCAAGGGTCCTTTGCAAATGATCGTGAGCCGGCCGCTGAGGTCGGGCCCCCGGTTTTCGACGCGCACACGAACCGGCGTCCAGCGCCCGGGCTGCCAGCAACCTCCGATGCCGCAGGTCGCTTCGACCGAGAGCCCCGGATCGTCGGCCGCCTCGACGCGACTCGGCGACAAACACGAGAGGAGCGGTGCGAGGAGCAGGAGGGCAGCGTCCGCGCCTGAGAGTCGCGCCTCCCCGGCTGCCGATTTGCGCGCCGCCGCGCGAGCTCGCCTTCGCCGGAGGATGCGTCTCATGCGTCTCGACGGGTCCGCTGCGGCAGGCTTCCCGTCGGAAGAGCTTCGTGCCGAGGACCCCCGACGCGCCAGCCGGTCGAACCAGCGCACGAGCGCGAAGCGCAGGAAGGCGCCGACCGCGAGACACGCGGCGGCCAGCGCCGCGCACGCCGTGGTCTCCGCCTCGGTCCCCGCGGCAAGGCCCAGGAACACGGCCTCGAGAGGGCTCACGAGAAATCGAACGCCCCACAGGGAGCCGGCAGGGTCGGAGGACAGGAGGTGGAAGGCCGGTTGGAGCCCATGCAGCAGGAGGCCGCCGATCGCAGCGAGCGGGATCGCCAGGCTGGTCCGTCGCACCCAGAAGCCGAGGAGCACCGCCGCCGCGACATGCAGGTAGAGGGCGCTTGCGAGGAGCAGGGGGACGACGGTGGCCGCGCCCACGTCGACGCCCTTGAGCAGCGAGGCGGCCGCGGCTGCGTGGGTGAGCGTGAACGCGGCAAGCGGCCACATCGTGCGTAGGATCCCCGCGATCCTGCCGGACACGAGCTGCCGCGGTGTGAGCGTCGTGACGAGGAGCAGGTCGAGCTGCGCCTCCTCCGCTTCGCGCGAAAAGGCGAGGAGCCCGAGGATCGACGCGCCGATCAGCGTCAGCCCGAACTCGAGTGCGACCAGGGCGGCGTGGAGCGCGAGCGCGCCGGCCTCGGGCGCTTCGGTGGAGCACGCGTGGAGCAGGAGCACGGCCAGCACGATCAGGGTCACGTCGGCGAGATTCGCGAGGGTCCCGGTCCGACCCAGGACCTCCTCTCGCCAAGCGACCGGGTCTTCCCAGACCGCGCCCGAGCCGCGTGGTGTCGGCCGGAAGCGCCGATGCAGTCGTTCGGCCACGATCGCGAGCGCGAGGAACGGGAGCGCGGACAGCCCTCGCAGCCGGCCGGCCGCCGCGGGCACGAGCATCGCCGCCGCCACCGTCCCCGCGCAGAGCACGACGGCCACGAGCCGTCGATCCCACCGATTCTCGGCGGCCGGCGGCGGCGGCGGCGTTCCGTCCGCGGTCGTCGCGAGCTCGGCCATCGCGGTCGGAGCGACGGCGTCCCGCAGGCGGCGCACCTTGCACGCGGCGAGGACCAACGCCAAGGCCGAGAGCGCGAGGAACATCTGCGAGAGTGGCGGGGCGAGCGCCAGTTCCCATCCCGCGAGACGGTCCGGCCGGCAGACCCGCGCGAACGCGTAGCCCTGCGGACTCGTCAGGAAGAGCGTCTCGGTCCAAGGCAGGCCGCTCCACTTCGCGAGGGCCAGCGGCGCCAGCGTGGCTTGCAGGGCCAGCACGATGTAGCTGCGCACGACCCCCTGGTACGAATACCAGCTCAGGGACGAAAAAAAAGCGCCGAGTGAGGCGGTCCAGACCGCGCAAACGCCGAGGAGGGCCGCGCCGAGCCACACCTCCTCGGACGACACGCCCCCGAAGTTGAGGCAGACGAGAAGCACCGGCGCGGGCAGAAGCAGGAGGAGGAGGAGCCATGCGATGCGCGACGCGAACTTTGCGAGGAGGATCGCCGCCGGCGATATCGGCGTGAGGAAGAGGATCTCGAGCGTGCCGCGCCGGCGCTCCTCGGCGATCATGCCGCCCGTGAGTACGGGTGCGAGGAGGGAAAGCAAGGCGAGCAGTGTACCGAAAAGGATACGGTAGAGCAGCACCCCCAGCCTGCTTTGCTCGGTGGGGTCGAGCCGGCCTTCGGCGCCCGCGCACAGCCAACAGGGCACGAGGACCGCGCAGGCGAGCGTGGCAATGAAAGCGGCGTGGACGGCGTGCGTCCCCCCTCTGCGGGTGACTTCGCCGATCTCCCTGTGAAATACGGCGGCGGCCGGCACGGGTCCTCCAGCGAATGCCCCCGGCTCGAGGCGAGTGCGCTTCTGCAGGTGAGCGCGCCACGCCAGTCCCGAAGCTCAGCCCGTGCGCAATTTCCAAGCCCGAGTGTCGACGAGTTTCTAATGAGGCTTTTGCCGCAGGATGAAGAGAGTCTTCCCAACCCAAGCCGTGGTGGCCACTCGCGCGGGCAGGGACGCCCGCACCCCCAGGAGCCGTGAGCAACAAGCATGCGCATTTATGCTTGCTCGGGCCCAAGTGGCCCGTGGATGAAGTGCAGACACGATGCCTGGGGGCGCGGGCCTCCCTCCTTCGCTCGCTCGACGCGAGCTTCGGAGCGCAGGCCGGCCCGCGCGAGCCGGCACATGGCCTACACTTCGCCGGCGCCACGGGGACGAATGTGTCCGAAGTTCGTCAACAGGGCCCTCGGCGTGACAAGGCGTGGCGAGGTTCAGCCGAAAGTGACGACAATCGTCAGGGAATCGGAGAGGAGGGCGGCCCGCATCGCGAGACGCTCGCACAGACTCGCCCGCTCCGCTCCCCGCAGGCGCCGTGGGGGCCCGCTCCGGCCCCTGTAGGGGCACGGCGCTGCCGTGCCCCCGACCGCGGACACCGCCTACGTCCCCACGAACAGCGACACGTGCACCACGGCGTCGCCGAAGACCAACGCGCCCCCCTCGGCGCGCGGCGACTTCAGCCGCACTTCCGTCCCCAGCCCGACGCCGGCGTGCTCGGTCGACTCCACGCCATCCAGCAGCGACGACGGATCAGGGGGCAGCACTGCCGACCCGTCTGCGCCCGCGTCGGCCCGCTTCGCACCGCTCGTGGCCCGGCCGATCGCCTCCGCACCGTACCCCTCAAGGAGCTTCCGACAGTAGCGGCCAAACGTGTCCGCGCGATCGAAGATGTCGGTCGCGTGCCGCTCGTCCCCCATCCGCACGATCATCCCGCAGGCGTCCGCGGGGGCGCGAATCCCGTCGATTACTTTCGCAAGGTCCGCCTGGCGACTCGCGTAGTGCTCCGACAGGTTCGACGTCGCCGAGTGCGTGCCGAGCGAAGTCGCGGTCGTGTCCACCTGCGCCCACACCCGGAGCTGGTCCGAGGTCGGCGTCCCGACGGTCTCGTACGACGCCGTTACGCTCTTCGAAAGGACCGTGCGCAAGGACGGCGTCCCCGTGCTGCCGGACTCGAACTTCTGCGAAACGTACCGCCACCGATTCCGCTCCACGCAGGAAACCGGGACGTCCGTCCGGCTCCCCGCCTCCACCAGCACGTCCGTGTTCACGAGCCGGTCCTGCTTCCCGCCGCGCAGGATCTCCCCGCCGAGCAGGAACACGCGGTCCGCGGACTCGTTCGAAAGCGTCAGGCAGTTCACCTGCCCGGCGGCGGACTTCTCGACGACCTTGACCGCGCCGGTGGCCAGCGCTTCCGCCACGGGCCGATAGTTGAGGCCGCGCTCGGGCGTGCGCGGTCGCAGACGGACGAAATGCACCGTGAGTGGGCCCGCCACGGCGGTGTCGCACACCTCGAGCTGATCCAGGTAGCTGTGGAGAATCGCTTTCGACATGGTGCGTCACCTCAAAGGACGGGACCGGGAGAGGTCCCCGGCGAAGGGGGGTAGAGTCTCATATCGGATATGACCGCGAGCCGTTCGACTCTTTTTGCGAAACGCCCTGAGAAAGTGAATTGCCGACTTGCCGCGATTCTCTGTTCGCCACGCCGCTTCGCCCAACAGGCCAGGCGTCGTAGGGCGGGACACGGAACCGCGACCGTGAGGGAGCGGCCTCGGCGCGTTCGTGCGCATCCCAGGGTTCGATCCCGCCAACCCGTGGCAGAAGACGATTCGCAGGCGGCGCCGCTTTCTTTACGTCGCCGCGAAGTCTTTGACAGGCCGCGGGCGCGGTGGTAGGAATGGGCGGCATGGCCGCTTCCCCCGCACGAATCGTTCACGACGAAGACCCGCCCGCGCTCGCACCAGCGACGGCGGTCGGCGGGAAGGCGGCGAATCTCGCCCGCCTGCGTGAGGCCGGAAGCGCGGTCCGCGCAGGCGGCACGGCAGCCGCGGCGGGCGCGGCCGGCGCAGGCGTTCCGATCGCGGTCCCCCCCTGGTTCTGCGTCACGACGCGCGTCTTCGAAGACCTCGCCCTCGCCCTGCGCGCCGACCTCGACCCGATCCTTGCCCGCATCGACCCCGCCGACCCGCGCGCGGCCGTCGAGGCGAGCGAGGCGGTCCGCGCCCTCTTCCGGCGCACGCGACTCCCCCTCGACGACGAGCGCGAACTCCTGGCCGCCTTCGACCGCCGCTTCCGGCCGGGGACGCTCGTCGCCGTCCGCTCCTCCGCCGTCGGCGAGGACGCGGGCGGCAACTCGTTCGCCGGCCAGCTCGATACCCACCTCTTCGTGCGGCGCGAGGACGTGCTCGACCGGCTGAAGGACGTGCTCGCCTCCGCGTATTCCGCGCGGTCCGTCGCGTACCGCCGCGCGCGCGGCGAGGAAGGGCCCCCGGTGCGCGCCGCGGTGGTCGTGCAGGAGATGGTGGACGGGCGCGTGAGCGGCGTGCTCTTCACCGCCGACCCGACCTCCGGCGACGCCTCGACGGCGGTCCTCTCCGCAGGCTACGGGCTCGGCGAGGGAATCGTCGCGGACAAGGTCGAGACGGACACGTTCTTCGTCGCGCGCGCGACGGGTCGCATGACGCGGCGCGTCATCGCGCGAAAGACCGTGCAGGTCGTGCGAAACGAAGACGGCGGCGGCACGCGCACGGCGCCGGTCCCGGAGGCGCGCGCGGCGGCCCCCTGCCTTGCGGACGCGCAGGTCGCGGCACTGGTCGCGCTCGGAGCGGAGCTCGAGCGCCTCTTCGGCTGCCCGCAGGACATCGAGTGGACGATCGACGATGCGGGGCGCATCTTCGTCACCCAGGCCCGCCCGATCACGACGCTCCGAGACGAACGCGAGCGGCTCTTCGACAACGCGAACATCATCGAAGGCTACCCGGGCGTCACCACGCCCCTCACGTTTTCGTTCGTGCGCTTCGGCTACGAGATCCTCTTCCGCCAGGTCGCGTACGCGCTCGGCATCCCGAAGACGGTCGTCGCGCGGGAGCACGCGCTCTTCGCGAACATGGTCGGCTTCCTCGACGGGCGGATCTACTACAGCCTCCTCAACTGGTATCGCTTCCAGTCTTTTTTTCCCGGTTACGAAAAGCGCCTGCCGACCTGGGAGAAGTCCCTGGGGCTGCGCATCCGGCCGTCGCTCTCCGCGTCCGCCGCGCCGTCGCCGGGCGGCCTCGTGGCCTGGACGCGGTACTTCTACGTGCTCGTCCGCCACACGCTTCTCATCGACCGCGACGTGAGGCGCTTCCACGAACGGTTCGACCGGGTGCGCGCAGCGTATCGGCGCCGACCGCTCGAGCGGATGTCGGCGGACGGGCTGCTCGAGCTGTACGAAGAGCTGGTGCGGGACCTGCTCCACCACTGGGAGGTGACGATCGTGAACGACATCTTCGCCTTCCGTTATTACGAGCTGGCGGGGAAGCTCGTCGACCGCTGGTTCGGCGCGGAAGGGGCCGGGCTGCGCGACCGCCTGCTCTGCGGCGTCGCGGGGATGGAGAGCGTGGAGCCCGCGCGGTCGCTGGTCGCCCTGGCGGAGCGGGTGCGCGGCGACGCGGCGCTGGCGCGGCTCTTCGCGGAGGAGAAGGACGACGCCGCGGTCTGGTCGGCGGTCGGGTCGGACGCGCGCTTCGGCGAGTTCCGCGCCGCCTTTCGCGAGCACGTGGAGCGGTACGGGGACAGGACGGTCCGGGAGCTGACGTTGGAGACGCCGGGCGCGGAGGAGAACCCCGCGTACCTGCTCCGGCTGCTGCGCAACTTCCTCGAAGGCGGACAGACCGTGCGGGGCATGGTCGGGCGCGAAGACGAGACGCGTCGCGAAGCGGAGGCGACGGCGGAACGGCTGCTGAAAGGGCGGCCTGTGCGGCGCCGGCTCTTTCGCTACGCACTGGGACGGGCGCGGGCGACGCTTCGCCACCGGGAGAACATGCGGCTGGCGCGGTCGCGCGCGTTCGGCATGGTGAAGCGGATCTTTCGCGCCATGGGCAGACTCTTTGCCGAGCGCGGGCTGCTGGAAAAGGCCGAGGACATTTTCTACCTGGGCGTGGACGAGATCGCGGGGTACGTGCGCGGGGCGTCGATCTGCCGCTCGCTCTCGCGGCTCGTCGCGCTTCGACGGGAGGAGTTCGCGCGGTACGCCGCGGCCCCGGCACCGCCGTCGCGCGTGCAGGCGCGCGGGATCGTCTACGGCTGCGCGAGCGAGACGGGAACCGTGGCAGGGCCGGGGGCTGCGGTGGCGGGAGACGGGCCGCTCTTGCAGGGAATTGGGTGTTCACCCGGGATCGTGCGCGCCCCGGCGAAGGTGGTCCTGGACCCGACGGTCGACACGGCCGTGGTCGGGAGGATCCTGGTCGCGCGCATGACGGACCCCGGCTGGGTGTTCCTGATGACGGCGGCCAAGGGGCTGGTGGTAGAGCGAGGGAGCCCGCTCTCGCATACGGCGATCATCGGGCGGGAGCTGGGCATCCCGACGGTCGTGGCGGTCGAGGGCGCGACGGCGCGGATCGTGGACGGGCAGGAGCTCGAGATCGATGGACAGAGAGGAACGGTTCGGATCGTGATCAGCGGAGAGTCCGGAGCGGCGCTGCTTCCGGGCCACTCGTAGGGGCGCGGCGCTGCCGTGCCCGAGAGGCGAGAAGCGGTGGTCGGTCTTGCCACTCGTAGGGGCACGGCGTGCCGTGCCCACGAGGCGAGAAGCCGTGGTCGGTCTTGCCACTCGTAGGGGCACGGCGTGCCGTGCCCACGAAGCGAGAAGCCGCTGGCGGCCCTGCGCAGCGGGAGTGGCAGTTTGATTCTTGTTCGATTTCAAAATTCAAATTGCAAAATGTCAAATCTCAAATTTGGCGAGGCCCGTGGAGGCTGGGATGCGAACGGTGAGCCAGATCGGACCGGAGCGGCTGGGGGACTTCGTTGCGGTCGCATGGACGCTGCGGGCCTCCGATCCGCTGTGGGTACCGCCGCTCCGCGAGCCGTTGCTGCGCGACTTGGCGGGTGCCGGGGCGTTCGGCCGGTACGGGCGGCAGGCGCTCTTCCTGTGCGAAGACGACGGGCGGCCGGTGGGGCGCGTGGCGGCGATTGTGAACCCGCGATTGACGGACGCCGCAGGCGCGCCGTTGGGGCAGGTCGGCCACTTCGAGTGCGTCGACGACGAGGGCGTTGCCCGCGCGCTCCTGGAAGCGGCCTTCGCGTGGCTGCGGGCCGCGGGCGCGCGCGAGGTCGTGGGACCGATGGAGGGCGGCGCGCATCGCACACACCGCTTCATGACCGCGGGCTTCGAGCGGGATCCGTTCCTCTTCGAGCTGCGAAATCCCGCGTACTACCCGCGGCTCTTCGAGGCGAACGGTTTCCGGCGGGTGCACACGTGGCGGAGTTTCGACACGACGCCGGCGGAGCTGCGCGTGGCCCTGGGCGGGGCGGGGCTCGCGGTCGCGGCTGTGGCGGCGCGTGCTCGGAGGCGCTACCACATCCACGCGCTCGACCCGCGCGACGCGGCCGGCACCCTTGCGCGCGTCCACGCGATTCTCGACCGAGCCTGGAGCGGGCACATCGGGTACGCGTCGTTCGCTTTCGACGAGTTCCTGGAGGTGTTCGGCGGCGTGCTGGCGCTGCTCGACCAGGAAAAGCTCGGGATGGTCGTGGACCAGGACGGGCGCGACGTGGGTTTCGCGCTGATCTTTCCCGACTACGTCGAGGAAGTGCGCGCGCTCGCGGGCAGCGCGGCGGGCTGGGGTCGCTGGACCGGCGAGCCGCGGCGGCGACGCCTGGTCTGGTATTCGATCGCCTTCGCCCCGGAAGCGCGCGGGAGCGGCGCGCCGTTTCCGCTGATCGACGCCGGGCTCGAGCTGCTCGACAAGACGAAGCCGGAGGAAGTCGTGATCGCGATGGTCACGCAGGAATACAAGCTGTTCGGGCGGGTGCTTTCGCCTACGCGCGAGTATGCACTGTGGGGCAGAAGGATCGATGAGGGCAAGTCGTAGACGGAAAGGGAGTCAGGCCCGGAAAAGCGGTGGCGCTTTCCGAGAGGCCCCATTTCAAAGTGCAAATTGCAAAATCTCAAATCTCAAATTTCAAATTTGGGACGCGACTTGCCCTTCAGCGTGGCGACGGACTTTGAGAAGATGAGCACCAGCTCGTCCCCCTCGGCCAGGAGCGCGGCCACGCGTTGGGCCTGGACCAAGCCCGCCCTGGAAATGACGCGGATCCAGTACCGCGATTCGCGCAGCTCCTTTAAGACGATTTGGCACTTGTGCGAGAAGTCGGCTGTGCTTTCCGCCGCCCGCGCCTCCTCGTAGTTCGCCCCGGGCGACGTGCCCGCCAGCAGCAGTTGATCGCCCGCGTGCCTCGCGCTTCTCTTCCTCGGCAGCGCCTCGACCAAGTTGAGGACCCGCACCGCGAACTCCAGCAGTCTCTCGCTCAACTCGTCAGCTTTCATGGCTGTCTCCTCACATGGGGTTCATCGGCGTCCCAAATTTGAAATTTGACTTTTTGCAATTTGAATTTTGAAATCGTAGGCTGTCAAGCTTCCACTCTCGCTCTCGATGTTCGCTCTCCGCCTCGGCCTCCGCCTCTCTTGAAGGCCCGCACCATGACCCCCTCCGCGCCGCCTCCCTCGCCACCCCTTCTTCCCCCCGCGCCGTCTCCTCTCCGCGCCCTTCGCTTGCTCTCCTACCTCAATGCCATGTTCCCCCCCGCCGTCCTCGTCCCCGCCGCGATCGGGAATTTCCTCGCCGTCCACTTCGCCCTTCAGGCACTCGCGGCGCCCGCCGTCGCGCTCACTCTCACTTGGCGCATGGCTCTCGGCGCCCTGTCGAGCGTGCTATTCATGCTTCTCATGCGCGTCTACGACGAGCTGAAGGATGCCGATACCGACCTCGAGCTCGCCCGCGCCGGCGATCCTCGCTACACGGATCGGCCCGTCGTTACCGGAAAGGTCACGCTCGCCGACTTGCGGGCGCTCCGCTGGGGAGTCACGGCCGTGCTCTTCGCCGCGAATGCCGCGCTCGCCCATCCGGTCCCGATCGCGGCCTTCGCCGTTTCCTTCCTCATGACGTGGCTCTCGTTCAAGTGGTTCTTCTGCCCGGCCATCTCGCGCAATCTCCTGCTCGCCTTCGTCACGCACAATCCGCTGTCGATCGTCCTGGGCGCGTATGTCGTGGCCGTCTACGCGGCGGACTTCGGCGCCGCCGGGCTTTCCTGGGAACAGGTCGCGCTTCTCCTCGTGGGCATGTGGGCGCCCGTTGCCGCGTGGGAAACGTCGCGCAAGGTGCGCGTCCCCGAGGACGAGACCGTTTACCCGACCTATTCGAAGCTCCTGGGCTGGCGCGTGGCCGCCCTGGTCCCCGCGGGCTTTCTGATCCTCTCGGTCGCGACGCTCGTGCCCGTAGCGTCGGCCGCCGGTCTGGGCCGCGGGTTCGAGGCAGGACTCGCGGCCGCGGCCGGGCTCGGCGTGGCGGCGTGCGTGCTTTTCCGGCTGGCGCCGACGCGCCGCCGCGCGAATCTCCGCCCCTACGTGGAGCTCTATGCGGTCGTGGCGACCGTGGGACTTGCGGCGGCACTGGCCATCGAACGGGGAGTTTCCCTGCGCTGAGGTTGCTTGCGCCCCGTTGACAAGGTCCACGCACGGTTCCTGGGGGCGCGAGCGTCCCTCCTCCGCTCGCACGCTGCGAGCTACGGAGCGCAGGCCGGCCCGCGCGACCCGCAGCCCCGCGTACGTCTCGCCCTGCCCGCGCCCCGGGAGCCCGGGGGGAGTTCGCGTCCCCATTACCATCAAGGAGTTAACCATGCGTCCGCTGCTCGCCGCCGCCGCGCTTCTCCTTCTCGCGGCCTCGGCGCTCTGTGCCGAGGACGTCGTGGATCCCGCCCTCGTCGGCCGGTGGACGACGACGATCACGAACGAGCACGGCACTTGGAAGTGCACGTGGAGCGTCCCCGCGGATGGGTCGTACACCACGACGTTCGAAGGGCCCGCAGTCCTCCCACCCGATCGCGGGACCTTCCGCGCCCACGCCGGCAAGTGGAGCAGCGTGAATGCCCTGGGCATTGCAGCCGAAGGCACCTATTCCTTCCCGGACCAGGCCTCCGTGACGCTCACCGGCCCCGGCTGGACCGTCACCTGGAATCGGGCCGCGTCCGGGACACCGGCTCCTTCCCCCGCCCCCTCCCCTGCGCCCACCCCGGCTCCCGCCGCACCAGCACCCACCCCCGCACCGAGACCCTCTCCGGCGCCTTCGCCCACTCCCGCCCCCGCCTCACCGCCCGCCGCCCCCGTGCCGCCCGCGGCCGCCCCGAAAGAGGCCCCGACGAGCCGGGACGCGGATGCCATCGTCCCCGCCGCGGGCGCGGGCCGGGTCGTCCCCGATCGGCTCGCCGAGCCCGCGGGCCTCCCGAAGGGCCGGCTGGAGTTCCTCACCGGCCTCGAAAAACTCGGGCAAGGCGCCTTCGCCGCCGCGGCCGCGGACTTCGAGCGCGCCATCGCGACCGACGAAGAAAATAGCGACTTCTTCGGCGCCCACGGCGCCGCGCTCGCCCTCGCGGAGAAGCCCCAGGACGCCATGCGCAGCCTCGACCGCGCCCTCCGCCTCAACCCGAGAAATCTCATGGCGAGCCGCATGATGCGCTTCGCCTACCTGTTGCTCGGCGACCAGATCACGGCCGCGAAATTCTACGGGCACGGCTCCTCCGACGATATCGATCGCTTGATCACCGACGTCGGGGTCGGCTACGGGCGTCTCGCGCATGTCGGCCAGGCCGGCGGCCGGTACGACGCGGAGAGCCGGCAGCGCGGCGAGGATGCGAGGCGGAGCTTCCCCACGCTCGGGGCGACCTTCGCCGCCGCGTATCAGAGCGGGGACAAGGCCTCCGTGCAGGCCCAGTTCGCCCTCGGCGTCGCCGCCTTCCGAAAAAAAGACTTCGCACGAGCGCTGCCGCAATTTCGCCGCGTTCTCGACAACGCCCCCTTCGACTGGACCTCGCAGTTCTACTACGCCTGGTGCTCGATGGAAACCGGCAACGGCGAGCTGGCCCGGTCTCTCTTCACGTACGTGTTGTCGTACCAGCCGGCCCTGCCCGACGCCTACGCGGGACGCGCGCTGTGCGCCGCCCGTCAAGGGGACGGCGAGCGCGCGAAGCGGGACCTCCGGCTCCTGGCCGAGCTGGACCCGGAGCGCGCGAAGGCGACGGAGCCGCAAGTGCAGGCGGCGCTCGCCCAGGCGGCCGGCGGGGCTCCCGGCGAGCCGAAGGCCCTCGCGGACCGGCTTCGCGCGGCCGCGGAGAAGGAGGATTTCGAAGGCCTCGTGCGGATCGCGGTCGACTTGCGTCGCACGCTTTCCGGTCGGCGCCTGCGCTACGACGAGCAGTACCAGGAAGGGCTACGAACGGCGGCCTACGCGTGGCGTCGCGAGCCGAAGAATCCCGACCGCCTCGTGGACGTCGCGGACCACATGCACGCGAACCGGGACGTGCCGGGGCTGCAGGTCAGCGGCCCCAACGGCCCCGTTCACCGTTTTCGTTTCCTGCCCCCGGCCCTCAAGGACCAGGAGGCGACACTGGGAAAAGCCCTTTGCGACCAGGCGCTCGCGGTCGAGCCGCGGTGCGCGCGTGCGATGGTCCGGAAGGCGGCGATCCTCTTGGACTACACCACCCTGCCCGACTGGAAGCGGATCTCGCATCCGTATGGCAACACGCCGGACAGCGAGGCCTTTCCGATGGGGATGTTCGGCTTCGACCGGCTGCGCGAGGTCGAGCAGCTCTGCGCGCGAGCCGTGGAGCTCCGGCCGCAGCTTGCCGAGGCGTACGATCTCCTGTCGGACGCGTGCCGCGACTTCGCCGCGCTCCAGCGCCATCAGGCCTACTGCCTGCGCAACCCGGTGAAGTGGACCAAGTACGTCGACCAGAACGAGAATTTCCTGCGGTGGGAATGGGGCCGGCGCGAGCCGACGGCCGCCGAGGTCGCCCAGGCCGAGCAGCTCGAGCGGCAGGCGGCGGCCAACGAAGCGCGGCGCCAGGCCTGCTTCGACAAGATGGTCGAGCACTCGCGCGGGACTCCCCGGGAGTCCTACTACGCGGCGCTGGCGACCCATTTACGGGGCGACGACGCGACCGCGCGGACGATCATGGAGCAGGGCGTGCAGGCGCGACCGAACGATCCCTTCCTGCGGCGCAACTTGGCGAGCACCTATTCGAACCTCGGCTTGGAGTCCGAGTACATCGAGGAGTACGACCGCTACGTCTCGCTGCTGGAGACCACCGGCGAGGTGTGGCTGAAAGTGGCCTGGGAAAAGATCCAGCGAAACGCGTGGAAGGCCGCGGCGACCGCGCTGGATCGTGCCGCCGAGGAGGACCCCGCGGACCCGCGCGTCGCGGCCTATCGGGGCGCGCTCGCCGAGGGGCAGGAGCAATGGAAAGAGGCGTGGCCGTGGTATCGCGTCGCGCTGGCACAGGAGGAGGCCCGTGCGCGGCTGGGTGGGACGAGCTACCTCGAGGCCGTGCCGAAAGGGCCGGATTTCCGCACTCCGGACGACTTCGGCCTGTCCTGGGCGCTCCGCCTGAAGTACGCCCGCATCCTTTTTTTTCAGGACCCGGCCCTCGCGGCGACGCTCTACCTCCAGACCGTCGCGAACGAGTCGCGGCTGAGCGAGTGGCAGTTCTCGGACCCGGCG
Organism: Planctomycetota bacterium; assembly: GCA_016197205.1. Taxonomy (GTDB): domain Bacteria; phylum Planctomycetota; class MHYJ01; order WSZJ01; family JACPWG01; genus JACPWG01. Next base: position 64,174 of record JACPWG010000049.1, read on the forward strand.
GGGACGGCGATGATGCCCGACCCAAGGCAGGACGCGAGTCAGAGCCCGGGCGCGCCCATGACCGCGACGATTCTTTTGGAGACCCGTCGTCTGGCGGGGCAGTCGCTGGTCCGCGCGGGCAAACCGCAGGAGGGCCTGCGGCACCTCGCCGCCGCGGAGGACTACGAGAAGCGGTTGCCGGGGGGCGGGACGGCGTACTTGACCGTCGGCATCGGGGCGCAGTACATGCCCTATGCGGGTGACTCGGCGTGGATGTGGAGCCGGCTCGCGGCGGCGGAGGCGTTGATCGCGGCCGGGAACATGGACGCCGCGCGCGCGCAGCTCGACCCCGTGCGGCAGGTGGTGCATGGCCGGCGGAGCGACCCGACCGACCCGGCCGAGGCCCAGTACAACAAGCTCGCCCCGAGCGTGGGTCTGCCGCTCACGAGGTCCGCGGCGCAGACCGCCAAGCCGAGCGACCCGGGCAAGGTCGAGCCCGCGGTCCTCGGGAAGTGGAAGGGGTATGTCCCGAACCCTCCCGGCGGAAAGCAGCGAGGCAACGGCGCGTGGCTCACCTACCAGTTCTACCCGAGCGGGCAGTACAGCCTCGAGATCAACCCGATCCCCGGCACGCAGACCTCGGTCGTCTCCGGCACGTTCGAAGCGGCCGGGGGCCGGATCCGGCTCACGAACGCCGCGGGGAAGTCGGAGGACGGGACTTACCAGACGCAGGGGACGCGGTTCCTCACGCTGAACTTCCCGAGCGGGCAGCTCAAGCTGGATCGGCAGTGAGGGGCGGGGGAGGGGGGGCGGGCGCATTGGTGGAGCGGCGCACGTCGACGATCGCCGGGACGGGCGGTGCGTCGGGAGAAGGGCCCGAAGCTTGAGCCCGTCCTGAGCGTGCGCTCGCTTGAGGCGCCGGCGACGCATCCGAGCCGAAGCCGCGGCAACAGGCATCACGGGTGTTCCACTTGATGCCGCAAGAGGGCTGTGCTACGATGTGGGGAACCCTTCCAGGAGGAACACCGATGCCCAGCATTCGGCCGGTTTCGGACTTGCGCACGAGGTCCCCTGAGATTGCCCGGCTCTGCCGGGAATCAGGGGAACCGGTCTTTCTCACCCGGCGAGGGCAGGGGGAACTGGTCGTCATGAGCCTCGCCGCGTACGAGCGTGATCGCGCAAGGCTCGAGCTCTACCGACTTCTGGACGAAGTCGAAGAGGACGTGCGGCGCGGGGACCGCGGCGTTTCGATCGCAACCGCACGCAGACGACTGGCGAAGTGAAGTACCATGTACGCATCCTCCGGCGGGCGCTCGCCGATCTCCGAGAGATCAAGAACTACATCGCACGGGACGCACCGGAGACTGCCCAGGATTTTGTCGACGAACTCTTCGAGACGATCTCCGGACTGGCGCATTTCCCAAACCGAGGTTCAACACCTAGGGATTCCCGCCTGCGAAAACTCGGCTTCCGGTTTCTGGTGCAGCACCCCTACCTGATCTTCTTCAAAGTCCGGGGAGCCAGTGTACGCGTCTATCGCGTACTGCACGGGAGCCGCGGCTACGTTGACCTCCTGTAGTTCCAGGGGGACGGCCGAAAGTTGCCGTGTGAAGCGTGTGTGACCGGTTTGCCCCGCTCCTCGTCGTCGCGTTCACGGCGCGTCTTCGGTGCGTTCCCGATCGAGTGCCTGCTGAAGCAAAAGCTCCAAGGCCCGCCGCAGGTGACGGTTCGCCTGGAAGAGCTTCCACCAGACGTATCCGAGGAACACCGCTCCCGCGAGGCCGACCGCGGCGGCGATCGGCGCGCTCGCCGTACTGTCCGCGACCCCGGCGGTGGAGACGGCCAAGACCCCGATGAAGCTTGCGCCGCTGAGCCACGGCGACCGGCGGCAGCGCGCGAGCTGGCTCTGCAAATTCGAGGACTGCGGCTGCGCCGGAGCCGGCGCGGCGAGACCGTTCGGCATCGGAATTCCCTCGATAGGCGGGACTACCTGCCCTGTCCTTTACCCCGATTGCTCCCCGCCTGCCTTGCCGCGGCGGTCAGACCGATCCAGGCCACGAGCGCGGCGTCACGCTGGTCCCTCGCCCACGGTGGCCCGAGGCCGCGCCCGAGAGCGGCGAGCTTCGCTTCGAGCTCAGTAGGGGCCACTCCGAGCGCCCGCGCCCCGCACGCCGACAACTCGCGCGAGGGGACGCCCGTCACCGGGAGGCCGGCGGTCTCGCAGGCGCGAACCACGGCCGACCGGAAGAGTTCCCCCTCGGCCGCGTGCAAGAGGAGGTGCGAGCGGAGGATCGCGTCGAGCGGCGGCAGCGAGGTCGCATTGCCGAGCGCGACCCCGCCTGCGACGACGCGGAGGTCCCGCTCAAGTTCATGAAGGACCGCCTTCACGGCCTCGAGCGCCCTCCGGTTCACGGCCTGGGTGGCCTTCTCGACGAGGCGCCTCGATGCGCTCCATGGCAGCCCCGCGGCCGCGTGGTACACCTGGACGGCGTCCGGATTGGCCGCGTCGCCAAGCTCGATCCTGCGGCGGTCGACCAACCGAGGCGCGTGCGCCGGGCCGGCGAGGATTGCGACGGTGGCCCACCCGGTGTGGACGGAAAAACCGAGGGCGGCGTGATCGGATCGCGGAAGGGGCAGTCTCGCACGCCTCCGCACGGCGCCGGGGCCGGCGCCGGGGCTGGCAATGACTACCCGATGACGATGTCCGTCACGTGCTTGCACCTGAAGTCCTCAGCGATGTGACGCAGAAGGTCCTCCTTGCACGTTTGCAGCCACTCTGAGCTGTTGCCGCTATGCAAGTCGACTTCCCAAATCGCGTAGTTCCGGCCATTTCGCCGCTCGCTGATTCGGACTTCGCAGACCGCGCCACAGTGGTACCAGAAATTCACGAGACGGCGAAATGCTCGCTTGGGATCCTCGTCACCATTTCTCGACTCGAATTGCGGAGGTTTCGGACCCGCTAACGGGGTTGCCTGGCGCAGGAAGTCGATGCTGTTCTTGCGCTTGTACTTCCCATTGCAGACGCTGCAGAGCGTCTGGAGATTCTGCTCGATGCTCAGTCCCCCTTGGTTCTCGGACCGCATGTGGTCCGCGTTGAGTTTGACGCCCTTCCCTTGAGCACCGCATGCCTGACAGGTGTGGTCGTCGCGAGCGAAGATTTTTTTGCGCAGCTCGGGCGGGATCTCGATCGCCGGAGCGGAAACTTTAGCCCGCCCGCGCGGAGAGGGCACGGAGGCAACCGGCCCGAGCACCAGCCGTCGAAGCGAGGCCTGAAAAGCCTCCAGGAACCGCGGAAAGTTGTTCTTGTAGAAGACCGGCCAGAGGCTGCCCGACGTATGAAAGAGCTTGTGCAGCCGGTCCCGCTGCTGGTCGATGGCCAGCTCGCTCATCTCCTGCGCGAGCGCATCCATGTCGTGTTTGTCACGGTCGTCAAGCGGATAGAAGATGGGCAGGCTCCCCGTGGCGCCCATGTGCCGCGCGAGGCTGGCGAGGTTCCGACCGAGGTCGCCCCCGAGCTCGATCTCCTCACCGCGGAAGAAGCGCTCTCGCCACACCGCGACTTGGGCGTCCAGCCAATCCTGAGCCAGCTTCTCCCTTCCCCACTCGGGGGACAACTTCGGGAAGACCTCCTTCAGAAACCGGTCGTACTCCGGCTTCGCGCGTTCGTACACCATCACGAATTCGCGGACCAGCTCCATCGCCTCCTTCCCCTCGTCGTCTACGGTCGCTTCGGAGAATTCCGCGAAGTACCAGCCGACGGGGACGTGGCACAGGAACGGCTGCACTTCGTCCCCCTCCGTGGCTGGAAAGCTGTTCGCGAGAGCCTCGATCAGGCGAATGGATACGTACTGGAGCGGCAGGTAGCCGCGGACGATGCGCGCATCCTCGACCGTGTCTCCACGGTTGTCCGGCCTCGCCCACACGTCGACGAGAAGGCCCTTCCAGTTGTCGACGAAAAGGACGATGTTCGCCTCGTGCTTGGCCTTGCCGCCCCCGGCCCTCTTCCCGCGAAGGGCGCGACCGATCATTTGCGTGAGGAGAATCGAGCTTGTCGTCTGCCGGGTGACGAAGACCGTGCGCGTATCAGGCACGTCCGTGCCTTCCGTGAGCATGCGGACGTTCACGAGCACTTCGAGCTCGTTGTCCTTGAACGCCCGGATGTTATTGGCGTTTTCGATCGTCATGGTGCTGCGCACTCCGGGCTCGGCCGCGTCGACGTGAGAGAACACGGCCGCAGCCTTAACGTTCTGAGCCCTGAGTCTCCGCTCGATGTACACGCACTGATCCCAGTGGTCGGCGAAGATGAGGGTCTTGCCGTAGCGAGCCCGATTGCCCACGTAGTGGCGCACGATGAAGTCGTTCCGCGCCGAGTTGTCCGCGATGCGCTTCACAATGTCGGCAGGAAGGTCCTTGTGCTCCTGCTGGAGACGCTGCCGGAGAGTGTTGTCTACCTCCAGGTCAAACCCTGTGGCCATTTCCTCAAACTTCGGCTTCGCCAGGATGTTCTGTGCGATGAGCTCCCCCTGTCGGGCGCGGTAAACCGGCTTCTCCCCGAAGATCTTGTACAGCCACCCACGTCGGGACTCGTCGGTATACGTAGGAGTCGCGGTGAGCCCAAGGAGCTGCATGTCACCGGTAAGCTGCTTGAGCTTCTGGAGGAGGGTCCTGCATCCGAAGGCGGGCGCGTGGTGGGCCTCGTCGAGGACGACGAAGAGGCCGTGGTCTGCGCTTGCGCGTACGAACTTCTCGATAGTGGACACCGACCGGTCACCACGGAGGTCGAGGGCTTCCGGGACCATGGCGCTGATCGCCGTCTGTGTCGTCAGGATCACGACCTCGTCGGCTGGGGAAATCGAACTGTGTCGTTCATGCGCTGGGTGGCTCGACACGACTCTCATGTTGAGGGTCGAGAGCGGCGGCGGGATGAAGGCTGAGTAGGAGTCGAACGCCTCCATGGCCTGATCGAGGAGATGAAAGGAGGACGGAGCGATCGAACGGCGCGTTGTGCGCGGCGATGAACCGGGCACCGCTCAGGAATGCCTCCATCTCCGGCCAGGCTTCGAGAAAGGTCGGCTGGTCCTCGACCTTGGCCCAGTCGATCCCGTGGACGTAGGTGAAGTCGAATCGCCGGAATGGTGGACGCAGAAGACGGTAGAATCGGCGGCGGACCCGCCCCCGCTCGACCCGCACCATGCCGACGGCGCAGGCGCTGTTCCGATAGACGTTCGCCGTTTCAAAGTCCAACGCCACAAACGTCCCGGCACACGTTCCCATAACTCTGCCTCGGATGGCGGGAGCCTACACGACTCAAGACCCCGGGGTCCTCTCGACGCCTATTCGTCCATCCACTTCACGGTGGTCCGCAAGCCCCTCAATCGATTCCACGGCAGGAGTCCCTCGTGCTGCAGTCTGCCGACCAGTATGCCGACGTCGATTTCCAGTCGTCGGGCGAACCGCCGAAGGCCCGCCTCCGTGAAGGGACTGAGGGTAAGGAGCCGGCGGTATTCCTGTGGCGGGATCAGGAGGTCCTGGGCAAACTGGTCCGCTTCCTTCTCCGCGTCCCCGCCGGCGTCCGCGCTCTCGTCGACATGGATCGACTTCTTGCCGTGGAGGAGGAGATGGCCCGCTTCGTGGAAGAAAGAGAACCAGAGCGTGTCCAGGGTCTTGTGTCGGAGACTGAGCTGGATCAGCCCCGTGCGAGGCGTGAGCCAGCGGGCCGCGCCGTTCGCGCGCATGCCGGGCAGCTCGGGGACCAGGACCACGGCGACGCCGGAGGGCGCGAGGAGCTCGGGCAGCTCGCGGTTGAAGACCCCAGGGCCTTGGCACGCGAGTCTCCGCGCCTGCCGCAACGTGTCGAGGAAGCGCCGGCGATCGAAGGGCCCGCAGCGGATGCGCCGCGCTTCGAGCTCCCCCCGGCGAAGCCATGCCTGCAGAGCCCCTGGGTCCGACTTGAAGGCTCGGGTGTGCCGTAGGGCGACTTGGGCGTCGATTTGAAGGCTGTTCCAGCTTTCCACGGAACCGACGCCGAAAAACCGAAGCACCGACCGGACGAGTTGCGCACCGCCCCGCGAAGAGGGGATCCAACCGCGCTTGCTCATCTCCGTCACGGGAAACTGCCGCAGCCAATCCACCTGGCCCTCCAGGCTCGCGTCGCTCCGGCTGCGGACGAGGGACTCGCGATAGTTTTGTTCCCGATGGGTCCAGAAACGGGCGGGCACGCCCAGCACCGACTCCAGCTCGAGGGCGGTCTCCGGTGTGATCGACGCCTTTCCCTTGACGATTTCATTGACATGCTTCGTGGTCCGGCCCATTCGTCCGGCCAGCTCCGCCTGGGTCAGACCCAGGGCGTCCAAGGTCTCTTGGAGCGTCTCCCCTGGACAGGAGACCGAGTCCGGGAAGTACTGGTTTTGTGGGTGCCTAGCCATGGGTATCCTCCTCCCCCAGCATGCGGACTGCCGTGACTCCCTCCCAAAGGAGACCGCCGTCCGGCTTCCGGGGTATTGGCTCGTTCGCCGGCTCAAGGAGCAGGCGAAGCGGGTGCTTGAGATCGACGGAGAGCTGTCCCTTCTTGTCTCCCACCAATTCGTGGCACCGAGTCTGCGGAAGCGTGCCGAGATCCGCGAGCGTCTCCGCCGCGAAGATTTCATCGAGCCGACGGCGCAGGAGCTTCGCCGTCACGGGACCGTACCGCCGAACGGCACGGGCGTGCTCGTTGCACTCCTTGCACAACTTCGAAGAGACGAAAATGATCTCCATGCCACCGCTCCTTCAGGACATACTATACACCAGTTTGGTTAATAAGTCAAGGCCTCGTGCCGAACCGGAGCCGCGGCGTCCCGTTCCGCAGGACGCAGGCGTGCCCCGAGCCGGAGTCTCGTGTCCACTCTCGGCCACGGCGCTTTGACTTGTGGCGCGCTGAGCCGGGGGATAGAATCTTCCCGGGCGTTCAGGGATTGCGAGACGACACCGGCGCGAACGAAAAGCATCGAAAGAGAACAATCCGCTGCGGACGCCTCCGCCAGGAAACCTGAGGAGCCCATGACCCCGACCGCGCCCATCGCCTGGGAAGCCCTCTGCCCGATCCCGCTCTTCACGGACGAGGTCCTTGCCGGCCTCCGGGAGGTGCTCGACGAGCCCGCCGTCGAAGAGGCGCTCGCCCGGCTCGATGCGGCGGAAGAGTATCCGCGCGTGGTCCTGGACCGGCTGCGCGCGCGCGGCCTCGGCTCGGTCCTGGCGGAGGACGAGAGCGGCGAGCCTGACCGCTCCCGCGTCACGGTCTACCACATCTGCGCGATGAACGCGCTCGCGGCGCGACGCGACGGCACGCTCGCGATCACGCTGGGCGTCAACTCCCTGGCCCTCTTGCCGGTCTACCTGGCAGGCAGCCCCGAGCAGCTCCGTAGGGTGTTTGGCCGAGTCCGGGAAGGCGCATACGCGGCGCTGCTCCTTACCGAGCTGGACCATGGGTCGAACCTGCTCCGCAACCAGGCGTCGGCCGGACGCGGCACGCTGGCGGCGGACGAGACGTTCGTCCCGGCGCCGGACCGCGCGGCCCCGTTCACCCACTACCGGCTCGCCGGCGAGAAGCACCTCATCAACGGCGGCACCCGGCACGACCTCCTCGTGTCGTTTCTGCGCACGCAGTCCCACCCGCCCGAGCAGGCGCTCGCGGCGCGCAACGACTTCACGCTCTTCCTCGTCGAGCGAGACGCCACGATCGGCGCTTTGCCGCGGTGGCGCACGCTGCCGACGCGCGGCGCCGACATTTCCGGCGTGCGGTTCCGTGGCACGGTGGTCCCGGCCTCGTGCGTCATCGGAGCGGAAGGGGAGGGGTTCGGCCTGGTCCAGAAGACGCTCATCGTCTCGCGCGGGGGGATCGGCGCGCTGGCCTCGGGGGCGGCGAGCCGCGCGTGGGAGCTGGCGCTCGCCCACGCGCGGACGCGCGACATCTACGGCGGCCCGATCCTCAAGCTCGGCGCGATCGCGGACCACCTGGCGCGGCTCCGCGCCCTCGACCTTCTCGCGGCCGCGCTCTCGGTCAAGGCCGTCGCGATGGTGAACGCCCACGGCCTTGGCGCGGCGCACTTCACGGCCGCGGCGAAACTCGCCTGCTGCGCCCTTGCGGAGGAGGCCGTGGCCGAAGGGCGGCACGTCCTCGCGGGCCGGGCGCTCCTGGAAGACCTGCCCTATGCCCGCCTGGTCCGCGACGTGTCGCTTTACGGCGTGTTCGACGGCACGAGTCACCTCATGCTGGACCAGCTCCAGTGGCGGCTGGCGCAGCTCGCGGCCGGACACGCGACGCCGTCCGCGGACCCGGCGGCGGACGCCGCGGCGGCCTATGCACGATCGCCGGCGCGGCTCGTCGAGGTGCTCCGCCGGCCCACGACGACGCTCCTGACGAACCCCGCGGCGGCGGCAAGGTCGCTGGCGGCGCGGGGCCGGAGCACGCTCCCGCTCGAACCGCTCGAAGACCTGACGCGACGGCTGCTGGAAGTCGTGCGCGCGTTGCGCTCGCAAAAAAAATGGGACCCGGACCAAGGGCTGCGGTTCGACGCGGGCGGGGTGCTGGCGGGGCTCGAGGCCCTCCTCGCCCTGGCGGAGCTGGCGGACCCCGGCGGGCGCGCGGCGCTCGGCCTTCCCGCGGCGTCCGTCGGCCCCGAACACGGCGCGAGCGTCCGCTTTGCCTACGGCTGGTATGGCGCCCGCCTCGTGCGTCGCGTGCGGGAGCTGGCCCTGCGCGCCGGACTCGCGGGCGGCGCGCCTTTCGACGACCTCGAGGGCGCCTTCGTGGCCCAGCAGGCGAATCCGTAGGGAGTAGGTCCCGTAAGAAAATAAGTTGCTCGCTTGACGCGCAGGAGGGCGACAAGAATTCTCAATGCTCAATTTTCAAGACTCAGACAAGGCTCAAGGTTCAATTCTCAATGACCACCACGAAACGTAGCCCGGGCACGGAATCGCGGACGCTGAGCCTTGAACTTTGAGCCTTGCCTGAAAATTGAGCCTTGAGCCTTGAGCCTTTTCCTGAGGAGCTCCCCGGCTTCCGAGCTGCAGGAGTTGTTTCTTTACGGGCCCTTACGCTTTTTTGAAAAAAAAATAGTAACTGTCCCTATTTATGCCCCGATTGCTGCCCGCCCTCACGCGCCGCGAGCAGCATTTCCTCGCAGCCTTTCCGCCCGGGCCAGTTCGCGGGCGCCACCTCCAGGGCCTTCTCCAGGTCTGCGATCGCGGCCGCGTACTCGCCCATCTCCAGCCGCGCGGCGCCGCGGTTCCCCCACGCCTGCGGGTAGCGCGGGTTCAACTCGATCGCGCGCGAGAAGTCGCCGACGGCCCTCGCGAATTCCCGCCGCATGAGGTACAAGTGTCCGCGATTGTGCCAGGCGTCCGTCATCCTCGGCTCGGCCTGGATCGCGAGTCCGTAGTCTTCGATGGCGCCGTCGGTGTTCCCGGTCATCGAGCGCGCGAGGGCGCGGCTGTAGAGCCCCACCGCGTGTCCGGGCTCGAGCCCGAGCGCCGTATCCAGATCCTTCAGCGCCGAGGGCAGGTCCCCCCGCATCGCCAGGCTCACGCCGCGATTCACGTACGCGTCCACGAATTTCGAATCGAGCCGAAGCGCCTCGTTGCACTCCACGATCGCGGCCGCGGCGTCCCCTTTCGCCCGCAGGAGGTTCGCGCGGTCGGTGTGCAGCGCCGCGTTCGCCGGGCTCAGACGGAGCGCCGTACCCAGGTCGACCAGCCCTCCGTCCAGGTCCCCCTTCTTCCAGCGCGCCTTGGCACGATTGCGCAGCGCGTCCGGATAGGCGGGCTGGAGGCGCAGCGCCTCCGTGTCGTCGGCGATCGCCGCTTCGAATTTCCCGAGGGCCACGTAGAGCGACGCGCGCTCGTGCCACCCGACGGGACGCGCCGGGCACAGCTTGATCGCCTCCTCGCAGAGCTTGACCGCCTCCCCCAGCATCTCCGTGACGCCTTCACTCGCGGCCTCCGCACGCGCCTGCAGGAGCCGCGCCTCGCGCCCGAGTCGTTCGGCCCGGAGGAGCAGATCGCCGGCGGCGGCCTCGGCGCGTCGCAACTCCTCCGCAGCCTTCAACGCGGCGGAGCGCTTTGCTTCGTCGGCGGCGCGTTCGGTCGCGAGCCGGGCCTCCTCCTCCTGCTTGCGGGCGAGGGCGCGGGCGGCCTCCGCCTGCGCGCGTTCGTGCGCACGGCGCTTCTCCTCCGCTGCGCCGGCCTCGATGCGCCGGACCTCCTCCGCCGCCCAGGCGAGGCCGTCCTTCGCCTCGGCTCGAGCCGGATCCAGCTCCCGGACGCGCTGCCAGGCGTCGTACGCCTCGCCGATGCGGCCCGCGGACCTCGCACGGTCCGCCGCGCCCAGCAGGTCTTCGACTTGACGCACGCGCTCGCGGCGTTGGAATTCCGCCACGCCGCCAAGAAGGAGGATCGCCGCGGCGAGAACGAGGACCACCCCGCGACGTCTCCCGCGGCCTCTCGCGGCGCCCGCCGGGTCCTGGCCGGTCGACAGTTTCAAGGCGGCCTCCTCTGACTCGCGCGAAGGGCCCGCGCGCGTTTTTCGGCGGCGCCATCTTGCGACGGCGCCGATCGTTCACTTGCGCCGTCGCGACCCGGCGGTCGCCCGGCCGCTCAGCGCCTGGAGCCGGCCGGAATAGTCGGCCACGAGGATATCGAGCACGCCGTCGCCGTCGAGGTCGGCGACGACCGGGTCCGCCTCGATGGCGGCCTCCGCGACCCGGACGCCCCAGAGCCTCCGCCCGGTCGCGAGGTCCAGGACCGACACCTCACCGTCGCCGCACGCGATCACGACCTCGGGGATGCCGTCCTTGTCCAGGTCGCAGACGATCGGCGACGTCATCACGTTCTTGCCCGCCGCCGCCGTCCACAGGGTCGCGCCTTTCCGCCATTCAATGGCGACCACGCCGGCCTGTCCCATCGGCGCCACGACGAGCGGTCCGCCTTCCGGCCGCGGCACGACGGCCGGCCGGCCCCAGGCCTCCGTGCCCCCCTTGATCGTCCCCAGCCGCGCGCCGGTCCGACCGTCCAGGGCCCACAGCGCACCGGACGCCGCGACGAGCAGCACGTCGGGCGTGCCGTCGCCGTTCAGGTCCGCGAGCGATGCCGGGGCGCGGCTCCCGCCGGGTCCGATCGGCGCCTTCCAGAGAAGCGTCCCGTCCGTGCCGCGGAGTGCGTACACGAAGCCGTCCATGAAGGGCGCCACCACGTCCGGCCGACCGTCCCCGTCCAAGTCCGCGGCGGCGACCCCGCCCATCGAAAAGGCGCCGACCCGGTAGCGCCACAGGGTCGCCCCGTCGCGCGCGCCGTCCAGGGCGAGGACGTCCTGTTGTCCCCAGCGATGAAAGACCACGTCCTTCACGCCGTCGCCGTTCAGGTCCGCGAGCAGGGGAACGCTGTAGACCTGGCCGTGGTCGAGCGGCAGGCGTGCGAGCAGCTCGCCGTCCGCCGCGCGAAACGAATACAGCGAATACCCTACCCCGGCATTCGGCTCCCCGACCAGATAGATTTCCGGTCGCCCGTCGCCGTCCCTGTCGGCGACGCCCGGACCGCGATTGGGAGCGGCGGGCCGGCGGTCGAACCAGCGGAAGAGTCCGCTCGCGCCGTCCAGGCAGGCGAGGTACCGGTCCGCGCCCCACGGGCCGAGAGAGACCACTTCCGGCCGGCCGTCGCCGTCGGCGTCGAGCACGACCGGCGTCGCCCGCAGCGCGCCCGAGGCGCGCCGCACCCAGAGCTGCCGCGGCTGCCGGGCAAGGGCGAGGAGGCCGGTCTCCCCCCGAAGCAGCAGGTCCGAGAGCCCGTCGCCGTCCACGTCTCCGAACTCGTCGACCCCGGCCACGTCGCATTGCAGACGGAGCATCCACCGCAGCCGCCCGTCCGCCTCGAGGCATGCGAGCCCCTCCTGCGGGACCGCCGCGAGGATCTCCTGCTCGCCGTCGCCGTCCACGTCGACCGTCCAGAAGCGGCTGAACCGCCCCGCCACCGACCACCCCGGCGCGCCGTCCGCGGCGGCCAGGGCGGTGAGCGACGTGCCCTGCGACACGAGGACGCGCGCGCCGAGCGCGCCGAGGCACATCGGCCTCGACTCCGGCGCGGAGGCCGGCCGGACCGCGCGACACCACACGGGCGTCCCGTCCCGGACGTCGATCGCGGCGAGCGTCCCGCCGCGACCCGGCAGGAGGAGCAGGTGCGGGTGCGTCGGTCCCCCCGTCACCGGGCCGCCTAGCGTCTCCAACTCCCCCGTCTCCGGGAAGGACCGCTTCCAGCGCAGCGCCCCGGTCCCGCCGTCCCGGACCGTCACTTCCGAACCCCGCCAGGACCAGACCTCGGCCCGGCCGTCCCCGTCGCGGTCGGCGACCGCCGCCTGCGTCCCCTCCTCCAGCTCGGCCGACCAGGCCGGCCCGCCGTCCGGCAGGCGAACCGCGCCGACGACGAGGGGTCCCTTGGCCGCCGCGGGGGACTCGCCGGGGTCCACGTGCTTCCCGATAAAAAAAAGGCGACCGCCGTCCGAATTCACGGCTCCCGCCCCGCCGGCGTCAAAAACGACCTGGACGAAGGGGTACACCGGCGTGGCGAGCCGACGCAACTCTTTTCCGGTCCGACCGTCCAAAAGCCAGATCGCCTCGTCACGCCCGCCGACCGCGAGGTCCGTGACTCCGTCCGCGTTCGCGTCGGGCAAGAGGGCCAGGGCGGGCGACCACGGGTGCTTCCACGACTGGGCGGGGCCGGTCCAGCTCCAGACCTTCGCGCGCTCCCCAGGCCGGCGCGGGTCGACGCAGGTGACGACGAGGCCCGAGGTCTCTTCGGTGACGAGCAGCAGGACCGAGCCCAGCTCGCCGCCGAGGTCCGCCGCGAGCGCCCGAAACGCGACGCTGCGGGCGGCCTGGAAGCGGGTGAGCGCCTTCGCGTCGACGCCGCGGAGGAGGAGGACGTTCACGCCCTCCTGGACCAGGAGGTCCCGCGAGCCGTCCCCGTCGACGTCGGGGATGGGGCGGGCCGCCGACGTGGACCGCCCGATGTCCGGCAAGTGGACGATCCAATGCGTCGCCGCTTCGAGGCTCAGGAAACCGCGCGCGGTCCGCCCCCGCGCGACCGCGAGCCCCGCCTCTCGGTCAAAAAAGCCCTCCGCCTGCGCGCGCAGCCTGTGCGGGCCGGTGTCGACGGGAAGGTTGCGGATCTTCGAGCCGTAGGGGACGTCATCCAGCAGCAGCTCGGAGCCGGGAGGCTCGCTCTCGACGTCGACCGCGCCCTGGTCGTGGCGCAGGTCCAGCACCAGCTCCTTCCAGCCGCCCCGCTGGAGGGCGACTTCGCGCCGCTCCGGCGCGTGGTCCGGCAGCTCGGCTGAGACGTCGTACACGCCCGCGGCGAGGGAGACCGCGTGCGCGCCGCCGTCCGAGGTCCAGGTGTTCGGGCCGGCGGCGACGCGCGCGCCCGCGGGCCGCACGGTGAGCTGGAGGGTCCCCGGCGTGCGGAAGTGCACGAGCGCGAACGTGGCGAGGGTCGCCGCGAAGGTCGCCGCCGCGGCGGTGCCCGACTTGTGACGCAGGGCCCCACGCCAGGCCCGATGTCGCAGCGAAGCGGGGCGCGCGGCGATCGGCTCGCCGATGAGGAACCGCCCGAGGTCGGCCGCGAGCTCCGCCGCGGACGGGTAGCGGCGCGCCGGCTCCTTCTCCAGGCACTTGAGGCAGATCGTCTCGAGGTCGCGATGGACGGCGCGCCGGCCGGCCTTCGCCGCGGCCAGTGTGGGCGCGACCGGGTCCTCGTGAAAGACGTTCCAGAGGACCTGGAGCTGGCCCGGCGCCTCGAACGGCCGCCGGCCGGCGAGATACTCGTAGAGGACGACACCCAGGCTCCAGAGGTCGCTTGCGGGCACGACGGTCTCCGGCCGGCCGCTCGCGTGCTCCGGGGACATGTACTGCGGCGTGCCGAGCACGGCGCCGGACTGCGTCATGGGCGCCTCGGTCTGGCTCTTCCATTCGCGGGCAAGGCCGAAGTCCGTGAGGAACGGGCGTTCGTGCCGGTCGAGAAGAATGTTGGCCGGCTTGATGTCGCGGTGGACGATGCCGGCCTCGTGCGCGGCCTGGAGGCCGAGCGAGACGTCGCGCAGGATCTCGATGAACCGGCGCGGGAGGAGGCTGCGCATGGCGGACTCGAGGTTGCCGCCGTCGATGAAGTCCATCGTCAGGTAGTGCGTGCCCTCCCACTGGCCGACGTCGTGGAGCTGGACGATGTTGGGGTGGCGGAGGCGGGCGGCGGACCGGGCCTCGCGCCGGAACCGCTCCACGGCCTCGGGTTCCTCGACCGCGTGCCGGGCGAGGGTCTTGAGGGCGACCTCGCGGCGCAGCTCACAGTCCCACGCCTTGTAGACGATGCCCATCCCGCCGCGACCCAGCTCGAAGAGGAGCCGATAGCGCCCGAAAGGCCGGCCTTTGACCGAGGGTTCGCTGCCGAGGCCCGCGGGCGGCGCGGCCGAGGGGCCCTGGAGCGTAGGGGAGTGCGTGACCGTGCTGTTGTCGTCGGGGCGGATGCGAACGGGAGGCGCGAGCGTGTCGACCCCCTCCCGCGGCGGACGCGGCGCCAGGCGACCGGGCTGGAGCGTGGCCTCCGACCCCGGGGCTTCCGAGTGGAGCAGGGTCGGCGTCGCGGCGCCGATCAGCATCGTGTCGGCGGGGTCGCGGTCCGAGTCCGCCGACGGGGCTTCGACCTCGCGTCGGAGGCTGTCCAGGTCCTGCGGTCGGATGCCGGCCTTTTCGAGGAGGAGCGTCTCCATGGAGGGCGCGGCCTCGCCGCGCCGGCTGAGCACTTCTTGCACCGCGCGCAGCTCGAGCATCTGCGACTCCGTGACCAGCCCGCGTCGCAGGGCGAGCAGCACGAGTCGAAGCTCTCGCGTGGAAGGAGGCGTCATGATGAGGCGCTCGGAAACCGGGAAGGGGAGACTCGCATCCCTTGTACGACCGGGTCGCGGCCGTTCGTTTTCTTGCGCCGGCGTCCGCTCGGGTCGAACGCCACGAAAACGACGGCTTTCAAGGCTTTCACGCGATGCCCCAGAGGAGGAAGCTGCAAAACCGTCGCTGCCTTGTGACACCATCGCGCAGAAGACCGCATTTCCGGCAACAGCTTTCCCCCGGCAGGCAAGCGGTTGCGAGACCGAACCCGAGGGAACCGAAGGACGCGGTGAGACCGCTCCCTCACGGTCGCGGTTCCCAGCGGCTGCGCCCATCGAGCCGCAAGCGTTTCGACCTTCGGTGGCTTCGGCGTTTTCGGTGGCCCGTCCCTTCGGTTGCGGCCATCGGCTGCTCTGGGAAATCCGTGGTCCCGTCCTCGTATGGCCGCGGCCCCGCCGAACCGCGCAAACCAGCCTACCACGCCCCTCGGCGGGATGCAACGCCGGCGACACCTCGCGGAGCTTGCAATGGACCGCCGCGTCGCGGTAGACTCTCGGCATGAGCGATCCTTCCCTCATCGTGCGGCAGCTCCTCGCCCGCGCCTGCGCCATCGACCCCGCCGAGGTCCGCGACGAGAATCTCCTCGTCCAGTACGGCCTCGACTCCGTCCGCGCGGTCGACTTCATCGTCTCCCTCGAGGAGGCCTTCGGCCTCCAGGTCCCGGACGAGGACGTCGCGCGGATCCGCACCGTTGCCGACGTCGCGGCGTACATTCGCCGTCGCACCGAAGGAAAACCGGCATGAGTTCCGGAGACGCCGCCTCCTCGCGCCCCCCTTCCGCCGCCTCCTCCAGCGCGCCCGCCGCAGTTCGGCCGCCCAGGCCGCAAGCGACGCTCGTCGAGTCCCTGCGCGCCGCTGCCGAGGCCGGGGGACCGGAGGCCGGGCCGATCTTCCTCAAGGATCGCGAGGCGGTCCGCGTCCCCTTTGCGCAGGCCTATGCGGAGTCGCGCCGCCGCGCGGGGACGCTCCGCCGACTCGGCGTCGAGCCCGGCGAGCGCGTGCCGCTCCTCCTGCCCACGTCCCCGGACTTCCTGTACCTCCTCCACGGCCTCCTCCTGGCCGGCGCGGTCCCCTGTCCTCTGCCGCCGCCCGCCGGGTACGGCGCGTCGATCGACTTCGGCGAGCGAACGGCGCGCACGATCCGCTACCTCGGCGCGCGCCGCGTCCTGACGTCCGCGGCCTTTCGCGACCTCGTGGCGGAGGTCCTGCCGGGCATCGCCGTCCTCGCCGCCGAGGACCTGGCCGCGACCGTCGGCGACCCCGGAGCCGCGCTCGAGCCCGTGGCCGCGCGGCCGGACGACCTCGCGCTGATCCAGTGCACGTCGGGCTCCACGGGGCTGCCGAAAGGCGCGATGCTCACCCACGAGAACCTCCTTTCGAACACCTACCAGATCGGCGTGGCGCTTGAGCTGCACGCGGGGGACGTGATCGTCTGTTGGCTTCCCCTCTACCATGACATGGGTCTCATCGGGTGCATGCTCAACTCCATCTATTGGGGCGTCTCGGGGGTCTTCCTGTCGCCGCTTCAGTTTTTGAAGCATCCCGCGTCGTGGCTCCACGCCCTTGCGCGCTTCCGCGGCACGATCTCGCCCGCGCCGAATTTCGCGTACCAGTACGTGGCCGCGCGGGTGAAGGAAGCCGAGCTGGAGGGCGTCGACCTTTCGAGTTGGCGGCTCGCCTTCTGCGGGTCGGAACCGGTCGATCCGCGCACGCTGCTCGGCTTCGAGCGGCGGTTTTCGCGGTGGGGGCTGCCGGCGAATGCGACGCGGCCGTGCTATGGGCTCGCGGAAGCGACGCTCGGGGTGAGTTTCCACCCGCCGAGGGTGCCGCTCGAGGTTGATCGGGTCTCGCGCGAGGCGCTTGCGGAGCGCGGCGAGCTCGAGGACGTCGGCGCATCGGACGCGCAGGCGCTGGAGGTCGTGAACTGCGGCAGCGCGGCGTGCCTCACGCGCGTGCGGATCGTGGACGACGACGGCGGTGAAGTGCCGGCGGGCAGGCACGGCCATGTGCAGGTCTCGGGCCCGTCCGTGATGAAGGGGTATTTCCAGCTCCCCGAGGAGACGGCCGCGATCCTGCGCGACGGCTGGCTCGACACGGGCGACATGGGCTACGTCCGGAGCAGCGGCCTGCGGATTACGGGGCGACACAAGGACCTCGTGATCATCCGCGGCCGCAAGTACCCGCCGAGCGATTTCGAATGGGCCGCGGACGAGGTCGCGGGCGTGCGCCGCGGCAACGTGGTCGCGTTCGGGACCTTCGACGCCGTGCAGGGCACGGAGACGCTGTGCGTCCTCTGCGAGACCGAGCTGGCGGACGAGACGCAGCGCGCGGCCCTGCGGAAGGCGGTCGCGGAGCGGGTCGCGGCGAAAACCGGGATCCTGCCCGCGGTCGTGGAGCTGTTGCCGAAGAATACGGTGCCGAAGACTTCGAGCGGGAAGCTGCAGCGGGCGAGGATGAAGAAGCTGTATCTGGCGGAGAGCGGGAAGCGGGGCGGTGGCCGCGCATGACGGAGGAAGGACGAGCGTGGAAGGCGCGGAGACCGAGAGCAGCTTCGACGAAGTCCCGGGCAACGCTCGTGGCGATTGGGAGTCGTGTTCTTGACGATTTCAAAATCCAAATTGCAAAATGTCAAAGCTCAAATTCGGCTCGCCGGCGGGTGCAGACTTGAAATTTGAAATTTGAAATTTGCATTTTGAAATCCGTCCCGGTCCGATTCAGGGAGTCCATGTTCACTGTCCCGCAGCCATCCCCTCCCAGGAGCATCCTCCTTCATGCTCTCTCCGCTCCCCCCGACCAACTGGCGCTCTCGCGAGGCCTTCGGCAAGTACCTGAAGCCGCGGCTGCTCGAGCTGCTCCGTGCGATCGGCCTGGACGCGATCTACGAACGGGCGGTCGGCGACTTCGTGTACCACAGGGACGACGCGGGCCGCGAGCGGGAGGTGCTCGACCTGCTCGGCGGCTACGGCGCCTCGCTCTTCGGCCACAACAACCCCGAGCTGGTCGAGCGCGCGAAACAGATCCTGGACACCCAGCGGCCTTTCAATGCCCAGGCCAGCGTGCGCGGCCTCGCAGGCCTGCTCGCGGAGCGGCTCTCGGAGACGGTCGGTCGCTTCACGCACCGGGCGTACGTCGTGACGTTCGCGAACTCCGGCACCGAGGCGGTCGAGGCGGCGATCAAGCACGCGGAGCTGGAGTACGTGCTCCGGCTCGACCGGATGCACGAGCGGTTGAAGCGCACGTCGCGCGAGATCCGGCAGCGGCTTCGCGACCATACGGCCTACGTCCCGGAGTCGCTTTTCGAACAGGCCTCCCGGCTCTTCGACGTCCCGAAATTCGGCGACCTGGATGAGCTGTTCGCGCGCGTCTTCAGCCACAACCTCGAGGTCCTGAATCGCGAGCCGCTCTTCCTCGCGCTGGAAGGCGCCTTTCACGGGAAGTCGACCGGCTCGCTCCAGCTCACGTACAACCCGGACTACCGGAGCCCGTGGCGACGGCTCGGGGTGCGCACGGTCTTCCTGCCGCCCGAGGACCCGGCCGCGATCGCGCGCGAGCTGGAGAAGGCGCGGGTGCGACACCTGGAGCTGCACATCGCGGAGAGCGGCGCGCTGGAGCTGGACGAGCGGGAGCTGGTGAACGTTTCCGCGTGCTTCGTGGAACCGATCCAGGGCGAAGGCGGCATCCGGGAGATCTCGGCGGGGTACCTGGCCGCGCTGCGAAAAGCCGCGGACGAGAAGGGCTTTCCGCTCGTGATCGACGAGATCCAAAGCGGGATGGGGCGGACGGGGACGTTCCTGGCGAGCGAGGCAACCGGCGTGCGCGGCGACTACTATGTGCTCTCGAAGGCGTTAGGCGGCGGGCTGGCGAAGATCTCCGCGCTGCTGGTGGACCGGGAGCGGTACGTCGCGGACTACGGGTACCTGCACACGTCGACGTTCGCGGACGACGACTTTTCGAGCGCGATGGGGCTGGGCGCGCTCGAGCTGCTCGATCGGGAGGGCGGCGCGCTCGTGAAGGGCGTGCGCGAGAAGGGGGAGCACCTGCTCCGGCGGTTGCGCGAAGTGGCGGACGCGTATCCGGGCCAGCTCGCGGCGGTGCGTGGACGAGGGCTGATGGTCGGGATCGAGCTGTCGCAGCCGAAGCAATCGCCTTCGCCGCTCATCCGCGTGCTGACGGAGCAGGGGTTGTTGGGGTTCATGGTGAGCGGCCATTTGCTGCACGAGGAGCGGATCCGGGTGGCGCCGACCCTTTCGGTGCACGGAACGATCCGGCTGGAGCCGTCGGCCTACGTGCGGACCGAGGAGCTGGACCGGTTCTGCGAAGGGCTGGGGCGGGTGCTGTGCGCGATCCGGGACGCGGACGGCTTCCGACTGGCGCGCTTTCTCGTCGGCCGGCACGGCGAGGCGCTCGCGGAGAAGCCGCCGCAGACGGTGCGCGCGCTGCCGACGCCGACGCGCTGGTTCGCGACGCGGCAGCGGCACTCCCGCAACGTGGCGTTCCTGGGGCATTTCCTGGAGCCGGGCGACCTGAAGCTGTGGGACCCGTCGCTCGCGCCGCTCACCGAGAAGGAGTGCGAGCTCTTTCTGGAGCGGACGCGCGGGTTCCTGGAGCCGTTCGTCGTGGACCGGGTGGAGATCCTGTCGTCCGGCGGGGAGGTGGTGAACCTGACCGTCGTGGGGCTCGCGTTCACGGCGTCGCAGGTGATGGAATCCTTCCGCAAGGGCAAAGTCCGGTGGGCGGTGCGGCAGATCGAGCAGGGCGTGGAGTTGGCGAAGCGGCTGGGGTGCAGCGTCGTGGGCTTCGGCGGGTTCACGTCGATCGTGACCGACAACTGCCGGGACATCGTGGAGGACGAGATCACGCTGACGAGCGGGAACTCGCTTACGGCCGCGGCCGCGGTGGAGGCGGTCTTCAAGGCCGCGCGGCGGCTCGGCATCGAACGGCCGCGGCTGGGCGTGCTGGGCGCGGCGGGGAACATCGGCGCCGTGCTGGCGGAGGTGGCGGCGGACCGCGTGAGCGACATTTTGCTGGTGGGGCGGCCGGGGTCCGTGTCGCGGCTGGAGCGGGCGGCGAACGGCGTGTACTATGAGGCGTGGAAGCGGCTGGTCGGCGCGCGCGCGACGGACGGGCTGGCGGGGGCGATCGCGGGGACGCGCACGGTGAAGGCGCTGCAGGAGCCGGGCGCGGCCTACGACGTGGAGCGGATCGGCGAGGCGATCCGGCTCGGGCTGGCCGAGGAGCTGAAGGACCAGGCGCCGATCCGGATCTCGACCGCGCTGGGGTCGGTCCGGACGTGCAACCTGATTCTCTCGGCGACGAACGCGCCGGTGCCGGTGCTTGAGCCCGCGCACATCGCGGACGGCCCGGTCGTGGTGTGCGACGTGGCGACCCCGCGCGACGTCTCGCCCGCGGTCCTCGCGGAGCGGCCGCACGCGGTGGTGCTGAAGGGCGGGCTGGTGCGGGCGCCTCTAGGGCAAACACCTGAGATCCCGGGGATGCACCTCGCGAGCGGCCTCTTGTACGGATGCATGGGGGAGTCGATCCTGCTCGGCTTCACGGGGATCTCGGAGAACTACTCCTTCGGCAGGCTCTCCGCGTCGCGTGTGCGCTGGATCCGCGACCTGGCGGCGCTGCACGGGTTTTCGATCGAGGAGCACCGGGTGTAGGGGGGGGCAAGCCGTCGTCGCCGGGAAGAGGCCGTCTGCCTAGTAGTCCGCGTCCGCGTGGAAGGTCCGACGGACCTGGGAGCATGCTCCCGCATGGCGAAGAGAGGGGGGTAGAACTCGGGGTGGAACGCGTCAACCAGGGGGCGCACTTTGGACGGGGCCAGGCGGATCACCAGGTCCGCGTCCAGAGTCGCGCGAGGCTCACCTAGGATGCTGCTGGCAACGGATCCTCCGACGACATAGCTGATTTCCAGCTCGTCGAGCAGCTCAATTGTGCGGAGCAGCACCGGAATGGGGTCGACGATCACTCTACCAAGTCTCCTGGTTAGGATCCAACCCCAGGAGCCGGATCATGTTTTCGCGACCGAGTCGAAAAGCGGCGAGGCGAAGGCGCAACTGCTCTTCGGAGGCGTTCGGGTATCGGAGCCTGAGGCCGGCCAGCTTCAGTTCCTGCACAAATCGCGACGATCCGATCAAGTGATCGGTCTTCTCGCTGGGGGACAGCCGTCGATAGGCGTCGAAGAGGAACTGCTCGGCTTCGTAGGATGTGTCCATCGACTGCGTCTTGTATCCCGGGGGTGAGCTCTTCCGCGAGAGTGAAGGAAGAGAGTCATTACTCATGCCACTCGTCTCCACGTCAGGGGCAAGGCCACATGTGGCCCCACGCTACGGACGTTTTCTCGGAGGGGAAGGTAGGCCGATACCTCGATTACCATACTTCCCCGGGCCGGCCCTGTCCAGGGTGAACTCGAACCGACTGGGATCCTGAAGCGGGCCCGCGAGTCCCCCTCGTCGAGCGCCAGGGTGCTGCGACCAAGCTGCGCTTCGGCCGCGTGCCCGAGGGCCATGTCGTACCGGCCGAGCGAATATCGCGCGTAACATAGAACAACCTGAAGGCGGGCCAACTGACAGCCCATCAGACCCGTCAATTCGGCGAGCCGTAGGACTTCCGCCGCGTACCCCGCTCCGACGAGGCCGATGCCGCTCTCGACGAGAACCTCCCGGGCCCGTGCGGGGTCCAGGGACTCCATCCCTTCCGGATTGATAGCGATGGAGATCGGTTCGTTTGAAGAGGCTCTGCTTAGCCGATCTCGAACCTCTCTCAGGAGGCGGTTTTCTCGGAGGACTCGATCGAACACGGTGCCAAGCGCCTGCGCGGACAGCCTTTCAGTGTGACGCTGGTCCAGCGGCCCGGACCGCTCCTGGAGGCGGTCTTGCTTCCTGCGCTGCTAACCGTCGGATAGTTGTTTTCTTGCGAGCCTCTTTCTCCGCACGCGACGTAAGGTGCACGAATTACACAAATTACGGCGCATTTCACGAAGGGGTTGTGGACAGCTACCGCATCATCCTCTCTTCGTGAAATTTGTGTTCCCGTCCGTTCGTCGGCGCGACGGGTGTTGCAGGTCACTCCCGGTTCGGCTGCGGCCCCGCCGCGCTGTGTGCCTCGGCTTCGGGTGGTCCGGTCATGCGGCCCCCGAGCGGTGACGCGCAGTAGGGAAGGCGGAGCGAGAGGGTCGCGCAGAAATCTCTCCGAGGGAATTGTACCACTCGGAAGGCCCAAATCCAGAGGAACGCGAAGGCGCTGGACCCAGGAGGCGCGATGCGACTCGGCCGGCCCTCCCTTTCCTCGCGTCCACCCTCGCGCCGAGTAGGCTGTCCGCTTGGGACCTGGCACCCGAGGCGTCCCGGGGGGATGTGCTTCACCGCGCCGCGCGCGGGCGGTGCGGTGAAATCCACACCGTGGCGAGCCCCTGCTCCACGGCCTGACCCTTGACACGGCGGAGCTCACAAGCTAAAAGCCTATTTATAGCTTGTGAGGAACGCCGATGCTCGATGCCGAAACCGTCCAGGTCTTGCGCGATTTGAACCCATGGTGGGCGAAGCCGACACGAGTCCGGCCGGCGCCCCCTTCCTATCGACGACGGCTGGTCCGGGAGATCTTCGAGCGACTCTCCGCGCCGCGTGGGCTGATCGAGGTCCTCCGAGGACCCCGGCAGGTGGGGAAGACGACGGCGATCTATCAAATCGTCGAAGATCTGCTCCGAAAGGGCGTGCCGCATACCGACCTTCTCTTCGTACGCTTCGACCACGAACTGCTTCGTGAGGTGAAGGGCGGGATCCCGGCAATCGCCCGATGGTTCGAGGCCGAGGTACGCCGGCGCCCCTTTGGGCCGATTCACCCCGCCTTTCTGTTTCTCGACGAGGTGCACAAACTACGCCTGTGGGACGAGCAGGTCAAGCACGTCTACGACACTTTTCCTGTGCGAATGCTTCTGACGGGCTCTTCGAGCGTCCTTGTGAGCCGAGGAGGACGGGAGAGCCTGGCGGGTCGAGCGCTTACGAGCGATTTCCCGACTTTTCATTTTCTCGAAGTCCTGGACGTCTGGAAGCCTCACTTGGCCCGCGTTCTCCCGGAGCCCTGTCGGCTGCGAGATGCCTTCGACCCTGGGACCGCCAGCCCCTGGGGCAAGGGCCTCGGCCTCGCCGCCCAGCAACGGCTGGCGCTTCACCGGGCTCTGGAGCGCTACTACACGCGGGGCGGCTACCCACGTCTTCACTCCGGAGAGGTCCCGGACGATCGCTGGGCGGATTACCTCGTGGAGACGGTCTTTGATCGTGTGCTCGGGGTCGATATCCCCGACCTGTTCCCGATCGAGCAGCCCCAGCTCATGAGGCACATCTACCTCGCCGTGGCCCGCCACACCGGGAAGGAGCTCGCCCAGAATCGACTCACCGAAGACGCCATCGCCGCAGGCTTCAGGACGAACCAGCCGACCGTGGGAAAATACCTGCACTACCTCGCGGACGCGCTCCTGATCCGAGAATTTCGCCGTTATCCCCTGGTCAGGCGCAAGGCGGCGCGCGTGCCCGCTAAAATCACGCTCAGCGACCTCGGTGTCAGAACCGCCATCCTTCGGGGGGCGCCCTCGCTCGGAGAAGCAGCGCCGGACGTGGTCGGCCCGCTCGTGGAGACTCTGGCGCAAAGCGTTCTTCGCGGCCCAGGGCTCCAATTCCACTATTTCCGCGACTTCGAAAACCCGAAGGATCGTCGATCCAACCTCCTGGAAGTGGACTTCGTGGTCGAGCAACTCGATGGCGCCGTGCTGCCCGTCGAAATCAAGTTTCGCAAGCAGATCGACGCTCACGACACACGCGGCCTCCAGCACTTCATGGCTCGATTCGGGGCGCGCTACGGGATCCTGGTGACCCGGGACCTTTGCGGGTGGGATTCGACGCGTCGGATCCTGGCCCTGCCCCTGCTCGATTTCCTGGTCCGATTCACGGGGTGAATCGGCGAGCCGTCTGCCTGCTCGCATCCGCCGAAGCCCCTCTCCCCTCCTCCTTCGCGGAGCTTGTGTTCTGGCGGCACCCGTGGATACAATTCCGGGCGTGGTTCAGATTGCCGCTGACGTCGAGCCCGGCCGACAGCCCTGCCTCGCTTTGTGGACACGGCAGCGCCGTGCCCCTGCGCAAAGCGGCCGATCGACAACTGTGACCCGGCTTTGAACCCTGCCCAATTCCGTGCGGCCGGCATGACCGCGCCCGGCTCGCGCGCGAGCCGGCAGCGTGCCCCCGCTTCGAAAAAAAGCCCATCGAGCCGGAGCCGAGTTCCCAGTTGACCCGGTAGTCCGCAAGCAATGGAGTGAGGCCTTGGCCGAGACAGGACGCGGACCCGCGATGTACCCCAACGGCAACCCGCCCCCCGGCGAATCGCACGCCGTTGCAGCCGTCCCCGTCGCGATCCCCCCGTCCCTCCGTGGCCGGTGGCTCTTCCTCCTCGGCCTCGGGTCGGTGCTGGTCGCGATCCGGATGGACGCGAACTTGGCCGGGCTCCCGCTGGGGGAGCTCGTACCGTTCCTCGGCGTGGCCCTGGCAGGGGCGGCCTGTCTGGCGTTGCGGGCTGCCGGGTCGGGCCGCGGGCGTACGGCGATGCCGGCCGCGCTCGCCCTCGCCGTGCTCTGGTGCGTCGTCGAGGGCTTCGCCGCCGGTCGTAGGCCCGCGTCGCTCGCCGGCTGGCTGTCCGGGGTCTCCTCCTTCTTCCTGCCGGTCGCCGCGTTCCTCGTGGCCTGGGCGCTTGGCCGGACTTGTCGCGAGCCGGGCTGGCCCGCCGCCCAGCATGCTTGGCGCCAAGCCTCGGTCGCGGTTCTCCTGTGTGTCGCGCTGCCCCTGGAGGTCTCCATCGGAGTGGCCGCGCTGGCTGTCGCGCTCGGAAGTTCGTTCGAGTTCAAGTCCCACAATTTCCTGCTCTTGGCCGGCACCTGGCTGGTGCTCACCTTCCCGGCACTGCTGGTCGTGCGGGGAGCGGCGCTGACGGCACAGGCGATCGCCTCCGCGGAGGCGCGTCCGGCCTCGCGGCCCGCGCTGTGGTTCGCGCGACCTCGGGGCCTGGCCCTTGTCTGGGTCGTCCTCCTCGTGCCCGTCTGGCTCCTCGCGCCCTCCGCCGTCCATTACGCGGTCACGCCGGCGTTCGATCACCCTCAGCAAGACCCTTCAGTGGAATGGCGCAACCTGGTGACCTCGACAGCGGCGCCGTTAAAAAAGCAGCTCGGCATCGCCAAGGTGCGGAGTCTGTAGGGAACGAAATGATCAACGACGCGGCTCCCACGGGCGAATTGGTCCTCTACCAGACGGAGGACGGGCGAACGCGCCTCGAGTGCCGGTTCGCCGACGAAACCCTGTGGCTGAGCCAGGCACTGATGGCGGAGCGGTTCCAGACGACTCCGCAGAACGTGACCCAGCACTTGAAATCCGTCTATGAAGAGGGGGAGCTCCAGCCGGAGGCAACCTGTAAGGATTTCTTGCAAGTTCGCCAGGAGGGTACAAGGCGGATCCGGAGGACAGTCCGGCACTACAGCCTCGACGCCATCCTCGCCGTCGGCGATCGCGTCCGCTCCCCCCGCGGCACCCTGTTCCGCACCCGGGCCACGGAGCGCCTGCGCGAGTACTTGGTGAAGGGCTTCACCATGGACGACATGCGGCTGAGGAACCCGCCCGCCGAGGGGAGCGGCGTTCCCGACTACTTCGAGAGATGGGCGTCATGACCGAGAGTGGGAACGCCCCCTCCACAGCCCGCCCCCGGGACGGGCCCGCCGACGCCGACGTCGCCGTCGTCGGCGCGGGCGCCGCGGGGCTCATGGCCGCGATCGCCGCGGGCGAGGCCGGGGCGCGCGTCCTCCTCTTCAACGCGCACGCCAAGGTCGGGCTCAAGATCCTGATGTCCGGCGGGACGCGTTGCAACGTCACGCATGAACGCGTCGGGCCCGAGTCCTTCCACGGCGGCTCGCGAAATGCCGTTGGACTCGTGCTCAAGGCGTTTCCGGCGGAGACGACGCGGGCGTGGTTCGAAGGGATCGGCGTCGCGCTGAAGGTCGAGCCGGGCGGCAAGCTCTTCCCGGTGACCGACTCAGCCCAGACGGTGCTCGATGCGCTCGTGGCGCGCGCGGGCGCGGCGGGCGTGCGGACGCTTGCCGGCGCGAAGGTGACCGCGGTGCGGCGGGACGCGGCTTCAGCAGGCGCCGCGGGGACGTTCGTCCTCGAGACGCCCGGCGGTTCGCACACGGCGCGCGCCGTGATCCTGACGACCGGCGGCCTCTCGTTCCCGAAGACCGGGAGCGACGGCTCCGGCTACGAACTGGCCCGCTCGCTCGGGCACTCGTTGGCCGCCACCACCCCCGCGCTCACGCCGCTCGTCCTCGCCGGCGAGCTGCACACGCGGCTGCAAGGACTCACGCTGCCCGCCGCGCTCACTCTCCGGGTCGGGGGAAAAAAGGAGGCGACCTGCGCGGGCTCCCTCCTCTTCACCCACTTCGGCCTCTCGGGGCCCGCGGCGCTCGATCTCAGCCGGCACTGGCTGCGCGTCCCGGAGGGCCTCGAGCGGCGGGTCGAGGTACACTTCCTGCCGGGGCCGGACCTGCGACGCGCCGAGGAGCCAGGCGGCCTGCCGGAACGGGCCGCGCTGGAGGCCGCGTGGCTCGCGGCCGCCGCCGCCGATCCGCGCGCGACGGTGCAATCCCACCTCACGGCCCAGCTCCCGGTGCGACTCGTGCGCGAGCTGGCGGCCGCGTCCGGGGTCGACCACGCGCGCCCGCTCGGCCAAGTGCCGAAGGACGCGCGCCGCCGCCTCCTGGAGCAGGTGCTCGCCTTGCCGGTCGAGGTCGTCTCCGCGCTCGGCTACGAAAAGGCGGAGGTCACCGCCGGCGGCGTGCCGCTCTCCGAGGTGGACCCGCGTCGCATGGCCTCGCGGAGCTGCCCCGGTCTCCACTTGGCCGGCGAGATCCTGGACGTGGACGGCCGCCTGGGCGGCTATAATTTTCAATGGGCGTGGAGCAGCGGCCAGGTCGCCGGCCGTGCTGCCGCCGCCTGGGCGCGCCCGACGGCCGCGGGCGCGCCTGCGAGCGACACGACCGCGGCCACGGACCGTCGGGACGTCAACGCGTAGGCCGCGGGCCGCGCTCCGCCAACGCCGCCACGACCTCGTCATCCGTCCGCGCCGCCACCGCGATCCTCTGGAACTCCGCCGCCGGCAGGCCCAGGGACTCGAGCAGAACCTCGTCGCGGGGTCAGGGGTAGCCATATTCGCCGATGGTCCCGGCCGCGTCCGCGCGCGCCTTGTCGATCATCCGCGCCAGCCACGCGTGCCCGCCCACCACCAGCGCGCCACTCCGCGGCTCAAACTCGCTCGCTTCGCTCATCGTCGTTGTCCTCCAGGCGACATGCTTGTAGGCCGCTTCGGGGACGGTCGATCACGGGGAGCGCATTCAAACCCGAGGGTGCGGGCGACTGCGCTGAGGCCGCTCCCTCACGGTCGCGGTTCCGTAGCGACTCGTCACTTGCGCGGCACCCCAAGCTCCTCCAGTTTCTTCGCGATCTGCTTGCCGTGCGCCCCGGCGTCGACCGACCGCTCGACGTGCCGGAGCACGCCGTCCTTGTCCACGAAGAACGTCCAGCGGTTCGCCATCGTCGTGCCCGGGATGAGCGCGCCGTACGCCTCCGCGGCCTTCCGGTCCGGGTCGGCAAGGATCGGGTAGTCGAGCTTGAGCGACTCCGCGAACTTGCGGTTCGTCTCGGCGTCGTCCGTGCTCGCCGCGAAATACGCAACCTGGAATTTTCGGATTTCCGAGCCGCTGTCCCGCAGCGACGCGCACTCCGCGGTTCAGCCGCCCGTGAAGGCCTTCGGGAACCACGCGACCACCACGGCCTCCTTGCCCGCGAAGTCGCTCAGGCGGTAGTCCTTTCCGTCCGAGCCGCGAAGCTGAAAGTCAGGGGCCATTTCGCCCACGCGCGGCGCGGCCTTGTCGTCCTTCGCGCACGCGCTGGCGAGCGCGAGGAGCACGACCGCCGCGGCCCAGGAAACGGTTCGAGTCATCGCCGTAGTCTCCAGAAAATCAGTTGCGGAGGCCGGCCTCGACGGCCGGGACGGGCGCGCGCCCGCGGACGCGCCGCTCCCAGAGCTCCGGCACGAGAAGCGCCGACGCGAGCACGATGAGGCCCGCGGACCCCAGCCCCAGCGTCGGGAGCGAGACATGCGCGACGAGCCAGAAGGCGGCGAACGGCGCCACCAGGCTGCGCACGCCGGTGAGGAACGTGTGGACCGACATGTAGTCCGCCACGCGCTCCGGCGGCGCGACCTTCGTCACCCACAGCGTCCACGCGACGTCCCCGCCGGCGTTGCCGATGCCGAAGAGCACCGCGCCGAGGATGAGCCACGGGGCCGTTCCGCCGACGAAGAACGAGAGGATGCCGGCGAAGAAGCCGGCGTTCACGAGGACGCGGAGCGCCAGGAAGTGGATGCGGTCGAAGAGCGCGCCCCAGACCGGCGCCATCACGAGCCGGACGAGGCTCGGGATCACTCCGGTCAGCAGCGCGATCTCGCGCGACGACAGCACGAGGCCGTAGCGGGGACTCGCGAGATACTCGATGCGCAGCGGGAACATCATGAGGTTCGCGAAGCCCATGAACATCCACGACGCGAGGGCGAGGCGGAAGATGCGGTCTTCGCGCACGAAGCGCAGCGCGCGGAACGGATGGTGTCCCTCCTCGCGGCGCAGCCGGTGCGTCGGGCAGCGCGAGAGGCAGAAGCTCGCCAGGGCGAAGGCGGCGGCGTAGGCCAGGAGGAGGCCCGGGAACCAGCCGAGGTTGCGGGTGAGGGCCCAACCCGCGAGCGCGCTCGCGCCGGCCGCGGTGAGGACGCGGATCATGACGGTTCGCGAGAAGCGGGCGCCGCGCTCGCTGTTCGGGTAGTTGTCCTGGTACATCTGCGTGACCAGCGGGAGGAGCGCGCTGGACGCGGCGGGTCCGAGGACCGCGGCGACCACGAAGATCGGCAGCGAGGGAACGGCCGCGGCGAGCAGATAGGTCAGGACCGGGACGGCCGCCATTGCCGCCGCCGCGTGCGACGCCTTCCAGCGGCCGCGCGTGACCAGGGAAACCGTGACCGGGGAGAGGAGCAGGCCGAGGCTGCCGCCCGCGGCCACGAGGGCCTTCGTGGTGGGACCCGCGTCGAACACCCGCACCGCGAGGAGGAGGAGGAAGGTCGTGCCCCCCGTCTCGATCACGCCGGAGGCGACGGCGCGGAGCTGTTCGAAGCGATACGTCCGGTCGGTTCGGATTTGCGCCATGGGAGGGAACCGCGAATGCCGCGAAGGGGGACGAACCGCGAATGACGCCCCTTTCGCGAATTTACGGATTGACGGGGGGCGGGTAGTCCAGCAGGAAGGTCGCCGGGCCGTCATTCACCAGTTCGACCTGCATCGTTGCGCCGAATTTTCCTTGTCGCACCGGCAGGCCCGTCCGCTCGGCGAGCCGGGCGCAGAAGCGCTCGTACAGTTGCTCCGCTTCCGGCGGCCGCATCGCCCGCTCGAAGCCCGGCCGCTTGCCTTTCGCCAGGTCGGCGCACAGCGTGAACTGCGACACCACCAGGTATTCGCCGGCGACCTCCTCGTTCGAGAGGTTCATTTTTCCGGCAGCATCTTCGAAGATCCGCAGGCCTGCGACTTTTTTTGACAGGGCGTCCAGCTCCGGCTCGCCGTCTCCGCACTCCACGCCCAGGAAAAGCAGCAGACCGCGGGCGATTCGTGAGTGCACCGCGCCGTCCACATGCACCGCCGCGCTCCGCACCCGCTGGATCACCGCTTTCATGCAGCCGACTCCGGACTTGTCCAGTCGGGGATCATTCCAATTCGTGGGACGTGGGCTCGAGGCAGGGTTACGCCGGGTAACAGGCGTCATCCCGGAGGGGCGCAGTACCCTCACGACCGTCGCCTGGAGCCCCAATGTCCTCTAATGATAGCACGATTTGCGGTCGTGCGAAAGGGTTGTGGCCCATGGATTGCGATTACCCCTGTCAAGATGCGGGGAGTTTTGCGCGGAGAGAAGTTTATGTGGGTAACGGTTGAATTGTCGAATCCGGATCGGACCTGCCGTGGCGAGGCGATGCTGGGCC
This sequence comes from Planctomycetota bacterium, assembly GCA_016197205.1. GTDB lineage: Bacteria > Planctomycetota > MHYJ01 > WSZJ01 > JACPWG01 > JACPWG01. The sequence continues at coordinate 94,221 of JACPWG010000049.1, forward strand.
TCCTGGTCGGCCTGGCCGCTGCCGCACTTGTCTGCGTCGCGGCGGTCGTCGCGGTTGCGGCTCGGGCCGCGAATCGCGGGACGGACACGATCGCGAGACCGGTCGAGGACGCGAAGCCGGTCGCAACGTCCACGGATCGCCCGAAGAACCGCCCGAACACGGTCGTGAACGAGGGGCCCGGCGCGACTGCGCCGGCCATGGACGCGGCTACGTCCCCCTCCGTCCCTCCTCTCCCGGCAGGTGAGGACGAGGCCGTCGACGAGGGCGGCCTTTCCGTCAACGAGGATCTCGACCGCCTGTTCGACGGACCCGGGGCAGCCGCAGGCGGTCGCGCGAAGCCCCGTTCCCCCTTCGCGCCGTCCGCGGGCGCGCCCGCCCTCGTTCCTTCCCCCTCGCCGGCCGGCGTCCTCCCGGACTTCGCCTCCGGCAATGCACCGTTGTCGCTCGCCGGCCTCGTCGATGCCGGCGCGAACGACGAGTCGAGGCGGCTCTCCCTTCTCGACGATCTCAACGGCACGCCGTCGGGTGCGACCGCCGGGCTCCTGCACGTCGGCCCCGCCGCCGCCGCCGAGCCGCCCGCGGCGCCCGCTTCGTCCTCGCTCGTCTCCCTCGGCAACTTCCGCCCGTCCTTCTACTGGATCGCCCACGAAGCGGACTTCAGCGGACCCGCCACGACCGCGATCTACGATCCGCACGGCGCACTCCTCGGCCGCTACCCCGCCGCCTTCGTGCGCTCCCTCCGCCTCGAAGGCACGGGCAAGCTGCGCGACGGCCGCGTCCTGAACGTCGCCGGCAACGGCCGGTTCACCTTCGTCGACGCGCCGTACGGGCTCGGGGCCCAGGGCATCCACCTCGTTCCCTTCCGCTCGGTCGCGGTCGACCGAAGCGTCGTGCGCCTCGGCACCCGCCTCTACGTCCCGGCCGCGCGCGGCATCCTCCTCCCGGACGGCAGTCGCCACGACGGCATCTTCGAGGCGCACGATGTCGGCAGCGCTATCCGCGGCCGCCGGATCGACGTCTTCATCGGCCGCCGGACCTACCAGGCCGCGTGGGAATCGGGCGGGCTGCGCAACATGGTCGCGACGCCGACCTATCGCGTCCGCCAGTGAACCGGGCGGCGCCCGCGCGCCGTCCTTACTCAAGCCCCACCAGCGAGCACCCCGGTGGTTCCCGCGAGATCACCCCGGGGTGCTCGCTCCTCTTTTTCGCAACAAGTCGAAGTGAATCAAACGTCGATCGCTCCCTGCCTTGCCGGAGATGGTCGCCGGGTAAAAGACGGTGGACGCAGCGCTCGGCCTCTGCGTCTCCGCGTCTCTGTGTAAGCGTCTCGCATTCGACCCGCATTCCCGGTCCGAATTTCAAATTGCAAAAAGTCCAATTTCGGCATGGTTCAAACGTGGGTTACGGCCTGCCGTCGGCCGCCTGCCGTAGGGGCGCCCCTTGTGGGCGCCCACGACTGGCCGCAAGCCGTTAGAGTGCGCGGTGTCGCCAACAGGGCGGGCACAAGGCCCGCCCCTACGTCCGGACACGAAAGCGTGTTACCCACAAACTGCCCGATTTGAACCATGCCCAAATTTCAAATTCCGCCCGCGTCCGGCTGGGACCCGAACCCCTGGTCTCGCCACTTGCCGCCCTCGGTCGAGTTTCGCCTCGGTTCGGGTCATTGTTTTTCCTGCCTGCGCTCCCACCTTGTCGCCGCACTTCAAGCGACAAGCGGAAAGCAGCCGTCAGCAATCCTTTGACTGGCGCGCGCCTCCCTCCTATCATCTGGACATCCTCTCGGCGCGTTCCCTTCCGTCTCGTCACGCTCGAAGGGGGGCAAGGTTCCATGAAGCTCGCCGTCACCGTGAATGAGAAGGCCCACGAACACGAGGTCGAGCCGCGCCTGCTCCTCGTGCACTACCTGCGCGAGGTCCTCGGTCTCACGGGGACTCACGTCGGCTGCGAAACCACGCTCTGCGGCGCCTGCACCGTCCTCCTGGACGGCGTGCCCGTTAAGGCCTGCACCGTCCTCGCCATCCAGGCCGACGGCGCGAAGGTCGTCACCATCGAAGGGCTCGAGAAGGACGGCGTGCTCGACGCCATGCAGCAGGGCTTCTGGGAGTGCCACGGCCTTCAGTGCGGCTTCTGCACGCCCGGCATGATCCTCGCCGCGCGCGACCTCCTCGACCGCAACCCCCACCCCACCGAGGACCAGGTCCGCGGCGGCCTCGATGGGAACCTCTGCCGCTGCACCGGCTACCAGCACATCGTCGACGCGGTCCTCCACGCCGCGAAAAAAAGAGGTGCGTCCGCCGCGCCCGCGCCGTCCCCTGCCGCCACCGCCGCCCCCGGGGCCGGGAGGCACGCATGAGCGCCGCGCGCGAACCCTACGTCGGCCGCCGCGTGAAGCGCACCGAAGACCCGCGCCTCATCCGCGGCCTCGCCCACTACGTGGACGATCTCCGCTTCGCCGACCTCCTCCACGTGTCGATCGTGCGCTCCATGTACGCGCACGCGCGCATCGTCTCCCTCGACCTCGCCGCCGCGCGCTCGGCGGCCGGCGTCGTGGACGTGGTCACGGTCGAGGACCTGGACCGCGCGCGGATCGGCGACGTCCCCTGCGCCGCCTCCATGGCGGGCATGAAGACCCCTGCTCATCGACCCCTCGCCCGCGGCAAGGTCCGCTTCGTCGGCGAGCCCGTGGCCGCCATCGTCGCGACGTCCGCCTACGCTGCGCGCGACGCGGTCGACCTCGTCTCCTTCGAGTTCGACCCGCTCGATGCCGCCGTCGATCTCGAAAAGGCCCTGGCGCCCGGTTCGCCCCTCGTCCACGAGGAGCTGGGCACCAACAAGGCCTTCGAATGGTCGGTCGCGAGCGGGGACCTCGACGCCGTCTTCAAGTCCGCCGCGAAGGTCCTCACGCAGCGCATCGTTCACCAGCGACTCATCCCCTGCCCCATGGAGCCGCGCGGCTGCGTGGCGCAGTACTTGCCCGGCGAACGCCAGCTCACGCTTTGGACCTCGACCCAGATTCCCCACCTCGTGCGGACCGCGCTCGCGGCCGTCCTCGGCCTCGCCGAGAACCGCGTGCGCGTCGTCGCGCCCGAGGTCGGCGGCGGCTTCGGCGCGAAATTGAACTTCTACGCGGAGGAGATTCTCCTCTCCGTCCTCGCGATGCGCCTCGGGCCGCGTCCCGTCAAGTGGATCGCGACCCGGCGCGAGGACTTCGCCGCCACCATCCACGGCCGCGGCCAGCTCGGCATGATCGAAGGCGCCGCGGACGCCGAGGGCCGGCTCCTCGGCATCCGCTACCGGTCGATCCAGGATCTCGGCGCCTATCCGCAGCTCCTTGCACCCGCCATTCCCACCCTCACCGGCCTCATGCTCCCCGGCTGCTACAAGGTCGGCGCGATGCGCATGGACCTCACCGGCGTCTACACGAACAAGATGTCCACCGACGCCTACCGCGGCGCGGGCCGGCCCGAGGCGACCTACCAGATCGAGCGTCTCATCGATCTCGTCGCCGACGAGCTGAAGCTGGACCCCGTCGAGGTGCGGCGCCGGAACTTCCCGGCCGCGTCCGAGTTCCCGTTCAAGACCGCGTCGGGGCTCACGTACGACTCCGGTGATTACCGTAGGGCCATGGACAAGGCCCTCGCGCTGGCAGGCTATGAAAAACTGCGCGCGGAACAGCAGTCGGCGCGCCTGGAGGGGCGACTCCTCGGCGTCGGCGTCTCGAGCTATGTCGAGATCTGCGCGCTGGGCCCGTCCGCGGCTCTCGCGGCGGGCGGTTGGGAAAGCGCCACGGTCCGGATCGAGCCGTCGGGAAAGGTCACGGTCCTTACCGGCGCCTCGCCGCATGGCCAGGGGCAAGAGACGAGCTTCGCGCAGCTCGCCGCGGATTTCCTCGGGACCGACCTCGACGACGTCATCGTGAAGCACGGGGACACGGCGGAGGTCCAATACGGGATCGGGACGTTCGGGAGCCGCGCGACCGCCGTCGGCGGGACCGCGCTCTGGCACGCGTTGGGACGCGTGGTCGAGAAGGCGAAGCGCCTCGCCGCCCACCTGCTGGGCGCGGCGAGCGCCGAGGCCGTCGGCTTCGAGGGCGGTGTCTTCGTGGCGAACGGCAAGACCCTCACGCTGGCCGAGCTCGCCACCGCGGCGCATCATGCGAAGTCCCTCCCCGAAGGCTTCGAACCCGGGCTGCAGGCGACGTACGCCTTCGAGCCCAAGAATTTCACGTTCCCCTTCGGCACGCACGTCTGCGTCGTCGAGGTCGACCGGAACACCGGGGACGTGCGGATCGTGCGGTACGTCGCGGTGGACGACTGCGGGCGGGTGCTGAATCCCCTGCTCGTGGACGGGCAGGTGCACGGCGGCATCGTGCAGGCGCTCGGGCAGGCGCTCTTCGAAGAGGCGGTGTACGACGAGGGGGGGCAGCTCGTCACCGGGACGTTCATGGACTACGCGCTGCCGCGTGCGCACGACTGCCCGCGCTTCGAGACGGACAGGACGGAGACGCCGACCGACGTGAATCCGCTGGGCGTGAAAGGCGTGGGGGAGGCGGGGACCATCGGCGCGACGCCGGCGATCGTGAACGCGGTCGTGGACGCGCTCGAACCCTTCGGCGTGCGGCACGTGGACATGCCGCTTCGGCCCGAGAAAATCTGGCGGCTCATCCAGGCGGGAGGCAAGGCATGATCCCGGCGCCATTCGATTACGCAGCCCCTCGGACGATCGACCAGGCGCTGGCCGCGCTCGCGGAGGGGGGGGAAGGGACGAAGCCGCTCGCCGGCGGCCAGAGCCTGATCCCGGTGCTCAAGCTGCGGCTGGGGTCGGCGGAGAGGCTGCTGGACCTGGGACGAATCCCCGAGTTGCGCGCGATCCGCGCGGACGGCGATCCGCTCGTTTTCGGCGCGGCGGCGACGCACGCGGCGATCGAGGACTCGGCCGCGGTGCGGGCGGCGTGCCCGCTCTTCTCGGAGGTCGCGGGCCGGATCGGCGACCGGCAGATCCGGAACCGCGGGACGCTGGGCGGTTCGCTCGCGCACGCGGACCCGGCCGCGGACTGGCCGGCGGCCGTGCTGGCGCTGGAGGCGGTCCTGGTGGCGCGGGGGCCGGGGAAGGTCGCGCGTTCGATCGCGGCGCGCGAGTTTTTCCGTGGCCTGATGTCCACGGCGCTCGCGCCCGGCGAACTGCTCGTGGAGGTGCGTGTGCGGCGCCCCGGCGCGGGTGGGACCGCCTATCAGAAAGTGCGGCAGAGCGCGTCGGGCTTCGCGATCGCCGGCGTGGCGGTCGTGCTGGAGTACGGCGCGGACCGGGTTTGCAAGCGGGCGGGCGTGGGCGTGACGGGCGTCGCCGACCGGCCGTACGCGGCGCTCGCGGTCGAGAAGGCCTTGACCGGGCGGCGGCTGGACGAGGCGACGCTGGCGGCCGCGGCGGCGCTGGTCGTGGAGGGCGTGAAGGACCCGCTCTCGGACCTGCACGCGAGCGGCGAGTACCGCCTGCACCTTGCGCGCGTACACGGCGAGCGTGCGCTGCGCCGGGCGGCGGGACTGGCGCCGGCCTAGGCTGGAACGACGGCAGTCCTAGGGTCGGAGGAACTGCGAACCGAAGCAGCACTGCCCGAGCGCGGGGAGGGGCGAACTTCTCAGAGTTCTCCTCCGCCGGCCACGAGCCCTTGTGGTGCAGGGCTTCCGCCCTGCACCGACGGGACCACCCGGGTGGAAATCACCGAGCCCATGGGGTGCGGGCACACCGTCACGGCATTTTTACCCGGCGCGGTTTCGTGGGGGCCCGGCGCGGCCGGGCCCGCGACCCCGGCGCAGGCTTCCTCGAGTTCCCGGACCCCGACGCATGAAAATCGACGGCGAGTATCTGATGCCGGGTTCGCGGGCTAGGGTATTCGCCCTACTCGTCGACCCCGCGGTCCTCCAGCGTTGCGTGCCGGGCTGCAAGCGGCTCGAGCGCGAGGCCGACCATCGCTACGTCGCGACGCTCGAAGTCGGCATCGGCTCCGTGAAGGGGCTTTTCGAGGGCAGCGTCGAATTGGCGGAGCAGGTGCCGCCCGAGCGACTCGTCATGCTCGTCGAGGGGAAGGGGAAACCGGGCTTCGCCAAGGGGAAGGGGAGCGTTCGTCTCGAGGCCCTCCCGGACGACGCCGGCGGCGCGCCCTTGACCCGCGTCGTCTACGAGGGGGAGGTCCAGGTCGGCGGCACGATCGCGAGCGTCGGCCAGCGGATGATCCAGGGGGCGTCGAAGGTCATGGCCGGGCAGTTCTTCGCCTCGCTCGAGGCCGAGGCGAAGGTCGCCGCCGAGGCCGCCGCCCGCGCCGCCGCGAGCGCGGCGAACCCCGAGGCCCCGCCGCTCCCGCCGCCGCTTCCGCCGAAGCACGGGCCGGTCCGCGCGTTCGGGCGGTGGCTCTGGTCACTCCTCCGGGGACTCTTCCGACGCTGAGCCGCGGTCGGCGCCCTCCGCCCTCCCCCGGCCCTCTCGCGCCTCGTGGGGGCAGGCTTCATTTCCGAGTCGCGGATCGCCGTCGGCCGCCGATCGTAGGGGCGCCCCTTGTGAGCGCCCGCGATCAGCCGCAAGCGGTTGGTGTGTGTGGTGTCGCCAAGAAGGCGGGCACAAGGCCCGCCCATACGCCCAAACGTTGATCCGTGTCACCGTCACGCCACTCGAACTGAACCATGCCTTCGCGGGCGGGGGGGACGGCCCGGTGGATTTGCTTGCCGGTCCACGCCGCCGCGGATAGACTTCGCCCGCATGAAGGGCAAGATCGCATACGAGAGCTACGTCCTCCGCTGGGGCCGCCGCTTCTATTTCGAGAAGCTGACGCGGGCCGGGCGCGCGTTTTTCTGGGCCTGCGCGGGCTTCTTCGCGTACGCCGTGATCTCGATCAAGGGCCTGGTCTACGTGCCCCTTGCGTACGTGACCAGCCTCTGGGTCGTGGCCTGGACGGCCTCCCTCCTCTGGCGGCCGCGGGTGCGGATCGCCGTGCGGGGCGCGGACCGGATCTGCGCCGGGGAGGTCCTGCCGCTCGACGTCGAAGTCGAGCAGCTCGGCCGGCTCCCGGGGCGCGACCTCTGGGTCCGCACGCTCGGCTTGCCGCGCGGCATGCGCTGCGACCCGGAGGAGGGGGCCCCGCTCCGCGACCTCGAGCGCGGCGCGCGCATGACCGCCCGCCTCCATCTCGCCTGCGAAAAGCGAGGGGCCTATCGGCTGAGCGGCCTGCGCGTCGAGAGCGATTTTCCGTTCGGGATCGTGCGGGCGCACCGGTCCTTCCCTGCCGAGCGCTCCCTCCTCGTCTACCCGCGCTTCGTGCCGATCGCGCGGCTCGCGATCCCGACCGGCCGCAGATACCAGCCCGGCGGCGTGGCCCTGGCCTCGGTGGTCGGGGACTCCGCGGACTACATCGGCAACCGGGAGTATCGCGACGGGGACAACATCCGCGACATCGACTGGCGCGCGACCGCGCGTCTGCAGAAACCGATCGTCCGCGAGTACCGGGAGGAGTACTTCCTCCGCGTCGCCGTGGTCCTGGATACGCACCTCCCGAAAAAGGCCCCGACCGCGCGGCACGCGGACTTCGAACGCGCGGTCTCCCTCTGCGCCTCCGTCGGGGACTTCCTCGCACGCCAGGAGTACATCGTCGACATCTTCGCCGCCGGTCCGAATCTCTACCACTTGATGGCGGGCCGGAGCCTCGGCTACCTCGATCAGATCCTCGACATCCTGGCCTGCGTCGAAGAGAATCCGGAGGAGCCGTTCGACGCCGTGGAGCCGGAGTTGATGGAGAACCTCTCCCGGATCAGCGCCGTCGTCTGCGTCTTCCTGGATTGGAACGAGTCGCGCCGGGCGTTCGTGGACCGCCTGAAGCGCCACGGAGTCGGGCTGAAGGTCGTCGTGGCGAACTCGACGCGTTGCACGCTCGACCCCGCGACCGACGCGAGCTGGTTGGGCCACGTGCCGGTCGTCGGCGCCGCCGAAGCCGGTGCGGGCGCCATCGAGGACTTGTAGGGCATAGGCGGATTGCCGGTGACTAAGCCCAAGGCCCAAGTCAGGCTCGCGCCCGAAACCGAAAGGGAACCACAGATTTCACAGATTAACGGCGATTTCACAGATTCGTAATCTGTGAAATCCCGAAAAATCTGTGACACAACCTCGCAAAAGCTTGGTTTTTTGGGCAACGAATTCTCGGTAGAAAATTCGCGAAATTGGCGAAATTCGCGGTTCGTCTTTCGGTGTTTTCGGCGTCTTCGGTGGCTCGTCCCTTTGGTTGCGGCCATCGGCTGCGCTGGGAAAGCTGTGGTTTCGAAAATCCGGCCTCGCGAATATCTCGAGGAGACTTCCAGAAGTTGCGCGGTAGGGATCCAAAACCCAAAACGCACGACGAGGCGCGGAGCCACAAGCCGGGAGATTCTCCGCCCCGGCCTCCGCCGGCAGCGACGGCCGCGGCGCTGCTCTCCTTCGCAACGCTGTACCTGCTCGGGAACAGCCTCCTCCTCCTCTCCGTGCTGTCGGCCGCGCTCCTTTTGACGTATGTCCTCCCGTGGCGGATCGGAAAGCGCTGGCTGCTGCCCTGGTTCGCGCACGTGCCGCCCGTCGGCGGGATCGTCTATGTCAACCTCGAGCAGACCCTCTGGACGAAACCCGCCCTGGTCGATTTCCGGATCGCGGAGCCGATTGGGCAGGTACTCGCCGCGACCCTCGTCGTCCAGGCATGGCTGCGCGAGCCCTGGGGCGGTCCCCGCGGCGCCTCCCTCGCCGTGCTGTCGAGCCTGGTGTTCCTCGTCGGCTCGACGACGACGCTGCATGGCGCGGTTTCGACCCTGGCCCCCGCCTACTTCCTTGCGCTCGTCCTCGTCCTGCGTGGGCTGCGCCCACGGGGGGGCGCCGGCAGACCGTGGAGGGAGGGCCTGCCCCGCAGCGTGGTCGCGTGGGGCGTGCTCACCGGGGCGCTCCTCGTAGGTGCGCTGGGGGGGGAGACGCTGTGGTCCTACCGGCGGCCGATCGGCTATTTCATCGCGAACCTCGACAAGAGGTACACGGGCTTCCGCCAGGTAAGCGGCTGGAGCGACGTCTGCCAGCTCGGCGCAACGAAGGGGATCCCGGAGTCCATGGAGCGGGTCCTTCGACTGGAGGGAAGTCTTCCGGAGGCGCACCTGCGCGGGATGGCTTTCGACACCTATGCGGCGGGCGGCTGGGGCCCCAACCTCTCGGCGCGGGCGCTCGAGGCCGTCGATTTGTCCACGCTGCACGCGAACGCGGAGGGACCGCGCTGCCGGATGACCCGTCTCCTGGAAGGCCTTCCGGTCCTCTTCGCGCCGCTCGGCTGCGTCGGACTGGATCCGGCACCGGAGGGGGAGCCGCACGTGAGCTGGGACGGCGCGTTCGGGGCCACGCTGCACGCCCCCGACCTGCCCCCCTATCGCTACGACGTCGTGCTCGGCTCGAGCGTGGATGCGCAAGGGCCGCTTTGCGTCCCGCCGGACGAAGCGGGCCGGGCGCGTTGGCTGGCGTTGCCGCCCGACCTCGACCCACGGGTCCGCGAGCTGGCCCGGCGCGTCCTCGGGGAGGCGCCTGACCCCCGAAAAAAAGTGGAGGCCGTGCTCCGCCACCTGTTCGCGACGCACGCGTACAGCCTCACGACCGACCCGGGCGACGGGGACCCGGTGACGAACTTCCTCCTGGGAACGCAGGCCGCGCACTGCGAGTACTTCGCCTCGGCGGCGGTGATCCTCCTCCGCTGCGGCGGCGTGCCCACGCGCTACGTCACGGGGTACTACGGGCACGAGGCGGCGGGCGAAGGGGCCTGGGTGATCCGACAACAGGACGCGCACGCCTGGGCCGAGGCCTGGATCGACGGCACGGGCTGGCTTACGGTCGAGGCGACGCCCGGGAGCGGCCGGCCGGCCGCCACCGCCGGAAAACCGCCGCTCCTTGACCGGCTGGAGGAGTGGATGAAGGACAAGGCGGCCGAGGCCCGCAAGTGGTTCGCCGGGCTCGCCTGGTACCAACTGCTGGCGGGCTTGGGCGCGGTCCTGCTCTTGCTGCTGGGTGCGGGCGCGATGTTTCTGCTGTTGCGGCGCGTGTCGTGGCGTGCCGCGAGCCGGCCGGCCTTCCAGTACGCCTCCGCCGGTGAGACGCTCGCGGCCCTCGCGCCGCGCTTCGAACGACACTTGCGGCGGACGGGGCTCCCGTGCCCGGCGGAGCTGACCTGGGGCGAGCACCTGAGCGGATACGCGTCCGGCCCTTCGGGGGCCGGGGCGGGCGTCGGGCTTCAGGCGGCGCTCGCGTTCGCACGCGCCTACAGCGCGGTGCGCTTCGGCCGTCCCGAGGACCCGGAGGCCGCCCTGCGCCTCACGCGCATGCTCGACGAATTGGAGGGACGGAAGACATGAGTGAGTCTTTTGCCGCGACGGTCGCGAGGATGGAGAAGAACCTCGAGTGCGTGATCCGCGGAAAGCACGAGAGCGTCCGACTGGTCCTGATCTCCATGCTGGCCGGCGGGCATACGCTGCTCGAGGACGTGCCCGGCACGGGGAAGACCACGCTGGCGAAGTCGCTGGCGCGGTCGGTGGACGGGGTCTTCCGGCGGATCCAGTTCACGCCCGACCTCCTGCCCGCCGACATCACCGGCAGCACCTTCTATAGCCCCAAGGACGGCTCCTTCACGTTCCGCGAGGGGCCGGTTTTCTCCAATGTGCTGCTCGCCGACGAGATCAACCGCACTTCTCCGCGCACCCAGTCCGCCCTGCTCGAGGTGATGAGCGAAAAACAAGTCACGATCGAGGGGAAGCGCAAGGAGCTGCCTGAGCCTTTCTTCGTCATCGCCACGCAGAACCCGAGCGATTTTCACGGCACCTACCCGCTGCCCGAGGCCCAGCTCGACCGCTTTACGGCGTGCGTGTCGCTCGGGTATCCGGACTTCGCGCACGAGGTGGAAATCCTGTACAGCCAGAACGAGCACCACCCGCTGGACGACCTGAAGCCGGTCGTGTCCTGCCGGGAGGTGCTGGACTTGCAGGCGCAGGTGAAGACGGTGCGCTTCGACCGCGCCGTGGCCGAGTACGTCGTAAAGTTGGTCGACGTGACGAGGGCGGACGGGCGGCTACGGCTCGGGATCTCCCCGCGCGGTTCGCTGGCCCTCTATCGCACGTCCCAGGCGCGCGCGCGCATGGACGGCCGCGACCACGTTACCCCGGAGGACGTGCGCGAGCTGGCCGTGCCGGTCCTCGCGCACCGGCTCCTGCTCGACACCAAGGCGAAGTACACGGGCGTTTCGCCCGCGGACATCGTGAAAGAGGCTCTGACAAAGACGCCGGTGCCGCGCTGATGGCGGATGGCCCAACGGGGACAATGACCAATGACCAATGACCAATGTCCAAGGACCAATCAATGCCCAAATGTCCAATGACGAGGGGCTTGCGCTCCCGCAGCGAAGAGGGGTGATGGCGCCGCAGCCCTGACGCCAGTCACATGTCCAGTTTGGGCCCCTACCGGTGAACTTCTTGAAAGCGTGTCCAGATTCGCAGGCGACGAAACCACAAAGACTCGAAGTCACGAAGACCACAAAGGCGCTTTTCGGCCGAGCCAAACTCGCCCCCCTCAGTGACGGTCCTTCGTGGTCTTGGTGCCTTGGTGGCTTGGTGGTTTCGTCGTCCGTTTGGGTTTCGGGCCTTCGCCCGAGTTGGACAACCCGTTCTGGGCATTCGGAATTCGTCATTGATTGGTCATTGGAAATTGGGCCTTGGTCATTCGTCTGTTGCGCCCCTCGGATCGCGGGCAAGCTGAGGCTCGACCGGCTTGGGTTTCGGGCGCCAACGCCGAGTTGGGATTTGGGATTTGGGATTTTCGCCTCGGAGGACGCACATGTTGACGATCAGCCATGGTGACACGAAGGCCTCGATCGCCCCGGAGCGGGGCGCCCTGGTGGCGGGACTGACGGTGGCCGGACGCGAGGTGCTCTTCCTCGACCGGGCCTCTTTCGACGACCCGACGAAGAACGTCCGCGGCGGGATCCCGATCCTCTTCCCGTACGCCGGCAAACTCGAGAACGGGACGTTTCTCGCGGCGGGGACCAAGATGGGCCAGCACGGGTTCGGCAGGAACAAGCGCTGGACGCCGACCGAGCAGACCGCGGATGCACTCACCGTGCGGCTCACGCCGGACGACGAGACGCGCGCGGTCTATCCCTACGAGTTTGTGGCAGAGCAGACCGCCACGGTCCTTCCCCGCGGCCTCCAGGTGGACCTGCTCGTGGGCAACCTCGGGACGAAGCCGATGCCCGTCTCGCCCGGCTGGCACCCGTACTACTGTGTGCCCGGGGCGCAAAAGGGCGCGGTGACCGGCGACGTCCCCGGGTTCACTCCGGACAAGATCGGGAACGACCGCGAGTTCGACTTCGGGCTGCCGGCCCCGGCGAACGGACGCGCGCGCTTCCAGGTCCCGGGGCTTGGCGCGCTCTGCATCCGGTTTTCGCCGGAGATGCGGCACATGCAGTTCTGGTCGCTGCCCGGGAAGGACTTCATCTGCCTCGAGCCCTTCTTCGGTCCGAACAACACGGTGAACACCGACCGGCGCCTGGACCTCGCGCCCGGTGCGTACCGGAACTTCTCCATGCGAATCCAAATCGAGCCGGCCGGCTAGGGCCGGCACGCAGCGGACGGGCCCGGGGCTCATTTGCGTTCGGCGCGCAGGCGACCCTCCTCGCCGCCGGGAACGAGGCTGTAGGCGGTCTGCCAGCTCTCCTCGGGGAGCTGGAAGTAGCGTGCGTCCGCCTCGCGGGCCCCGGTGCCCGTCCGCACGGTGTGGATGGGGTCCGGACGCAGCGCGCCTCCGTTCCAGGTGGCGCTGAGGCTGGCCTGGGCGGGCGGTCCGGGGAGCGGCGTGAGTCCGGACGGTGTCGCGGCAAGCGGAGTGAGGGAGAGCGTCTCGCAGTCGAGGAGCCAGCAAGCGGCGGGCGCGCGCAACTCCTCGGAGGTCTGGCGCGAGTTCTCGGTCGGACCCGCGAGGACCAATTCCCGCGGGCTCTTCCAGCCGGCGAGTCCCGCGGTGACTTGGAGGGGATGGGGCCACGGCGGCGCCGATTTCTCCACGCCGGAGTCGATGTCCACGCGGCGCACCCGTGTCGCCGGCGCGCTGGCGGCGTCCTTGTCCCTGTCCAGGACGATCAGAAAGTCCCCCGCGCTCGAGAGCGCATACAAGGGATAGGGCGGGAAAGATCGCTCCGCGGGGTCCCCGGACCTCGGGTCTTGCGCGTCTTCCCCCCAGCGTGCCGCGAGGAGGAAGCGTGGCTGCGGCTTCTCGGCATCGACCGCCACGAAATCATAGGCGACTTCGCCTTGCCGTGCGTTGCGCTGCACGAGCACCAGCCTCGCGCCGGCCACCAGGAGGTCCCAAGGGTCGCCGCTCCAGATGCTGAGTCCCAACACGCGGACCTCGCCGGACGCCAGGTTGACGCGATAGAGGCCCATGTCGTCCGCGAGGTTGAGCGAGGCCCGCACCGTCGCTCCCCCCGAGTCCCGCACGTAGTAGCTGTTGTACTGCACTTGCACCGCCCGCAGCCGGCGGCTCACCCACGCGTCGCCGCCGGGGCCGGCGTCGCGCACAGCCAGAACGACCGTCGCGTTGGGGCTGACAAAGGGGAGGGGCTTGTCCCACAGGAACGGACTCACGCAGCAGATCGACAGCACGCCCAGCACGATGCAGATGTTGATGAGGACCCTGACGGAGGGACGCCCCGGCGTGCTCGCTTCGGCGGTTGTCTCCGGCACGCGCACCTCCTGGCAGAATGGAGAATGGAGAATGGAGATTTGAGATTTGAGATTTGAGATTTGAGGGCCCGTAAAGAAACAACTCCTGTAGCTCGGAAACCGGGGAGCTCTTCATGAAAAGGCTCAAGACTCAATGATCAATTTCCAACTCGGGCGAAGGCCCGAAACCCAAACGGACGACGAAACCACCAAGCCACCAAGGCACGGAGACCACGAAGGACCGTCAGTGAGGGGGCGAGTTTGGCTCGGCCGAAAAGCGCCTTTGTGGTCTTAGTGACTTCGAGTCTTTGTGGTATCGTCGCCTGCGAATCTGGATACGCTTTCAAGAAGTTCACCGGTAGGGGTCCA
>JACPWG010000009.1 GCA_016197205.1 Planctomycetota bacterium
GCGGCCGCCACAGCGTCGCGTACCGCCTGCGCGCCGAGATCCCGGGCGCCTTCAGCGCGCTCCCGGCGAAGGCGAGCGCGATGTACGCACCGGAGCTGAAGGCGAACTCGAGCGAGCTGAAGCTGCGGATCGAGGACTGAGCGGAGGGAGGGAGGCTTCTCTCCGAGCATCGCCCCTCGACGGCGAAGCTCTTCGTTGGAACTGCGAGAAGAGACGCGAAATGCCCGAGAAGCCGGAGCCGTCCCGCTCGAATGCGAAGGCTCGCGAAGGAATGGTGAAGGTCTGGCTCCACGACTGCGGACAAGACGTGGAATCGGTCTGGTGTGAGCCCTGCGGTTCCGCCGCATGATCACCTCTACCGTCTGGTGAACGTCCCATTCCTCCATGCGAAGCCGACGTGGGGGGACGTGAGCCGGGCCGACCCCGACCCGCGCTACGAGCATCGCCCCGCTTGGGACGCCGCGAACAGGGGCTACGACCAGATCCGTGCGAGCCTGTGGAAAGACGGCGGGCGCTACGCAATCATCCTGGACTATCGGACGGACCACCGTGCGGACTATCGCGAACTGAACTCCTGGCTCGAGAAGAAGCACGACATCATCGCCGAAGGTCAGTACGGCCCGAATGGAGACCGCTTAGGACGGCTCTATCTCGCGGTCCCCTCGTTGTTCCAGGTCGAGGGAGTGCTTGCCCTCCTCGCGTCCGCGCCGGCCGGTTATCGCTTCACGCTCGTACACCCGCTGGACGATGACGAAAGCGAGGAGACGGCAGGCCCGGACAGGTGATCCACGAGCTGCTCGCAGGGCCGGGCGCTCATTCCTTGTGCTCCCAGCGACACGCAGTTGGCGAGGAACGCGTATCGCCAAGGTCTCTTGAATCGAGCCACCGAAATTGCTAGCTCCTGGCCCTCGGGCTCTGCCCGCTGCCGCCGGCGGACGATCTCCGAGGCCCGTTTCGAGGGCCCACCGCCATGATCGACAGGCCGCTGAGGGCGCGCTTCGCTTTGCCGGCAGCGCGCGCAAGCTCACTGAGTTGGGCCGCGAGGTCTGACGCCGCGAACTCCTCCTCTCGACGAGGAATCATCGCCGTGGGTGGCGGCATGTCCGGCGGGTCGAGAAGCTCCGGGCACCGATGTTCCACCAATCCACGCAACTCCGCATCCGACATTGCTTGAAGCCTGCGCACGGCCTGCTCGCCAAACCCTCGTGGTCTAGAATGCTTCATTTTCCGGAGCCTCGATGAGGGTCAGTGCGCCAACGAGTGCGACATCTCGCACGGCGAGCTGCACATGCGCCTTGTCCCGGAGCGCGGGGCCTTCCCACACTCGCCGTCCCTCCGCGAAGACGGCACGCACCACGCGAATTCTCGGGATCACCTGGTCCGCGAAAAGGTTGGTGACGGCACGATTCACCATCACTCCTACACTGCCCAAGTCTCGCCGGGGGGGGGCGAACCTCAGGAACAAAACACGGCCCCGCGCACCTTGACGCCCAGTGCAACGGGCGTGAGACTCGGCCGGCTATGCCGATTGCGCTCGTCTTGAACGCTTGCCACGCCCTGTCCTGGGAGGACTCGAGTTTCGTTGCCGCCGCAACACCGGCGCGAGTGCGCACAAGGCCTCGTTCACCGCTTTGGCGTCCGGAAAAACGTCCAAGACTTCGGGGTCGATGACGACGACGTTCGCACCTCGGTCGTACCTTGCCGCAGTCGAGCCCCGAACCGCCCCGCTGAAATCGTACTCGGGACGCAGGGTGTCGCGATTCGTGCCCCCGGACCTCGGGCTACGAGTCTTCTTCATACTTGCTTCTCTCATATCGCGTAGCAAGCCTTGCTGAAATGATGCGCGTTCGCGGCGGCCGCTCGGCAAAGGACACGACGAGGAGTCTTCTCCGGTTGGACCTGCCGAGGAGCACGTACCGCGCCTCGTCCTCCGAATGGTCCGGGTCCGACATCAGAAGGCCAAGTGGGTCTCCGAAGACTGTCGAGGCCTCCTCGAATTGGACTTGGCGCTTTCTGATGTTCGACTTGGCCTTGTTCAAGTCCCATTCGAAGAGGTAGCCCACTCCTCCTCCTCAGACCATGACTCCCCGGCCTGATCCGTCGGCCAGGACGCCTCGTTCGCCGTGCCGGCGGTCAGCAGGCCCGTCTTCGAGGATCCCGTGTGTCTAGCCGGGCTTCCGGAACAGTTGCGTCCTCGGTGGACGGGCATGGCACTGCTCTTCCGTTGCGAGCGCAGTCAGCAGGACGACCACCCTGCTATCTTAACCAACCAGCACGCAATCCGGCAACCGGAAAGTCCACAAGTGTCCGGGAAGCCCGTCTCCGACCACACGATGCGGAACGCCACGGAGTTGGAGATCGGGGATGACAAGGAGCGCGCGAAGGACTGGCGGCGCGTGCGCGACTCGTGGGGCCGGCTCGCGGACGAGGACCCGAACCCGGTCTTCGACCCGGACAAGGTGAAGGACATGGTGCGCGCGGGCGTGGAGCGGCTCGCGTCGATGCAGTGCGGGGACGGCGGCTGAGGTTGGTTCAGCGGCTATGGCGAGCACTCGTGGGCGCAGCGGACTACGTGGTTGCCTCGGGCGAGGACGCCCCGGACATGACGGTCGAGGTGTGGCTTGGCGACAAGAAACTCGGCGAACAGCGGATCTCGAAGGAGAACCTCTTTTCCTTCAACAATCGCGTCGTAGTGACAGGCGCGGACCTGACCGCCGGCGAGCACAAACTGGAGCTACGGCGGCGCGGCAAGGGCCCTGTCTACTTCAACGCCTACCTGACGAACTTCACCCTTGAGGACCCGATCGGCCCGGCCGGCCTGGAGGTAAAGGTGGAGCGGCGGGCCTACAAGCTGGAGCGCGAGGACGCCTCGACCACCGCGGCCGGCGACCGCGGGCAGGCGCTCACGCAGAAGGTCGAGAAGTACCGGCGGGTACCGCTCCCGGACGGCTCGCTCCTGAAGAGCGGCGACCTGGTCGAGGTGGAGCTGGAGATCGACAGCAAGAACGACTACGAATATGTGATCTTCGAGGACCTGAAGGCGGCGGGCTTCGAGCCGGTGGACGTGCGGAGCGGCTACACGGCGAACGACCTGGGCGCCTACGTCGAGTACCGCGACGAGCGAGTGGCGTTTTTCACGCGGGCGTTGGCCCGCGGCCGGCACAGCGTCGCCTACCGCCTGCGCGCCGAGATCCCGGGCGCCTTCAGCGCGTTGCCGGCAAAGGCGAGCGCGATGTACGCCCCGGAGCTGAAGGCGAACTCGAGCGAGCTGAAACTGCGGATCGAGGACTAAGGTGTAGTCCGTCGGTCTGGTTTTCCAATTTCCTCGGTCAACATGCGGCCGCCCTGTGCAAGGGCGCGGGGCATTGAACTGTGAGAGGTGGCGAAATGGCTCAGGGTGGATACCGGCTAACAACCGATTCCGGCCCCCGATTTGAACAATGCCTGGTTGACGCAGGTGCAGTGCTCCGGTCCGCGTCCAAAGAGTGGGCGAAGGGGGACCCGGAGGATCCGCCGACCGAAGAGGTGCTCAAACGGATTCTCAGACCCTTCGAGAAAGCGAAATTCCTCAGGCGACCGTGGTAGTGGGAAGGCGCTAGATCCGGGGACTGCTCAGGTGACTTGCCCCGTCCGAGCGGGTCGAGGTACTCCATGCCCGGTCCTCGCGACGTCACTCTCCGGATCGAGGCGGAACTGCACCAGGATGGGTTCAAGAAGCGGCCATCCGCTTCGCTCGCCCCCTCGGCCGGCGCGACCACCCTACCAGAGAATCGGCGCCGGGTACGAGGTGAACGCTGCGTCGGCGGTGACGACGGTCAGCCCGTCAACACACGCCTGCGCGATCAGCATTCGATCGAAGGGGTCTCGGTGGTGGCTCGGAAGCTCTCCCACCTTGAGTGCGTGGGCGAGGCTGACCGGCGGAATTTCGATCCGGTTCCGCCGCTGCTGGTCCGCGATCAATTCAACAAGCGGGCGCTGGAGCTGCAGCTTCCCAAGTTGAAGCTTGATTTGCATCTCCCAGACGCTGACGACGCTGAGCACGAGGGCATGGACAGGAGCGCAGCAGGCGGCCAGCGCGCTGGGCGAGAGCCGGCCCGGCTCGCTGTCCCACCAGATAAACGTGTGCGTATCGAGGAGAAGTCTCATGAGGAGCCGGTCCAAACCTCCTCGGACAGCGGGTCATCGAAATCCGGCGACGGCATCATGGCCCCGGGGTGCAGCCCTGGGGTCCGCGCCCCCGCCGTGGAGTCGATGGGGACGACGCGTGCGACGGGCTGTCGTCCGCGCGTCAGGATCACCTCCGTGCCTTCCGCGAGGAGCATGAGAATCTTCTCGATCTTGGTTTCCGCATCGTTCAAGTCGATGGTGGACTCGGCCACGATCGCACCTCCTGGAACGAACACTCCGCCCATGCCTTGCAAAGCCCCTCCGGAGTATACCAGATGAGGAGTTGTGGGCGAAGGAGGATTCCATGATCCCGCTGAGCCCACCCATTCCCTTGCACCAGAACTTCCCCGATACGGCCCTCCGGACTGCTGCGCTGAAGACAGCAGCCCACGGCGAGGCCGAGGTCGGGCTGACCATGCCCGAAAGTCTCACCGCCGGGCGCACGCGCGTCTGGGCCATCGGCGCGGGCTCGCGCGTCGGGGAGGCCTCACTCGAGGTCGTCACCGCGAAGGACTGGCGGCGCGTGCGCGACTCATGGGGCCGGCTCGCGGACGAGGACCCGAACCCGGTCTTCGACCCGGACAAGGTGAAGGACATGGTGCGCGCGGGCATTGAGCGGCTCGCGTCGATGCAGTGCGGGGACGGCGGCTGGGGTTGGTTCAGCGGCTATGGCGAGCACTCGTGGGCGCACACGACCGCCTACGTCGTCCACGGACCGCAGCTCGCACGCGACAGCGACGTGAAGCTCCCGGACGCCTACCTGACGAACTTCACCCTCGGGGACCCGGTCGGCCCGGCGGGTTTGGAGGTGAAGGTGGAGCGGCGGGCCTACAAACTGGAGCGCGAGGACGCCTCGACGACCGCGGCCGGCGACCGCGGGCAGGCACTCACGCAGAAGGTCGAGAAGTTCCGGCGGGTACCGCTCCCGAACGGGTCGCTCCTGAAGAGCGGCGACCTAGTCGAAGTGGAGCTGGAGATCGACAGCAAGAACGACTACGAGTACGTGGTATTCGAGGACATGAAGGCGGCGGGCTTCGAGCCGGTGGACGTGCGGAGCGGCTACACGGCGAACGTTCAAGGTCGATGCGGGAGGTGAAGGCGGAAGGTCAGACCGCGCCTCTGCACAGGAGCAGGCGAGGTGGACGGCGATGCAACGCAAACTCGATCCATCCGTCGGCCAGTCGCCCCGCCTGAAGGCGGAACTACGAACCGGGTCGCAGTACTTCGCGCAGGTTGCCCGTAATGGCCGAATTTCCAGGCCCTGCGCACACAGGCCGCGGCGCCGCTCGTAGTTCCGCCTTCAGGCGGCCCGTGACGCGACTGTCGTTCAGTCGCGAGTGGCCCTTCCACCTCCGTCCGGGTGGTGCTTGCCTCGGGGTCCTTCGAGCTGGGATGGCC
Source organism: Planctomycetota bacterium (assembly GCA_016197205.1). Classification (GTDB taxonomy): domain Bacteria; phylum Planctomycetota; class MHYJ01; order WSZJ01; family JACPWG01; genus JACPWG01. The sequence continues at coordinate 5,566 of JACPWG010000009.1, forward strand.
CCACGAAGGCCACTGAGAACACACCGAAACGACTTTGAAGGCCCGCTAGCTCCTGGCCCTCCGGCTCTGCCCGCTGCGGCCGGCGGACGACCTCCGAGGCCCGATTCGCCGGCCCCGAATGCAGCTCCCACGACGCGAGTTCTCGGGACTACCTCGTCCGCGAAAAAGTTGATGACGGCGCGATCCAAGCCATCGCTTCGTCCGCGTTGCGTTGGGAGTCTCGCTCCGATCAACTCGAGCCGCGCGCAAAAGGACCGAAACACTGTTTAGATCTCACGGGTCCCCTTCAAATCCGTGAAGTCCAAACAGTCCGCAAGCTTGATCGTTGCGCCAAGTACGACGCCGGCGGGTCCGTGTCGTTCTCTGGCCCACTCCGCAGCCCGGGTCGGCCTGTATTCCCAGAAGTAGACTCCAACTCCCAATCCGTCCCAACGATTTTGCGAAAGCTCCGCGGGGTGGCCACCCAGCATGCGTTCCGCTGCCGTGCGCGAGGTTCCGTGGTAGCCGAACACGAGTCGTGGCATCGAGCACCTCACCGGAGCAGGTGGGCGATCGCTCTGAAGGGGCTACCATGCTATGATTGCAACAAGCCGAAATGAAGCTAAAATCGATCTCTCAGTGCGTTGCCAGCGATCATCGCCGGTAGAGGAGGGTGGACTCAGCGCCCGGCCTCTGCGTCTCCGCGTCTCTGTGTAAAAGTCCCGCATTCGACCCACACTGCCGGTCCGAACCCGGGCTGCCCTTTGGATTCCGTTCCAGCCGGTATTGGCCGTCCTCTCCGTCGGCGCTGTGCTCACGGAGGTTCTCCCGCGGCGGACCGGGGCCAAACCCCTGCTCAACGGAGCCCTCCCGGTCCTGATCGAGTTCTTGTACCGGCTGTATGTCCTGGGGAGGTTCCAACCCCTCCTCGAACGAATGAAACAGCAGAGCGTGTCCGCCCCGCGCGTTCCAGTTGGAGGATGACCTTTCTTCGAATTCGAAGGAGGGACCCGGGAACCACAGCGACGCCGTCGGTCGGCGTCCCCGGCCCGCGGTCGCGCCGACCGTGCGCGGTCCGCGCCCACGCGGACGGCTGCGGTAGGCCTGCGGCCTCAACTCCCCCCGCACTCCGCCCTCTCGGAGGTCTTCATGGCTTTCGCACCCCGCATCGGCACATGGCTCGGCCTGGCCTGCTGGCTCCTGTTCTCCCCGACGCGCGCCGACGAACCGGCAGAGGTCGGGATCACCTTCCGCGCGCAGAACGAGGAAGAAGTCTCCGTGTTCCACGACGAGCCGATCGAGTTCTCGATCGTGCTCACGAATCCGGCGGCGCAGTCGGCGGCGCATTGGAACCTCTCGGCGGACCGCTACCTGAAGAAGCTCGACGAAGACCTGGCGCAGGGGAAGATCACGAAAGAGCGGCACGACGCGGAGCGGACCCGGATCGAAGCGGGCAAAAAAAAGGCCGCCGGCATCGTCCTGGGTACGGAGGCGGAGCCCTGGTGGAAGCAGCTTCGCCTTTCGGCCTCGAAGGACGGCAAGGAGTTGGAACTCCCGGTGCGGCGGCTCGAGACGCTCGGCGGCGGGCCGATCGCTACGCTGGACGCGAGCGGGAGGGCGAGCGAGTACTTCGGGCTCTCGCCCGAGGGCGTGACCGCGCTCGCGCCCGGGCTCTACGTCGTGACCGCGCGGCTGGCCGGCGGACGCGGCGAAGACGTGAAGCTTACCGTTCTCCCGGGGTCCATCCCGGCCCGGGACGCAGCGGCGCTCGAGCGCGCGGCCTGGTATCACCTGCACGCCGCCGAGTGGGCGCGGGCGGCGGACGCGGCGGAACGGATCCTCAAGGTCACTCCGGCTTCGCCCGAGGGGCTCGCCCTGCGGGCCGAGGCGCGAGAGGGCATGGGGCGGCTCGCCGAGGCGCTGGCGGACTACCAGGCGGCGCTCCGGAACACGCCGAAGCAGTACGAACCCCCGATCGTGCTCCTCGAAAAGATCCAGGAGTTGAAGGAGCGGCTCAAGTCCGGCAAGTGATCGAAGGTCCGCACGGGCCCGGAGTGCCGGGGCGCCCGTCCTCCGCGCCTTCCCCGGTCTCTCTTGCACCGGCTCCCCCGCGACCGCTCGCGCCACCTCCGCGCCGGTGCGCCACGCCCGCGTCCGCCCGCGCCCGCGCTCCCAACGCCCTTGCGCCGCCGTCCGGCCGGCGGTATCATCCGGCGCATGGAGAACGCAAGCGCCGCCACTCCCGCGGGCGGCTTTCCCCTCACGCGTTGGAGTCTGATCCAGCGCGCGCGGACCGCCAACGCCTCGGAGCGCCGGAAGGCGCTCGACGAGCTTGCCCGTGCGTACTGGTGGCCGCTCTACTGCTTCGTGCTTCGGAGCGGAGTCGTGCCGGAAGATGCCATGGACCTCGTCCAGGGCTTCTTCCTGCTGCTCCTGGAGAAGGACCTGCTCCGCGTTTTCGACCCGGCCAGGGGGCGCTTTCGCACATTTCTCCTGGCGTGCATCAAGGGCCACTGGAGCCACGAACGCGAGCGCATGACGGCAGAAAAGCGCGGCGGGCGGGTCAGGCTCCTCTCTCTGGCCGAGCCGGCAGGTGGGCCGGCGCTCGACGTCGCAGCCGACGCGCTTTCGCCCGACCTCGCGTTCGAACGGGCATGGGCGATGTGCAAGATGGATCAGGCGATTGCCCGAGTCCGGGAGGATTTGCATCGGCGCCAAGAACCGGGAGCCGCGCTCGTACTCGACCGGTATCTCCATAGTGCGAATCCCCGGCGTCCGGGATACGAGGAGCTGGCCGCCGAGACCGGCTTGTCGTCGACGGTGATTCGGCACCTCCTCGAACGGATCCGCGGCGCCATCCGCTCCACCTTGCTCGCGGAGCTGCGCGAAGAGACCGGGTCGGAAACGGAGGCCCTCGATGAGCTGGAATGGATCGTCGGCCGGCTCGCGAGAAAATGAACGGCGGAGGGTCCGGCCGCGCCGCCGCGGGTACGGGCTACCGTGCTGTTACCAACTCCCGGATTTCGTGGGGTTCCAGCGCACGATCCCAGACCTTGACCTCATCCATCGACCCGCAAAGGGTTCCATCGCCGGTCCCTCCGGAGGAGACATCCCCGAGCTTGAACATGGAGATCGGGGTTCCCGCCCCGTTCCCTTCCGCGCATGCCACGACTCTCCCGTCAACATAGAGGCGCCCCTGTTCCCCGTCAAAGACGCCCGCGACGTGATGCCAGCCGCGGCTTGGGAAGCGGCGGCACGCCACGGCGGTGAAGGAGCCCCTCGTGGTCACCCACTTGAAGACGACGCGTCCGTCCGGTTGCAGCCGGATCCCACGCTGATCTCCGCCTGGACCGGTGTCGGAACCGTCCACGACAAACTTGTAGGTCCCGGGGCTTCGGTCCAGCTCCAACCAGGCCGAAAGCGTGTGCGGTCCCGCGGTCGCGTTCATCAGCCGCCGGGTCATTTGGATGGCGACCTCCCCGTGTCTACCGTCGAACCGCAGCGCGCCTCCTCTCACGCCGGGCACGGAGCTCCCACCGAGGACGACCCCGTGGTGTCGATTGCCGGATCCATCCTGGACCCTCGCGCCGCGGCCCTTGTCAAAGTTCCAGTGGGCGACCAGAGACGGGTCGGGGCGGCAGTCTTGGAACGCCGCGACTCCCCGACCGAGGAGGATGACCAGGACAGCAGCGGCTCTGGTCGCGAAACGCACCATTTCCGTCTCCTCCAAGAAAGACGATTCCGACCGCTTGTTCCGGAAGCGGTTTCCACCGGAGTACCGCCCCACGGCAGTCGGTGGCCAATAGGCGAAGGCAAGTTTGGCCGCCCGCCATGCGCGCGAGCGAGGCCTAGTAACGGAGACCTACGGCGAGCGAGCGCAACAGAGCGGGCGGCCGAAATCGCCGAGCAAATGGGTCACCCAATTCCGGGGGGCGGTACTGAGGCTCGGGGAGGAGCCACCCCACGAGCCTCCCCTTTCCCCTAACGGAATGGTCGAGCAAGCTCCACAAGGAATCGCTATGGACAACCCCAGTCCCAAGAGGGAAGACCTTCCCTTCGCCCGGCCGCCGGCGTCCGTGCCCTCGCCGCCGCCGGACTCCGGCGCCGCCAGGAAGGGGGCGGAACTTCTCAAGGCCCCCTCCGAAGCCACGGCGGAGTCGGCAGTGCCGACGCCAGGTCCGTTACGGGACCCAGACCTCGGACCGTCGGCGCCCACGACCTCCGCCCAGGATGCATCGAACACTCCGTCCACCTCCACTTCCACCTCGGAGTTCCCCCGTGCCTTCGGCCGCTACCAACTTCTCGGTCGGCTCGGCGCAGGTGGGATGGGCGTGGTCTATCGTGCGCGAGACACTCAGCTCGCGAATCGCCAGGTTGCCTTGAAGGTTCTTCGCACGGAGCTGGGGGACGCCGAGTTCCGCGACCGGTTCCAGCGGGAAGTTGCGGCGATGGCTCGACTGCGGCACCCCAATCTCGTGCCGATTTACGATGCGGGGACGGAGGCGGGCTGCCTGTTCTACACCATGGAGCTTGTCAGCGGTGAGAGCCTGGATCACACCCTGCGACGTGAGAAGCGCCTACCTCCGCGAGCTGCCCTGTCCTTCGTCAGAGACGCCGCCCGAGGCGTCCAGCACGCCCACCAACAAGGCATCATTCATCGGGACTTGAAACCCGGCAACCTCCTTGTTGCGGATCCGTCGAGTCCGAACCTTTCCCCCGCGGAGGCGGACCCCGAGGCGTTCTGGTGGGATCCTGCCCAGGTTCCCGTTCCCCGCCGTCGGGCGATCGTCATGGATTTTGGCCTCGCGCGCGACCTGGCCGTCTCGCGCCTGACTCGCACCGGTGCCGCCCTGGGGACCCCGGCCTACATGGCCCCGGAGCAGGTAGGGGGGGAGTCCCAGCAGGGTCCGTGGACCGACGTCTACGCCCTCGGCGCGACCCTGTATGAATTGCTGACGGGTGAGCCTCCGTTCGTGGGCGGGACCGAGGCGGAGATCCTCCTGCGCGTCCTGCTTGCCGATCCGACGTCCCTTCGGACCCTGCTTCCGACGCTGCACCCTGACGTGGCGACGATCTGCGAAAAAGCCATGGAGAAGGACCCCGCACGCAGGTATGCCGGCGCGGGCGCCCTTGCGGACGACATCGACAGGCACCTCCGCGGGGAGATCCTCGTCGCGCGGCCGGCGTCCTGGGTCCGGCGTCTTCGTCGCCGATGGTCGCGCCACCGGCAGATGCTGCTTCCGCTCGCCGTCGCCGCCTGCGTCGGAGTGCTTGCCCTCGCCGCCTCGCCCGCGCAGCGCGCCTGGTCCGCCCGTATCGCCGCTCGGGCGCGGGTGGAACGCGAGCGATACGCCGCCGAGTTGCTCCGCCGGGCGAGCGAGGCGTTCGACTCCCGGAGGCTCGCGGATGCGGCCGCCCTCGCGCAGGACCTCCTCGACTACCGGGAGCGGGAAGGTCATTCCGGAGACTTCCTGGGCTGCGAGGACGCTCACCTGCTCCTTGGACGGATCGCACTTGCCGACTCCCAGCTTGGCCTCGACGCTCGCTTCCGCGCGGCGCAAAACAGGTTCGTGGAGGCCCTCCGGGTCGCCCCTGAAAACGCCCGCACCGGAGCGGCCGCGCGACTCGGTCTCGCCCGCTGCGCCCTCTACCGGAAAAAGTTCGAGCTCGCGAGGGAGTTCCTGGACGAAATCCAGGACAGGAGCGCGCTCCCGGACACGGAACGTGCCGAGAGCCTCCTTTTGGACCGGCTGCTCGCCCGCCTCAACCCGGTTCGACTCCTGACCGGGAGCTTTGAGGATGTCGAGGTCGCCGATCTCGACGGCGATGGGCGTCCGGAGGTGGTGAGCATCACCGGCGACGGTCGGGAGATCGCTGTTGGAAGCTGGGAGCATGGGACCTATCGCGGAATGGCGAGGGCGACCTTGCTGCCTACGACGGAGCGATTTGGACTGCAGACGCTGGGCATCGTGCGCGTACGGCCGGGCGACCCTTCCGCCCTGCGAATCGTCGTGGGTGGGGGACTGCGGAAGGAGGGACGCGGCTTCCTGTCCGTGCTGCGCTTCCAGAACGGCCAAGTGGTGCCGGTCGCCTCGTCGACGGACCTCCCGACGTCGCTCAAGCCTCACTCTCGTCCCTTCGCCATCGTCGACGGTGGAGCCGGCGGCGGCGACACCGGCCTGCCACAACTGCTCGTGGGAACGGACGAGGAGGGCGCGGTTCGCATCTACGACCTCGACGAGGCAGCAGGTCGGCTCGCACGGCGGCGAGAGCTTTCCCTTCGGACCTACGGAGGGACGGTCGACCGAGTGCTGGTTCCGACTCCGAGCGGCGGCAGCGGTCGCTCGGCGTGGGTGTTTGGGCTGAGAGGAGTCGTCGGCCTGCGCAGGGGGGCGGGATCCGGCGTGTGGGAAGAAGTCGCCCGCTTCCCCTTCGCGGCCATGCACCGCTTCAGTGCCCCGATCGAAACTCAGGAAGGGGAGGAATTCCTGGTCGGCGCCGGCTGGTGGCGCAACTGGATGACCCCGGGAGCGGAGGGGGAACGTGCACCCGGTGTTTACCGCATGAACCTCCGCGACCTGGAGGCTTCGACGGCGACGGAGGCCGCGAGCCGGTGCCTCTGGCAGGAAGGCCTGCAGGAGGGCGGCTGCGTGGAGGCGGCGGCTTGCATCCTGCGGGAGGGAACCGAAACCTTCGCGTGGGCGACGCGCGCCGCCTACCAGTCGGGGGAGGACCTTTCGAGGCGCGCCGTCCGAACCCGCATCTATCGACGCGTCGACGCCTCCTGGTCCTTCCTGACCGAGCTGGAGGCCGGGACGGGGAGTGAGTTTGCCCCTTACGCGTTCGATCTGGACGGAGATGGAAATACCGAGCTGATATTCCCGCTCCCCTCCCCGGACAATCCGGAGAGACTGGCCGGAGGGCTGCGGATCTTCGGCCTTGGCGCAACGGCGCAGGACCAGCCGGCTCGGCGCGTTCCTGCGAAGGCCGGCTCCGTGAGAGAAGCGGCGCCGGATCCCGTTCGGCGGCGACTCGAGGCCGCCCGTACGGTCGAGAAAATCGGGAATGACGCGCAAGCCGTCGAGCTCTTCCGGAACGCCGCTGCGCGCGCGACCGACCCCGAGGAGCGACGTGTCGCGGCCTTGGGGCTCCTGCGGGCGTTATGTCGCATGGGGGCGCTCGACGAGGCGATGGACGAGTTCCGTAGAGTCGTTCGCGAAGGGGACGTGCCTCCGCAAGACCTTGTACACGCGGTTCTGGATCGGCTGGAGGGGAACGGCCGCTGGGCACAGGCGCTGGAGGCCGGGCAAGGAATCGAGAGGCTCGGGGGGCTGGACGATTCGGAGCGAGCGGAGCTGCGGGAGCGGCTCGGCGCCCTCGATCGACTTGCCCACCCGGTCGCGGACGCCCTCGGCGAGGAATTGCTCAAGGGGGACTTGCTCGCCACGTCCCCGCTCTATGCCTCCCTGAGCACGGATAGCGCGGTTCGCCTGCGGATGCGCAGCAGTTCCTACGCGGCGCTCTTCCTTCCCGTCGACTGGGACGGCCGTGCCTATCGACTCTCGGCCAGGATCGAACCCCTCCGCCTCGACCCCTGCACCGGCTTCACGATCGGGGTTGTCGCGGAAGAAGCAGTGCGGGGGTGGTTCGACCCGGCCGCGACCTGGTCGCACCATCGGGTCGGGCTTGCAGCCATCCCCGAGGCGGGAATTCCCCGCGTGCTCACGCTCGACGTCGAAGGGCCCGGGGTAGCCCGGTTTCGCTCCTTCGGAGCCGAGGTCGTGGTGCTGGGACATCCTCTTGCGGTAGCGCTCGAATACGCGGCACACCAAGGAGCCGTGTATGGTGAGGTCGGCGCGGGCGTGGGGCTTCTCCGGAACGAACGACTCTCGGGCTCACCCCTGGCCGCGCGTCGCGTGCTGCTCGCGCTGGTGTCTCGTGGAACCCAGGAGAGCGCCGGCTGGTGGGGGGATGCGCGGCTGACTTCGGTGGAGTTCGCCGGGTCCGACGTGGGGCGGCGTCCCCGTCGATACGCAGCGGAGAGCGCGTTGGACTGGCTGCTCTGGGCAAATGGCCGCTGGATGCAGGGACGGAGGGAGGAGGCCGCGATCGGCTACGGCCGGGCCATCGAGCTGGACCGGATCGAGGCCGGCTCCGTGCGCGCGCGCCGGGCGGTCCTGCCGGAGGTAGATCCGCCGCAGGCCGGGGCCGGCGATTTTCGAACGAACGTGGAGGTCGATGCGCGCTTCTGGCGCGGGCTTCTCCGTGCCGAGGCGGGGCAGCCCGCGGCCGCCGCGGCCGACCTGCTCGCCGCGGCCCGACTCGCGCCGGCGCGGGTGAAGACCCTGCTCGTGAACCACGCCCTCCCCCTTCGTGAACGCCCGGCCTCGCTCGCCGCCGTTCGGCTCGTAGTCGCGCTTCGGGTACTCCGGGAGTTGCCGGCGGGGACCCCTGTGCGGCGATTTCGAGGGCTGCTCGGCGGCGTCACCCAAGAACTGGTCGACACCCTCCTGTCCCCGTAAGCCAACGACTCCAGATCCGGCCCGATGCCCACGAAATTCCGCGGCCTTTTCGTTACCCGCCGGAGGTTCTTCAGCCCTTCCGGTACGCAGGAGAGGACCCCTGCGTGGAGGGCTCTGGCAACGTACCTGCGGCGAATCCGGAGTCAAGGCAAGACTCGAGTCTCCATTCGATTCGTCCTCGTGGACTCCGTGCGCACTCCACGCGGGCCTCGACAACGCTCGGTTTGCTCGCTGGGGGAGCTCTCCCCTCGGCCGGCAGCGGAGTGGTTGCGGCTCTTCAAGAGGATCGTGCTGGCACTTGAGCGGCATACCGGCGCGGTGGACCCGGTCCCGCCACGGGAGTGAAGGGCTCAGGTAGCGCCCGCGCAAGAATTACTCTACACTTTCGTGGATCGACCGATGCCTGGGGGCGCGGGCCTCCGGCCCGCGCAGCGCGGCCTAGAGGGCCGCGCCCCCAGGAGCCTCGAGGCCCGAATCTGCGCAGTTATTTCTGCGCGGGCGCGTAGTGTCGTGGCAAGGCCCTGAAGGTCACATCCGGGGCTCAATCGGGCCAGACGTAGTGCACGCAAATAATCGTTGCAGGTCGTGGTCAACCCGAATACTCTAAGCCATGTGCCCTCTGGGCCCTGGGGGGCGTGCTCTTCTCTCTGCGATACCGCCACGGAGGGGCGCTTGGGCACTCGCGAATCGGGGCGAAAACGAGCCGAGCCTTCACGCCGAACACGGGGTGTCTGCGCGTTGCTCCTTGCGACGGCGCTGACCGCGCATGCGGAGCCCGTGCCGAGCCCGGCGCCTGCGGGTGCCGCCGTCCCCATTGACCGCCCTTTCGATTTCTCGAAGGTCGCCCTCCGCTTCAAGCAGGATCGTTTCGCCTTTCACCTTCGAGACCTCGATTCGAAGGAGGGCTCGTCCGCGGACTATTGGGGACGCGTCCTGCTCGTCTGCGTATTGCCGTGCCCGATGGAAGCGCCCTACCTGGAGGAGTTGCGGCAAACCCAAACGGTGATCGACCGCCGAAGGGCTGACGGGGCGGCCATGGTGAGCATCCTGGTCACGAACGACCGTCCGGGCGGCGCGCACCTGCGTGAAGCGATGGAGCTGGTGAAAACAAAACATCTCCCTGGCGAGCGGTTCTTCTTGGCCCGCCGGCAGGTCTCGGACCAGCTCGCGGACGGTCCTCACCAGTATCCCTACTTCCTCTTCCTGGGGCGCGACGGCCGGCTTCGCGAGGCGATCCACGCCTGGAGCAAGGAATTCGTCGGACACCTGGCGGACACCCTCGGCTCGCTCCTCGCCGAAGGCGCACCGGGGGGCACGAGACCAAAGCCCATCGACCTGGAGGAGCTTGCCCCGGTCCCGACACCCGCGGCGCCACCGGAAAACCCGCCGTCCCGCGGGTAGACGTTGTCGCTCCCGCCCTTTCCGTAGTGAGGAGGCGTTCATCATGCGTCGCAGGCGCGCCTACGTACTCATCATCGTGCTGCCCCTCCTCGCGCTTTTCGCCATGTTGGGCTCCACTTTCGTCGTCATCTCCCTCGTCGAGTTGCGCGTCTCGAAGGGCTTCGTGACGAAGGCGAGGGCCCGCATGCTCGCCGAGGCCGGACTCGAACGCACGATCGCCGAGTTGCGCGCCCTCAACCTTGCCCAGGGCGTCGACGGCCCCAGGGATGCCTGGGTATTCCGCAACGACACGGGCACCGACGTAGGACACGGGACAAGCCTCTTCGCCCGCACGCCCGCGCCCGCCGTCGCAGCCCACCCTTCCTTCGAAGTGCTTCCCCGTCCCGCCCTCGCAAACAGGCCCGCGCTCCCGATCGTTTGTTCCGGCGTACTCGGAGGCACGGAGGTCCCCAACGGCGACCACTACCTGCTGAAGGTCCTGGACTGCGCCTCCCTGTTGAACCTGAATAGCCCGGACGGGACGCCCCCGGTCTCGTCGGGGCGCGAGGACATCGCTCTGCCGAATTTCAGCGGCATGATGCAAAACCTGCTCAACGAGATCAAGGCGACCGTCCCCGCGGCGAATGCGGGGCCGGCGGCCTTTCCGGCGCTCCTCACCGGCGCCAACATCCTCAGCTTGCGCACCCAGCTCGGCAAGTTCGGCAGCAAGAGGGACCTGCTGCTGCTCAATCAGCCGCCCTTCACCCCGGCGGGCACGTTCCCCGCGCCCTTCTCCGAAGAGGCGTTCCGTCTCTTTGCCGACTTCGTCACGGTCGCCGGCTGGCGGGATCTGGATGTCGCAGCCCCCTGTCCCGCCGCGAACTTTCCGACCGGGGACGGGCCCTCTCCGTTCACGACGCTTCGGACCGAACGCACGAACCCCAGCACGCAATTTGGGGCGCCGGAAGGCCCCAATTTGACGGCCACTCCGGACGTCCTTCCGATCGGGAGGTACCCGATCAACGTGAACACCGCGCCCCGCCCGGTGCTGGTCGCGGTCCTGCAGGGACTCAGCGGCCGCATCCTCCGCCCCATGCAGTACGGGCAGGTCGGCATGGGCGGCATCCCGAGCGCCTGGGTCCATGACGAGGCGGTGCCGGCGATCGGCCTTGGCCTCGCGCGCGCCCTGGCGCAGGCGATCATTGCCCGCAGGGAGAATGCGCGCTTCCAGACGTGGACGGACTTTAATTCCTTCCTCTACGACCCGCTGGGGGCCGGGCTGAATCCGGTCTTCCCGTCGAACGGCGGCGACGTCCGCACTGCGCTGATGGTCATGGCCATGGCGAATCCCAACACCCGGTCGTGCCGGTTCAACCCCAACCAGGGCGCGGCCGCGCGGGCCTTCACCGTGTACGACGGAGGGTGGAACAGCCTCGATTTCATGTTCGACAAGTTCGGCATCTCCACGCCGACGACCGAGTTCTGTTTCTCCAGCATGGGGTACTACGAGGTGGAGTCACTCGGCCGCGTCGTGGCGATCGACGCCGCCGGCGCGCCCCTGCCGATCGACGAATGTCGCATGACGCTCTCGGTCAAGCTCTATGACGTCCTGCGGCATACGACGCAGCGCGATTTCAGCGCCTCGATGGTGCCGCCGTCGCCGGGGAATGCCGCGGCCTATTATACGCAGCTCCGCAACATCGGGTATTTCCCGGAGAACCTGTTCGACCGCCCCACCCCCGTGCCGCTTCCGCCGGTGGCCGGCGCCAAGCCGGCGCTGGATGTCGGCCACGATCCCTACGGGAGTCCCTTCGACGGCAGCTTGCAGCTTGGCACGGAATGGGAGGCCGGTGTGTCGGGTCAATTCCCTGGGATCGCGTACGAAGCGCCCTACCGTGCGACCCTTAACTTCGGGCAGCCGCCGATCCCGGCGATGACGAATCCCGCCTCGCTGCGCCCCTCCGCCGGGGGGCCCACCAAGATGAACGCCAACGGCGGCGCTCCGACGGTCGGGGAGGACTGGAATCCGTTCATTTTCGCAGGCGAGGATCTTGCGCCCGATGGCGTGCTCTGCCGTTCGCGAGGCCCTGGGCAGCGGATCGAAGCGCCCGGAGGCTTGACCCAGGGGGCGGGCACGAACCTCGTCTACGATCGCGGGATCGACCTGAATGCGCCCGCCGGCGCGATCGAATTCTGGTTCAAACTCGCGACCATCCAGGGCGCGAACGAAGTGCTCTTCGCGGCCGTTTCTCCGACTCCCGGTACGCCGCCCGACCATGCCGGCGGGCTCGAGTGGCGACTCGAGAAGCACGGCGGGCAGCTTTGGAGTTTCCGGACCTATTGGTCCCCCTCCGACGACGGAGAGCAGCGGGCCTTCTATCCGAGTCCCGATCCGAACACCCAAGGCCCCATGCATCAGGAGGAGTCCTTCGACATCTCCGGCTGGCACGCGGGCGAATGGCACAAGGTGCTTCACTCCTGGTCCGCCCCGGGAGTGGCAGCCGTGACCTCCATCGACGGCAGACCGATGTCGGCCGCCATCTCCATGCTTCGCGACATCCTGGAGCCGAACCCGGAGAGCGTCACTCGGTCCGCCTTCCTCGATCCGCCGAACTACTCCTCGGCGACCTGGACGGAGACTTCCTATCATTCTCGCCTGATCAAGCTGGTATGGTTCCAGCCGCAGACCGCCGCATACGTAGGAGGGCACACCTGGCCCGGCGGCGCCACTCGATTGTGGCCGACGTCCCTCAACGGGTGCGGGACGAATCGCTTCGCGAACGCGACGATCGACGAAGTGAGGTTTTTCACGGTGGCCGCGCCCGCCACGAGCTTGAACCGCTTCCCCCCGTTCGGCGCGTCGCACTCCGGGCGGTTCGAGGGAGCGAATCCGGTCGTCGCGCGCGCAATTCCGGCCGGCGCGCTGCTCGGGACGATCGGTTTTACGGTGTACTACCCGCCGGGTTGGGGCGCCGTGCAGGCGACGGATGACGGCGTGTCGCTCGATTATCAGGGCGGCGTCGGCGCCCCGGTCAGCGGTACGTCGACGAGTGTCTCCGAGAAGCTCGGCGTGCCGCGGCCCGTTTATCCCGGCGGACCGGCGGGCTTCGCGCTGGGCCGCATCGCGGGCGCCCCCGCCGGCTTCACCTACACGCTTAACCTCAAACCGAAGGTCGGCCAACCGTCGTCGGTTTTGACGCCGGTCGTCGACGACGTTACGCTGACCCTGCTCGATCGTCCCCAAATCCTGGAGCTGCTCCAGGACCCCGGGGATTGATCCCCGTATCGTGCGCAGCGAGGGCTGAAAGCCGATGAGCACTCCGGATGCCTCCCGGGAGAAGCTCCTGGGCGAAATTGCCGTGTTCAATCGGATGATCTCGCCCGAGCAGTTGGCTGAATGCGCGGCGCTGCTTTGCGGCGCGGACTCGTCGCGACCCCTGCACGAGGTCCTGATCGAAAAGGGCTACCTCCGCTCGGACCAGGTCGCCAAGCTGCTCCCCGCCGCGGAGGCCCAATGGAAGCGACTCCACCCCGCCCCCACTCCCAAGCCTCCCGCAGTTACCGTACTCCCTTCCTTTCCCACCGCCCAGCCCGAGGGAGATCGACCGACGGAGCGGACAACGGTGATGCCCGCCGGGCAGCAGGAAACCCTGCCGGGCAGGACGCTCTGCAACGAGTTCAAGCTCATCCGGCTGCTCGGCCAAGGAGGCATGGGCGCCGTCTATCTCGGCGAGCAGCTCTCGCTCAAGCGGCCGGTCGCGATCAAGCTGCTTACGCCCGGCCTTCTCGATTCCTCCGAGTCTGTGTTGCGGTTTGAGCGGGAGGCGCAACTGGCAGCCAGGCTCCAGCACCCGAACATCGTGCAGGTCCACTTCTTCGGAAAGGACGCCGGCCGGCATTTCATCGTCATGGAGCTCGTCGAAGGGGAATCCCTCGCGGCCCGACTCAAGCGGGAGCGGCGCATCCCGGTGTCGGACGCCGTACGAGTCGCGCTCGAGGCCGCAAAGGCATTGGCCGCGGCGCACAAACAGGGGGTTGTGCACCGAGACGTGAAGCCGGACAACATCTTCCTGGGGAAAGACGGCGCCGTGAAATTGGGAGACTTCGGTCTGGCGCGGAGCAACGCGTCGGACCTGCACGTTTCCGTCACCGGGCAGATCATGGGGACCCTTCTCTACATGCCTCCCGAGCAGTGCGAGGGAAAGCCGGTGGATGGGCGCGCGGACCTTTACGCGCTGGGCGCCACCCTCTTCCACCTCGTGACGGGCACCCCTCCGTTTGACGGCGAGAGCGCGACCCAACTCCTCTTGAAGCACTTGCAGGCGCCCATCCCCTCGGCACGACGGATCACCCAGGCAGTGCCGGAGGCTCTCGACCACGTCCTGCATCGGTGCCTCGAGAAGGATCGGGAGCGGCGTCCGCCGACGGCGGAAGAGTTGATCGCCCTGCTCGATCGGGTGGTCGCGGGGCCGGGCGCGGCCCGACCCGGCAGCTCGACCCGCACGGTCGCCCTGGGCCCCACTGCCATTGCGAAACCACTCACGCCGGCGCCGGAAGCGGCAAAGCGAGTCCAGTCGCGGGAGCCGAGTCCGCCTCGCCGTCCCCCTGTCCACGCGCCGACGCGGCCGGGCGTCCCGCTGCGAACCGTCGCCATCGCACTCGCCGGTGTGATCGCCGGAGCCGGCGCGCTCTGGGTCGCAGGCCTCGGAGGGGGCGGCTCCACGAGGCAGGATTCGACGGAGGGGGGCTCGCAGCACGTGCCGGTGCCGAAGCCCCCCGGCCCTCCCGTGGATGTCCAGCCGCCCGTGGTCTCAGAGCCGGTCGTGGAAGCCCAGCGCGCGCAGGTGGCGGCGCGGCTTGCGGACCTGCGGGAGCGCGAGACGAGCGCCGGCTCCGATCCTGACCAGCTCTTGCGCGTCCTCGGCGCATACGATCGGGCAATTGCCGAAGTCTCCGATCCGGATCTGTCGGCCAAGGGAAAAGCGTCCCGCGATGCTCTTTGGCAGAGAATCTCCCAGCTCGCAAAGGATCACTTGAGGGACCTGGACCGGCAGTTCGCGACGGCGATGTCCGAGGACCGGTGGGGGGCGGCCCTTGCGGTTTACGACGCCCTTCCGGAAGGGTTCCGACACACGGAGGCCGGAATGCGCGCGATCGAAGCTCAGGCGGAGCTTGCGCGCCGGCTTGAAGTGCGCCGCCAGGAGGACCAAGCGAAGCTCGAAGGCCTGGTCAAGTCGGAGGACTACGCGGAGGCGCTGAAGCTCTTGAAGGGCATCGTTTCCTACGAATCGCGAGAGCAAGCGACCGCGGCCGAGAAGCGCATCGCCGAGCTGACCAAGGAGCAGGAGCAACGTCGCGTCGATGGGAAGCGGCAGGCGCAGCAGCTCTACGACGAAACCTACCGCCCCGAATTGGAGAAGAGTCTGCGGGGGCGCGACTATGATAAGGCGGCCAGGCTCGTCGAGGCCGCCCGTACACGGGAGCCGCTGCGACTGCTGTCGGAGGCGCTGCAGCAGGATGCCGAGGATGTCCAGGCCCTCGCAGGCGTGCACGCGCGGGTCCTGGCGGCGCTCGCAGAGGCGGCCCGAACGGGGACGCCGATCACGCTCGAAGCGAGGAAGGGGAAGGTCGTCGTGCGGAAGGACTCCTACGACCTGACTTGCCCGCAGGACGGGGGAACCATGACCGTTCACATCGAGCTTGCCAAGCTGCCGCTTGCGGACCTGTACAGTCTGCTTGCGATCGGCAAGGGCCGGCCAGGAGGCGCCGGCGCGGACCCCAAGCCCTGCATGGGGGACGGCCTGCTCGCGTTTTTCGGCGGCGATTTCAAGACCGCGGAGTCCAGCCTCCAGCAAGCCGCGAGCCTGTACGCCGGTGCGGGGGAGTTCGTGCGCGCGGGGCGTGCCCAGGAGTACCTCAAGCGCATCGCGGCGGCGGCCCCGGCCGCAGCCGCGCCGCCCGTCAACGCGCCTCCCGCGGCCGTGCCTCCGGCCGCGCAGCCACCGGGGCTGGTAGCGACCTGGAGCTTCGACAACGGCGCGGGCGCCGTAGTCCCGGACGACACCGGAAATGGGAATCTAGGAAGCCTGGAGTCGGGGACCTACGTGCAGGGGGTCCGCGGCAGAGCGCTCCAGTTCAATGGGAAGACGGGGCAGGTGAGGGTATCCGCGACGAACGCTCTCCGGGGAGTGACGGCAGCGAATCACACGTTGGCAGCGTGGATTCGCCTCGACGGCTTGCCTTCCTATCAGACCATGTTCGCGATCGACCTCGGCGGCGCGGGACCCGGTGGAGACCAGCGAGGGCTTCGGTTCGACGCCCGCGGCTGCCCCGTGTTCAAGTGGGTGACCGCGAAAGGCTCAGACTTACTTTCCGACGCTCCGCTGGGCTTCGGTCAGTGGCACCATTTGGCAGGCGTACTGTCGGAGGGGAACGCGACGCTCTACGTCGATGGCGTCCTTCGGGGCAGTAAGCCCGTCGTCGGCGCCTTGATGGGCATCGATGCCGTCACCCTGGCCGGCATTTCTGTCTCGGGAGGGGTCAATGGGACATTGAATGGCTCGCTCGACGAAGTCAAGGTCTGGAATCGCGCTCTGAGTGCCGCCGAGATCAAGCAGCTCTTCAAGAATCCGTGAGCGGAGGCATGCCCAAGCGACGCGGGCTGTAGCGGCAGCCGGAACCGGTCGAGGGGTCGCGCAAGTGCGGATTCGCAACCGCGCGCGGTCCGCCCACGCCCGCGCCCGCGCTCCCAACGCCCTTGCGCCGCCGTCCGGCCGGCGGTATCATCCGGCGCATGGAGAACGCAAGCGCCGCCTGGCCCGAGACCCGCTGGACGCTCATCGGTCGAGTCGCGGACCTCTCCGCGCCCGCCGCGCGCGAACACCTCGGGGTCCTCATCGCCCGCTACCGCGAGCCCCTCCGCGCCTTCATGGAGCGCTGCCTGCACGGCCGGCACGGCCTGGACCCGGAGGACCTCGTCCAGGAGTTCCTGACGCTCCGTTGGCTGGAGGGCCCGCTTCTCTCCCGCGTCCGCCGCGACGGGCCCGGCCGCTTCCGCTCCTTCCTGAAAAAGGTGGCGCGCGATTTCGTGATCGACCAGCTCCGCTCCGCCCGCCGCCGGCGCGAGGTCGCCCCGGTCGCGGAGGCCGGCGGCGACGTCGGTCCCGCCGGGGACGCCGAACGGTCGGAGTCGTTCGTGGAGGCCGCCGCCGCGCTCGATTTCGAGATCGCGCTCGGCGACCTCCGCGAGGCCCTGCGCGCGCTGGAGGCGGAGTGCCGCGCCGACGGACGCGCGGCGCTCTTCGCCTGCCTGCTGCGCCGCTTCGAGCGGAAGCCC
Organism: Planctomycetota bacterium; assembly: GCA_016197205.1. Taxonomy (GTDB): domain Bacteria; phylum Planctomycetota; class MHYJ01; order WSZJ01; family JACPWG01; genus JACPWG01. Next base: position 22,783 of record JACPWG010000009.1, read on the forward strand.
GGCCGCGCCTCGACCGACAAGGAACTGGCCGGCGGCCTCGGCCTCCCCCTCTCGACCTACTACCTCCGCCTCCAGGAACTGGCCCGCCGGCTCGATCAGCTCCACAGCAGCCTCGTGCGCGAAGCCTGCGCGACACCCGAGGAACTGGCCTCCGAACTGGCGCACCGCCAGGAACTGCTCGCGGCGCGCGGCTCGGCGCTCGACCTCCGCACGGCCGAGGGGGCGCGATGATCCAGCCCGACGCCGCCGGTGACCTCTACGCCTTCATGCGCGGCTCGGACCACGCGCCGTCGCTCGAAGGGGAGGTCCTGCCCGGCGGGATCCGCGTGCAGGCCCCGCTAGGTCGCGGCGGCATGGGGGCGGTCTACCGCGCGACGGACGCCGCGGGCCGCGCGCTCGCCGTCAAGGTGCTACTCCCCGGCATCGCCGCGGACCCCGAGGCGCGGGAACGCGCCCGCCGCGAGGTGGAGATCCTTCGGCGGCTCGCCGGGCCGGGCGTCCCCTGCGTCGCGGCCGAGGGAGAATGGGAAGGCGCGCCTTTTTTCGCCTGGGACCTCCTCGAAGGGGTGACGCTCGCTGAACTGCTCGAGGCGGAAGCCCCTCTGCCGGCCGACCGCGCGGTCCGCATCGCGCGCCGGGTCCTCGAAGTGCTCGGTCGCGCGCACCGACGCGGCGTCGTCCACCGCGACCTCAAGCCCGGCAACGTCCTCCTCGGCAAGGACGACCAGCCGACACTCCTCGATTTCGGCATCTCCAAAGTCCGCGCCCCGGCGCCGTCGGGGGGCGATGCGGGCCTGGGCGCGGACGCGGCCCGCACGCGCGCCGGCCAGGGCCTCGGCACGCCCGTCTACTCCGCGCCGGAGCAGCTCGACGACGCCGCCACGGCGTCCGCGCGCGCCGACCTCTACTCGGTCGGCGTCCTCCTCTACGAAATGCTCACCGGCCGCCCGTTCGGCGAGTGGCGAGGCGCGGACCGGCAGCGACGGCAGCGCGCCGCGCTCGAGCTCGCCGGCTGCCCGCCGCACGTCTTGCGCGCCGTGCTCAAGGCGGTTCGCCCCGTGCCCCGCCAGCGCTTCCTCCGCGCGGGCAGCTTCTCGCTCGCGCTCGCGGGCCGTTGGACGCCGCCCGCCCTCCTGCTCGCGTCGGCCGAACGAGGGGTTCCCCTGGCGGCCACGCTCGCGGCGGCGGCGGCCGCCGCCTTCACGCTGCTCTACGTCTCCGAACGCGGCCGCCGCCTTGAGCTCGAAGCGCTCGCCCGCCTCCGCGAAGTCGAGCTGGACTCGGCCCACGCCGAGGCCCGCGCGCTGTCGGCCCAGCTCGAGACGATCAAGAGGGTCGTCGTGCCCGCGGCCGATCCCTCCGTCGTGCGCAAGGAGGCCGAGGAGATCTGGCAGGACTTCCGCGCGCTGCTCGACAAGCCCCCCGGGGAGGGGCGTGCGGCGCTGCGCCGGCTCCTGGAGCGCTGCCAGGACTTTCACCGCGTCGAACGCGAGCCCCGGTACGAGTCCATCCGGCGCCTCCGCGAGGCCCTCGAGTGGCGCGCTTCGCCGCGCCGGTTCGTGCTGACGGTCTGCTCCCGCGCCGCCGCCGCCGGTGACGCGCCGCGTCACAAGCTCCGGGTGCGCCTGGAGCGGGACGGGAAGTCTCTCGCCTGGGAAACGACCAAGAGGACGTGGCTCGAGCTGCCGCCGGGCGCGAAGACCGCGGACGTCCTGACGGTCGAGTGGAACGCCTTCGAGCCGCTCGCGCTCCTCGCGCAGGAGGAGGGGTGGCTTTACGGGTGGAACGAGCTCCCCGCCCTCTCCCCGTCGTCGCGCGCCGCGACCGCGGCCTCCGCGGAACCCTCCGCACGCATCGATACGTGGACGGCCCTGCACGTCCCGACCGACCCGAAGGCCAATCCGTTTTTCGACGTGGAGGTCCGGCTACTCGACGGACCGCCGCCGGCATGGCCCGCGCCGCCCCGATGAGGGGCGGGTGGGCGCGTGTCCTACGGCGGCCGGTGGCCGCAGCCAAAGCCCACTGACGAATGACCAAGCTCCAATAACCAATGACCAATCAATGACAAAGCCCGAATGCCCAAACTGGGCATGGTTCAATTTCGGGCAACACTGCACGAAGGGCTCGTAGCCGTAGGGGCACGGCGTTGCCGTGCCCGCGAGGCGAGTGGCCGTGTTCAGACTTGCGCAACGGCATCGGCATTTTCCGGGTGATCCAACTGCCGATGA
>JACPWG010000010.1 GCA_016197205.1 Planctomycetota bacterium
CTGCCGAGGATGTCGGAAAGGATCTGGATCCGGTCGCCGTCCTTCACCAGGCCCATCGCGATCCCCGCGACCGGGGCCTTGAGCGGCGCGCCCGCGTCGAGCAGCGCCATCGTCCCGCCGCAGACCGACGCCATCGAGCTGGAGCCGTTCGACTCCAGGATGTCGCTGATGATCCGGATCGTGTACGGGAACTTGTCGGCGTCCGGCAGGACCGCTTCGAGCGCGCGCTCGGCGAGCATCCCGTGCCCGATCTCGCGCCGACCCGGCCCCATGATCCGCTTCACCTCGTTCACGCTGAACGCGGGGAAGTTGTAGTGCAGCATGAAGCGCTTCCGGTACTCGTCCTGGAGGCCGTCCACGACCTGCTGATCGCTCGTGGTCCCCAGGGTGACGGTCACGAGGGCCTGCGTCTCGCCCCGCGTGAAGACGGCCGAGCCGTGCGTGCGCGGTAGCTCGCTGACCGTGCACCAGATCGGCCGGATCGCGTCGGGCGCCCGCCCGTCCGACCGCTTGCCTTCGAAGATCAGGTCGCGGGTCGCGCGCTTGGCGACCTTGTTGTAGATCTCCTTGATCTGCTTCGTCATGGCCAGGGCGTCGGCCGGCGTCATGTCCGGCTTCACGTACTCCGCCAGGATCCCCGTGCGGAGCGTGTCCATCGCGGTATACCGCTCCTGCTTCCCCGGAATCATGAGCAGCTCCTTGAGCTGCGCGTAGTACCGGGTGTTCAGGGCGTCGAGCAGCTTCGGATCGAAGACTTTCTCAGCCACCGGCCGGACGGGCTTCGCGCCCTGCGCCATGAGGTCGCGCTGCATCTGGACGATGGTCTTGACGTGGTCGTGGCCGAACTGGATCGCGGCGACGACGACGTCCTCGGTGAGTTCCTTGATCGCGCCTTCCACCATCAGGACGGCGTTCGCCGTGCCGGAGACGACGAGCTCGAGCTCGGAGGTCTCAAGCTGCTTGTAGGGCGGGTTGACGACGAACTGTCCGTCGATGCGGCCGACGCGCACGGAGCCGATGGGTCCCTGGAACGGGATGCCCGACATCGAGAGCGCAGCGCTGGCGGCGATCTGGGCGACCACGTCCGGATCGTTCTCGTTGTCGGCCGAGAAGACGATCGTGTAGACCTGCAGTTCGTTGCAGTATTCCGCGGGGAAAAGGGGCCGGATCGGCCGGTCGATCAGGCGCGCGGAGAGGATTTCCTTGGTGCTGGGCCGGCCTTCCCGCTTGATGAAGCCGCCGGGAAACTTGCCCGCGGCAGCGGTCTTTTCGCGGTAATCGACGGTGAGGGGCAGATAGTCGGCGATGTCGGCGCCGACCTTTGCCGGTCCCTCGACCACGGCGGAGAGGACGACCGTCTCGCCGTAGGTGACCAGGGCGGAACCGGCAGCCTGCTTGGCGAGGCGGCCGCTTTCGATGATCAGCTTGCGACCACCGAGGAGCATTTCAACCTTCGCTACCACCTTCAGTAGCCTCCGTGTAAGGGGGTTCGTACTCCGCTATACCACTCGCTTCTCACGTTCTGTTTCGGCGAAAAGAAAAAGGCCCGGCTACTTTCGGATGCCGAGCCTCTTGATGACGGTCTGGTACCGGTTGCGATCGACGTTCTGGAGGTATTTCAGAAGGGAAGACCTCCGACCGACCATGACCAGCAGGCCGCGGCGGGAGGTGAAGTCCTTCTTGTGGGACTTGAGATGCTCGGTGAGGTGGTTGATGCGCTCGGTCAGAAGCGCGACCTGGACCTCCGGGGAGCCCGTGTCCTTGTCGTGCAGCTTGTAGTCGGTGATGATCCCCTGCTTCTTTTCCGGTTGCATGGGCATGGGAAGGACCTCCGTGGTGGGATGGATGTGTGGCCTCGGTGAGGAGGCTTGCCGGGCCGCCCCGTCAACGTCTTCCGCACAATGGCGCCCCGAGAGGGGAGGCCCGCGGGAGAACCGGGGTCGGTCCAGCGGCGGTTCGAACCGCTCCGGGACTGCGAAGTCCGTCGCAGTCCCGGAGGGGTCCGGAGCCGGCCGGGGGGGAAGGGCGGGCGGGAGCACCGCCGGCCAAGATGGGGAAAGAGTATAGGAACGGCCCCCAGGCGAGTCAAGGGAATTTTCCAATTGACAGTCGGTCCCTCCGGCCTATAAGATCCCGGCAGCTTGCCCGCCGGGCCCGTGCCGGGCGGCATGCCCCTGGGACGACGCCCGCCCCTTCTGGGGGACCGATGTTCAAGCTCGTGGTCCAGGAAGGGGAGACGCCGGGCAAGGAATACACGCTCAAGGACCGGATGACCGTAGGAAGGCTGTCGACCAACGACATCTTCGTGCAGGACATCCACGCCTCGCGGACGAATTCGCGCATCGAGCGCGGGGACGACGGGGTTTACATCGAGGACCTGGGGAGCACCTGCGGGACGGTGGTCAACGGCCGGAAGGTCAAGCGGGTCCGCCTGACGCCGGGAGACCGGGTCACCATCGGCAACACGGTGCTCTGCCTCGTCGATACCGCCGCTCCACCGCCGCTCCCCCCGCCGGGGCCAGGCGCCGGCCCAGGCGCCGGCCATGGAACCGGAAAGCACGGGCACGAGCCGGAGCCCGGGGGAGACCGGGAGATTCCCACGGCCCCGGTGCGGTCGGCCCACCTGTCACCGCCGCGGCCCGTGCCCTTTCGAGCGCCTACGAGCGCACGCGCCGCCACGGCTCGCGACGACGAGGACACCGCAGTCCGCCGAAAGGAGCAGGGTTCGCTCCCCGCGGCCGGCGGCGGTCGCGCCCGGCTCGAGCGCTTGGTGGCCGGCGTGCTCTTCGTCGTGTTCCTCGCGGTCGTCCTCTTCGCCGCAAAGTGGGTCGGCGCGCGGATCGCTGCGAAGGTCCTGAGTCCCGGATAGCCCCTTCGTTTGGTCGTGCGATGTGGTGCAGCGGCCAAGCGACGACGGAACCACAGATTTCACAGATTAACGACGATTTCACAGATTTGGAATCTGTGACACAACCTCGCAAAAGCTTGTTTTTCTGGCAACGAATTCTCGGTAGAAAATTCGCGAAATTGGCGAAATTCGCGGTTCGTCTTTCGGTGTTTTCGGCGTCTTCGGTGGCTCGTCCCTTTGGTTGCGGCCATCGGCTGCGGTGGGAAATCCCGTAGAAGCTGTGACACAACCGCGCAGAAGATTGCTTTTTCGGCGACAAATTTCCCCGAGCAGGCCATCGGTTGCGAGACCGAACCCAAGGGAAACGAAGAACGCGATGAGACCGCTCCCTCACGGTCGCGGTTCCGATTGGCTGCGCCGGTCGATCCTCAAGGATTTCGTCATTCGGCGTTTTCGGCGGCTTGTCCCTTCGGTCGCGGCCGGCGACCACCCTGGGAAATCTGTGGTTTCCGTGGGCTTCGACCAGAGCAGGAATCGTCGCAAACCGGCGAGTTGGCGCCACCCCTTACGATAGGATGCCCGTGAACCGCATCTACCTCGACAACAATGCGACGACGGCCGTCACGCCCGACGTGCTCGAGGCGATGCTCCCGTTCCTGCGCGAGGGCGGCCACGGGAATCCGTCGAGCGTGCACTCTTTCGGCCGGGAGGTCAAGAAGGCCCTCGTCGAGGCGCGCGAAAGCGCAGCGAAGGCCCTTGGCGCCGAGCCCGAAGAAGTGTCCTTCACCGCGAACGGCACGCAGTCCGACAACCTCGCCTTGCTCGGGCACTTCGCCGCGCGCGCGTGGCGCGGCCACCTGGTGACCGCGGCGATCGAGCACCCCGCCGTTCTGCGGGCCGCCGACGAGCTAGAGCGGCGCGGCGTCGCCGTGACGCGCGTGGGCGTGGACCGCTCCGGCGTGGTCGATCCCGACCGCATGCGCGCCTCGCTCCGACCGGACACGTCGCTCGTGAGTCTCATGCTTGCGAACAACGAGGTCGGGACGCTGCAGCCCGTGCCGGAGGTCGCGCGGCTCGCGCACGAGGCGGGGGCGGCGATGCACACGGACGCGGTGCAGGCCTTCGGCAAGGTCCCCGTCGACGTCCGCGAGCTGGGCGTCGACTACCTCGCGCTTTCGGCCCACAAGTTCCACGGGCCGAAGGGCGTGGGCCTCTTCTATGCGCGGCGCGGCTCCAAGCTCGGCCCCCTGGCATGGGGCGCGGGCCAGGAGCATGGCCATCACCCCGGCACCGAAAACGTGGCCTTTGCCGCGGGGATGGCGGTCGCGATGCGACGCGCGACGGCGGCCGTCCCGGTCTACGCGGGTCGCGTGCGCGCGCTGCGCGACCGGCTCTGGTCGGAGCTGGAACGCCTGGTGCCCGGGGTCGTGCGCAACGGCGACCCGGCGCGTGTCTTGCCGAATACGCTGAACTGCGCGTTCCCCGGCGTGGAAGGGGACCAACTGCTGATGAACCTGGACCTGGCGGGGATCGCGATTTCCACCGGGTCCGCCTGCCACTCCGGCGCGATCGAGCCCTCCGCGGTGCTCGTGGCCATGGGCGTGCCCGCGGACGCGGCGCGCGGCGCCCTCCGCATCAGCCTGTCCGACGAGACGCGGGACGAGGAGCTCGCGCGTCTCCTCGAGGTCCTTCCCGCGATGGTCGAACGCCTGCGCCGGCTCGCGGTTGCCTAGCGGCTGTAGCCGCAACCAGACTTTCGAACACGGGTGCCGCGGTGCCGGCGCCACAAGTTGAGGAAAGCATGCCACATTCGATCCTGATCATCGACGATACCGTCCACATCCTGGAGATCACGAAGCACTTTCTCCAGCAGGAAGGCTACGAGGTCTTCACCGCGTCGGACCCGTACAAGGGGATCGAGCGGGCGAAGCAGGGCGGGATCGACCTCATCATCCTCGACATCATGATGCCCGGGCTCAACGGGTACCAGGTCTTCGAGATCCTGAAGAAGGACTCGGGTACCGTCTCGATTCCCGTCATCATGCTGACCGCGAGGGCGGTGATCGAAAACACGCCGCGTCCGTTCTTCTATGGGCTATACGGCGTTCTTTCGAAACCCTTCCAGCGGTGGCGCCTGGTCCAGATGGTGAAGGACATCTTCGTCCTCATGGACCAGGGGCAGACGGAAGGCGAAGTGAAGGAGGCGGAGAAAAAGATGTAGCGGGGGTCGCGAATCGCGCGCGAGGGACGGGAGTTGGTGAGCGGACGTGCGTGGAGAGGCGACGAAGGCTCAATGATCAATGCTCAATGATCAAGCAAGGTTCAAGGTTCAAGGCTCAGCGCGGCGCGTCCGCTCGAGCCCCAACAGCCTGAGCCTCCCGAACTGGAACCTGGGAGGGCGCGTTCAAGCTCACGTCCTGCCTTGAGCCTTGAGCCTTGGAAATTCACTGAAAATGGATCATGGAGACTTGAGAATTCGTCCGGTCCTGGCTTGCAGACCGCCATCCCTCTCCGATGGTAGCGGCCCGATCGCTCACCGGTTCCCCCCCAGAGCATTCTTGAGGGACTCGAACTTCTGGAGGTAGTCCGGCGGGGACTGCGAAAGCCGCACGCCGACGGCGAAGAGGTCGTCCTCCGGCGTCCGGTTGGTCCACATGACCTTGCCCGCGAGCTGGATGGGCGCCTTGAGGGGGGGAACGACGAGGACCATTTCCAGCGCCTCGCCGTTCGTCGGCGATTCCGCCGCCTGGAACCCGAGCCCCGCGCGGCTCACGTTGGTGAGCAGGCCCACGTGCTCGGAGCGCTTCCCCGTCTTCTTCGTCTGATCGATGCGGACGTACGTGATCCGCCCGCTGCGGACGATGAGCCTCGTCGTCCGCCCGAACGCGCGCGCACCCATCGGACTCGCCCCGATCGCCTGCTTCACCTTCGCGAGCCGGTAGATCAGCATGTTCATGTCGGGGACGCGCTTCGCCACGTCCTTCTCGAGCATGTCGAGGATCAATTTGTCCAGCTCCGCCGGGATCTCCTGGTCGTGGTCCGAAGGGGGCTTCGGCCGCTCCCGCAGGTGCTTCGTGAGGATCTCCTCCTGTTTTCGCCCCACGAACGGCGGCACGCCCGCGTACACTTCGTACATGGTGGCGCCGAGGGAGTAGATGTCGGTCCGGAAGTCCACGGCGCGCCCCTGGATCTGCTCCGGCGACATGTAGCTCGGCGTGCCCTGGACGGCCCTCTTGAAAAGCCCGAGCGAGGCGAGGAAACCGGGCTTCTCCGCGATCGACAGGTCAATGAGCTTGGTCACCCCGGACTCGCTCAACAATACGTTTTCCGGTTTCACGTCCTTGTGTACGATGCCGTTGAGGTGGAGGTAGCACAAGGACTCCGACACCCCCTGGAAAATGTCGAGCGCGAGGTGGGGCAGCTCGCGGTTTTTTTCCTGGAGCAGGCGCTTCAGGTTCTTCCCCGCGAAGTACTCCATCACCAGGTAGTGATCGTCGCCGGACTCGCCGTTCGCGTACACGCGGATCAGCCCCTCGTGCTGGAGACCCGCGAGGAGCGCAGCCTCGGTCTTGAAGGCCTTCACCATCTTGGGGTCGGCCTTCGATTGGGCGTTCAGGAACTTCACGGCCCGCGGCTCGTTCGTCTTGAGGTCCGTCCCCTTATAGAGGACCGACGAGCCGCCCTCGGCGAATTTCTCCTGGATACGCACCCCCGGGGCCGAAAGTCCCATGGGCTTGGCGTCCTTTCCAATCGTGGCTGCCGGTCTCCCCGCTGTCCGTCCGCACCCGGGTCGCGGCTTGCCCCTACGGGACCAGGCGCACGGACGCGGAGGCGGGAACGAGGGTGGCTTCCGCGCCTGCGGCGGCCTCCCTCCCGGCACCGGTACCGGCTCCCGCCGGCGTCGAGGAGGTTCGTTCCACGATGCGCCCGTCGCGGATGCGGTAGACCGTATCCTCCGGTCTCTGGTACGTCGTATCGTGCGTCACGACGACGAACGTCGTCTGCCGTTCCGCGTTCAGCGCGCGCAGGTAGCCGAAGACCTCGCGCCCCGTGTCGTGGTCCAGCTCCCCGGTCGGCTCGTCCGCGAGCACGAGCATGGGCTGCTTGAAGAGGGCGCGCGCCACGGCCACCCGCTGCTGCTCGCCGCCGGAGAGCTCGTTCGGCCGGTGGTCGAGCCGCTCGGCAAGGCCGACCCGCTCCAGCAACTCGGCCGCGCGGCGCCGCGCTTCGGCCGAAATCCCGCGGGGGAGCGACGGGACCAGCACGTTGTCCAGCGCCGTCAGGTTCGGGAGCAGGTTGAAGGACTGGAAGATGAACCCTACGTGCCTGCGCCGGAAGTCCGTCAGCTCCGCGTCCGTCATGCGCGCCGTCTCGCGGCCGTCGAGCAGCAGCTTCCCCGACGACGGACGGTCGAGCGCGCCGAGGAGATGGAGGAGGGTCGATTTCCCGCTCCCCGAGGGCCCGAGGACGAAGGCGAATTCCCCGCGATCGAGGCGCAGGTCCACGCCGCGCAGGGCGCGGACTTCCCGGCCTCCGAGCCGATAGGTCTTTTCAAGCCCCTGGGCCTCGATCATCGTCCGGCCTCGATCGACCTGCACCCCGCGCAAACGAAAAGCCGAGTCGTGGGCATTATCCAGCACGGCAATCCCCCTGTCAAGAAGGCGTGCCGATGAAACACCCGAGTCTCCTCGACCGCGAAAACTCCGTCCTCCTGGTCATCGACGTCCAGAAGAAGCTCGTGCGCGACCTGCTGGACCGGGAGGGGGTCCTCGGCAACGTCGCGCGCATCGCCCAGGCCGCGCGCCGGCTGGGCGTCCCGACGCTGCTGACCGAGCAGAATCCCGACCGGCTCGGCCCGACCGTCGAGCCGGTCGCCGAAGCCCTCGCGCAGTATCGGCCGCTGGCGAAGGCCTGCTTCAGTTCGTTCGGGCACCCGGAGTTCCTGTCCCAGGTGACGCGGCTGGAACGAAAGGCGCTGGTGCTCTGCGGGCTCATGACGCACGTCTGCGTCCTGCAGACCGCCCTGGAGGCCCTCGCGCGCGGCTACGTCGTGCATGTCCTCGCGGACGCGGTTTCCTGCTGGCGGGCGACCGACCAGGAGCGCGGTCTCGGGAAGATGCGGGATGCGGGCGCGATCCTCTCGACTACGGAGATCGCCGTTTACGAGTGGCTCGGGCGCGCCGATACCGACGAGTTCAAGGACCTCCTGCCGCTCCTGCGGCGTCCGGGCTCGTAAAATACCTTTGACTGCCCGGGCCCGCGGGATATAATTATTCTCTAATCCACGTCCGGGCGTCCCTCGTCGGGGTAAGGGGTCCGTCTCATCGCTGGGGAGCACGTCCCATGAAAGAAGTCCTGCTCAAGGTGCGGCGAGTCCGGAGCTGGCTCGTCCTCCTCAAGCTGCTCGAACACCTGGTCCGGTTCGCCTTTTACGGCCTGAGCGTCTTCGCGCTCGTGGCCCTCACCGACCGTCTGGTCTCGCTCGACGTGGACTTGTACAAGGTCCTCTTTGGCTGCCTGGCCGCGGCCCTGCCCGCGTCCGTCCTTGCGCTGCTCTTCGCGCGCATCACCCTTCTCAAGGCCGCGATCCGCGCGGACGAGCGACTGGCCTTGAAGGAGCGCCTTTCCAGCGTCATCGCCCTGTCCGGCGTTTCCTCGCCCATGGAGGAGGCGCTGGTCGCGGACGCGCAGGCCGCGGCGCGGCGGCTGGACGTCGTGAACTCCTTCCCGCCGACGCTTCCGCGCGAGGCGCGGTGGTTCTTCGCCCCGGCCGCGGTCGTCCTCGTCACCCTGCTGCTTCTGCCGCCCATGGACGCCTTCGGCTGGAAGTCGGCCAAGGCCGGCTTGGCGAAGAAAAAGGTGGAAGCCCAAAAGCAGGCGGAGAAGATCGAGAAGAAGGCGCGCGAGATCCGGGAGAAATTCGCGAGCGACAAGGACCTCAAAGACCTCAAGGACCTCGACAAGACCCTGAAGGACATGGACAACATCGCGAAGGAGATGAAGGAGCAAGTCGCCGACAAGAAGGAGACGATGGCCAAGCTCTCCAGCCTGGCGGATGAGCTGAAGAAGCGGCAATCGGAGTCGGCCGACAAGGAAGCGCGGAAGAACCAGATCCAGAAGGACCTCGCGAAGAACCTGAAGGATGCCGACCCGAACATGGGGGAGATGGAAAAGGCCCTTCGCGACGGCGACATGGAAAAGGCCATGCAGGAGGTCGAGAAGGTCAAGGAGCAGATCCAGAAGGGGAACCTGTCGAAGGACGACCAGAAGAAGCTCGCCGACCAGCTTGACTCGCTGGCAAAGGCGTTGAAGGACAACGGCGCGCTCGACAAGCTGGCGAAGGACCTGGAGAAGGCCGCGGACGCGTTGAAAAAGGACGACCTGGGGAAGAACAAGGAGGACCAGAAGTACGCCGAGCAGAAGATGCAGGAGCTGGCGGAGGACTTCAAGGACTTGAACCAGGGGCGCGAAGTATCGGCTGCGGAGCAGGAAATGCTCGAGCAGATGTTGAACGAAATGGAGAACATGAAGGACGAGCTGGCGGACGGCGAGAACGGCGAAGAGGGGGAGGAAGGCGAGTGCCAGAAGTGCGGCAAGAAGATGAGCGAGACCGGGGGCACCTGAAAAGGCGGCAACGGCCAGAAGCCCGGCGAAGGCTGAAAGCCGGGCCTCGGCAAGGGCCAAGGTTTGGCCCGTAAAGGCGGTGGACTGGGGAAGAAGGCCGCGAAGGCGTTCAAGGGTTTGCAGAAGAAGGGGAAGGGCGGAGGCATGGGCCAGGAAGGCATCGGCCAGGGGGGCGAGGCCGAGGAGAACCCGAACCAGAAGATGGCCTTTGACAAGACGAAGCTGAAGGGGCAGTTCCGCAAGGGGGAGATCCTGGGAAGCCTCTTCACGAAAGGCGCGCCCATGAAGGGCGAGGCCAAGAAGGAGTTCACGCAGGCGATGTCCGCCGAGATCCAGGAATCGACGGACGCGCTGACGAAGGAAGACATCCCGGCCGGCTACAAGAAGCTCGTGAAGGAGTACTTCGACTCCGTCGAGAAGAAGGCCGTGAACGAACTTGGCGGTGGCGGCGGGAAGGGCGGCGGCGCGGCCGAAAGCGGCGAGGGCAAGTAGGCGCGCGCCGTGTGCGTCCGCGCAGGCCGGGAGACCCCCACGCAACCGGGACCCTCGTCCCGGTTGCTTTTTTTGTGCCCCTGGTCGCCGAAGGGAACGAAATGTCACTGCACACAGCGAGGCCGTGCCGAGCAACGGAACCGCGACCGTGAGGGAGCAGTCTCGGGATGCCCTTCGTCGATCTGGGGTTCGAACTCGGCCGCCCTTCCTCGCCGCGGTCACGGTCACGGTCGTCGCGATTGTCGGGGTGGTTGCGGGGCTCGCGGGCTGCGGCAAGGACCCCAGGCCCGCGGTCGTCCTCTACTGCTCCCTCGACGAGGTGTACGCGGAGCCCGTGCTCCGGCGCTTTCAGGAGCGCACAGGCATCGAGGTCCGCGCCCTTTACGACTCGGAGGCGACGAAGACCGTCGGCCTGGCCGCGCGTCTCGTGGCCGAACGGGCGCGACCGCAGGCGGACGTCTTTTGGAATTCGGAGATCCTTCGCACCCTGTCGCTCGCGTCGCAGGGGGTGCTGGAGCCCTATCGGTCCCCGTCGGCCGCCGACGTGCCGGACCGCTGGAAGGACCCGCACGGGCTCTGGACCGGCTTCGCGGCGCGGGCGCGCGTGCTGGTTTACGACCCGGGGCGTGTGGCGGCCGCGGAGGCGCCGCGCTCGCTCACCGAGCTTGCACTGCCCCGGTGGAAGGGGCAGGTCGGCATCGCACGTCCGCAATTCGGCACCACGTCCACCCACCTCGTCGCGCTTTTTCTCGCCTGGGGACCTGCGCGGGCGGAGGCGTTCTGTCGGGCGCTTCGGGGAAACGACGTGCGGCTCTTGGCCGGGAACTCGACCGTGGTGGACATGGTCGCGCGCGGCGAGCTCTTGGTGGGCCTGACCGACACCGACGACGTCTGGTCCGCGCTGGACGAAGGCAAAAAGGTCGCGATGGTCGAGCCGGACGCGGATGGCGAGGGGACGCTCGTGATCCCGAACACCCTCGCGCTCGTGCGCGGCGCGCCGCACCCTGAGTCCGCGCGCCGCCTGATCGACTACTTGCTGTCGCGTGAAGTGGAAGCGGAGCTGGCGCGCTCGAGGTCGCGGCAGATGCCCGTGCGCGACGTGGAGTGTCCGGCCGGCGTCCGGCGGATCGGGGACGTGCGTGCGCTCGCGGTCGACGCTGCGGCGCTGCCGGCGGCGCTTGACCGGTGGGCGCCGCTCCTGGACGAAATTTTTCAGTGAGACCGGCGGTGGACCGAAGGTCCGAGCCGTCGAGGCTTCGAGCCGGCATTACGGTGCGGGGCTTCCACCTTCGCGCGCGGCGCGTCGGTGGACGTGTCCGCCCCGCACCTGCTCGCGCGAAGACTGTCGGAATCTCGGCGCCGGCTTTGTGGTGCAGGGCCTGCGCCTTCGCGCGTGGCGCTTCGGTGGACGTGTCCGCCCTGCACCCGCTCACGTGCAGACTGTCGGAGTTTCGGCGCCGGCTTTGTGGTGCAGGGCTTCCGCCCTGCACCTGCTCACGCACAGACTGTCCGAACCGGGTCCTCCCGAGCTCCGAGCGCTTAGGTGGGCATGCCTGGGGTCCTTGACAGGCTTCCGCGTCCAAACCCCGATGCAGGGCGGATCCCCGGCTCCGCAAGCGTTGGGCGCAGGTCCCTGCCGAGTGATGGCTGGTCGTCGCTGCGGCACTCGCGTTTCAGGCTTGTTGTGGCTCGCCTTCGTCGGTGCGCGGAATTAGAGGGCAACTTCCTCCGCGTGCACCCGCCGATGCACCGAAGGCCGACACCCTCGCAAGTTGGCATGGCCCAACCTGCCTGCGACATCGCGCAGGGTCTGCCACGATGCTTCGCTTCGTAGGCACGGCAGCGCCGTGCCCCTACCCGATCGGCCGATCGGCGAGTGCAAACCGGGTTTGCGCCATGCCCGAATCCTCCGTAGGATCCACCTCTTGATTCGCCTGCTCGAGCTCTTTCGCTGTCTCGTCGCGCTGCTCCTGGCGCTTGTCGTCGCCTCGCCGATTCTCGTGCTTCTCCCGGAGATGGACCTGGGCCGACGCGACGCGACCTATGGTGAAGGAACCGCGGCAGGAGCGGCCCCCGCCGTCGCGGCTGCGCTTTCGCCCGCCCCGCTCGCTCCCTGGTTCCGTACGCTCGGCCTCGCCGCGCTCGCCGCGGGGCTGGCGCTCTTTCTCGGCTTGCCCGGCGCCCGCGCGCTGGCCGGCGCGGGCCCCGCCGCCGCTCGCAGGCTCGTGCCCCTCACGCTTCTGCCGCTCCTCGTTCCGCTGCCGCTGCACGCGATCGCCTGGATCGGTCTCGCCGGTCGCCAGGGCGCGCTGAATCGCGCGGCGCGCGCCGCCCTCCGCCTCGCCGAGGCCCCGCTCAACGTTTACAGCCTGCCCGCGGCGGCCTTCGTCCTTGCCCTCGCGCTCTGGCCGTGCGTCGCGCTGGCGGGCGCCATCGGCTATCGCGCGGTCGGCCGGTCCGGCCTCGAGGCGGCCCGCTTCTCCGGTGGACCGCTCGCGGTCGCGTGGCGCATCGTGCGGCCCGCTCTCTCGCCGTACCTGGGCTGGTCGGTCGTCGCCGTCGCCCTCCTCGCAGCCGCGGAGCCGAGCGTCCCTTCGATCCTTCAGGTCGAGGTCGGGGCCATGCAGGTCTTCACGCGCTTCGAGCGCGATTGGAACGTTGGGGCCGCCGTGGGTCGTAGCCTGCCGCTCGTCCTCTTCGGCGGCTGCGCCGCGGCGGCGCTCGCGGCGTTCGGCTGCGGCCTCCCGGGTCGACGACCCGTAGACGCGCGCGCGGACGAAGGCGGCGTCGGACCCGGACCGGCCGGACGCGGCGTTCGTGCGGCGTTCGTGGTCGTCCTCCTGCTGTCGGTCGGCCTGCCGATCGGCGGGATGCTTGTCGACTCGCGCTCTCCGTCCATGGTCCTCGAGACGCTCCGCGTCTCCGCCGGGCAGGTGCGAAACACCTTCTTCCTCTCCGCCGCCTCCGCCGGGCTCGCGGCGGCATTCGCGCTCGCGATCGTCCTGCTCCTGCCGCGCCGCGGGCGCGTGGGTCTTTCGCTCGCCGTCCTCGGCGTCGCCGCCCTGCCCTTCCTGCTGCCGGGGGCGTTCGCCGGCATCGGCCTGCTTCGGCTCTCGACGCTCCCTCTCCTCGCCGACGTCCTCGAAGGTTCCCCCCTCCGCGTGGTGCTCGCGGGCCTCCACCGCTACGGCGCGTTGGCGCTCGGACTCGCGTTGGTCGCTCGCGCGGACGCGACCGAATCGGCGCTCGAGGCGGCGCGCCTGGCGGGCGCCGGCCGACTTGCGATTTTCCGCTGGGTCACCCTTCCCCCGCTCCTCCCCGCGCTCGCCGCGGGGGGCTATGTCGTCTACGCGCTGTCCGCGGGTGAATTGTCCTCCGTGCAGCTTGTCGCGCCCGCCGGTTCTGATACACTGGCGATGCGCCTCTTCGCGCTGATCCATTACCAATACGAAGCCAAGGTCGCCGCGCTTGCCCTCGTTCAGCTCGCCCTCGTCTTCGTGCCCGGGCTGGTCGCCGCGCGGTGGCTCGCCTGGCGTCGGCCCGCCTGAACCCAAGGAGCGACTCCAGTCCATGCTCCGACTCGACCACGTGACCTTCGCCCGGGGCGCGACCCCCGTCCTCACCGACCTCTCGCTCGAGGTCGGCGAAGGCGAGTTCGTCGTTCTGCTGGGGCCGTCCGGGAGCGGGAAGACGTCGCTTCTGCGGCTGGTCGCCGGCTTGGAGCGACCTGGAGCCGGAGAGATCCGGCTGGGGGACGAGCGGGTCTCTTCGCCGACGGTCCACGTGCCGCCGGAGCGGCGCGGCATCGGAATGGTCTTTCAGGACCTCGCGCTCTGGCCGCACCTGTCCGTGCGCGGGCACCTGGAGTTCGTGCTCCGCGCGCGCGGGCTCGGAGCGCGCGAGCGGCGGCGGCGCGCGGACGAACTCGCCGCGGAAGTCGGACTGGTGGGGCTCGAGCCGCGGCGCCCGGAGGAGTTGTCCGGCGGCGAGCGCCAGCGCCTCGCGGTCGCGCGGGCCCTTGCCGGGGAGCCTCGCCGGCTCCTGCTCGACGAGCCCCTGAGCGCGCTGGAGCCCGAGCTGCGTTCGAGCCTGGGCGCCTGGCTCAAGCAGCTTCACGTCGCGCGACGGTGCACGACGCTCTTCGTCACGCATCTGGTCGAAGAGGGCATGACCCTGGCCGATCGGGTGGCGGTGCTCCGGGCGGGGAGGCTCGTTCAGGTCGGCTCGCCCGACGAGGTGTGTACGCGACCCCGGACCGTCGCGGTCGCGCGCATGGCCGGGTACGCGAACGTCCTGCCCGTGCGAGCGGTCGCGAACGGCGTCGCGCGCACGGCGCTCGGCGACGTGCGCCTCGACCCCGCCCCCGCCGGCGCCCGGACCACCTCAGGTGAATACCTTAGAGCCTTCGGATCGCTCCGGGTCGCGTTGCGAGCGGACGGCCTCGAAGGACAGCCGGCGCCGGGGGAAGCCGCCGGTGCTTGTCGCGTGCTCGATCGGGTCTGGTCCGCGGACCGGCTGCTGTACCTTGCGCAGGTCGAAGGAGTGCCCCTGGTCTTTCGGTCGTCCTCTCCGCTCGCGCTCGGGGACGCGGCGCGGCTGTCGGTGGTCGGTCCGGCCGTGCTGGTGGAGGAAGATCCGTGACGCGCCCTCTTGCCTCGCCCCCGCCGCTCGCGCTTCTCTTCGCGTCCCTGCTCCTCGTCGCCGGTTGCGGACGGGACGCGCCGCCGGGTCCCGGCTCGTCCAAGGCGGCCGCGCCGCCGGTTTTCACCCGCATCCTAGGCACGCGCGGTACGGACCCCGGGCAGTTCTCTTCGCCCCGCGCGATGGACATCGACCCGGCGGGCCGCGTGATCGTGCTCGACCGCGCCGGCCACCTGCAGGTGTTCGCGCCGGACGGCGCCCGCCTCGCGGGCTGGAACATGCCTGCCGTCGCCCGCGGCACGCCCGAGGACGTGGAGGTCGACCGCGACGGCAACTTCGTCGTCCCGGACACGCACTACGCCCAGGTCCTCGTCTACGCCCCGGACGGCAAGCTCCTCCGGAAGTTCGGCTCGGAGGGTCGGGAGGACGGTCAGTTCGTCTACCCGGTCGGTGTCGCGGTCGACGCCGACAATGTCTATTACATTTCCGAATACGGCGGCCACGACCGGATCCAGCGCTTCGACAAGGAGGGCCGCTTTCTCTCGAAGTGGGGCCGGTTCGGCGAGGGGGCAGGGGAGTGCCACCGGCCCGAGGACCTGTCGATCGATCGCGAGGGGCGCGTCTTCGTCGCCGATGCCTGCAACCATCGCATCCAGGCGTTCACCCGGGACGGCCGGTTCCTCTTCGCGTGGGGGAAGCCGGGCGGAGCTCCTGGCGAGCTGTCCTACCCTTACGACGTCGCGTGCACGCCCGAGGGTACGGTGCTCGTGTGCGAATACGGGAATCACCGAGTCCAGGAATTCACCCCGGACGGCAAGCTGCTGCGCTCCTGGGGCAAGGTGGGTTTCGGGGACGGCGAGCTGAACTTTCCCTGGGACCTCGCGGTCGCGCCCGACGGTGGGCTTTGGGTGACGGACACGTCGAACCACCGGGTGGTGCGCTTCGGGCGGTGACGTCGCAGCCTGCGGCGCTCCGCGCGCCTACCGGCTGGTGGAGAGGGAGCGCAATCGTTCCCGGACCCAGGCGAGTTCGTCGCCGGCGAGGGCCGGGCCGGGCACGGGCTCTCCGTACCTCACGAAGCGCTCGAAGCCGGCGCCCTCGTACGCCGAGGCGAACACCCTTGCCAGCGGGAGAGCGACTTCGGGATCGCCGGGCAAGAGCGGCACGGGGATGACGGGAAGCGGGTCGCGGAGCCCGACCGGCCAGACCTCCGCGTGCAACCGGGAGGCCGCGCGGTGCAGGAGAATCCGGTAGGTGCGTTCCAGCCCGGTCCCGGCGCGCCAGCGTTCCCCTCCGCGCAGGAAGTCGATTTCGATGAAATGACAGTCGCTCGCGAGATACTCCTCCCGCATGCGCAGATAACGCGCGCGGTCTCGAGTGCCGGGTCGCTTGTTGGACGGCGAGAGGATCTCGAGCGCCGCGATCAACCGCTCCCTTTCCACCGTCACGACCTCGACGTAGAACTGCTTGTCCGGGAGGTTGAGCTCGAGCTCGACGTGGACGGGGGAGGTCAGGAGGGCGGATCCGGGCGCGGGAGGATTGGCGCGTCGTTCGGCGTCGGTCCGAGCGAGCACGGCGGCGTCAGGGATGACGGCGCCCAACTCCTCGGGGGAGAGCGTCTCCATCACCTTGCGGTGCTTCACGCGCACGAAGTAGCGGGGAGGGAGGTGGGGGAGGAGGTCGTGCCGCAGGGCGGACGCGAACTCGTGGTGGAACTCGCCCCAGACCGAGGGGGACTCCAAAAAGGGGTCCATCCCAGGAAACGGGCTCGGCATGGACGGCAGCCTCCAGGTTCGGCGAGGCGGACGCGATGCGACTGCGCCGAAGCGTCACGGGTACTGCAGGATACTATAGCAAGCAGGGCTCGCAGTGACTACCCCGGAGTCCGGTTTTTCGGCAGGGTTCAAACCGACTGCCGTTTCTCTACCGCTCGAACGACTCCCGGCGCGAGGCCTCGGTGAGTCGCACGAAGTACCCGGCCGGAGCGCGGGCGATCTTGGCGCGCGCGGCGGCGAGCGAGGCCTCGCCCGCGTAGCTCACCGCGGATTGCAAATGTCCGCGGATGCGCGCCAGGATCGAGTGGACGCTGCCGCGGTAGGGGAGCTCCACCGACTGCCCCTCCTGCGGCGTGGAAAGCATCTCGGCGGCCTCGTGCGGCAGCGCGCCCGCCAGCACCGCCTGCGGGGAGGTCATGCCGCGGTAGAGCTTCGTCCTCTGCCCGGTGGCGGGGTTGTCGATCGCGACCCCGGGGGCTTCGTCGGTGCCCGCCAGAGCGCTCCCGAGCATGACGGTGGAGGCGCCCGCCAGCACGGCCAGGGCGATGTCCTTGTCGTCGTGCATGCCTCCGTCCGCGATGAGCGGCGTGCGGCGGCCGAGGGCGAGATAGGCTTCGCGGATCGCCTGGAGCTGCGGCACGCCCGCGCCCGTCTCGAGTCGCGTGCGGCAGCCGCGACCCGGTCCGATGCCGACTTTGACCGCCGCGACCCCGAGCCCGGCGAGGAAACGCGCCCCGGCCCCCGTGCCCACGTTTCCGCAGACAAGGAGGACGCCCGGGAAGCGCCTGCGAAAGGCCCTCACCCCCTGCTCGACCACGGTGGAGTGCGCGTGGGCCACGTCCATCAGGAGGCAATCCGCGCCCGCGTCGAGCAGGGCGCGCGCCCGCTCGAGGAAATCTCCGCGCGCGCCGATCGCCGCGCCGACCCGGAGGCGCCCCTTGCCGTCCTTCGTCGAGTACGGCCGGTTCTTCGCCAGCCGCAGGTCCCGCATCGTGATCAGGCCGCGGATCCGCCGCTGCCTGTCCACCAGGGGGAGCTTTTCCTTTCGATGCCGGTACATGAGCCGCTCCGCCTCTTCGAGCGTGACGTCCGGGCGCGCGAGCACCAGCCGGTCGAAGGGCGTCATGAAGCGGTCGACGGGCGCGTCCTCCTCGATGGCGAAGGTCGGCACGTCACGGTGCGAGAGGATCCCGGCGAGGACGCGCGAACCCGGCTTCTCCTCGAGCAGGATCCCGCTGATGCTCAGCAGCTCCATCATGCGCCGCGCCTCTCCCAGGCTGTGTTTGCGCCAGAGGACCTTCGGCTCCTCGATGATGTGGGCGTGCTGCCGCTTCACGAGGGTGACTCCGCGCGCCTCCTCGCCGATCGGTTGGTTGCGGTGCAGGAAGCCGATGCCGCCTTCGAGCGCGAGCGCCTTGGCCATTTCCGGCCCGGTCACGGTATCCATGTTGGCGCCGACGAGCGGCAGGCAGAGGACGATGTCGCCCGCGAGGGGCAAGGTCAGGTCGATCTCCCGGCGCGAGTCGACCACGCCCCACTGCGGCCGCAGGAGCAGGTCGTCGAAGGTCGCGCCCTGGAAGAGCGTCTCGACCTGTCGCTTCGTGGGCATGGCGTCCTTCTCCTCGTCTGGCCCGGCTGCACGGGTAACCCGATTCCTCGGCGCGTTCGGCCGCCGGCTTACCCCGGCGCGCTACGAGGCTACGGCGCCGCGTGCGCGGGCCGTGGCATTCGCCCGGCCGCGAGGGGGGTGGTGCGTTTCTCGTAACCGTTCACCACGGGGGCACGGAGAAACGGAGGCCTCAGGGAGGACCTTCGCCGGCTTTGCGAACACACGATTGTCCACAAGTAATTGCGTTGGATTTCTTTCTGACAGGATAACAGGATCAACTGGAGGCGTTGGAAAATCCTGTTGATCCTGTTATCCTGTCAAAAAAGAGTCGGCAGATTCCGGAATTGACATGTCAACCTCTCCGTGCCTCCGTGGTGATGCGTACCTCCCCGTGAACGGTTACCGTTTCTCCATGTCGGTCCGCGCGAGCACGGCGGCGTCGGGGATGACGACGTCCAACTCTTCGGGGGAGAGTGTCTCCATTACCTTGCGGTGCTTCACGGAACGAAGTAGCGGGGAGGCAGGTGGGGGAGGATGTCGTGTCGAAGGGCGGACGCGAACTCGTGGTGGAACCCGCCCCAGACCGAAGGCGACTCCAAGACGGGGTCCATCCCGGGAAATGGACTCGGCATGGACGAAAGCCTCCAGGCTCCGCCAGGGGGATGCGCGTCAAAGGTGCTGACGTGGCACGGGGATCGTATACCAGTATACCATGCAGGGCTCTGGCGGACCACACCCGTGCCCGCTGGTTGCGCGGTCAAGGAACGTTTCTCGCAACGCGAAAGCCGACTGCGGAGCTGTCCGGGACGATGATGATATGGAGTAGATTGCGGAAGGCCGTGCGTAGGCCCTTTCGCTCGGACGTGTTCCAGCCTCCCCCGCGGACGATATGGCGAAGCGCCTGCGAGTCGCCCGTCGGATCGACCGCCACCTCGCCGGTCGGGTAGTCCCCGTACAGATCCCAGACCCACTCTTTCACGTTGCCCGCGAGATCGTGCAGTCCCCACGGGTTCGGAGGAAACCGGCCCACCGGGGCGCTGACCGTGAACGCGTCAGCACGAGCCCCGGGAATCGCATCGAAATTGCCGACCCCGTCCGGTGGGGGCCAGGCATTCCCCCAGGGGAACACCCGACCGTCCCCGGCCCGGGCAGCAAACTCCCACTCCGCCTTGGTCGGTAGCCGCAGCTTCGCCCAGCGGCAGAAATTGCAGGCGTCGTTCCACGTCACGTTCACCACGGGCTGCTCGTCGTCGTTCATCGGCTGTTGGCTGGACGTGCGGCTCGCGTGCGAGGAATCGAAGCGCCGGTACTGCGCATTCGTCACCTCGGTTTTGCCGAGCAGAAAGGGCCGGGTCAGCCGGACCCGGTGACGTCGCTCGTCGTCTTGATGGCCGGGCTCGTCGGCTGGGCTCCCCATGTCGAATTCGCCGCCCGGAAGGAGCACGAACACGATGTCGGTCCGCGGCTCCAGATACTCCTCGTAGCCCTCCGGGTTTCGCCCCAGGAAGAGGAGCGCGGCGTCCGCGGCGCCGGGACCTGTCGGCCCTGTCTGGGGAGACGGGGTCCACGTCGCGCTCACGCCACCGGCGGCGGCCCGCACCTTTGCGCGCTCGAGGCGTGTCCGCGCGCCCGCGTCTCCGGCGCGCCAGCGAGCCGCTTCCTCGAAACTTCGGACCGCTTCCGGCCAGCTTCCATTCCGCGCCGCATCCGTGCCGGCCCGCATCGCCTGTGCATAGGAGCGCGACGAGCCGTCGTCGGCGGGCTCTACGATCGCTGGCTCGCGCGGAAAGGAATGGACGATCATTCCGAGCACGAGCCCAGCGAGGACCGACAGCCCAGCGACAAGCACGGCGGGCGAGAGGCGCCCTCGGGGCCGATGGGCGGGAGGAGCCGCGCGGTCGTTCGAGGCAGGCACGCTCCGCCGCTCCGGCTGAGAGTTCTGCGACAGGCTCTGCAGCTCCGCCTCCAATGCCGCGGCAAGTGCATCGCCGTCTGCGTATCGGTCCTCCTTTCGTTTTGACATGGCGCGAAGGAGGATCCTTTCCAGGCTCTCCGGCACCTCCGGCCGGACATCCCTGACTCGCGGCGTGGGCTCCTTCGCGATCCTCGACATGATCTCGATCGCGAGGTCCCCGGCGTGCGGGAAGCGGCCGGTCAGGAGGAACCAGAGCGTCGCGCCGAGCGCGTAGACGTCGGTTCGCGCATCGACCTGGTCCGGGTGCCCGCTTGCTTGCTCGGGCGCCATGAATGCCGGCGTGCCGATCCAGCCGTGCGTTCCCGTGATGCCGGCGCCCGAAGCCCGCCTTGCCCGCGCGAGGCCGAAATCGAGGACGCGCACTCGGCCGTCAGGCGACTGCATCAGGTTCGCGGGCTTGAGGTCCCGGTGAACGACCCCGTGGCGGTGCGCGTAGCCGACACCGAGGCAAGCATCCCTGACCGCCTCGACGGCCCATCGAACCTCCGGCTGTGAACCCGACCTTCGCCTGACCTCGACGGCTTTCTCCAGGTCGGAGCCTTCGACCAAGCCCATGATGAGATAACGCCTGGCGCCGACCCTTCCCACGTCATGGATGGGAACGAGATTCGGATGGTCCATGCCCGCGATGAGCTCCGCCTCACGTTGAAAGCGCGTCAGGTCGTCTCCGTCAAGCGCGTCCGGCCGCATGATTTTCACGGCGACCCTGCGTTTCAAGTCCTCGTCCTGCGCCTCGTACACTGCACCCTTCGCACCCTCCCCGAGCCGCTCTCCCAGGACGTATCGACCGAGGCGCGTCCCGGGCCCGATGGGAGGCGCCGCGTCCCCGAGGGGCGGGGCGGTGAGGTCGAAGGGCGCGGTCGCAGGCTGCGGCGAGGCTGCCTCAGGGGCCTGCGCCGGCGCCGGCGTGCGCGGCTGCGGCGGGGCCGGAGGCTGCTCCTGCCCCCGCACAACGCCCTTGACTCCGCGCGCTTCGCGCCCGCCCGCCGGCCCCCTCGCCGCCCCGGAGAATGCGTCGAGAAGGACCGCGCAGTGCTCGGGACGTTGGGAGGGCGCAAGGGCGAGTGCGGCTCGCAGCGCCTCCCGCACGCGCAAACTCGGGCCCTCCACCGCGTCGAGCGGACTCAGGTCCTCGCCCGGGATCTCGCCGGTGAGCATCCGGAAAACCACCCCCCCGGCGGAGTAGACGTCCGATCGAGTGTCACCCCCAGGTGCTTGGCGAATCTCGGGGGAGGCGTAGTCCTGGGTCATGAGCGGCCCCGTCGGGGCGTCCTCCGCCGCTTGCCCGAGGGCCGCGGCGAGCCCGAAGTCCCCGAGCTTTGGAACGTCCAGTCGCGGCAGCAGGATGTTTCGCGGGCCCACGCCCAGATGGGGTACGCCCTGGCGGTGTGCATGCGCCAGCGCGGACAGGAGCCCCTGGGCGATGGGGAGCGCCTGTTCCCACGCGAGCTTCCTGCGCGTGTCTAGGAAGGCGGCCAGCGTCCGCGTCTCAAGCCATTCCATGCAGACGTAGGTGGTTGTCCGGCCTCGCCTCGACCCGAAGAGCCGGACAATGTTCTCGTGGTCGAGGCGCTCCGCGGCCTCCATCTCGCGAACGAATTGGAGTGCGTGTTCCTCCGAGCGAAGCAGGTCCGGCCACAGGATCTTGAGCGCGACGTCGCGCTCCCGTTCCAGATCGCGGGCCCGGTAAACCGCGCCCATGGAGCCGGAGCCCGCCTGGGCGAGTAACCGATAGCGCCCGTCAACCTCCGCTCCTTCCTCCAGGAGGCGTCCCTGCGCAACGCGGGCGGCGGCGCTCGCCGTCAACGTCCGCGCGAGGGGGGGAAGCGACGTCGACCAGGGC
>JACPWG010000011.1 GCA_016197205.1 Planctomycetota bacterium
GCGGCAGACGCCGTACAAGACGCCGGCCAGGACACGCGAGAGCGCGTCGAGGTCCCCGAAGCGCATCCTCGAGGTAAGGCGCTTCCGCAGCGGATTCACCACGTGGACGATCCAGCCGTTGTTCTCGCGCCCGTAGACCCAGGCGGAGAAGCGCCCGCCGGGCCGCAGGGAACGGATCACCCGACCGAGCACGGCGGCGGGCCCGCTGATGTGGTGGATGACGCCGATCGACCAGCCGTAGTCGAAGACGGGTCGGAGCGGCAGGCGGTGCAGGTCGGCCTGGACCACGAGTACGTTCGGGAAGCGGACGGTGTTGCGGTACGCCATCTCGACCGCGCAACTCAGGTCGGCCCCGGCGGCGAACTTCACGCCCAGTTCCGCGGCGACCGCGAGGTGCCGGCCCTTGCCGCAGCCCGCGTCGAGGAGGGTCTTCCCCTGGAGGTCCTGGGCCCGCACCGGCGCGATCCACTCGAGGAGCTGGTTCTTGTACCGGTCGCTCAGCCCGCCGAAGCGGGTCCACGACTCCCCGAAGGCGCGCGCGGTGTGCGCCGCCTCGCCGCCCAGCTCCTGCGGCACGAAGCGCGGGATGCCGCGCACGATGGGGAAGGAGCGGCCGCAGGTCCCGCAGCGCAGCTCCCCGTCGAGCACCTCTTCGCCGCCGCCTCCGTGCTGCGCGGCGAGCGACAGGCCGCCCGCGCAGTCAGGGCAGGCCAGGATCTCGACGAAGCGCTCCTTCATGAGCGACCTCGACAGGGAGACGAAGGGACGGGACGGCGGCGAGGCCCTACGTAGGCGCGCTTTCGGAGCGGCTCGCGGCCCGGGCAAGCGGTGGGATCGGACCCGTGGACTCGTTCCAGACGTTTCGGATGGCGTAGGTCGTGCGCGGTCCGATCTCGTGGTGGATGCGGACGCAGATCTCGGCCAGGAGCCCCAGGAGGACGAACTGCACGCCCAGGCCGGCGAGAAACGCGGAGAGATGGAGAAGCGGGTTGCGGTGCATGTAGATCTCGTCGTGCGTCCCCAGGGTGTGCAGCTTCTGCCAGACCATGAAGCTCCCGGCGCCAAAAGCGCCGGCGATGAGCAGGAGCCCGAGGAAGCCGAAGAAATAGATCGGCTTGGTGGAGTACCCGAGGAGAAATTTCACCGTGACCAGGTCGAGGATCACCTTGAACGTGCGGAAGATGCCGTATTTGCTCGTGCCGTGCTTGCGCGGCCGGTGGTTGACCTTCACCTCCGTCACGCGCGTCCCGCTCCAGCTCGCGATCGCCGGCAGGAAGCGGTGCATCTCGCCGTAGAGGCGAAGGTCGGACACGACCTCGCGCCGGTAGGCCTTCAGGCTGCAGCCGTAGTCGTGGAGGCGCACGCCCGTGATCCGAGAGATGAGGCCGTTGGCGATACGGGACGGCAGCGTGCGCGAGAGGAAGGGGTCCTCGCGATGGTGCCGCCACCCGGAAACCACGCCCACGTCGACGGAGAGCTGGTCGAGGAGGAGCCGGAAATCCGCGGGGTCGTTCTGCAGATCGCCGTCGAGGGTGAGGATGACGTCCCCGCGCGCGCGAGCGAACCCGGCCGCGAGGGCCGCGGTCTGGCCGAAATTCCTGCGGAACGAGACGCCCACGACGCGCGGGTCCTTCGCGCACGCCGCGGCCAGGACGTCCCGCGTCCCGTCCGTGGAGCCGTCGTCGACGATCAGGATCTCGTAGGGGCGTTCCAACGGCTCGAGCGCCGCGCGAAGTTCCTCGAGGAGGAGCGGGAGGTTCTCGCGCTCGTTGTAGGCAGGGACCACCACCGACAGGGTGGCCCCGGCGGTCGAGTCGTCAGGCATGGAGGGCTCCGGCTTCGGGTTCGGTGTCTCCACCGGTCATCGGCGCCAAAGAATACCCTCACCTCCCCGGAGAGTCAACGTTCCCCTGCCCGGGTGGACTCCAGGCCTCCCGCCCGGTCGAGCTCCTCCGCCAGCCCCGCCGCGAAAGCCGCCGCCCCTTCGTCGGACAAGAGGGGCACCAGGTAGTCGATCGCGATCGTGAGCTGCGCCGCAGCCGCGGTCAGCAGCATCCCCACGCCGGGCTGCCGGGGCACGGAGGCGCGCACCCAGAGCCGCTCCACGGTCGCACGCGCCGGCAACCGCTGCTCGTGCGGCACCCGCACGTGCGAGAAAAGAAACGAAAAAAAGAAGGAACGCGGATCGTTGTCGAAATCGTGCAGGGCCTTTCGAAAAGCCCAAGTCGGCAGCACCGCGCTCACCACGCCCAGGTTTACCGGCGTCTCGATCGCCTCCTCGAAGGTCCGCCCGAGCCTCACCCGGTCCGAGACGCGCGCGGGCAAATCGGACGCGCGAACTTCCTCCGGCGCGAATTCCGATCGGACCACGCCGACGTAGTTCCCCAGGGACGGCGCGAGCCCCAGCGTCGGTCGGAGGTCGGTCGGCAGGAGCACCCGGAACGCACGGTCCGGCTTGCCGCGCGCTCGTCGCCAGGCGTCCGCGGCGCGCAGGGCCGACGCCACCAGGAGGTCGTTCACGGTGAGACCCGCCGCCTGCGCCGCCGCGCGCAGTCGTTCCAGCCGCTCGCCGCCGATCGTCACCACGTGGAGCGCGCGCCGCCACGGACGCGGCGTCTCGTCCTCGAGCAGCGAGGCGTTGGTCACCCCCACCTTGTCCAGCGGTCGCACGTGGCGCCGCACCATGGCCAGGCGCCAGGAGAGCGGGTGCTCCCCGAAGAGCTCCCGGAAGCGCGGCCTCCGCTCCCGCGGAAACGGCTCGGCGGGCCGCCCTTCGAGGAGTTCGTTGTACCGCTGAAACAGCCGGTCGAGCAGCAGCAGCCCGCCGGTGCCGTCCCCCGCGCTGTGGTGGATCGAGAGCCCGAGACGAAAACCGCCGGCCGTGCGCGGGCCCGCGTGCAGCCGGAACGGGGGCCGGCGCGCGAGATCGAACGGGTCGTCGAAGTGCGCCTCCTCCCAGGCCTCGACCGGTCCGGCGGGTCGTTCGACCAGGCCCGCCGTGTCGAACCACGGGCTTGCCGCGGCGAACCGCTCGGCGCCCCACGCCCCCACGCGCACGAAACTCCGGCAGGTCGGCACTTCCGCGGCCAGGGCCGCCGCCGCCGCGTCCAGGGCCGCTCGATCCAGCTCCTCGCGCGTGTCCACGAAGAAGTGCACGCTCGGCTGGAACGCGGAGGTCGCCGCATCCGCGCCGTAGCCGTGGGCGACGAAGTAGCGGTCCAGTCCGTTGAGCCGCAGCGCACCCGACTCCGGCCGCACGGCGAGCAGCGCGAGCGTGCAGGCGGCGAGCGCCAAGGGCGCGGGCTGCGAGGCGAGCCCGGCAAGCAGCAGGTCGGCCGCGACCACCTCGAGCACCAGCCCGGCGCTCGGTACCCGTAGCAACGCCAGAAGCCCATACGCGGAGAGGGAGACGAGCAGCGAGGGATGCGCTACGCCACCCGCGAGCACCGCCCGCACCGCGCCCACGGCCAGCGCCAGGCCGGCGGCGCGACAACCGACGTCGAACGCCGTGAATGGACCGGGGTGCAACCACGCGCCCGCCGGCCCTGCGGCCACGGCACTCTTCACCAGCGCCTCCCTTTCACAAGCACCGGCGTGCCGCCGGCCGGGGTCAGCGTGATCCCGTGCCGGCCGATGGCCGGGAGCTTGCAGGACTCGAGTTGCAACTCCAACCCGCCGAGCACGACCGCGAGGATGAGCTTCATCTCGTAGTTGGCGAACGCGCCGCCGACACAGATGCGCCCGCCGCCGCCGAAGGGAAAAAACTCGTAGGGCCGCGGGCGCTCCCGCAGGAAACGCTCGGGCCGAAAGGCCTCGGGCTCCGGGAAGACGTCCGGATCGTGCTGCACCAGGTAGCTGCATGGCGCCACGTACGTCCCCGCGGGCAGCCGGAGGTCCCGCACGACGAATTCGCGCGCCGCCCACCGGGGCACGATGGGAATGAGGGGCCGCCGGCGCAACGACTCGTCGATCACCGCTCCAAGGTAGGGGAGCTTGTCGATCGCGGCCGGGTCGAAGTCCGGGCCCGGCGTCGCCGCGCGCACCTCCTCCACGACCCGCGACCGCGCTGCGGGCGTCGCCAGCAGAAAGTAAAGCGTCCACGCGAGGGCCGCCGTCGTCGTCTCGTGCCCGGCGCCGAGGAGCGTCATGCACTCGGCCGTGATTTCGTCGTCGGCGAGCGGCTCTCCGGAGCGATCCCCCTCGGCGACCAGCCGGGCGAGAATGTCGTCGCGCGTCCCCGGGTTTCGCCGCGCGTCCTCGATCTCGCTTTGCAGCAGGGCGAAAAACCGTTTGCGGCGTCGCAGAAACGCGCCCCAGGGACTCCAGGGGCCCAGATCGGTCTGGAGCGCCGGGAGGAAGGCGAGCTTCGCCGAGCCGCTCTCCGTCAACTCGTGCAGGAGGGACCGCAGCTCCGCGAGTCTCGCTTCGTCGCGGACGCCGAAGATGGCGCGAAGGATGATCTCGAGCGTGATGTCGCGAAAGCGTTCGATCGACGGAAAGGCCCTGCCCGCGGTCCACCGCGGCAGGTCCGCGACCGTCGCGTCCCGCATGAGCGCCCCGAGACTCCCGAGGCGTTCGCCGCGCAAGGGCGGCACGATCAACCGGCGATGCTTGCGATGACGTTCGCCGTCCAGGACGAAGAGCGAGTGCGGTCCGAGAAACGTCGCGAAGTTCCGATTCGCCCGGCCCGCCAGAAGGGCGTCGGGCGGGGCCGTGAAGACCTCCTTCACGTCGGCGGGGTCGGAGAGGACAACGTAGTCGCGGCCGCCGACGAAGCGGAGCGTGAAGCGTTTGCCGAACCGGCGGGCGCAGTCCTCCAGGAGCGCGACGGGGCGCCGAACCCAGGCCCACGTCTGGAGGAACGCGGGCGTGCGCGGGCCCGGGGGCAGGCCGCTGTCAGTCATCGCAGGTCTTCCCTACGCGGGGTGGTGCGGGACATTTAACAACGACCCGAACAAAGGCTAAACGCGACCGAGGGCGGCAAGTGGCTGGATCATGGCTCCGCGTCCCAACTAGCCGCGGGCGAAATTTGAAATTTGAAATTTGACTTTTTGCAATTTGAAATTCGGACCGGCCGTGTGGGTCGAATGCGGGACTTTTACACAGAGACGCGGAGACGCAGAGGCCGGGCGGCAAGAACACGTGCGCGGGGCCGGGCTGGAGCGGCGGTCGACCCGTGACCATGACGAAAAGCGAAGCGCCGAGGGAGTAGATGTCGGCGCGATGGTCGACCTCCGCCGCGCTCATCGCCTGCTCGGGGGCGATGTAGGTCGGCGTCCCCATGCCCTGCTTGGACATCGTGACGGGGACCGTCCCCGTCGCACCCGCGACCCGCGCCAGACCGAGGTCGAGGAGCCGGACGTGCCCGTTCTTTGCCACCATGAGGTTGCCGGGCTTCAGGTCCCGATGAATGATGTTGTATCGGCGGGCGAACTGGAGGCAGCGGGCCGCCTCGAGGATGATGTCCACGGCTTCGGGCACGGGGAGGACGCCCCGCTCCGAGAGCAGCGCCTCCACGTCCTTGCCGTCCACGTATTCCATCGCGATGTAGGAAAAAGGGCCGGCCCGCCCGACCTCGATGATGCGGACGATCCCGGGGTGGGAGGCGAGCTGGCCGCCGATCATCGCCTCGCGGAAGAGCCGTAGCGCCGCGTCGCTTTCGAGCTCCACGCCCGGCTTGAGAACCTTCAGGGCCACCACGCAGTTCGTATCGAGCGAGACCGCGCGGAACACCGCGGCCGTGGCGCCGCTCCCGATCGCATCCTCGAGCCGGTAGCCGGCGAACTCCGAGTCCATCCCGGGCAGGCGGAAGGGCGCGGCCTTCGGGAGAATCGTGGTGTCCCCCGTGCGGCAGAGCGGAGGTGCGGGCCTCGGCGGGGGCCTGCGTCGCGCGCCGCCGCCCTTGTCGATCGTGACCTGGAACCGCAGCTCGCCGAGGGCGAGCTGGTCCCCGGAGAGAAGCTGGAGGGCCGGTCCCGCGCCGACCGCGCGCCCGTTCAGCGAAATGCGCGCCGCCGGTTCCGCGGGTTCCAGCTCGACCCGGTTGGCGTGGACCGCGATGCGGCAGTGGTGGGGGACGATCCCGGAGCCGGTCAGTACGAAGTCGTTGTCCGCGGCGCGTCCGATCCGATAGCTCCCCTTGTGAAGAACGAGCGGCGGCAGCTCGCCCCCCGGTCCTCCCCGCGGGGCCAGCTTCAGGATGAAATCCGACTCCGGGGGATCAGCCACGCACGCGCTCTCCAAACCGCTACGCCGTCCACACTGCGCGGCAACACGGAACCGCGACCGTCAGGGAGCGGCCTCGGCGCCTCCTGCCGCATCCCCTGCTTCGATCCCGCCCAGACCCCGGAGACGGCCCAGGAAACCAATGCGCAAGAGTCGAGGAGTTGTTCACCGCGAACGAGGGCGATTCTATCCGCGGGCGGAAGCGGAAGGCAAGGCCAATGCGGACCGCGAACGGCGGCGGGGAGAAAAGTGTGGAGGGGCAAGGCAAGAGCGACGACGGACGAAACCGCGAATTGCGTCCATTTCGCGAATTGCTTTTGTTTCTCGAACCACCCACCTCTCCGCTCTCACCCTCCCCGGGGGCCCGCCCTTTTCCCCTTGCCCCGAGGTGTGCTCATGAGGTATTACGGGGGGCCTGCTCAGCGCCTCGCACGCCCACCCACGATCAGGAACTCGCCCCGCATGCCCTCCCACCCGCTCGGCACCGGCCATGGCACCCTTGCACGGGCGGGGCTGCTGTCGATTTCTCTGCTCGTCGGCGTACTCTCCGCCCAGGAGGCGCCGGATCCGGCGCGGGAGGCGCTCGCGCGCCTCGTGCGGACGCTTCGCGACACGGACGACACCGCGCTCCAGGGGGACCTGTTGCGCGGCCTTCGCGCCGGTTTCCAGGGCCGCCGCCGGGTCGAGCCGCCGGCCGGTTGGGAGGAAGCGAGCGCACACCTGCTCGCGAGTGCGAACGCCGAGGTGCGCTCGCTGACCGAGGCGCTGTCCGTCCTCTTCGGGGACGAGGCCTCGCGCGCCGCGATGAGGCGTGTGCTCGCGGATGCCGCCGCTCCCGCCGCGGAGCGACGCGCGGCCCTGGACGGCCTGCTCGCCGCGAAGGACCCCGAGCTGCCGGTCGTACTCCACGCCGTGCTCCGGGACCCCGGCTCGCATGCTGCGGGCCTCGCCGGTCCCGTCCTCCGCGCCTTCGCGGCCTACGAGGCGCCCGGCGCCGCCGAGGCGATCCTCGCGGCCTATTCCGCCCTCGAGCCGGCGGAGCGACGCGACGCCCTCGGCGCGCTCGCAGCCCGGCCGGTCTCCGCGCGCGCCCTGCTTGCCGCCGTGCGCGCGGGCACGATCCCGCGCACGGACCTCACGGCCACCGTCGCGCGCCAGGTGGCCAGCCTCGCCGACCCGGAGTTGGAGCGATCCCTCCGCGAGTTGTGGGGGGACCTGCGAAAAACACCCGAGGACAAGGCGCGGGAGATCGAGCGGCTGAAAGCCGTCCTCGCCTCCGTCCCGCGCGCCGCCGCGGACCCCGGCCGCGGACGCGCGGTCTTCGCCCGCACCTGCCAGCAGTGCCACACGCTCTTCGGCGTCGGCGGTCGCGTGGGTCCCGACCTCACCGGTTCGAACCGCGCGGAGCTCGACTACCTTTTGCGAAACATCGTGGATCCGAGCGCGGCCGTCGGGAAGGACTACCGCGCCACGGTCGTGCGGACGAAAGATGGACGCACGCTCTCCGGGATCGTGGGGCAGGAAGACGAGTCGGCGCTCACCCTCGTCACGGAGAACGACTCCGTCCTGCTGCCGCGGAATGAAATCGAGTCTTTTCGCCGGCTCGAGACGTCCATGATGCCGGAAGGACTCCTGGAGGGCCTGGAGTCGAGGGAGATCGCGGACCTCGCCGCCTACCTGCGCGGGCCGGCCCAGGTCTCCTTGCCGGCTACGCGCGCGAATGCCGCGTCACTCTTCAACGGCCGCGACCTTGCAGGCTGGTCGGGCGACCCCTCGCTCTGGTCGGTCGAAAGTGGCGAAATCGTCGGGCGCACGGCAAAAGGACTGGCGCGAAACGAGTTCCTCAAGAGCGACCTCGCCGTGGCCGATTTCCGATTGACGCTGCGCGTCAAGCTGACGCCGGACGCCGCCAACAGCGGCATCCAGTTCCGGACCGAGGCGCTCGCGGACGGCGAGGTCAAGGGCCCCCAGGCCGACGTCGGCGCAGGCTGGTGGGGCAAGCTCTACGAGGAGGGCGGTCGCGGACTCCTCTGGAGGGCCTCCGGGGAGCGGCACGTCCTGCCCGGCGAATGGAACCTGTACGAGGTCGTCGCGGTCGGCGGTCGCGTGCTGACCGCGCTCAACGGCCACCGCTGCGTGGACCTCTGGGACCCGGCCCTTGCGCGCACCGGCATTCTGGCTCTCCAGGCACACGCGGGCGGCCCCCTGGAAGTGCGTTTCAAGGACCTGAAGCTCGAGGTTGACCCGGCCTTCGAATTGGCGACCCTCGAGCCCGGGGAGTGCGAGGTGCGCGGCTTCCGCCGGGTCCGGCTCAGCGATGTCTTTTTTTGCGAGGGCGCGACGCTGGGGGACTTCGACCAGGACGGTCACGCCGACGTGGTCTCGGGTCCCTATGTGTATTTCGGACCGGATTTCAAGCGCCGAACGGAGCTCTACCCGCCGGCCCCGTTCGACAAGCACGGCTACTCGGACAATTTTTTCGCCTTCGTGCACGACTTCAACCGCGACGGCCGCCCCGACGTCCTGGTCCTCGGCTTTCCCGGCAAAGGGGCCGCGTGGTACCAGAATCCGGGCGCAGGTTCCGGCCCCTGGCCGCGACACGAGGTCTTCGCCGGGGTCGACAACGAGTCGCCGACCTTCGCGGACCTCACCGGCGACGGACGACCCGAGCTGATCTCCATGTCGGGTGGACGACTGGGCTACGCCGCGCCCGACGAGAAGGATCCGGCCCGCCCGTGGACCTTTCACGCCGTGACGCCGAAGCTCGGCTGGGGTGCGTTCACGCACGGCCTGGGCGTGGGAGACGTGAACGGCGACGGGCGGATGGACTTGCTCGAACACGAGGGCTGGTGGGAACAGCCGGCCGAAGGGCCCGCGGCTCACGAATGGACCCGGCACCCCGTCGACTTTGGGCGGGGCGGCGCGCAGATGTTCGCCGTGGACATCGACGGGGACGGCCGCAACGACGTCGTCACCAGTCTGGAGGCGCACGGCTACGGCCTCGCCTGGTTCCAACAGGTCGAGACGCAGGGCCGCATCGAGTTCCAGCGACACCTGATCGTCGGAGGCCGCCCGGACGAGAATCCCCACGGCGTGTGCTTCTCGGAGCCGCACGCGGTCGTCGTCGCGGACCTGGACGGCGATGGGATCCCGGACATCGTCACCGGGAAGCGCCATTGGGCGCACGGGCCCTCCGGCCCGGACGCGAACGCGCCGGCCGTGCTGTATGCGTTCCGCACCGTTCGCAGCCCGGAGGGCGTCAGCTTTTCACCCTGGCTGGTGGACGACGACTCGGGCGTCGGCGTGCAGGTCGTCGCGGGGGACGCGAACGGCGATGGGCGAACCGACCTCCTCGTCGGGAACAAGCTGGGGACGTTCTTGCACGTGCAGGTCGTCGGGAAGACGAGCCGAGCAGAAGCAGCCGCCGCTGCGCCGGTGAAGAGTAGAGAGCCCGATGCGAGACGGAGGTAGGGATAGGTGGGACCCATTGCGGGCGGTTCTGCTTCGCGCTTGTCCTGCGTGATGCCCATTTCAAATAGCAAATTTCAAATGTCAAAATTCAAATTTACACTCGTCGTCGCGAGGGTTGTTCAATCCACTCAAGATACTCTGCGTCTCTGCGCCTCTGTGTTAGGTGAAACCTGACACCCCAGACGTGTTTCCCACTTCCCCCCATCGGTAAATTGCTCTCAGCTCGAGCACCGCGCCCGCATACAGCAAAGCCCGTCGTCAGGAACGCAAATGGCAAAGCTCAAATCCCAAATCTGCGCCTTCCTCCTCGCCGCCGCTGCGCTCGCATCCTCGGAGCCTCCACGCGGAGGCACGCGGCCGACGGCCGCCGACGACCGCGCGCTGAACCTCGGCTTCGAGACCGGCACGCTCGCGGACTGGACCGCGACCGGCGACGCCTTTCGCGGCCAGCCGATGCACGGGGATACGGTGTATCCACGACGCAAAGACATGAAGAGCCGGCACGCAGGCGAGTGGTGGGTTGGGACCTACGAGGTCGCGGGAGACGCGCCGCGCGGGACGCTCACGTCCGTCCCGTTCGAGGTCACGCAGCCATGGGCGAGCTTCCTCCTCGCGGGCGGCGACCACCCGGGGACGCGCGTCGAGGTCGTGCTCGCGGACACGGCCGAGATCGTCTATCGTGCGACCGGATTCGACGACGAAGGCCTACGCCCCGTGATCGTGGACCTGCGCGCCCACGTCGGGCAGCGTATCTTCCTCCGACTCGTCGACCAGGAGAGCGGCGGGTGGGGGCACGTGAATTTCGACGACTTCCTTTTCCACGCCGAGCGGCCGAGCTTCCCGAAGCTCTACGACCCGGAAGCCGCGGGCCGAGTCGCATGGGACGAGGTGCCGCATGCGGGGCTCACGGCGGAGGAAGCGGCGAAGGCCATGACGCTCCCCGAGGGCTTCCAGGTGACGGTCTTCGCCTCGGAGCCGGACGTTCGGCAACCGATCGCGCTGGCGCTGGACGACCGCGGCCGAGTCTGGATCGCCGAGGCCTACTCCTACCCGACCCGGCAGCCGGAGGGGAAAGGACGCGACCGCATCCTGATCTTCGAGGATACGGACGGCGACGGCCGGTTCGATCGGCGCACGGTCTTCTGCGAAGGCCTGAACCTCGTCTCCGGCCTCGAAGTGGGCTTTGGCGGCGTCTGGGTCGGCGCGGCGCCGTGGCTGCTCTTCATTCCTGACCGCGACCATGACGACCGCCCGGACGGCCCGCCCGATGTCGTTCTCGACGGCTGGGGCTGTCAGGACACGCACGAGACCCTCAACGCCTTCATTTGGGGCCCCGACGGCTGGCTCTACGGCTGCCACGGCGTCTTCACGCAGTCCCTCGTCGGGAGGCCGGGAGCGGGCGACGCGGAGCGGACGCCGATGAACGCGGGCGTCTGGCGCTACCACCCGACTCGGCGCCGCTTCGAGGTCTTCGCCGAAGGGACCAGCAACCCCTGGGGCGTGGATTTCGACGACTGGGGCCAGGCCTTCGCCACCGCGTGCGTCATCCCGCACCTCTACCACCTGATCCCCGGCGCCCGGTACCAGCGGCAGGCGGGTGCGCATTTCAACCCGTACGTGTACGACGACCTGAAGACCATCGCCGACCACGTCCACTGGGCGGGTGATCGCGGCCCCCACGCGGGAAACGCTCGCTCCGACCGCGCGGGCGGCGGCCATGCCCACTGCGGAGCGATGGTGTACCTCGGCGACAATTTCCCGGCCGCGTACCGGAACCGGATCTTCATGAGCAACATCCACGGCCAGCGGATCAACATGGACGTCCCCGAGGCCGCGGGCTCGGGGTACGTCGGCCGGCACGGCCCGGATTTCCTGCTCGCGCACGACCGCTGGTCGCAGGTGGTCAATCTGCGCTACGGCCCGGACGGGTCGGTCTACGTCATCGACTGGTACGACCGGCAGGAGTGCCATGACCCGAGGCCGGAGGTGCATGACCGCTCGAACGGGCGTATTTTCCGCGTCGCCTACGGCAAGCCCCAGCGGGCCAACGTGGACCTGGCGAAGCAGAGCGACGAGGAGCTGGCGGAGCTGGCGCTTCACCCGAACGACTGGTACGTCCGCCACGCGCGGCGACTGCTCGCGGAGCGCGCAGCGGCGACGCCGGACGCGCCGCCGCCAAAGTCACGCGAGCGCCTCGCGCAAATCGCCTTCGCGGAGGCGGACGTCGCGCGAAACCTGCGCGGCCTTTGGGCCCTGCACGTGACCGGTGGACTCACCGACGAGCAAGGCCGGACGGGCCTCGCCCACGCCGCGGCGCTGGTCCGCGCGTGGACCGTGCGGCTCTTGCTGGAGAACGCCCTACCCCCCGCCGCGACGTCCGCGCGCCTGCTGGAGCTGGCGCGCTCCGACCCGTCTTCGGTCGTTCGGCTGTCCCTCGCCTCGAGCTTGCAGCGGCTGCCGCCCGCGGGTCGCTGGGAGCTCCTGGAGGCCCTGGCCGCGCACGCGGAGGACGCCGGCGACGCGAACCTCCCGCTCGTGCTCTGGTATGCGGCGGAGGCTTCGGTGGCGGAGGACCCGGTGCGCGGGGCCGCGCTGGCCTCCACCGCCCGGCTCCCGCGCCTGCGGGAATTCATTGCGCGGCGGCTCGCGGCCGCCCTACGGTAAATACCCTAGAGAGGATTTCCATGCATGCCCACGGTTCCGTCCTCGCCGGCGTCGCGCTTGCCGTCGTCTCCTTTGCGGCCCCGGGCCCGGCCTCCGCGCAGGAGAAGGTCCTGCTGAAGGAGAACGTCGTGGCCGGCGAAACGTACACGATCGCCTCCTTCCGGGAAATGTCGCTGACCTTCGCGGGCACGATCAACGGCCAGGCCTTCGAACAGCGGCAGATGAATCGCGAGGAGGCGTTCCTTGGGGAGCGGATCCTGGAGGTGGAGGGCGGTTCGCCGCGCCGGCTCCGCCGCTACTATGCGAAGCACCGGGTGACCTCGTCCGACTCCCACACGAACCGCCAGGAGACGAAGGACGGACCCCACGCGGGCCGGGTGTTCGTGCTTTCGGGCCTCGGCGCGAGCCGGACGGCGGACTGCCTGAACGACACGCTGGGGCCCACCGAGGATCGGCCGAAGCCGGGCCCTTTCGGCCGGCTCCTGCCCGGGAGGGAGGTCGCCGTCGGAGAGTCCTGGGAGCCGCCCGCGCACGTGCTCTCCTGGCTCTTCTTCGACGACACGGACGAAACCGTCGAGTCGGCGACGATGAAGTGCACGCTGACCGGGGTGGAGGAGCGTGGAGGCATGCGCTACGCCCGGATCGCGGTGGAGCTCTCGACGGCGCGCGAGCAGGGGTCGGGTTCGAACTTTCGGATGAACCTCCGGGGAACGGCGATCTTCCGACTCGCCGACGGTGCGTTCCAGGAATGGGAGCTCCTGGGGACCGCGATGATGCGGAGCGTGGCGAAGGACCCGTCGGGCCGCGAGTACCGGATGAACGGCGAGGGCCCGGTCGTCATGCGCGAGGCGCGTGAGTACGGGAAGGCCGACCTCGGGGACGAGCAGCGGCCGCCGGCACGGCCGGAGCGGCCGGGGCGGTAGGTCGCGAGTCGCCGGCGGGAGTCGTGAAAGGGACCGCTTCCGGTTGCCTCACGCCTCCGCCGGGACCGTCGCGCCGATCTCTTCGTCCGTCAGGTAGCATGCCGGGTCGGACGCCCACGGGTCCCCCGTGGCGAGCTGCGCGCGCACGCGGAGCGAGCCGCCGCAGAGCTTCATGAACCGGCAGCGCGTGCAACGACCGTTCAGGTAGCTTTGCCGGTCCCGCAGCCCCGCGAGGAGCGGATCGCGTTCGTCCTGCCACAGCTCGCTGAAGGGTCGCGTCCGCACGTTGCCCAGCGAGTAGTGCATCCAGAACTGGTCCGGGTGCACGTTGCCCAGGAAATCCACGCAGCCGATCCCCACGCCGGAGCTGGCGAGTCCGCCGCCGTTCCACTTCAGCATCTGGAAGACGTCCTCCGCCCGCGGGTCTCCCTTCGCCTTCAGCTTGAGGTAGATGTACGGGCCGTCGCAGTGGTTGTCGACCGTCAGGACTTCGATCGGCAGCCCGCGCCGCGCGAAGTCCGCGGTCCGGTCCAGGATCACGTCCACCGCGAGCCGCGTTTCCTCCGGCGTCAGATCCATGACCCCCTTGCCCCGCCCCGAGGGGACCAGGTGGTAGAAGCAGGCCCGACGGATGCCGTTCGCCTCGATGAAGTCGAAAATCCGGGGCAGGTCCTTCGCATTCTGCCGGGTGAGCGTCAGGCGCAGGCCCACTTTTTGTTCGAGGGCGACGAGGTTGCGAAAGCCCCGCATCGCGCGCTCATACGCGCCGGTCACGCCGCGGAACTTGTCGTTCACGGGCTCCATGCCGTCGAGGCTGATCCCGACGTAGGAGAAGCGGAGGTCCTTGAGCTTGCGTGCGACCGCCTCGTCGATCAGCGTCCCGTTGGTGGAGAGGACGACGTGGAGGCCGAGCGCGCGCGCGTGCGCCGCCAGCTCGAAGAGGTCGGGGCGCGCCAGCGGCTCCCCGCCGGAAAACAAAAGTGCGGGGACCTTGAAGGCCGCGAGGTCCGCGATGAGCGCCTTGCCTTCGTCCGTCGTCAGCTCGCCCGGGTAGCGGCGGTTCGCAGAGTCGCTGTAGCAGTGCACGCACCGGAGGTTGCAGGTGCGCGTGCAGTTCCACACGACGATCGGGCGTCGCTGCGAGGCGGTCGGCGCGACCGCGTGCGCCTCGTGCTCCGCGGGCCGAAGGTGTCGGAGCGCGCGCCCGTACCGGTGCGGCTGGGAGGCCGTTTCGCGGCCGGCGTAGAGGACGCTGACGTCGATCATGGGAGGTCTCCTCCGCTGTCCGGGCCGCGCGCGCCGGCGGCCGCGAGTGGTTTCGGCTGATAGACGCAGAAGGGTTCCTCGGCCATATAGTCGCGCGTGGCCGAATACGCGCGGGCGCGGCACCCGGAGCAGATGCGTCGGTACTCGCACGCGCCGCACTTGCCGCCCAGGTCCTCGGTGCGGCGCAGGGCGCGGAAGACGGGGGCGTCCGCCCAGAGGTCCGCGAACCGCTCCCGCCGGACATTGCCCGCGGACACCGGCAGATAACCGCAGGGGTACACTTCCCCTTTGTGGGAGACGAAGCACACGCCCGTGCCGGCGAGGCAGCCGCGGGTCACCGCGCTCATCCCGTGCGCGGCCCGCTCGACGCGCACGCCTTCGGCCCGCGACCTCTGTCGCATCACGCGAAAGTAGTGCGGGGCGCAGGTCGCCTTCGCGTGGATGCGCCCTTCGCGCGAGCGCTCCCACAGCCAGTGGAGCACCCGCTCGTACTCCTCGGGCGGAAGCTGCTTCGACTCCGCGATCGCGAGCCCGCAGCCGACCGGGACGAGCAGAAACGTATGAAAGGCGTCGGCGCCCAGCTCGAGGGCGAGCGCGTAGATCGCGTCGAGGAGGTGGGCGTTGTGACGGGTGACGGTGGTGTTGATTTGCGTGCTCATGCCCCTCGCGCGCAGCCGGCGGAGGGCGTTCACGGCGCCGTCGAAGGCCCCCGCCTGCTTCCGGAAGTTGTCGTGCGTAGCGGCATCCGGGCCATCCACGCTCACGGCCACGCGGCGAATCCCCGAAGTCGCGACTCGCTCCGCGACGTCGTCGGTGACG
Organism: Planctomycetota bacterium; assembly: GCA_016197205.1. Taxonomy (GTDB): domain Bacteria; phylum Planctomycetota; class MHYJ01; order WSZJ01; family JACPWG01; genus JACPWG01. The sequence continues at coordinate 15,369 of JACPWG010000011.1, forward strand.
AGCGTCCCGTTCGTGGCCAAGGAAACGGGGAGTTCCCGGGCGACCGCATGCTGGACCAGCTCGAAGAGGTCCGGGCGGAAGAGGGCCTCGCCGCCGGAAAGGACGAGGATGGGTCGGCCGGCCTCCGCGATCGCGTCGATGAGCGCACGCCCCTCGTCGGTCGTCAGGTCGTCCCGCATCAAATGGCGGGCGACGTCCAGTCGCCGGCAATGAATGCACTGGAGGTTGCACCCGGCGGTGGTCTCCCAAAAGACCAGCCGCAGCTCTGGAACAGGTTCCATCGGACACTCCTCCATCAGCGTTCGCGGTCGCGACCCCCCCACCGTCACTCCACGCGTCCATCACGCGTCGTCCCCCGCACGTGGACGGACCTCAGCACGTCCATCGCGCGCCCTCCCCCGGTCCCGCGTCTGTCGCGTCTCGGGAGAGGGTCGGGGTGAGGGCATCGCACACCACGCTACGCTCAACCTCGCGCCCGAGAGCTCGCGGCCTACCCCACTTCGCTCTCCACGCTCCGCAGCCGCTGCAGCCTCTCGCGCTCCGCGTGAATCCGACAGCAGAGCGTGAGCAGCGATTGCCGCAGCGTCTGCAGGTCGTGCTCGAATGCGCAGCCCGTCATGGCCCGCAGGAGCTTCTGCCGCAGGCCATGCTCGCGCCACGTCAATCGACGCACGCGTTCCTCGCACTCACAGATGCGGTGTCTCATCGGAGGCGCGTCCTCGGCGGACACCGCCTCCATCCGATCGAGGGTCGCGAGCATGGCAGCACCTCCCGGTTGACGCGTGTACGGGCGTCACCACCTTTCCACTGCGGAGCAGTCCCCGAAGCTGATACCGACCGGATGTCCGACCACCCGCTACGCAAGCGGAGTGCCTGGGGCGCGAGCGGCCGCAACCAACGGATGCTGCTCGCAGGCCTCGGTCGCCCCGCCTCCACCGCTGCCTTCCCGCTGTGGACCTGCCCCCTCCAACTGCGGGAAATTCCCCCGAGACGCCGCGGCCCGCACCCCCAGGCCAGCCCCTCGCTCGGCGCAAAGCACACGCATGCCGTGAGTCCAACGAATTCCCGCGATGTGGAACGCCCATTTGCTACGAGTCCCGAAGGAGGGACCGGAGAAGGTCTAGACGCGCACCCGCAAAGGAGGCTCCATGCCCGGTAGCGGTCCCCCTCGGCCCGATCCGTCGCTGCCGCTTTCGCGGCTCCTGCTCGACTTTCCGTGGCTCCGCCTCGTCCTCGATCGACACAGGGTCCGCGCCTGCTGCGGCGGAGCCTGCTCGCTCCGCGAGGCGGTCGAACAGAGCGGCGCCTCGCTCCCCGACTTCCTGCGTTCCGTCGACGAGGCCCTCGCTTGTGACGCCGACGCGTCCCAGGCAGACGCCGCCGATGCCCCCGAGGCGCCCTTCCGCACCGCCTTCGAACCCTTCCGCATCAAGGTGGTCGAACCGCTCGGCGCCACGACGCGCGCCGACCGCACGCGCGCACTCGAGGCCGTCGGCTACAACCTCTTCCGACTCCCCGCCGCCATGGTCCTCATCGATCTCCTCACGGACAGCGGGACCTCCGCCATGTCCGCGGAGCAGTGGTCGGCGCTCTTCCGCGCGGACGAAGCGTACGCGGGCTCCCGCAGCTTCTATCGGTTCGAAGAGGAGGTCCGCGAACTCACCGGCTTCAAGCACGTGATCCCGACGCACCAAGGGCGCGCCGCCGAGCGGATCCTCTTCAGCCTGGTCGGCGGGCCCCGCCACATCGTCCCCTCCAACACGCTCTTCGACACGACCCGCGCGAACGTCGAGGCCTCGGGCGCACGCGGGGTGGACCTGCCCGTCGCCGAAGGCCTCGACACGGCGAAGCCACATCCCTTCAAAGGCAACATCGACCTCGATGCGCTCGAGACGCTGCTCGCCGGCGAAGGGCGCGGCGCGATCCCCCTGGTCCTCATGACGCTCACGAACAACGCGGTCGGCGGCCAGCCCGTCTCGCTCGCGAACCTCCGCGACGTCCGGGCGCTCTGCGCTATGCACGGCGTCCCCCTCTTCCTCGATGCCGCTCGCTTCGCCGAAAATTGCTGGCTGATCCGCGAACGCGAGCCCGGCCAGTCGGACAGATCCCCCCGCGCGATCGCGCGCGAGGTGTTTTCCCTCGCGGACGGCTGCGTCTTCTCCGGCAAGAAGGACGGCCTCTCGAACATGGGCGGTTTTCTCGCCGTGCACGACGACGCGCTCGCCGCGCGTGCACGCGACCTCCTGGTCCTCGGCGAGGGCTTCCCGACCTACGGCGGCATGGCGGCGCGCGATCTCGAGGCGCTCGCGGTCGGCCTGCGTGAATGCCTCGAGCCGGACTACCTCGATCATCGCATCCGGTCGGTCGCCAGGTTCGGCGAGGCGCTGCGGCGCGCCGGGCTGCCGCTCGTCGAGCCGGTCGGCGGACACGCGGTCTTCTTGGACGCCGCCCGCCTCCTCCCGCGCCTCGGCCCCGACGACTTCCCGGCCCAGGCCCTCGCCTGCGCGCTCTACCGCGAAGGGGGCGTCCGCGGCGTCGAGGTGGGCACGCTGATGTTCGGCCGCACGGACCCTGCGACCGGCCGTCAGGTCCCGGCGCGCCACGAGTTGGTCCGGCTCGCCGTGCCGCGTAGGGTGTATACCCGCTGCCACCTCGAGTACGTCGCCGAAGTCGCGGGCAGGGTCGCGGAGCACGCGGACCGCCTCGGCGGACTCTCGCTCGTCGAGGAGCCGCCGGCCCTCCGCCATTTCGGCGCGCGGCTCCGACCGCGAGCGGCGGCGAGAACACGTTGTCCGGAGGTTTGGTGACATGAGCTTTTTCGACCCCGAAGTCCGGTCCGGCGCCGCCCCTGAGGATGTGCTCTATCGCAAGGAAGGGGGCGTCGCCACCATCACGCTCAACCGTCCAAAGGCGCTGAACGCCTACGCCACCCCGACCCTCCGGGAGCTGGCGCGCGCCTTTCAGCAGGCGGCGTGGGACGACGGCGTGGCCGTGATCGTCTTCACGGGCGCCGGGGAACGCGCCTTCTGCACCGGCGGCGACGTGAAGGAATACGAAGAGGTCTACACGCGGCGGCCGCGCGACTACTGGAAGTACATGGGGCTCTTCCGCGCGTACCTCGAGTCGATCCTGAACAACGGCAAGGTGACGATCGCGCGGCTGAACGGCATGACGGTCGGCGGCGGTAACGAGTCCCACCTCGCGTGCGACCTTTCGGTCGCCGCCGAACACGCGCGGCTCTTCCAGGTCGGCACGGGCGTCGGTTCGGTCGCGTGCGGCGGGGCGACGCAATGGCTCCCGCTGGCCGTCGGCGACCGGCGCGCCCGCGAGATGCTCTTTCTCAACGAGCCGGTCCCCGCCCGCAAGGCCCTGGAGTGGGGCCTCGTGAACCAGGTCGTCCCGTCCGTACGGCAGGGGGACCGCTGGGTCGAGAGCGCTTCCCCCGAGGAAATCGAAAAGGCACTCGCCGGGCGCGACGGCTACCGCATCGATTTCGCGAAGCTCGACGAGGCCGTGCAGGCGCTGGCGACCAAGCTTGCGGAGAAGTTCCCGGAGTGCACGCGGTACACGAAGCAGCAGGTGAACTACTGGAAGGAGCTGGCCTGGCACCAGACGATCGGCCATGCGCGGGACTGGCTGTCGCTGCACTTCGCGTGCGTCGAGCCGTTCGAGGGGATGCGGGCCTTCGTGGAAAAGCGGAAGCCGCGCGTGCGGCAGCTCCGGGAGAAGGCGGCGCTGGGCGGGTCGTCGGAGCTGCTCTGGGGTGCGAACGCGCGCCGGTGCGCCGCGTGCGGAGCGCGGGACCTCCCCGCGGACTTCAAGTTCTGCGGCGTATGCGGGAGCTTGCTGTCATGAAAGCCGCCGTTTTCCATGGCCCGCGTCGCCCGCTCACGGTCGAGGACGTGCCCCTGCCGGAGGTGAGGGCCGGCGAAATCCTCGTGCGGGTGGCGGCGTGCGGCGTGTGCCACACGGACCTGCACTACCTCGACCACGACGTGCCGACGTTTCGAAAACCGCCCCTCATCCTGGGGCACGAACCGGCGGGCCTCGTGGAGCGGATCGGCGCGGGCGTGCTCGCGGTCGCCGAGGGGGACCGCGTCCTCCTGCCCGCGGTGCTGACGTGCGGCACTTGCGAGCTGTGCCGGGCGGGGAGGGAGAACATCTGCCTCGGCATGGCGATGTTTGGGAACCACATCGACGGGGCGTTCGCGGAGTACGTGCGGGCGCCGGCGAAGGACGCCGTGCGGCTGCCGCCGGAACTCTCGTTGGAGGAAGCGGCCGTCATCGCGGACGCGGTCTCCACGCCGTACCACGCCGTGGTGAACCGCGCGCGCGTGCGGGCGGGGGACACGGTCGCGGTGTTCGGCTGCGGCGGCGTGGGACTGAACGCCGTGCAACTCGCGGTCGCGGTCGGCGCGACGGTCATCGCCGTGGACCTGGACGCGAAGAAGCTCGCACTCGCGCGGGAATTCGGCGCGAGGGACGTCATTGACGCCGCGGCCCATCCGGAACCGGCGCGCGAGGTGAAGCGGCTGACCGGAGGCGGGGTGGACGTCGCGTTTGAGGCAGTCGGCAGCCCGCGCACGCTCACCGCCGCCTGCGATGCGCTGCGCCGCGGGGGGAAGCTCTGCGTCATCGGGTACTCGGAGAAGCCGTTCGAACTGAACGCCGCACGACTGATGTTCCACGAGCTCGAGGTGATGGGCTCGCTCGGCTGCCGGCCCGTGGACTATCCGCGGGTGGTCAGGATGGTGCAGTCGGGCCGCATCCGGGTAGGGCCGCTGATCACGGGGCGATTTCCATTGGAGCGGATCAACGACGCCCTGGATGCGCTGCGCGCGGGGGAAGGTATCCGGAATGTGGTGATCCCGGGTCGCGCGGGAGGTGAGAAGGCGCCACCGAAGACGTAGAGGGGGAAGGAACGAAGAGGACGAGCCACCGAAGACGCCGAAGACGCCGAAACGGGGGAGGCGAGGAAACGGGACGAAGAACACCAGGAGGACAGTGGACGAAGAGGACGAGCCACCGAAGACGCCGAAGACGCCGAAACGGGGGAAACCGAACGAAGAAAACGAGCGACCGAACGGAACCGCGACCGTGAGGGAGCGGCTTGGGTTTGTACTTCAACAAGCCGAAATGAAGCTAAAATCGATCTCTCAGTGCGTTGCCAGCGATTATCGCCGGTAGAGGAGCGTGGACTGAGCGCCCGGCCTCTGCGTCTCCGCGTCTCTGTGTAAAAGTCCCGCATTCGACCCACGCGGCCGGTTCGAATTTCAAATTGCAAAAGGTCAAATATCAAATTTCAAATTTCTCCCGCGGCTAGTTGGGACGCGGAGCCATGATCTAGCCGCTTGCCGCCTTCGGTCGCGTTCCTCCGTGCCCTACCGCCCGGGCGGCAGTTCATGACAGTTCGGCAACTCGTGGCCGCGTGGGTCGTATGTCTTTTGTTGTACACAGATGCCGCGGTGCTCCGGGCGTTGACTCGACCCCAGTTCCTCTGCGTCTCCGCGCCTCTGTGTTTCGTGAGCCCGTCCGTTGATTGAACCCCCGTCGCTTTTTCCGGCACCTCAGGACGAACCCGAGCCATGAACCCTGCCCTCACTCCCGACGCCCTCACTCCCGACGACCTCGCCCGCGTCGGCACGCCGGCGTCCTTCCTTGAGGCGATCATCGAGACGATGGCCGAGGGGGTAATGACCATCGATCTCGACGGCACCATCACGTCCTGGAACGCCGGGGCGCAGCGAATCACGGGCTTCACGCGGGCGGACGTCCTGGGCCGGCCGTGCGGCGTGATTCCGGGACTCGACCGCGGCTGCCAAGCCGCGTGCCTGACCGAGGGCGGCGGCTGCCCACTCGTCGAGCGCGGCGAGCTGCGCAATGTGGAATGCCGGGTGCTGGCCCGAGACGGCCGGGAGCGGGTGCTGCTCAAGAACGTCTGCGTGCTCCGCGATCCCGCGGGCGCCCCGATCGGCGGCGTCGAGTCCTTCAGCGACATCACCGAGCTGCGCGCCGCAAAGGCCGCCCTCGAGAGTCTGCGCCGCGAGCTGGAGGAGCGGCACGGCATCCCGGGGCTCGTCGGGAAGGGTCGACGGATGCGGGACCTGCACGCCTTGGTCGAGCGCGCCGCGGACTCGACGGCCTCGGTCCTCGTCCAAGGGGAGTCGGGGACCGGCAAGGAGCTGGTCGCAGAGGCGCTGCACCGGCTCAGCCCGCGCGCGGGCCGGCCGTTCGTGAAGGTGAGCTGCTCGGCCCTGGCCGAGACGCTGCTGGAGAGCGAGCTTTTCGGGCACGCCCGCGGGTCGTTCACGGGCGCCTACGCGGACAAAGTGGGGCGCTTCGAGGCCGCGAGCGGGGGCACGCTCCTGCTCGACGAGATCGGCGACTTGGACCCGGGTCTTCAGCTCAAGCTCCTCCGCGTGCTGCAGGAGAAGGAGTTCGAGCGCGTGGGCGAGACGCGGCCGCGGCGTGCGGACGTGCGGGTGATCTCCGCGACGAACCGCGACCTGCGCGCCCTGGTGCGCGGGGGGCGGTTCCGGGAGGACCTCTTCTACCGGCTCAACGTCGTCTCGCTCACCCTGCCCCCGCTCCGCGAGCGACGGGAGGACGTCCCGACGCTGGTGGAGCACTTCGTGCGGCGCTATCGGGCGGAAACGGGCCGAGGGATCACCGGCTGCTCGCGCGAGGCGCTGGCGGCGCTCGTCGTGCACGACTGGCCGGGCAACGTGCGCGAGCTGCAGCACGCCATCGAGTACGCCTTCGTCGTGGCGCACGGCCCCTGGATCGACCTCCTGGACCTGCCGGAGGAGGTCCGCAAAGGCGACGAGCACGTCCTGGCGGCCCGCCATCGCCCCGGGCCCGCGTCCGCCCCCGACACGCCCGAGGCCGAGCGCGCGCGCCTGCTGGACGTCCTCCGGGACACGTGCGGTAACCGTGCGAAGGCCGCGCGCGTCCTCGGCATGAGCCGCACGACGCTGTGGAAGCTGGCGCGAAGGCACGGCCTCGCTCGGGGGCGTGACGGCAACGGAAATGGCAACTCAGCACCGGCTGACGAGGCGTGAGTGAGGGGGCAGTTGCGAGTCGGCCTCCGACGCTGTCGGTTCGCATCCTCGCCGAGACACCGGGGGGCTGCAAGCTGCGCCGGCCTGACAGCCCGGAGGGACTCGGCACCCAGCGAATCCGGTCATTTTGGTTGTGCGCACCGTCCCGTCCAACTACAGTAACTCCGGGCCGTGGCCACGCCTCCCCTCCATCATGGACAGCCCACTCAGCGGCCACGAGGGGCCGGCGATTCTGCATGTCCGGGCACGATCCCGCCCCACGACGGCGCCCGGCACGAATCTCAACCCGTGCCTTTGCCCTCATCGCCCAACAAGGCTGCGTTCCTCCCCCCAGACATGTGGAGCGCTCCGGAGATGCAGGAAACGCTGCCGGATGTCGCAGTAATCATGCGCGCCCTTCCACAACCGGCCGCGGGGAGCTTGTGGGCAGGCACGTTCCATCGGTTGCTGACATGCGCCTACGCGCTCCAGATGGCGCGCCGCCTTCGGTGTGACACGAATCGCGTTCGCGGCGACACTCAACTTTCGGCGCTCCCGTCCGCCATCCTTGAATGGGTCGAGCACGCGGGAGCAGCATCGGATGTGGCGCGGCTCGTCGCCCCGCCCGACGCAGGCCCGCTGCGGTCGTGGCTTCACGGCTTTTACGTCGAAGCGGCGACCGATCAACTCGGCGCCGCGCCGGAGCTGCTCTTCGAATCGTTGGCATGCTCGGACCGCTCCCTTCGACCCTACGTCTCGCCTCCAGGAGACCGGGCGCGCGACTGGATCGGAATCACGGGCGCGGTCGAACGGTGGGCCGACAGGCTCGGGCTCGTGGCAATCCGGCGCCTCGCTTCCCATCTTCCTACGTGCACGGCCCTCAGTCCGCGCCCTCCATTCGAACACTTCGTGAGCATGGGTGGGGAGACTTGTCACGAGGGGTGCATCCTTCAACAATTGCACGAGGGTCGTTTCCACCCCCGGCATTCCGGCGCTCCGGTACCGGAAGGATTTGCCCACGGAGACACGGATTTCTGGTATGGGGTCACCTACAACGCGTTCGAGCTGATCGCGGCGGGATACCGGGAGGCGGCGATTCGATTCCCGGGCTAGAGGGACCGATCACCTCGGCCTTCGAAAGGTACAGCCCGATCCGCCTCCGCAGGACCTGCTTCGAGCCCTCGCCGCTGGGGGACCGAATGCCTGGCAGAGCGAGGGTGTGCGCCAGTGGCTTCTTGGCGAATTCCACGAGAAGTGCGCGTACTGCGAAAGGAGGGTCGGCCGCGGGCAAGTGGACCACTTCATGCCAATGAAGCTCTGGCCCGACCGCGCTAACGACTGGACTAACCTTCGCTTGTCCTGCTCGGACTGCAACACGAAGTACAAGCGCGCGATGAACGGCGGCAACAGTCTGGATCGGGCGCAGTATCGAGAACCCCTTGACCCTTGCGCGCCCGCATACGCTCCGCGCACGCATTTATGGGCCGAGTTTTCCCCCCAATCGGATCCCTACGGGGCCGTCCGACTCCTCCCGCGCACCCAGGTCGCCATGGAGACCATTGCCATGACTGGGCTGCACCTGAATCGCGCGGAGCTTCTCAGCGATCGCGCCGTGAAGTGCGGGCGTTATCGCTCCGACTCCGACCGGCTGAAAAACCTGCGCCACCATGAGGCTGCCGAGCCCGCCCTTCGAAAGGACCCCCTACACCAGCAAAAGAAGCGCGACCTTCTACGACGACTCGTCTATCAACGGGGCGACTGCCAGGAGTATGTCGGCGTGCTCCGACTGCTTCGAGAAGCACGCGCGAAGGCGTAGACTCGGTCGCGGGGCTCGGGCACCCCCCTCCCCCCACCGCCTTCAAGCCGGCGCACCAAGAGTACTCCGGCTGCTCTCGCTGGACGTCTCGTCTCAGCACCCGGCCCGCGCCGCCCCCTCCCCCGTTGCCCCTCTCATTTCCCCGTCGACTCGCTCCCGACGTTCGACAGCGCCGACTCGTTCCCCGCCTCGTCCCGGACCTTCAGCGCGAAGTAGTACAGCGTCCCCGGCTCCAGGCCGGTCGCTACGGTCTCCTCCGCCTGCCCGCTCGCCCGCGGGACCGTCGTCGTCACCGGGCGCGCGGACACCCACGACGCATCCGTGATGGGCGAGGTCGCGTACCGGAGATCGTAGGCAGACGCGCGGCCTGCCCGGCCGTCGTCCCCGCCGGCCGTCCACCGCACGCGCAGCATCGTGTTCACCGGCCCGTCCGCCTCCCCCACCTCCAGCTCCGCGATCTGCGCGTAGGCCAGCCCGTCCACGCCGTTCATCCGCGTGACGACCAGCCGCACGAACCGCGCCGGCGTCGCGGGGAACTCGAACACGGCGTGCGTCCGCTCCGAGGCCTGGAAGCCCTCCACTTTCTTCACCACCACCCAGCGCGCGCCGTCCACGCTCGTCTCCAGCCGGAAGTCTGCGGGGAAGAGCGAGGCGAACTGCTCGCGCGGCATCGCGCGCACGCGGTTCACGGGCCGCGTCGTCCCCAGGTCCAGCGTCACGAACTCGTCCGAGGGGCCGGTCTTCGTCCCGGTCGACCAGGCGGTCGAGTACAGGCCATCCGTCACCTTGTCCTTGCCGTACTCCGCGGACTGCTCGCTCGAAGCGGCCGTCGCCAGCGCCGCCGAGAACTGCCCGCTCCCCGTCACCGCCTCCGCGCGCAGGTCTGCGACGGCGGCCGGCGCCTCCGTGTCGGCGTCGCCGTGCTTCCCGGCGGTGAAGGCGACCTTCACGAGGCGCGAAGAATTCCCCGCCTCGTCCACCACGCGCACGCCAAGCTCCACGGCCTGGCCCGGCGTCAGGCCCGCCAGCAGGAACCGCTCGGCGGTCCCGGCCGCGCCCGGGCGCCCTTCGCCCACGGCCTGCGTCGCGCCGGTCCACGTCGCGTCGTCGAGCGGCGCGGGGCCGAAGCGCACGTCGTACGCCTCGGGCGTCCCCGTGCCCGCGGCCGGCGCCTTCCAGGAAAGGGCCACCAGCCGGTCCGCCGGCCCCTTCGGCTCGTGCACGGTCAGCTCCGCGACCTGCGCGTAATGGTTCTGCGTCAGCCCCTCCTGCGCCGAGGTCCCGCCGAAGCGCACGTAGCGCGCGGCCTCCGCGGCGAACGAGAATTCCGCCGCCTCGCCCGGCGCACGCGACGGCTCCTGGTCCCGGACGACCGTCTTCCAGGACTTGCCGTCCAGGCTCACTTCGACGAAGACGTTACGCGGGAACAGTTCGGGCGTCTCCGAACGCGGCAGGGCGCGCACGCTCCCGACCGCGCAGATGGAGCCGAGATCCACCACCAAGTGCTCCGTACGCGGGCCGCGACTCCCGGCGGACGACCAGCTCGTCCCCGGCCGGGCGTCCGCTGCCAGCTCCTTTTCCCAGCCGCTCCCCAGCACGCTCGACGCCTCCGTCACGCGCGCGGCGAGCGCCTCGCCGGTGCCCGACACCTCGCGAGCGGCAAGCTCAGTGATCGGTTCGGGCGCGGCCGTGTCCGCGCTCGTCGTGGCGAAGGTCCCGGCCAGCGGACCCGCGTTCCCCGCCTCGTCCACCGCCTTGATCGCGAAATGGAAGGTCTGCCCCGCCGGCAGGCTGGTCACGAGGAAGGTCTCCGCGCTGCCCGACGGCTGGGGCGCCGGCACTCCCTGCACGGGCGTGGCGGCCGCGAACGACCCTTCGCTGATCGGAGCGGTCGCTTGCCGCAGGTCATAGGCCGCCGCGGCGCCCGTGAGGCCGTCGTCGCCTACCGCGGTCCATGTCAGCTTCACGCCGCTGTTCAGCGCGGGCGGCGGCTCGAGCACCTGGATTTCGCCGATCTGCGTCGAAAAGAAAAGACCGGACTTTTGCATCTTCGTGACCAGCACGCGGACGAAGCGCGCGGCCACCGGCGCGGGGAAGGGGTACACCTTCAGCTCGCCGTTCCCGGCCACCTGCTTCGTGACGGTGACCTGCGAGACGTAGTTCACGTCGTCCTGCGAAGTCTGGAGCTGGAAGTCGATGGGGAAGCTTGTCGTAAAGTTCGTCCGCGCGGCCAGCTTGACCATGCCGACGTTTTTCGTGGAGCCGCAGTCGCAGGTGAGGGACTCGGGCGTGAGCTGTTTGCGAAGCAGGGACTGCCAGCCGGTCGTGAGATCGGCGTCCGTGGCCCTCCCCGGCCCCGCGTTCACGGCGTCGTTCGTGGAGGTCGCCTTCACCGCCGGGGCTGGAAGCTGCGGGCCGTCGATCTTGGTCGCCAGCGACTGGAGGTTGAGGATCGGCGAGGGGGCGGTCACGTCGCTCGCCACGACGGACACGTTGACCGACTTTGGGGAGCCGTCCGCGCCGCCGCCCGCGGTCACGGTCAGCACCGCCTGGAAGTTCCCGGCATTCAGGCTCGTCGTGTTCGCCGTCACGCTCACGGTCCCGTTGCCCGTCCCCGACGTGGGCGCGACGGTGACGAAGGGCGCGTTCGAAACGATCGACCAGGAAAGGGTCCCGCCCCCCGCGTTCGAGATCGAGACATTCTGGGGCGCGGGCTGGAGAGTCCCCTTCTCGCCTCCGGCGAAGGCCAGAAGCGAGGGAGACACCGCCAGGCTCGGCGGCTGGGTCACGGTCAGCGACACGGAGACCACCTTGGGGGAGGTCGCGCCCGCCTCCGCCGAGGTGACGTTGATCGCGCCATTCACCAGGCCCACGGGCACGCCGCCGGCCGCAACCGTCGCGGTGACCGTCTGCGAAGTCCCGGCCCCGAGGGTGCCTCCGGTCGGGGAGAGCGTGAGGAACGTCGTGTTGTGGGTCGCCGCCCAGGTGAGGCTACCGCCGCCCCCATTGGTGACGGTGAACGTCTGACTCGGGGGATTCTGGCCAAGCTGCGTCGTGAACGCGAGGTTGGTCGGATTCACGGCCAGGACCGGCGGAATGTCCGCGACGTTCAGCGTGACGTTCACCACCAGGGGGGAATTCGTCGCCCCGGTCGCCGTGAACGTGATCTTGCCATTCTGCGTGCCCGCGGGCAGGCCGGCCGTGTTCGCCGTGACGGTCACCGTCCCGCTATTCGTCCCCGCGAGGGGAGAGAGTGCGAGCCAGGGCACGTCCTTCGTCACGGACCAGGAGAGCGTCCCGCCGCCCGAGTTCGCCACGGTGAGGGTTTGCGGCGGCAGCGCCCCTTGCCCGAAATTCCCGTTGAAGGTGAGGGGCGAAGGAGAGACCGTGAACGCCGGGGGCTTCGCCGCGCCGCCGGTGATCTGCAGGCTCCACAGGTTGAGGGTGCCGGTGTTCTTCGTCTTCGTGTCGGTCACGGTGAGCGACCAGGTCCCCTTCGACGACTGCCCGTTGAAGGCCGCGAGCGACTGCGTGGGCGCGGTGAGGGTGTCGTAGGTGGTAACGAGGTTCTTCGTGAGGCCGCCGATCTTGTTGTGCAGGATGACCGTGTTCCCGGCCGGGGATTTCACGATCACGGTCAGGTCGCCGATGGCGGCGTGCGTGATCTGCACGCCGACGTTCACGTCCTGGATCGCGATGTCGTCCGGGACGTCGAGCGTGCTCGTGATGCCGGTCGTGTTCGCGTCCGGGATCCCCCGGTCGGGCACTTCGTCCTTGACGAAGTTCTTGGTCGTCGCCGTGGCCGGATTCACGGTCAGCGTGACCGGGACGACGAGCGGAGACCCGGTGGCGCCGGGGGCGGTGAAGGTGATGGTGCCCGGGAAGTCGCCGAGGCCGAGCCCGGCGAGGGAGGCCGTGACCGAGACATTGGCCGCGCCGGTCCCGGCCGCGGGGTTCACGGAGAGCCAGGGCGCATTGGCGGAAACGGTCGCCGTCCAGTTGAGGGTCCCGGCGCCCGCGTTGGAGACCGCGAGCCCCTGCGCATTCGGGTTGGCGCCGTCCTGCTGGCCCGCGAAGGCGAGGTTGCCGGGATTGATCGCCAGCACGGGGCCGGCGACCACGCCGGTCACATCCACCCTCCATTGGCGCAACGAGCCGGTGTCCCCGAAGTCGTCGACGTCCGCGACGTTCAGGGTCCAGGTCCCGAAGGCGTCCTGCCCCACGAAGGCGCCGAGCGACTGCGCGGGCGCCGTTTGCGTATCGTAGGTCGTATTGATCGCCGTCCCCGAGCTCCCCGTCCGGTTATGGAGCAGGACGGTCGTGCCGGCGGGGGAGGTGATCGAGACCTTGAGCGCGCCGATGAAGGCGTGGACGAGGTCGACGAAGACGTTGAGGTCGGAGATCGTGACGTGCTGGTCCACCTGGACCTGGCTGGAGACGCCGGCGGCGACGTTGTCCGGGATCGCCAGCACGGGGTTCAGCACTTTGGAGAAGGACGTCGTGGTGGCGACGAGCCCCGTGAAGTCCTGGGCGGTCACGTTGGCATTCGTGACGCTCACGACGCGCTGCGCGGGCTGGAAGGCGAGACCGGCCTTGACGGGCGTGAGCGTGTAGTCCCCCACCGCGAGGTTGCTGAAGGCGTAGGCGCCCGTGGCGCTGGTGACCGCGCTCGCGACCGCCGAGCCGCTCAGGTTGACGGTGACGTTCGCGATCCCCGCGCCGGCGCCGTCCCGCGCCGTGCCGGAGAGGGAGAAGAGCGAGGCCGCTCCGATCCCCGGGTTCACGATCAGCACGAAGGGTTGGGGGCCGACCGGGACGACGTGCCCCTTGACCTTGATCGTCCAGGCGCCCGCGGCCGGGGCGGCGACCTTGATTTGTTCGAGGGTGTCCCCGTCGTTGTGGCCGGTCGTCGTGGGGCCGTTCGGGTTGGCGGCGCCGGGTCCGACGAAGGGGAAGAAGGTCGTCCCGTTCGGCGCAACGGCCTCGAGGTCGAGGTCGTTGACGCGTGCGAGGGCCGCACTCGCGCTCCCCGGCGGGTCGATCCAGGTCACCGTAGCCTTGAGCTCCGGCGCTCCGGTGGGCACGTTCACGGTGAACGCGACGGTCGCGCCGTTCGCGCACTGCCCGGTGGCGAGGGTCTTCAGGTTCGGATCGGAACCGGCGACGACAAGATCGGCGGCCGCCTTCACGTCAATGGAGCCGTAGCCGAATTTATAGTCGGGCCCCGCGTTTCCGAAGTCGACGGCCGTCTGCGCGAGGAGGGCCTTGAGGTAGCCGGGAGGGGGATTCACGCCGCCCATCCTTTGGCGGAAGAGCCCGATGAGGAGGGCGCAGGAGCCCGTGGTCGCCGGGGTGGCCATCGAGGTGCCGCTGAAGCTCGCGTAGGTGTTGTTCGGGAGGGTAGAGGTGAGCCCGACTCCGTTCGCGGAGACGTCCGGCTTGATCCGCCCGTCCGTGGTCGGGCCGAAACTGCTGAACGAGGACATCGTCCCGTTATCGTTCAGCGCCCCGACCGCGATGACGTTTTTCGCGGAGGCGAAGGTGCCCATCAACTGAAACGTATCGGTGCCGTTCCGGTCGTTGCCTGCGGCGAAGAGGATCGTGAGGGGCGCAGGCGCGGTCACGGCGCCGGGGAGCGCGACCTTATCGATGTTCACGGAGTTCGAGGAGTACTGCCCGAAGAGCTCGCTGGCCAGCCCCCAGGAATTCGTCGAGAGGACGATCTGCCGCGCGGCGAGGGCGTTGGTCATTTCGGAGAAGACGTTGCCGAAGAAATCGAAGCTGAAGAGGGTAGCGGCGGTCGCCATGCCCTTCGCGCCGGCGTTTCCGCCGCCGCTGCCGAGGATGGTGCCGCAGACGTGGGTCGCGTGGTCGTCGATGCTGGGCGCCGTCTCGCCGATCTGCGTACGGCCGCCGAAATCACTGTGCGCGAAGACGTTTCCCCCGTCCCATTCGCCTACGATCACGCCGCTGCCGTTCAGGTTGAGCGGGGAGCCGGTGACCTGGTTGACCTTCGCGAGCGCCGCCGCGTTGACGTTGAAGACGCGCGGCGGTGGGGAGGTCTGGTCCAGGTATTCGACGGTGTCCTCGGCGGCCACCGCCAGGGCCACCTCCGGGGAAGGGACCGTGAGCGTAAGCTTCTGGTTGAACTCGAACTCCTCCTTCGGCGTGAGGCCGAGGGCCGCGAGCGCTTCCTGGGCCTGTCGTAGCGAAACGGAGTCGAAGAACTTTACGTCCACTTTGACGCCGCCCGCGGGATCGCGGGCCCAATCCCCGTACTTCCCGTGATAGACGTTGGAGGCCACCTTGTCGGCGACCTGGAGCTCTCCCACGCCGCGGACATACGGCAAGGATCTTACCGTGTCGAAGGTATCGCGCAGGACGTAGGTGAGGTAGGCATAGCCGTCGAGGTAGCGTTCCCGTTCGACGCCGTAGGTCGCAAGCTCCCGCTCCTGCGCTTCCGTCGGGATGTCCTCGAACTGCATGAGGATCCGCTTGTGGTCGGTCTTGAATTCGATCGAGGCGTCCTTCTGGAGGAGGAAGAAGCGGGACTTGAGGCGCACGGCATACCTGCGGTCGGCCTCCGGGAGCGCGGCGAGCCAGGCCTCCCACGCCGCCTGGTCGTAGAGCGCGGGGGGGCCGGCGGCGGGCGGCTTGGCGGGGACGACGACGGGTTGCTGCACGACGGCCGGGACCTGGAGGACCGGCGGCTTCTCGGGCGCACGGGCCGGCGGCACCTGCGGCTGGTGCTGGACCTTGCGGCCGCCGCGCGCCTGCTCGCGCCTCCCGCGGCCCTCGTCCTGCATCTCGTTGGCCACGATCACGGCGAGCAGCGCCACCGCGGCGCAGCCCACGACGAGCCACATCAACTTCTTCGAAGTCGTCATGCGCTGGTTCCTTCCTTGGTTGCTTCAAAACTTCGGGCATGCCTCGGCACGCCGGGCCGGCGGCGGCCTCGAGCGTGGACGACCCCGCACCCCCGGCAGGGCGAAGCCCGTCCTATCGACTGCCACCCCCGACGCCCCCGCCGTCCCCTTCTGTATCCCCATCCTCGCCCGAATCGCGGCGAGCCTCGGGAAACAGCTTCCGTTCGATCTTCCGGATCCTGGCCTCCTCCTCCAGCCTGCGACGGACCAGCTCCTGCTCGCTTGGCGGTCCGGAGGAAACCGCGGGTGGTGCTGCCGGTCCGCCGGCTGCGCCCTCGCCGCCGCCCGTTTTTCGCGTCCCTCCGACCAGCGGGACACCCGACCAGGGTTTGCCCCCGGGGGTCGAAGCGCCCGTCCCCGCCGTGGCCGGTTTGCCGGCGCCCGGATCCTCGACCGGGGCCGGCGGTTTCTGACGCCCGGCGCCGCTTTCGACACCGTCGCCGGTCGGCCCGGGATCGACGGGCGTGGCACTCCTGACCCACCAGACCAGGGCGATCGCGAGGAGGATGGCTCCGAGGGCGCCGCCGATGCTCACGGCCAGGCGCGAACGCGAACGACCGCGCCGGGCGCGCTCCACCCGCTGGACCATCACCGCCGCGTCCGTCCCGAGATAGCCGCGCTGGTGAAGCACGTCGGCGAGCGGGATCTTCACCCCGAGCCGGTTCAGCTTGCGCTGGAGCGAGAGGCACTCCTCGACGGCCGCCCGCGACACGAGAAAGTTCGACAGCAGGATGTCCGCGAGGCTGTCCCCGACGGAAGCGGTGAGCGGCGCGTGCGGGACCTTCGTCTCCTGGATGGAGGCCTGGTTGCGCCGCAGCTCGAGCAGCTCGTGGACCTGGGCCTTGGTCAGATAGCCCTTGTCGACCAGGAGGTCGCCGAGCCGGCGGGTGAGGCCCGCCGCCCGCATCTGTGACTGGATCCGGAGACATTCGTCCACCCGCGCCTGCGTCGTCATGCCGTTGAGGACGGCGACCCGGCCGAGAAAGTCGGCCGCGGAGGGTTTCACCTCCCACGACCCGTCGGGCTCGGGCGAGGACTGGGGCTCGGTCGATTTTTCCACGTCAAAAACTCACGCTGCGGAGAGCCGTGCTTCGCCACCACTCCGGGAGGGAGTGGGCCGGAAAGGGGAAGCCTGACCTTTTCCGGGTCGCGGGATGGGCGTGTTCGGTCCTTCAATTATACGAATGGCACAGAAGCCGCGTCAAGTTCAGTTGCCATTCCCACCCCCCTGGAGTAGAATCGCAGCGCGGCAGTGCCGCAGCCAAGCGACGACGGAACCACAGATTTCACAGATTTACGACGATTTCACAGATTCGTAATCTGTGTAATCGCGTAGAATCTGTGAAATCTGTGGTTTTCATGGCGTTCGACCCGAGCAAAAATTGTCGCAAGAAAACAATCTTCGAACGATTAGCAGTGCAGCCGCCTGTTTCCCCTCCCCTGGCAAGGCGAGCACCCATGACCGAACCCGCGTCGACCAGCGCCGCGCAGCCGCACGCCGCGGCCCCGGTCCGCGAACCGGGAGAGGTCCGCTGGGCCACGGGAATCGATCTCGGCGACTCAGGCATTTACCTGATCCAGCTCCGAACGGGCGGAGGCGAGCCCCCGACCCTCGCCTCGCTCGCGGTCGACGCGGGCGACGGGTTCGCCGCTCCTCAACGCGGAGCGGAGGAGGCGGAGTCCGGCCGGGCACGGATCCGCTCGCTGCGCGCCCTCCTGCGGCGCACCTCTCCCCGCGTGACGGCGGCCCACGTGAACGTCCCCGGCGAACGCGCGGTCGTGAAGATCCTCGCGCGCCCACCCGGCGACGAGTACGACGCGGCGGAATCCCTTCGGGTCCGTCACCTCTCGAAGGGGCTTCCCTTCGCCCCCGGGTCCGCCCGCTTCCGCTTCGCGGCGAAGGCCGACCCGGTGGATGGCGGCGTTCGGACGGGGGGACCGCGCGTGTTCGGAAGCGCAGCGGACGGTACGGACGTCGACGACCGCGCAGCGGCCGTGCAGGGGGCCGGCATCGCCGTGCACGCGGTCACGCCGAACGCGTTCGCACTCGACACGCTGGTTCGTGCCGCCGGGCTGGCCTCCCCGGGGCTGGCCCTCGCGGTCCTGGACCTGCGGCCGGACTTCGCCACGCTCTCGGTCCATGGCCCGCGCACGCTGGAGTTCTGCCGCGAGCTTCCGATCGGCGTGAGGGAACTGTTGGGCCTCCGAGCGGCCGATCGGACCGCGGCACCGCTCGCCTCGGGGGGCGACACGCCGCCCGGCACTCCCGCCGCGCCGCCGGACGTCGCGCAGCCGGAGACCCCGCAGAGCGCGCCGGCCGAGGCCGGCCGGGAAGGGGCGCCCGCCGCGGGGAAGCCCGTGCCGCGGCTCGTCCAGCGCCTCGTCGGAGAGGTCGTTCGCGACCTCGAGACCTTCCACCAGAGCGAAGGCTCGGTGCGCGTCGAGCACGTGTACGTCTGCGGCGATCGGATCGCGGACCTGCTGCCGGCCCTCGTCGACGAGCTGCATGCCTCGGTGCTCGATCCCTGGCAGGCGGTCCGGGTGCCGCAGGAGCTGCGGCGGGAGGCGGCTGCGCATGGGCCGCGCCTCGCGGTCGCGGTCGGCCTCGCGCTCCAGGACCGCCCCGTGCTCGACTTTCTCGGCGTGCGAGGACAGCGAGTCAACAAACTGCTGGCCTTGAATCGCGTGGTCACGTTCCTCGCCGTCGCGGGCGCCGCCTTCCTGCTGCTCGCCGCCTTTCTCGAGCGGTCCGCGTCGGACGGGCTGCACGGCCGGGTCGCCGCCGCGGAACTCCAGCTCGCCGAGCTGCAGCAACCGCTCCGGACGGCCGCTGCGTATGAGCGGATGCGGGGGCGCCTCACGCGGGTCAGGCCCGCCCCGTCCCCGGCCGTCGCGCCCGTCATCCCCTACTACGGGATGCTCGCGGACCTTTCGAACCTGCTGCTCGATCCCAGGCTCGCGGAAAAGGTCGGCCTGCGGCGCCTTTTCCTTCCTCCGCGGAGCAGGTCGGGGCCGGCCGGCGGGGCCGACGCCGGCCGCCCGGAGGTCGAGTTGCTCGCCGCCCTCCGCGCGACCTCGCCCGCGGAGTTCGAGAATCTTCGCGACATGCTTCTCGAAGTGCTTGCGGGCTCGCCGTTCTTCGAAAACGTCCGGCCCGCGGCCCCCGGCGAAGGGCCGACCGCCGCCGGACAACCGTGGTCGCTCCGGGTGATCTGCGGCCTGCGGCTACCGAAGTAGAACGACCCGGCGCCGCGAAGCCGCACGAACGGGACGAGCCACCGAAAACGCCGCGGACGCCGAACGGGAAAAGAAAACAACGACCCGAACGAAGGCTGAACGCGACCGAGGGCGGCAAGTGGCTAGATCATGGCTCCGCGTCCCAACCAGCCGCGGGCGAAATTTGAAATTCGGACCGGCCGTGTGGGTCGAATGCCGGACTTTTACACAGAGACGCGGAGACGCAGAGGCGGGCGCTGAGTCCACGCTCCTCTACCGGCGATCATCGCCGGCAACGCACTGAGAGATCGATATTAGCTTCATTTCGGCCTATTGAAAGAAAACGAATCGAGGCTTGAGGCGAACATGTTCCGACCCCTGTCCGTGGGGACGCGCGCCTTCGTGGCGCTCTGCGCCAAGCTGCTGCTGCTGCCGCTGCTCTACTTTCTCGTCTACGAACCCGAGTCGTCGGAGCGGCTCGAGCAGCAAGACCGGCTGAACAAGCGAGGGGACGAACTGCTGCGTCAGGAATGGCTGATCGCCCAGACGGCGGTCCGGCTGGACGTCCAGAAAGCGGTGCGGGAGGCCGGCGTGGTGGGGGAGAACCTCGCTCGGTGGAGCGCGCGCGGCGGTGGGACGCGCGGGGCGCTGCACTTGACCGGCGACCTGACGGTCTCCGGGGCGTACGAAGGGATCGCGAAATTTCTCAAGGGCCTGACGGAGGTTCGGCCGGCGCTCTCGATCGACGAACTGGAGCTTCGGCCGGAGCCGCGTCGCGGTCCGATGGGCATCGACCCGGGCGTGCTCGTCGCGCGCCTGCACATCAGCGCGCACTTCGAAGAGACCGGCGGGCAGGACCCGGGGCGGGAGCGCCGCTGAGCCCTTACCGCCGGGCCCGCCACGCCGGCCGCGCCAGGCTCGGGCGACGTCAAAGCCGGACCACGCTTCCCGATCGGCTCGTTTCCGCAGGGGCACGGCGCTGCCGTGCCCACGAAGCGAGACACCGTTCTCGGCTGTGCGCTGCGCCCTCAGCAGTTTGAACCATGCCTGAGTACCGCCCCACAGAATGGGGTGACCCATTTCCTCGGCGATTTCGGCCGCCTGCTTCGTTGCGCTCGCTCGACGTAGTTCTCCGTTACTACGCCTCGCTCGCGCGCCTCGCGGGCGGCCGAACTTGCCTGCGGCTATCGGTCACCGACTTCCGTGGAGCGGTACTGAGCCCGACACCTGGCCCGACGAAGGACACGCCGAGACCGCTCCCTCACGGTCGCGGTTCGGAATTCGATCGACCGTGCTCGTCGGCTTCGGGGGGAAGCGCGGTCTTCCAAACGCCGAGTCGCAGGTGTTCGATCAGTACTCGAACGTCACGCCCACCGTCACGCCCTGGCTCTCGTAGTCCTGCCGCAGGACGGTCGACTCGCTGTCGACGTAGGAATATTGGGCGTAGGCGGCGATGCCCTTCGCCACCACGTGGGTGTAGCGGATCCCGGTCGCGTGGATGTCGTCGCTCCGCGTCTGATCGATTTCCACCCGATCCCGGGCGTCGAAACGGTAGGTCGTGTAGCCGAACCAGAGGGTGACCCAGTCCTTCTCCGTCAAAAAAAACTCGGCGCCGAGGGTCAGGCGGTTGGCGTCGTAGCTGAACGAAGCGCTGTGGGCGTCGTCCCGCTCGTAGGCGTACCCGAGCGAAAGGTTGTCCTGCCCGCCCGGAAGCGCCCAAGTCAAGGTGGCGGACGGGCCGAAGGCGAACGCGTTCTGATCGGTGTCCCGAAGGAACTGAAGCTGGCGGGAATTGAGCGCGACCTGCGCGGTCACCGCCTCGAGCAAGGGAAAAGCGACTTCGAGGGACTCCTGCTGCCGATCGATGAACGAATCCGAGTTGAGGATGTAGTGCGTGTAGTCGAACGAACCGGCGACGGAGATGCCGTCGCCGAACCGGTGGACGTAGTGCAGCCGGCCGGTTTGCCCGAGCAGGTTCAGGTTCGACTGGTTGAGATGAAAGGACTGGTAGATGCCGTAGGCGCCGGTGACCTCGTCTTCGGAGGTGAGCTCGAAGCGGTAGCTGCCGTCGAAGAGCAGGCGAATGCGGAGATCGTCCCCCCGCGTGTCCCCGTTTTCGGTGGTCACGTCCGGCGGCAGGCCCATTTGCGTGAGCATCTCCCCTGCGACCTCTCCGTGCAAGCGCCAGGCCTTCGCGGGCCCTGGCGGGTCGGCCTCGGCAGCCGGGGAGCCGGCCGAGGCCGGTTGCGCCGCGCCGGGCTCCGCCGGCTTGGCGGGCTGCGCGCCGGCCGGCGCCTCGGGGGCGGCCTGCGCCTTGGCCGGGCCCGCTTCGGGCGCCTTCGGCTGCTCTCCGGCGGCGGGCGGCTGTGCCGGAGCGAGCGGCTGTGAAGGGCTGCCTTCGGGGGCTTTCGGCGTCTCGGTGGCGGGCGGTGTGGTTGGCGGCTCCGCGGGCGCGACGGGCGGCTGCGCCGGGGCGCCTTCGGGCGACTTGGGTTTCTCCGGGGCGGGAGGCTCGGCCGGCGGTTGCGTCGGCGCGGCGGGTGGCTCGGCCGGTCCGCCCTCGGGCGACTTTGGTTTTTCCGGAGCGGGGGGCTCCGCGGGCGGCTGAGCGGGCGCGGCCGGCGGCTGCGCCGGGCCCGCGTCGGGCGGCTTGGGTTGCTCCGCGCCCGGCGGCGGTTCGGCGGGTGCCTGGGTGAAGGCCGCTCCCCCGGCGCAAAGGAGGAAAGCACAAATCCCCAGTCCCAGCCAAACCTCGTGGCGGTGGGCGGCACGGCTCATCTCGGTCTCCCCTTTTTCCTGGAGCGGGTCGCGACAATCAAGCTGGATTCAAATCTGGGCGCGGCTCCGTGCCCACACGAAGCGGGTCGGGATTGTACCATGCCCGCCATCCAGGTCAATCGCCGGTTGCCGAGTGTGGGAACGAGCGGCCTTGCCGCACTGGTTTTCCGCAGGCCGCGAGCCCTTGTGCTGCAGGGCTTCCGCCCTGCGCCGACGGGACGCCCCGCGTGGAAATCGCTGACCCTTCGGAGTGCGGGGGCGGCAGGAGGAAGTCGGGCATGGTTCAAACGTGGGTTACAGCCTGCCGTCGGCCGCCTGCCGTAGGGGCGCTCCTTGTGGGCGCCCACGACTGGCCGCAAGCCGTTGGAGTGCGCGGGGTCGCCAACAGGGCGGGCACAAGGCCCGCCCCTACGTCCGGACACGAAAGCGTGTTACCCACACACTGCCCGATTTGAACCATGCCGGAAGTCGGGGAGGGGCTTCGGACGATCCGTGCGAGAGCGGGTGCAGGGCGGACTCGTCCACCGGAGCGCCGCGCGCGAAGGCGGAAGCCCTGCACCACAAGGAAGGCTCAGGTCGCAGGATCAAGTGAACAGGCGGCTCGCGTCAGGCACCAGGGCGGCGCACTCACCTTGGACGGGCAGGCGTTCCGGCCTGCACCGACCGGCGTGAGTGCATGACTTTTTCCTTTACGGGCCCTGACGCTCGCGGTCGACGAGTGCGCGGCCCCGCGGGGTCCCCGCCGTCCGGGACGGAGGCTGCTTCTCCCGTTGACTTGACAGGCGTCGTTCGCGGCCTATACTGCACTTCCGGCGCCGACCGCCACGGAGGTCTCGCGGCCCGGACGTCGCCTTCCTTGCAAGCCGCCCGCGCCCGCCGGAAGCGGAACGCGAACACAGTCTCCAATCTCCACGGAAGGGAGCGATGATGGACCTGAAAAAACAAGGCAAGCCCGCGACGGGAGCGACCGCCGACGACCTCGCGGGACGCGGCGTACCCAAGGACATCGCGGAGGGACTCGTGCGCGTGCGGGGCGAGCTGGAGCGCGCGGCCGGCGACAACCTCGTCGGGCTGCTCCTCTATGGGGGACTCTCGCGGGGACGCTACCGGCCCGGCCGGAGCGACGTGAACGTCGCCGTCATCCTCCGCGACGCGTCCTCCTTCGCCCTCTCAGCCATCGCCCCGAGCCTGAAGCACGCCTTCCTCGCGCTCCGCCTCGAGCCCTTCGTCGTCACCGCGACCGAGATCCGTCGCTCGGCCGACGTCTTCCCGACGAAGTTCCTGGACATCCAGCGCCACCACCTCCTGCTCTGCGGGGAAGATCCCTTCCAGGGCCTGGTCATCTCGCGGGAGCACCTGCGCCTGCGTGTCGAGCAGGAGCTGCGCAACTTGTCCTTGCGCCTTCGTCGCCGGTATCTCTCGGTCTACGACGACGAAGGGGGCATGACGCTGGCCCTGGTCGACGTCGCGGTGCCGCTCGCGGTGAACCTGGCCGGGCTCCTTGACCTCGCGGGGAAGGACGCGCCCGCGGACGACGCGCTCGCCTCCACGTACGAAAAGGCGGCGGCGGCGTTCGGCCTCAACCTGCCCGTGCTCCTGCGGCTCGCGGAGGTCCGGCGGTCGGGCATGGTCGGGGAGGATGCGCGTTCGCTGCTGGAAGCGGTCCTCGCCGCCCTGGTGCGTGCCGCCGAGGCGGCGGACCGGCTGGAGGTCGCGGGATGAATCCCTTCGAGCTGCCGGGGCCGGCCTTTCTCGCTCTCTACGTGGGAGTCGCCCTCGCGGCGACGGCCCTCGCGGCCGCCGCGCGCGCGCTGTTGCGGCCGCCGGGAGGCGAGCCCTCGCGCATGGCCAAGCCGCTGGACGCCTATGAGATCGCCTACCTCGAGGGAGGGGCCGAGACGGCGATCCACGCCGCGGTCGCGGGGCTCTTCCATGCCCAGGCCCTCGACGCGACGGGCGACGACCGATGCGTGGCCGCGGTCGCCCCCCTGCCCCGGGACCCGCATCCGCCCGAGGCGGAGGTGCATCGCGAGCTGGACGCCATTGCGGCGGCGGTGCGACGTGGGGAAACGCGGCGCGGGCTCGCGCAGGTGGAGGCGGGCCGGGCTGCGCGATGAACGCACAGGCGGGGCGCGCGATACGCGGGGGGAGTGCGGAGCGGACGGGGCGAACGGAGCAAGCGGGACGAGCGCGGGCGCGGTCGGTGGGTCGCGGCGCGAGGTGCTGGCGGCGGCCCAGGCGGAGCTGGTGCGCGCCCTGGTGAGCGGCGGGTCGGCGCCGGCGGGCTTCGACGAGTCGGCGGTGGCGGCGGCGGCACGTGCGCTGGCGCGAAGATGAGGTCTCAGGGCCCGTGAAAAAATAACTCATGCAGCTCGGAAACCAGGGAGCTCCTCAGGAAAAGGCTCAAGGCTCAAAGTTCAAGGCTCAGAGTTCGCGATTCCGTGCCCGGGCTACGTTCCATGGTGGTCATTGAGAATGGGTGTGGCTACTTTTCGACGACAGCGCCCAGACCGCCTGAAGGCGGTACTACGAACAGTAGGTTCCGAGAGCAGCACCCACTGTTTGTAGTACCCCCTTCAGGGGGCCTACGAAAAGTAGCCACACCCGCTCTCCCGCCACTGTCGCAACAGCATGCCGGAGATCCCGCGGCAATTGAGGCCGTCGAAGTTCGCCAGGAACACGACGGCGACTTCCTGGAGCGGCATCCCATCCAGCAGGTGGAGCCGGTTCCTCATGTCCATGATGGACTCGCCTTCGGCTTCCCAGTGGGTCTGCAGCGCGCGCAGGAGTTGGTCGCGGTCGAAGTTCACGGTCAAGAAGCTGACCCGCTCGTCCTGGCAATTGTCCGTAAGCATGAGCGTTCCTCCGAAGCTCTGCGGAACCCATCCAGCAACAATCTCTTTCGGCTCGATCGACCCCAGCGCCAGAGCTGGGTGTCCGGCAGTGCATGTTAGTGGATCAAGGGCGCAACCGTCGTACCGCATATGGCCGTAGCGGGGGCGAATGCGTAGCGTCGTCGAAACCACTAGGCACGACGAGGCTTTGCGCGGGAGCAGGGTCCGGGGGTGGCTGAGAGCGGGTGCGCTGGACCGGGCGTGGGGCCGGGGATGTCAAGCGCTGATGGCACCCGTGCTCGTCTTGCTTACCGTTCCGCACGATCTTTCACCCTGAAAGGAACCGGCTCAGAGGGCCGTGCCGCCTCGCCACTTGCGACCGATAAAGTTATATCTCGGCAGGGCGAGGTCCGGGCGTGCAGCAGCCTATCCCCCCACATGGAGAAGCCTCGCCACCGCCTCGCGGTCGGGCGGGAGGCCGGCCTCGACGGCGTCCGCGAGGCGAAGCAGCCGCGAGGGGGCCTTGTCGTCCGGCTCGCGTCCTGCCACCTCACGCAGGAACAACAACCCGAACTGAGGCTAAACTCGACCGACGGCGGCAAATCGCTGGATCATGGCTCCGCGTCCCAGCTAGACGCGGGCGAAATTTGAAATTTGAAATTTGACTTTTTGCAATTTGAAATTCGGCCCGGCCGTGTCGGTCGAACGCGAGACTTTTACACAGAGACGCGGAGACGCAGAGGCCGGGCGCTGAGTCCACCGTCTTCTACCGGCGATCATCTCTGGCAACGGACGGAGAGATCGATTTTAGCTTCACTTCGGCTTGTTGCGCAGGAATGCCGCTGCGGGCCCCGGCCCCTCGGGAACGACCCGCAGACGCGAACCCGAAGCCAGCGCAAGCTCCCGGCGAACGAGCGGGTCCTTCGTCCCACATACAGCTCGAGGAAAGCACTGCGTTGCTCGTCCCCGCCCAGCGGCGCCGAGCGGGCTTCCCCCGCCGACGGCGCGCCGCCCTTGTTCGGCCTGCACCAAGCAGCGCGGCGGCGATGTCCTCGCGCAGCTCCGGACTGGCGGCCGCTCGCCATCGCTCGTAGACACCACGACCCGCGTCCGGCACGAGTAGCGGAGGGGCCGGCGGGGCGAGGGCGCGCGGCCGGGTCCTCCGCGGCGGGCAAGCCACGAGCGCCGTCGGCCGCCGGCGGGGCGGGGCTCGGCGCATCGCCGCGGTTACGGCCGGCTCGCGCGAGGAGCACGACATTGAGCGATAGGGAGAGCGCAAGGGCGAAGGCAAGGGCGCGGTTCATGGCCCTGCCTACTCCTTCTCGAAGAGGATGCCGCACAGCTCCGCGTGTTCCGAGGTCGTTCCGGCGGCGAGCCGGGCCGCGAGACGGTCCAGGCGGCGGCGCAGCCGCGGATCGGGTTCGCGGGCGGAAAGGTCGAGCAGCAAGGCTCGGGCGACCTCTGGCCTGTCCCCGACGAACCCCAAGCCGTGGGCGCGGCAGGCGACGAGCGCGAGCGCCATCCGCGTGTCGGGATTGCCGGTTCCGGCGTAGACCGCGAGCAGGCGCTTTCGCCGCTCGGGGAGAGTGGAGGGCGCGACGGTCCGTTGCCCGGGGAGGGCGGGCGCGACGGGTGCGGCAAGCGACTGGACCGCCACCATGGCGAGCGTAGCGGCGATCTGCTCGCGCAGGTCGTCGGTCTTCGCGCCCATCCAAAGGCCGAGCATGTCGTGGCCCCCGTCCGCGGGAAAGGTGGCGTTGGCGAGGGCTTGCAGGACTGCCGCTCGGTCAGGGCCGGCAGGCAAGCCGATCGAGCGCTTCTCGAAAGGCGGCCAGGACCGGAGCGGGGGCGACCCGGCCTTGCAGGACGTTGAAGCCCGAGGCCAGCGCGCCGACCACGGCCGGGTCGCGCTCGCCGCGCACCGCGGTCGTCATGCAATCGATCCACTCCGCGGCGTCGAGGTCGTTGCCACCCACTCCAGTGCTTTCGAGGACGGCCGCGGCCATGCGTCGCTCCGGGGGCTCCCCCGACACGAGGATTGCGTGGACCTTCTTCAGTTTCTCAGCAGCGAGATGGCCGGGTTCTCCGAAGATTGCCACTTCGGCGAGTAGGGTGAGCACGTCGGGGTTCTCTCCCTGCGCGAGGGCGTCGAGAACTTCCCGACGGGCGATCTCGTCGAAGGGAAACGTGCCCATTTGGATCGCGGCCATCTGCCGTTCCGCAATTGGCAGGGTCGCCAGGGCGCGGAGTTTCCAGCGGAGGTCCCGATCGGCGTGCTGGATGGCGTCCGCGAGGTTCATCCCGGCGCAGGCCTCGAGCGTTTTCGCCCATCCGCGAGCTCCTTTTCGAGCGACGCGCCGCGGTCCTGGAGCCGGGAGCGCTGGTCCGCGAGAGCCGCGCGCGAGGCGTCGGCGGCGGGAGAAGTGGGGGTGGTCTGAGGAGGCGGCGCATCGGATCGCACGGCTTTCCCCGAGCGACGCGCTGCGTCGCCGTCCGCGGCGGGAGTGGGTGAAGCGGTCGCGGCGGCCTCGGCGCCCAAGCGCTCTGTTCGAGCCAAGTAGAGGTTGAGCCCGAAGGAGAGTGCCAGGAAAGCGAGCAGCGTGGCTCTTCGGCTGTCGGCCGGCATGAAGTCCATGATACCGGATTTCGGCGTCACCTGCCAGATCCACGCCCCTTGGCACCCGCGCAAGAATAGCTGCGCGGATTCGTACCTCGAGGCTCCTGGGGGCGCGGCCCTCTGGGCCGCGCTGCGCGGGCCGGAGGCCCGCGCCCCCAGGCATCGGTCGATCCACAAAAGTGCAAAGGGATTCTTGCGCGGGCGCTTGCCCCCGGCGATAACCGGTAGGGGCACGGCGCTGCCGTGCCCGCGACGCGGTCTCCCCACAGTCGGCCTCGCGCGAGAGCTGCGGCAGTTTGACCCAACCCCGGAGTTCCGACTTGCCGTCCGGACCTCCGCGCGGGTACAATGACCGGGAATGGAGGAGCACGGCGCGGGAAGACTTTGAGGCTTGAGAACCATGGTCGTGCGCATCGCCCGCCGCAAGTTTACGGTGGAGCAGTACCACAGGATGGGGGAGAGCGGCGTCTTCGCCCCCGACGAGCGCGTGGAACTGATCGATGGGGAGATCGTCGAGATGTCGCCGATTGGGCCGAACCACGCCGCCGCGGTGAAACGCCTGCTCGCCATTTTTGCCGCACGTCTCGGACCCCGGGTTCTGCTTGGCGTTCAGGACCCGGTGACCCTTGGGCCGCGCTCCGAACCGCAGCCTGACGTCGCGCTCCTCGAGCCGAAGGCGGACTTCTACGCGTGCGGGCACCCGAGTCCGAAGGACATCCTCCTTTTGATCGAGGTCTCCGACACGACGCAGAGATACGATCGCGAAGTGAAGATGCCCCACTACGCCCGGGTCGGCATTCGCGAGGCATGGCTGGTGGATCTCGTGAGCGACCGCATCGAGATCTACCGCAAGCCGGGGCAGGGCGGCTACGGCGAGCTGCGCAAGGTCGGCCGGGGCGAAAAGCTGGCGCCGCTCGCCTTCCCGCGCTGCGCGTTGCGCGTCGAGGAGATCGTGGGCTGAGAAGGGCGGGGCGGAGCGGACACTCACACTGCGTCCGGATTCGGAACACCTCGCCGTCACAATTCTTCCCACCTCAACATCATCACTCGGCCCATCGGCTCGGCAGTGGGTGGGCCGCCTCGCCGCCGTCGTCGGGCGCGGCGGCTTCATCTCCCGGCGCCGACTGACATTCCAATCTACACAACAGATTCAGATGAATTTGTGCGAATCTGGCCCGCCCAATGCTCCGGAGCAGGAGCGGATCGGCGCGCGCGGCGCGGACGAGTGCACGAGGGCGCGGGGACGGCGAAGGGCGGGTGGGCGATGGCACATCGGGAGCGCGGAGCGCCCGGCGGCGATAGGCCGCTGGTTCGGGCCTTCCTGGATCGAGAGCTGAAGCAGCTCCTGGCCTGGCCGGAGCATCTGCGCGCGTTGGTTCGCTTGGCCTCTCCCGCGCTCGCGTGCAGGCTGGACTTCGATCGCAGGACTCTCCTCCCTGGACGGTTCACTTTTGCAGGCCTGCGCCAAAAGACGTCGGACCTGTTCGTGCGCGTGCCGTATCGCCCTCCGGCGACGCGCGGGTGGCGCGGACCGACCGCGGTCCCGGCGCACTTCCTGATCGAGCACCAGTCGAGCGCGACAGCCACCCTGCCCGTCCGCTTGCTGCGCTGCATGGCGCAGCGCTGGGAGGGCGAGGCCTCAGCAGCCCGTGGGCGGCGCCCTTCGAGATCGCGCTCCGACCGCGCTCGCGACGGTGGCCGCTACTCGTGGTTCGTTCCGCTCGTCTTCTACACCGGGCTGCGGCCCTGGCCACGCGGGTTCTCTCTCCGAAACCTGATCGCCGCACCGCCGGGGCTCGAGGAGTTCGTCCCGAGCGGAAGCGTTCTTTTCGTGGATCTCGCGCGGACTTCGACGGCGGCCCTGCTGCGGGCCGAACGGTTCTTCGGACTCGTCTTGCAGGTGCTTGCGGCACGGGCGGCCGGGCCCGCGCCGTTCGCGGAGATCCTTCGCGCCGCGGTCGCCGCGCTGGCGCCCCTGGCAAGCAGACGCCCGCGGCGGTGGCGCCGGCTGATGCGCTCCCTCACGCGCATCTGTCTCTTCTACCGCGCACCCCGCGAGCATGGTATACTCAAGAGCATCCTGAAGCGGGCGGCGGGACCCAGCCGCAACCATTCGGAGATGGAACACATGGCCATGACAATAGCGGAGTCCTTGATCCGAAAGGGCATGGTGCGTGGAAAGGCCAAGGGCAGGGCCGAGGGCGAGGCGCTGGGCAAGGCGGTGGGCCGGGCGGTGGGCCGCGCCGAAGCCCTCCTCCGCATTCTGGAGCGACGCTTCGGCCGCGTGCCCCGTGCGCTCCGGGCCCGAGTGACGGGGGTCACGGGCATCTCTGAGCTGGACCGCCTCCTCGACTTGGCCCTCGAGGCCTCCAGCCTCAAGGGGTTCTCCGCCGAGGTCTGAGCGCCCGCCAAGCCCCCCCCCCGCTCCCCCCCCGCCGCGTGCCGCTCGGGGGCTGGTTCGATTCGAGCCGCGCTTCGCTGACCGTGCGGTCACGCGCCGCCTGAAGGCGGAACTACGAACGGCCGCGACGGCACTACCGATCATGCAGCTCGGAAACCGGGGGGCTCCTCAGGAAAAGGCTCAAGGCTCAACGATCAATTTTCAGGCAAGGCTCAAAGTTCAAGGTTCAGAGTCCACGATTGCGTGCCCGGGCCACGTTCCGTGGTGGTCATTGAGAATTGAACTTTGAGCCTTGTCTGAGTCTTGAAAATTGAGCATTTGAGCATTCTTGTCGCCCCCCTGCCCGTCAAACGAGCAAGCTATTTTCTTGCGGGAACCTAGCGAGTCCTGACCGCCGCAAGCCGGAGACCGCAACGGTCGTCCAGGTGCCTTGGGACGATGCCGACGCGGTAGGCCCCGCGGCACAACGAGGCGGGGGAGCCCCACGCCCCGCCCTTCAGGATGCGGTATTCGCCTGATGCGCCGGAGGGGGTTGCAGTCCATTCGCGCATGCCGCCCGCGAGGTCGCGCACGCCCTGCGGCCCCTCGTCGAGCCGGAAGAGGCCGAACGGCTCCGGCAGCTTCGAGACCTCCGTCCCGGGCCGTGAGTCCGCCATCCGGCAGAACGTCGGGTCGAACTCGTCCCCCCACGGGTGGAAGCGACCGTCGACGCCCCTCGCCGCCTTTTCCCACTCGTCCTCCAGCGGGAGCCGGACCTCCCAGCCGCCGGCGGACTGCCCGGCCGCCAGCCATTTCGCGCAGTCGGTCGCGTCCTCACCCGAGATCCCGAAGATCGGCCAGTCGTCGCGCCAGGCCTGAACCTGGCCGCAGGGGTCGAACCGGCCTGCGCGGTCGCGCGGCCAGTACGCCGTCTCGTCCGTCACGATCACCGCCTGCCGGGGGACCCGCTCGAATGCGGCGTCCGCCTTTTGCCACCCCCGGTCGTTCGGGTAGGCCAAGTAGGTGGCGGTCGTCACCTCGAAGCGCGCAACGAAGACCCCGGCCGTCCGCGGCGGTGGTTTCCTCGCCCGTCGCTCGGCCGTCCACGCCTCCCCCTCGGGCACGCGGACCCAGGCCGCGTCCCGCGCCGGCGTCTGCACCGTGCCCGGGTCCCCGCTCGCCCGGTACGGACCCGCGGGGAGATAGATCCAGTACCGGGCCCGAGCTTCGCCCCCGCTCGCGTCCGTCGCGGCCGGCACGTCCACGCCGACCGGCAGCGGCGGCGCGTCGTCCGCGGCGACCAGCTCGCAGACCTCCTCCCAGTCGAAGTCGCGCGCGACCTCGAAGGGGTATCGCGTCTCGTAGAGACCCTGACCGGGCGGGACGTGGAGGAGGTACGAGCCTTTTGGGAGACGCCGCGCGAGGACGACCTCCGGCCTCGGCGCCGCCGTGTCCGCGGTCTCCGCCGTTGCCGCCGCGGGGCCCGTGGCCGCCTGCGCGGCAGGCGGGACCAGTTCCACGCGGTTCTCAGGCGTTTCCCGTAGACGGAAGACGCTCCCCCAGCGCGCCTCCCGGACCGCCCGCGCCGCGGCCGACTCCGCGCCTTGCGCCGCCGGCGCCCCCTTCTCGCCGGGAATGGGGACGTCCTCGATCGGCACCGGCTCGGCCGGCGGCAGTTCGGGCTTGCCCAGCGCCCGGCCCGTGTCCGGGTCGCACGGCACGGGGACCAGGACCGGCGGATGCTCGTTCAGCTCGTAGCGATGCAGGTACGCGACCACGCGCACGGACGCTCCGGTGGCGCCCTGCCCCTGCCCGCCGAAGCCGGCGGGCAGGAGGAAGCGCACGCTCACTTCCTTCGCCCCGAGCAGCCGCTCCTCGTACGGCGGCCCCCCGAACCTCTTCAAGAGGTCGGCGCACGTCTTCAGCTCCGCCAGGTCCCGGCGCCGCTCGGCCTCCTGGTACTTGTCCCAGTACAGCTCCGCCAGCCGCTGCCGCGCGGACGCGTTTCCCCCCTCATACCCGACCGCCTCCGTGTATGCCGAGATCGCGTCGCGCCGACTCGACCGACAGCCGCCCGGTCTTGTAGCCGTCGAACGCCTCGTCCCCCTTCACGACCGACAGCTCGGACCGCACGTGGTTCACGAGGGCGATCGCGTCCTTGTCCTCCGGCTCGAGGTCCCGGAGACGGCCCGCCTTCGGCAGGGCCTCGTCGAGGCGCGCCTTGCGTTCGCCGCTCCCGGCCGTCGCGTCGAGGAGCACGGCCACTTGGCGCCGTAGCGACCGGACCTCGAGGGCGTGCCCGATCGCGTCGGCCGCGAAGTACGTCCCGACGGCGAGGAGGAGCAGCGACAACACGCCGATCGGGAGCGCGACCCGCCGGTTGCGTCTCGCCTTTCGCCAGAGCCGCTCGGCCCGGCTAACAGGGCGCGCGGCGATCGGTTCGTCGGCGAGCCGGCGCCGGCAATCCTCGGCCAGCGCGCCCGCGGAGTCGTACCGGTGCGCCGGGGCTTTCGCGAGGCACTTGAGCGCGATCGTCTCCACGTCGAGGTCCAGATCCGGGACGAGCCGGCGCGGCGGGAGCGGGTCCTCGTCCTTGATCCGGAAGAGGAGGTTCGCGAGCGAGGGGGACTCGTGGAAGGGCGTCCGCCCGGTGAGCATCTCGTAGAGCGACGCCCCGAGCGAGTAGACGTCCGCGCGTCCGTCTACGGCAGCGGCCTCGTCGAGCTGCTCGGGTGACATGTAGAGCGGCGTCCCCATGAGCTGGCCGGTGCGCGTGAGCGTGCGGAGCGACCGCTCCCCCTTCGCCCGGGCCTTCGCCCGAGCTTCGGGGGACAGGTCTCCGCCGGCCTCCCTTGGCATCTGGACTTCGCGTTCTGCGAACTTCGCGATCCCGAAGTCCAAGAGCTTGACGCCGGCGATGGCCTGGCCGTTCAGGTGAACGATGATGTTGCGCGGCTTGATGTCGCGGTGGAGGACGCCGTGGGCGTGGGCGAACTCGAGGGCCTCGGCGACGCGGAGGGTCACCTCGACCGCGTCGCGCGGGGAGAGCCGGCCGGAGCGGATGAGCGACTCCAGCTCCTCCCCTTCGACCATTTCCATCGTGTAGTAAGGCTTGCCGTCGGCGACGCCCACGTCGAAGATGCGGATGATCCCGGGGTGGGAGAGGCCCGCGGCGGCGCGGACCTCGCGGGAGAACCGCTCGACGTCCTCGTCGTCCGCGCGGTCGGCGCGGAGGAGGAGCTTGAGCGCGACCTCGCGGCCGAGCTGCCGGTCGCGCACGCGGTGGACGACCCCCATCCCGCCCTCGCCGAGCTTGGCGAGGACCTCGTAGCGGCCGGCGACCAGGGGCGGCGGAGGCGAGCCGGCTGGCGCGGGGTGCGGCGCGGTCGACTCGGGGGCGTCGGAGGGGAGGGGTTCGACGCCCTCGGGCACGAGCGTTTCGCTCGGGGGCGTCACGCGGCGGGTCGCGGGCGCCGCGGCAGCCAGGCCCCCGTCGCCCGCCGCGGGCGGCGGCGCGGCGAGCTTGGCGCCCATGCGCTCCTGGGCGCGCACGGTCGCGGCCAGGGCCTGCGCCGACAGCTCCCCGCGCTCGCGCAGGAGCTCGCCCAGTCGCTTCGGCACGGGCATGGCGAGCTGCGCGCCCAGCGCGCGACCGACGGCCTCCCAGGTGGCGAGTCCATTCCGGACGATGGTCGCGCCGAAGATGGCGTCCTCGTCGGTGAGCGCGGCGCGCGCCTGCGCATCCAGGAGCTCGGCGACTTGGGCCTCGGTCAGCTCGCCGCGCTCGACGAGGATCGCGCCGAGGAGGCGTCGCGGGCGCCCGTCGAACGCCTCGCGCTCTTGCGCCGCGACGGCGAGCGCGAGCCGCGGCTCGGAGACCCACCCGCGCTCGACGGCGGCGCGGCCGAGCATCCGATCGACCTCGCCGCTCATCAGCCGCCTCCCGGATCGAAAGCTGGGCACAGGACGTGGCGCGATGATCCCACGGGGCACCCTGTCGCGCCCGCCTCCGTTTCGGATCGCGCAAGCTCATCATATCCGCGAAGGTCGCGCGCTTCAAGGGCCGGCGAAGTCCACGCGACGCGGTGCGGGCCGCTCCTGCCGGCCGGGCGGCTTCCGAAGCCCCGCCGTCACGATTCCGCCCGGCTCAGCGTTACGAATCGGCCCGCTTGACGCCGGCGCCGGCCCGTGGCCACGATATCGCCACCGAACGCCGGGGCCCTATCCCCAGGCTCGGCTGGAGCTTCCAGATAGTACACCAGATTCAGATGAACTACGTGAATCCTGGTCCGCGGGATGCTCCGGGGCGGGAGCGGCTCGGCGCGGGGGGCGCGGATGATTGCACGACGGCGCGGAAACGGCGAAGGGCGGATGAGCCATGGCACGTGGAGAGCGCAGGGAGCGCGGTGGCGATACGCCGCTCGTGCGGGCCTGTCTGGATCGGGAGCTGAAGCAGCTCCTGGCTTGGCCGGAGCATCTGCGCGCGTTGGTTCGCTTGGCCTCTCCCACGCTCGCAGGCAAACTGGACTTCGATCGCAGGACGCTCCTCCCCGGACGGTTCACTTTTGCAGGCCTGCGCCAGAAGACGTCGGACCTGCTCGTGCGCGTGCCGTATCGCCCTCCGGCGACGCGCGGGTGGCGCGGACCGACCGCGGTCCCGGCGCACCTGCTGTTCGAGCACCAGTCGAGTCCGAGCGCGACCGTGCCCCTGCGTTTGCTGCGTTGCATGACACGGCGATGGGAAAGCGAGCTCTCCGCAGCCGGTCGGCGGCGCCGTTCGCAATCGCGCTCAGGCCATTCTCGCGGCCGCGGCCCCTGCTCGCGGTTCGTTCCCCTCGTCCTTTACACCGGGCTCCGGCCCTGGCCGCGCGGGCCCTCCCTCCGCGATCTGATCGCCGCGCCGCCGGGGTTGGACGAATTCGTCCCGAGCGGGACGATCCTCTTCGTGGACCTCGCACGGACTGCGGGGGCGGCCCTGCTGCGGGCCGAACGGTACTTCGGACTCGTTCTTCAGGTGCTTGCGGCACGGGCGGTCGCACCGCCACAATTCGCGGAAATTGTCCGCGCGGCGGTCGCCGGGTTGGCGCCCCTGGCGCGCAGGCGCCCGCGGCGGTGGCGCAGGCTGCGGCGCTCGCTCACCCGCATCTGTCTCTTCTACCGCGCACCGAACGAGCATGATATACTCTTGGACGTCTTGAAGGCTGCGGCGGAACCGGCCTGCACTCGATCGGAGGTTGAACAGATGGCCACAACGATCGCAGAGTATTTGATCCGCAAGGGCATGGTGCGTGGGAAAGCCAGGGGCCTGGCCGAGGGCAAGGCCGAGGGCGAGGCGAAGGGTAGGGTGGAGGGCGAAGCGCTGGGCAAGGCCAAGGCCCTGCTCCGCGTCCTTGATCGGCGTTTCGGCCGCGTGCCCCGGGCGCTCCGAACCCGGGTAGCGGGGGTCACGGACCTCCCTGAGCTGGACCGCCTCCTCGACTTGGCCGTGGAGGTCTCCAGCCTCAAGGAGTTCTCCGTGGAGGCCTGAGCGCCCCCCCCCCCCCGCCGCCGCAGAGCTGGTAGGACCCGACAGCCGCGTCACGGACGCTTCGGTCACGCGCCGCCTGAAGAGGGTGTCGCAAAAGCCGCGACAGCCTCAATTCGTCGCCCGCAAAGCCGCGTGAATGCTGGGGCGGTTCGGGGGCCGCGACCCTTCTGCGACAGCCTCTGAAGGCGGAACTACGAACGGCCGCGGCGGCAGTACCGAAGCGGTGTGCGGGGGCGAACGGTCGCCCCACGGGCGTTTAACGGCCTTCCACGTGGCGAGTCCGTTTCGAACGAGGGTCGCGCCGAAGAGCGCGTCCTCGTCGGTGATCGCCGCGCATGCCTGCGCGTCGAGGAGGTCAGCCACTTGGGCCTCGGTGAGCTCGCCACGCTCGACGGGAATGGCGCCGAGGAGGGGGCGCGGGCGTCCGTCGGCCTCCGCCCATTACCGTGGGCGACGGCCGGCGCGAGGCGCGACTCGGAGAGCCACCCGCGCGCGACCAGGGCGCGGCCCAGCACTCGATCCACGTCGTTGAGCATGAGTGCGTTCTCCGACATGCGGCCGGCATGGCCGCAGGCGTCGGCAAATCTCGACAAATCGAGCGGGAAGGCAGTCGCCCACTCAAGGGTGAAGTCGAAGCCGACGTGTACGAAGGAGAACCTCAGACCGCTCCCTCGCCCTGAGCGAGGCCGCAGGCCGAGTCGAAGGGTCGCGGTTCGGTTTTCTCGCGAGTCATCCGCCCCGCCGCCACCGCCCCCCTCGCGCCGCCACTCGTGGCCCCAGGTCAGCCTGCAACGCCCAGCTCGGCACTTTGCCGGTCGAGGGTATCGAGGGGCTGCTGAATAAACTCGACCTCACGGGCCTCAAACAAGGGCTCGTGGCACTGGGTACAGACCCATGCGGGGTTGGCGTGCCGGCGTACCTGGTAGCCATGCCGGTCGATGCTGAACGGGGCGGCCGACCGCTCGAGCCGGCCCTTGCAATGGATGCACTCCATCAACGACGCCTCCGCCCGAACTTCGAGAAGGACACTCGACAAGGATTCGACGCCCCGCGGCGAGGGTCACGCCCCTTCGCGTACTGTGTGTCCCACAAGAAAAGCTGGCATGGTTCAAACCAGGGTAACAGTCTCCGCCTGCTCAGGGCGAGCAAAACGGGGACAGGACCTGAATGCCCGTGAGGCTCTGGGTTCGGACAACGGGTACGAGGCATTCAGGATCATGTCCGCCGTTTTGCGGGCGGTTTGAAACATGCCAAAAAGCCGGAGACCCTTGCGGGGTCCCCGGCTTCTGGCGGGAAGGCCACCCACCTGCACCCCAGGTCCGCCCGGGGCCGTTGCCGGCCCCGGACCGACGCCGGGGACGCTCTCAGGAAGCGTGGTGGGGTAAAGGGGCTTGCTTTAGGTCAGCCGCTTCGCGGCCGCAAGGTCGAACGCCGTCAGCGGCGCGGGGGCCGTGCCGTGCCCGGCCGACCCGTTCACGTGCTTCGTCTTGTGCGCGCCGTTCGTGCCATTTGTCCCGTTGGCGCCGTGGCTCCCGTTCGTTCCGTTGGTGCCATGCGCTCCGTGCGCACCGTTGGTCCCATTCGTTCCGTTCGTGCCGTTCACCCGGTGCTTCCCGTTGCCGTTCAGCTTGGTCACGGTCATCCGGCTCCGCACCGGCAACGCGCCCGGCACCGCGGCCTCGGGCCCGGCCGCCGCGTCCGCCCCAGCCGCCGCCGCCATCGCGGGCAGCATGTCCTCGCAGCCCTCCTGCACCTCGGCGTACCGGTACACGTCCCCGCGGTAGTTTCGCACCACGGTCTCCTTCGCCGTCCGACGCAGGACGTACCGCGGCAGGAGCGGCACCTTGCCGCCGCCGCCGGGGGCGTCAATGACGTAGTGCGGGATCGCCAGGCCGCTCGTCCACCCGCGCAGCGCACGCATGATCTCCAGCCCCTTCTCGGTCGTGGTCCGGAAGTAGTTCGTGCCCTTCGTCAGGTCCGCCTGGTACAGATAGTACGGCCGGCACCGCGCCATCAGGAGCTTGTGGAAGAGCTTCTTCAGCACTTCGGGGTCGTCGTTCACCCCCTTCAAGAGCACGGCCTGGTTCATGGTCGGGAAGCCGTGGTCGCTCAGCCGCTCCATCGCCTCCTTCGCCTCCGGGGTCACTTCGTCCGGATGGTTGAAGTGCACCATCATGAAGATCGGATGGTACTTCTTCAGCGTCGTGCAGAACTTCTCGGTGATCCGCTGCGGCAGCGCGCAGGGCATGCGCGTCCCGATCCGGATGATCTCCACGTGCGGGATCGCCCGGATCCGGCTGACGATGGACTCCAGCTCCTCGTCCCTCAGCATGAGCGGGTCGCCGCCCGACAGGATCACGTCGCGGATCTCCGGGTGGCTGCGAATGTACTCGATCGCGGCGGTCTGGTTCGACCGGTTGATCTGCTCCGCGTCGGAGACCTTCCTCTTCCGCGTGCAATAGCGGCAATAGAACGCGCACTGATGCGAGATCAGGAAGAGCACGCGATCCGGGTACCGATGCGTCAGGTTCGGGATCGGGCTCTGCGCCTCCTCGTTCAGCGGGTCGTCCGCGCAGCCGGACCCCACGTCCTCCCTCAGCTCCCGCTCATCCGGAAGGATTTGCTTGAGCAAAGGGGCGCCGCTCTGCTTGGCCAGGTCCAGCCAGTACTTGTTGATGCGGACCCGGAAGTTCTCGCTGATGGCCTTCACCATCTGCTCGTCGAGGTGCGGGAACTCCTTCACCAATTGCGCGGGCGTGTTGATCCCCTCTGCCAGGAGCTTTTGCCACTCTTCCATACAGGGCCCC
Organism: Planctomycetota bacterium; assembly: GCA_016197205.1. Classification (GTDB taxonomy): domain Bacteria; phylum Planctomycetota; class MHYJ01; order WSZJ01; family JACPWG01; genus JACPWG01. Next base: position 53,310 of record JACPWG010000011.1, read on the forward strand.
CTACTAGGAGAACCTCTTCCCGAGGATTACCTTGTCGTCGCCGACACGGTAAAAGTCCCTCACCCGAGCGAGCTCGACGTACTCGTTTTTCGTATAGAAGGCGCGCGTGCCCTCATACCTCGGCTGGGAAGAGGTTTCGACCAGGACCATCCGGGCTCTCCGGGCCCGGATTTCCTCTTCGGAGAACCGAAGGAGCTGTCGACCGATCCTTCGATTCTGGAGCCGCCGGTCCACGGCGATCCAATACAGGTCCCACGTCCCATCCGTGCAGGGCGTGGGGCCGAAGCAAACGTAACCCGCGGGCGTTCCCTTTTCGTCCACGGCCGTATGCAGGACGTAGTCCTTCTGCTCCGGCCGCGTCAAATACACGTCGATCAATTCGATCGCGACGTCGACCTCGGCCTGCACGAAGAACTCGGTCTCGACGAGGATTTGCCGGATCGGCTCGCGGTCGCCGGCCTCGAAGGGCCGGATCCGCACGGCGTTCATCGCCCGGGTCTCCATCGCGGTCGTCATGCCTCCGCCCCTTTCTTCCGCGGGTCGCGCGCGCGCCGGCGGGCGAGCGCCATTTCCACGATCCGTTGCATGAGGTCATTGTAGGCCCAGCCTCGGACGCCGGCCGACCGGGCCAGGCCCGAGTCCGGGGAGAGGTCGGGGTTCGGGTTCACTTCGAGGACGTAGGGGACCTTGCCGCGCGAGAGCCGGATGTCCACCCGCGCGTAGTCGCGGCAGCCGACGAGGCGGTAGGCCTTCAGCGCCGTGGCGCGGACGCGCGCCTCGACCTCCGGCTCCAGTTTCGCCGGGCAGATGGGAGAGGTCCCGCGGTATTCGGGGCTGTCCTCGATCCACTTGGCCTTGTAGGAGACGATCTTCGGCTGGCCTTTGGGGATGAGCGTGAAGTCGATTTCCGAGATCGGGAGGACCTCGGGCGCATCGTTTCCGAAGACGGCGACGTTCAGCTCGCGGCCGGCGATATAGGACTCGACGAGGGCGGGCTGGCCGTAGGTCTTCACGACGTAATCGACGCGGGCGCGCAGGGCGTCGAGGTCGGAGACGACGGAGTCGGCGGAGATGCCGACGCTCGCGTCCTCGTGCAGGGGCTTGACGATGATCGGGAACTCGATCTTGTCGTCCCACTCGAGGTCCGCGGCGTCGAGGACGAGGTGCTTCGCGGTCCGCACGCCGTTGTAGGCCAGGACCTCTTTCGTGCGCGCCTTGTGCAGCGCGAGCGAGAGGGCGACGGGGTCGCTGCCGGTGTACGGGATGCCGAGGATCTCGAAGACGGCGGCGACGCTGATCTCGTAGGCGCTGACGTCCGAGATGCCCTCGCACAGATTGAAGATGACGTCGGGGCGGGCGTCGCGGAGGCGCGCGAGGAAGCCGGCGAGGTCGAAGTCCACGCCGACCTTCACGACCTCGTGCCCGTGGCCGACGAGGGCGGCGCTGATCCCCTCGGCGACCTCGGTGACGGCCCCGCGCGAGAGGGCGTCGTGAGGTTCGCCGGTGATGACGGGAACCGTGCACGCATCGTAGACGAGCGCGATGCGGAGCGTCTCCACGCGCCGGGCCTCCGGGGTCGGGGTCGCAAGGGTTGCGGTGCTCACCGGTCGAGGTCTCTCACAAGGTCTGTCGTCAAGGAGGTCGTCAGGGGGAAGCCGCGGGGAACGGGTCGGGCCGCCCAGGGCGGCGGCCTTCACCTGTCAGCGGCTCGCGATCCCTGGCGCGAGGACCTCCCGGCGGGTCGCCGAGGGTCGCTCGGGCGACAGACCGTACCGGGCGCACCCGAGGTCGAGGACGGTATTGATGAGGGAGGGATAGTCGAGACCGCCGGCCCGCGCGGCCTTCGGGAGGCACGAGTTGTCCTCGGGCTTCGGAAGGATCCCGGGCAGCGGATTCAATTCGAGAACAAAAGGTTCGCCGGAGGCGTCGCACCGCACGTCGATGCGGCACCAGTCGCGGCAGCGCAACACGCGATACGCGTCGAGGCAGAGCTCGCGGATGCGCGCGGCGAGGGACTCGGGGAGCCGCGCTGGGCAATCGAAGATGTCGAGCGGGTTCTCGGCGCGGTCCCAGATCCACTTGGCTTCGAAGGAATAGATCGGGTTGACGCCGGAAGGCAGGGAGTCGAACCGGATCTCGACGATCGGCAGCGCGCGCGCGGTCGGGCCGTTGCCGAGGATGGCGACCGTGAACTCACGCCCCGCGAGGAACGCTTCGACGAGCGCGGGCTGGCGATAGAGGGAAGTGATGCGCTCAACCTGCTCGCGCAGTTCCGGGAGGGAGCGGACGAGCGCGGCGTTTACGATGCCTTTGCTCGACCCTTCGCAGGACGGCTTGGCGAGCAGGGGGAAGCGGAGACCTGCCGGGAGGGAGGCGACATCGGCGGGCGACTCCGCGAGGAACGAGCGCGGCGTAGGTATGCCGTGATAGGTGAGGATTTCCTTCGTGCGCGCCTTGTCGAGGCAGAGGGCGAGGGCGAGAGGATCCGAGCCCGTGTAAGGGATGCGGAGCATCTCGAGCATGGCGGGGACGTGGGATTCGCGAGCGGCGCCGTAGACGCCCTCGGCGATGTTGAAGACGATGTCCGGACTCGTCCGACGCAGGGTTTCGAAGGCGTCCTCGTCAGCCTCGATCCGGATGACGCGGTGACGAAGGGCGAGGGCGGCCTCGACGGCCGCGATCGTCTCCTCGCTGTCGCACTCCGCATAGAAGTCAGATGGCTGCGGAGCCTCGTCACTCTCCTCCAAACGCGAGCATTCTTTTTTCAGATTGAACGTCAGCCCCACGTCCATGAAACGACTCACCCCAAATTCCCCGAACCCGCGGAACCCCAACCGCGGGGCGTGGCGACATGCAACTCACGCTGCGCAAAGGAGCTGCGAAATTCGATCGCAACCCTTTTACCGGTTACATGTTGCCACAAAATCGACCGCTCCGATGGCGGCGCTTCGAGCTGCCTGCCCAACCCCCAACCCCTTGGGGGTAGGATCCCTCTCCTCAGGCAAGGGAAAGTATACCATCCGTTCGAACAGTGTCAAGTGCGTTGACCAACTTTCTGAAGGCAAGGCTGCCTTATCGGCCCCGATTTTGCTCGCTTGCACGGAAGAATGAAAAATGTGGTTCCATTTTTTTTCGAAATGGATGTGCGGCCTCGGGGGCGGGACCGCGAACGGGCGATGACCCGCACTTCTCCGCACTCCGTGCTGCGAAATCAGGCAAAGCATGCCCTCTTGCCGGAGGGGCCCTTGGAACGAACCCATCGGAGACCACGGATTTCAGACACTCTGGGGGATCGGGCGCACTTCGCCGGCGACGAATTCTCGGGAAGCCAATCGCGGAAGCCACCGTTCGCTCTTCGCCCATCGCCCTTCGTCGGCAGGAATGAATCCAAGGAAACACTGGATGCGCTGAGACCGCTCCCTGACGGTCGCGGTTCAGCGTCTTCGGCGTCTTCGGTGGCTCGTCCCATGGGTTGCCGTCATCGGCGGCTCTGGGAGAGCCGCGGCTCGGTCCTCGTAGGCTTCAGCCGCTGCCGCATTCTGATTCTTGACTTTCCCGCCAGGGCGCGATAAAGTTCAGGTTTCAGTTTTCAGGTTTGCGCACTCCCACGCCCCCGCCGCTGCATGGCGCGGGCGCGGCCCTCCCGATCGTCACACGGAGCCATCGCCGCCCCATGCCTTCTCCCTGCCTCCTCCGCTTCGCAGCGGCGCTCCTCTGCGCGCCGCTCGTGCTCGGCTGCTATCGGCCGAAGCCGGAAGACCCGGGCAGGACCGGACGCGACGGCTGGCTGTTGTATCTCGAAAAGCCGGGTGAATACCTTACCGCGGTCCGGGACCACGCCTCGTTGACGGTCCGCGCGAAAAACACCGATACGTTCCTGATCGTCGCGGAGCCCCGCGACCTTGCCTTTCCCGTCCCCCCCGGCGCAACGTACCAGGAGGGGACCTACCAGGTCATCCAGCAGGAGTTCGTGTACACCCTCCCCCCAGGGCGTACGTTCGAAGACGTCTATGAGTGGTATCGAGCCTGGTACGGATTCGGCCGGCGGGAGCCGGCGCGCGATGCGGCGCGGCGCTGAGGGGGCGCTCGAATCCGACGGGCCGGGTGCGGAGCACCCCAGGAGGTTGGCCCCGATGTCGCGTCGAACCCTGTCCGCCCTTGCCCTCGCCTTGGGTCTCGGCCTGAGCCTTGTCCTCTCCGGGTGCGGCCCCAGCGGCGCCGGCGACCCCAAACGCGTCGGCCGCGAGGGCTGGGTGATGGCCGAACTCAAGCCCTTCGAGATGATCCACGCCGACCGGAGCTGGAACGAGGCGACCTACGTCGTCAACCAGACCGCGCAGGAATTCCTCGTCATCGTGAAGCCCTCGGGTCGCGCCACGCCGATCTTCCCCAACTCCCAGCTTCTTCGCAGTAAGGACTGGGTATATAAGGAAGAGCGCTGGTACAGCATTCCCGCGGGCAAGTCCTTCAACGACGTCTACGAGTGGTACCTGTCCTGGTTCAACTTCGGCGGGCAGAATTAGGCTCCTAGCGCCGAAGTCCCTTCCGTCGGGGAGAGGACTTCTGCAGGAGGAGAGTCCACCCTCCGCAGCTCGCCGCACCTGTCGCCCGGAGCGCGGAGTGCGCAGGGGGAGCGAGCGAAGGAGGGTCGAGCCTTCCTTTGCGGCCCTGCCACGGTAGGTGCCCTTCCCATGCCCGCCTTGAACGCCCTGGAGTCCGACATGCAGGCGATGCCCCCGCAGGTTCGGGAACTCGGCAGCCCCTGGCGGCCGCTCGCCGGGACCCTCGTCGGGCTCAGCCAGGAGCTCGAGAACGAATTCCGCTTCGGGCAGAAGGTGATCTTCTTCAACGGCCTCTATCGCCTGGGCGGCAACATCAAGGGGGGTTCCTCGAGCATCTGGAGCCCATCGACGGCCCACGCGTACAAGGCCTACTGCCGCTGGCGTGACCAGGACGGCATTCCGGCCGATGAGCGACCGGCCGCCTTTCAGGACCTGCTCGGCCTGCTCGGCGGACACGGCATCTCCCTCCTCAACGGGAACTACGCCCAGTTCGAGCAGAAGGAGCACCTCTACTGCAAGGACTGGGGTTACCTGTACGAGATGACCGCGAAGGTGCTCCGGGCGCTGCCGGAAAAGCACCTGCAGCGGGATGAGTTCCGCACGCTGCAGCTTGGCGGTTGGGGACCGGATTGCGCCAAGGGCTCCGCCTACGAGGACCGCGCGATCAGGATGTACGACTTCGCGCTCGAGGGCGCGCTGCGCACGTACGTCGGGCTGCTCCTGCACGAGCTCGGCCATGCGCAGGAGGTCGGGTTTCCGCCGGCGGACAAGGCCCTCCTCAAAACGCACTACCGCACGATCTCGCAATACCAAGCGGTGCTCGGCGTCGAGTACCTCCTGGACGCGGAGACGCGTCGGATCTACCAGCTCCGGTTCTTCGAGGAGTTCCTCGCCGAGCTGTACATGATTTACACCTCCCAAGGCGGTCGCTTGCGCCAATACGTCGCCTCGCTCACGGGTCCGGCGCGCTCCTCGTGGGAAGTGGTCTACGACTTGTTCCGAAAGGCGTTTGACGGGATCGAGTATGAATAAGCCGAAGGGCCCCCCTGCGGGCGAGAAGCGCCTGCGGCCGGAAGTCGCCCACCTCACTCTCTCGGGCGTGCTCGTGGTCCGCTTGCGCGGCCGGATCCTCCAGGACGTGGCCGAGGCGTTCATGAACTTCGTCTCCGCCCAGGACCTGACCGCGGAGAGTCCCCTCGCGCTTACGATGACCGAGGTGACCTATATGTCCAGCTCCGCCATCGGCACCCTGGTTCGCATCGGCAGCGAGTGCAGGCTCAAGCTGGTCGCGCCGTCGGATGCGGTCCGGAAAGTGCTCGAGCTGGGCGAGATCCTCCCGATGTTCGACATCGCCTCGTCGGAGACCCAGGCCGTCGCGGACCTCCTCGCCGACCGGGGATGACCCTGTCGGTAGGGCACGTCAAGAAACAACTCGTGCAATTCGGAAACCAGGGAGCTCTGCACGAAAAGGCTCGATGCTCCATGACCAATTTCCAGACGAGGCTCAGAGTTCAAGGCGCAGAGTCCGCGATTCCGCGCCCGGGCCGCGTTCCATGGTGGTCATGGAGAATGGAACCGTGAGCCTTGTCTGAGTCTTGAAGATTGAGCCTTGAGCATTCATATCGTTCCCTTGCGGGTTAGACGAGCAAGTTCATTTCATGCGAGCCATTGGGTTTGCGCACCGCAACGTCTGCACGCCCCTCTTTCGGTCCGGAGCCACTTGCCTTGCCTGACGAGAATGCCGGCGCCCCCGAAAAGGACGCGACGCTGATCGACGCCCAGGGCCACGGGTGGGCGGAGCTGATCGCCCCCAACCGGCCCGCCTCTTTCGACGAGATCGAGCGCATCTTTGAGTCCGGCGCCTTCGCTTCCCTCGCCGGCCAGGAACGCGACGACCTGAAGTTCGCCCTCCGCGAGATCTGTCAGAATGCTTTCGAGTGGGGCAACCAGAAGGAACCCCAGCGCTACATCCGCGTCAGCTACTGCCTCTTCGCCGACAAGATCGTCCTCAAGATCAGCGACGAGGGGGAAGGCTTCGATCCCGCCCGCGTGCCCGATCCCAAGAAGGACCTGCGCAACGTCGTCCTCGCGCGCAAGAAGGCGGGCAAGCGCCCCGGCGGTTTCGGCATCTACCTCGTCAAGAAGATCATGGACGAGGTCGTGTATAACGAAAAGGGAAACGTGGTCCTCTTGACCAAACACCTGAGTCGGAATCGGACGCCAAGCTGACCTGCGCGGCGGTTGCCCAACGAGAACGGCACCGCGACCGGGAGGGAGCGGTCTCGGCGCGTCCACTGATTGCCGCGTTCTTCGCTCTCGGAGCCCGCCCACAAACCCGACACGACCGTACCTTTGCCACCGACTGCAACGGAGGGTGCCATGTCCGTACGAGCCCTCGTCCGAAGCCCCCTGGCCCTGCTGGCCGCCCACGCCTTGCTCGTTCTCTTCGCCGTGCTCGCCACGCCCCGCGGGGCGCAAGCCGCGCCGAGCCGGGAGGAGTGGGACAAGCTCAAGGCGGACGCGTTGAGAGCCTTCGGTACCGACGATGCGGCCGCCCGGGTGAAGGCGCTCGAGGGCGTGGCGAAGGCGGACTCGCTGGACGCGGCGAAACTCCTCCTGGCGCTGCTCGACCTGCCGGACCGGGCGCTCCAGCTCGCCGAGAAGGACCGGGACGAGTACGAGCCGGAGTTCGACAAGGCCCTCGAACAGATCACGAAGCTCGCGAAGCAGGGGAAGGGCAAGGTGCTTTCCACCGACCTCGAGCAGTTCGAGAAGAAAGAAAAAAAGATGGTGGAGCTGCACGCCCAGGTGAAGGCTCTTTCGGCGGTGCAAGACGCGATCGCGGCGGCCCTGGGCCGGCTCACGGACGAGGCGGCGACCAAGTGGCTCGCGACCGACGGCCTGAAGGACAAGAACTGGCGGGCGCGCGTGGTCGTCGCCCAGGTGCTGGCGGGCGCGAAGGCGGCGGACGCGACCGTGAACCAGGCGCTGGCCGCGGCGGCGGGCGACAAGTCGAGCCCGCAGGTGCGCGCCGCGGCGCTCGACGCCCTTGGGAAGCGCGGCGCAAAGGACGCGGCGGCGGCCGTCCTCGCGGCGCTCAAGGACGAGCGGTGGCAGGTGCGGGTCGCGGCCGTCGAGGCCATCGGCGCGCTCGACCTGCGCGAGGGCGTCGGCCCGCTCATCGATCGGCTGCAGCAGGAGGCGGGGCGGCTGCGCGAGGACATCGACCGCGCGCTCCTCACGCTCACGGGCGTCACCTTCCGGGGCGACCCGCTCGGCTGGAAGGGCTGGTGGGAGATGAACCGCGAGGCGTGGGAGGCGGGGAAGCTGGAGAAGAAGCCCGAAAAGAAAGACGCGGCGGCTGCGGGCGGGGCGGGCGGAGCAGCCGCGGGCGGCGGCGGTGGGGGCGGCGGCGCCGAGCCCGGAAAGACGGTCACCTTCTACGGCATCGAAACCAAGTCGAAGAACCTGATCTTCGTCGTGGACATCTCCGGGAGCATGGCCGAGGAGACGGACGTCCAGAAGCAGGTGACGAGCGGCTCGGCCGGCGGCGCGGGCGCGGGTCCGAAGGGGAAGCGGAAGATCGACATCGCGCGCTACGAACTGTCGCGGGCGATCGGCCTCTTGCCGGACGATGCGAAGTTCAACATCATCACCTTCAGCTCGGACGTGAAGGTGTACTCCCCGAGCCGGATGATCGTCGCGACAAAGGGCGCGAAGGCGGAGGCGCAGCGGTTCGCCGAGGCGCTCGAGCCCGAGGGGCAGACGAACATCTACGACGCGCTCGAGAAGGCCTTCGAGTTGGTCGGCGGCCACAAGCAGATCGACGAGAACTACAAGGGCGGCGTGGACACGATCTTCTTTCTGACGGACGGCCAGCCCACCGCTGGAAAGTCGAAGGACCCGAAGGAGATCGCGGACGAAGTGAAGAAGTGGAACGCCGTGAGGAAGATCCGCATCCACGCGATCGGGATCGGCCGCGACGCGGCGGACGAGATCCTGCGCCGCCTCGCCGAGGAGAGCGGCGGGACGTACGTAAAGCGCTAGGCGCCCGCGCAAGAATAACTGCGCAGATTCGGACCTCGAGGCTCCTGGGGGCGCGGCCCGCTTGGCCGCGCTGCGCGGGGCGGAGGCCCGCGCCCCCAGGCATCGGTCGATCCACGAAAATGTAAAGTAATTCTTGCGCGGGCGCTAGGTCGAAGGGGATCCGGGGGCGCAGGGCGATGTGCCCTCGCCGAATACGACGCTGTCAAAGGACGCCCGCATGGACTTTCTGCACGAGGCGATCGCCTTCGCCGCCCGCAAGCACTCTTCCCAGCTCCGCAAGGACCGGGCGACGCCCTATGTGGTCCACCCGATCCGCGTCATGCTCGTGGTACTTCGCGAATTCGGGCAATCCGACCCGAACCTGCTGGCGGCCGCGGTCCTGCACGACACCCTCGAAGACACCTCCGCCGACTACGATGACCTCGCCCGGCTCTTCAACCCGACGGTGGCGTCGTACGTCGCCCTGCTCACCAAGGACAAACGGCTTGAGGAGGAGGTGCGCGAGGACCGGTACTTCGCGGGCCTCGCCGGCGCGCCCTTGCCCGTGAAGTTCTGCAAGGTCGCCGACACCCTCGACAACCTGCGGGACGTGAAGTACGGGGGGGACAAGGAGAAGACGCTCGCGAAGGCGCGGCGGCTGCTTTCCCTCTTTGGTTCCGTGCCGGAGCTTGGGGCGGCCCTGGACCTGCTGCGGAGCGAACTGTCCGCCTGAGCGCCCGCGCAAGAATAACTACGCAGACTCAGACCTCGAGGCTCCTGGGGGCGCGGCCCTCTGGGCCGCGCTGCGCGGGCCGGAGGCCCGCGCCCCCAGGCCTCCGTCGGTCCACGAAACTGTGAAGTAATTCTTGCGCGGGCGCTGAGGGGCGGCGTGCCGAAACAAGTGGACAGGTTCGAAAGCGCAACATGTCCACCTGTCCAGGCATTCGCTCATCCGCCGCCCGCGACCGTGCGCCGCTTGACCAGGGCGCGCACCGCCGCGGCGAGCTGGGCGTTCGTCGCGTCCAGCTTCGTGAGCACGGCCGAGACTTGCGGCCCCGGCTCGCTTTCCAACTCCCAGGCGGAAAAGACGAGCACCGGGACCGCCCCCAGCGCGCGCTTCCTGAGCTCAGGGAGGAGGTCGAGACCGGACCCGTCCGGCAGCCTCTGGTCGAGCACAAGGAGGTCGAACGGCGTGTCCGCGAGCCGACGCCGCGCCTCCTCCAGGCTCGCGCAAGGAGAGACCGAGCCCACCTCCGCGAGCACCTCCCGTACCAGCGCCCGCGTGTCGGGGTCGTCCTCCACGTGGAGGATCTGGACCGCCGATTCGACGGCCGACCGGACCGCGCGTTCCATCGCCAGGAGCAGGTCGGCGCGTGAAACCGGTTTCTGGAACCACGCGTCGGCCCCGGCCGCGCCGACGAGGCCCACCGACTCGGCTGCGCACGGCCGACCGGACACGACAAGGATCGGGAGCCGGCCTCGCCGCTCCCTTTCCCCCTCCCGCACCTGACGCACGAACTCGAAGCCATCCTCGCCGGGCAACCCTAGGTCCAGGGTCATGCCCGCATAGTGGTTCCCGTCCAGCAGCCGCATGGCCTCGCGGGCGCTGCAGGCCACGTGCGCCTCGTGGCCTGCGTCATCAAACCACTTCGCCAGCACGCCCGCGAAAGTGGCATCGTCCTCGCAGATCAGGATCCGCGTCCGCTCAGGGCTCGCCTCGCGCGACACGGGGCACGACGCGGGAGGTGGCGCCACCGCGAGCAACAGCTCCGGCAACTCGAACCAGAAGGTGGTCCCCAGGCCTGGCTCCGCGTCGAAGCCGATCCGGCCGCCCAGACGCTTGACCATGGCCTTTGCGATACTCAGTCCGAGGCCGCTCCCTCGACCCCGCGCCGGGTCCGGACGCAGCGCCTGGAAGAAGGGTTCGAAAAGCCTCTGACGATGCTCCGAAGGGATGCCCGGGCCCCGGTCCGTGACGCACACGCGCGCGAAGCCGGCGTTGCGCGAGAGCGAGAGGACGACGTCCGCTCCCGGAGGGGAGAAGCGGACCGCATTCGACAGGAGGTTGGCAAGGACCTGGAGCAGGCGGGACTCGTCCGCGGAGACTTCGACGTTGACGATCGGCTCCTGGAAGCGGATCCCGACCCCGAAAGGCGCGCCGTGCGCCCGCGCAGCCTCGGCCGCCCGCTCGAGCAGCGGTCCCAGCCCGATCGGGCGGATGTCCAGCTCCAGCTCGCCGGCGCGGGTCTTGTCGACGTCGAGAAGGCTGTCGATCAGCTCGTTCATCCGCCGGCAGTTCCGAAGCGCGACCTCGAGCAGGTGGGACGCCTTTGGAGCCAAGGCCCCGAGTTGGCCGGACTCGACGAGCGCAACCGCCCCGGTGATGGAGGCGAGGGGATTTCGCAGCTCGTGCGTCGCGATGGAGAGGAGCCTTTCGCGCACGCGCTCCAGCTCCAGCCTGCTGGAAACGTCCCGGCAGATGCACCGGATGGAGGTGAGGATCCCTTCGACGACATCCGCCGTCGCCGTCCCTTCGATCGGGAGGACCCGTCCGTCTCGCGTCAGGAACCGGACCTCCAGGGGCGTGGTGCCCGGTTGCGCGAGGAGCCGACCCACGGCCTCCGTCCACGCGGCGAGGGCATCCGGGTGAAGGAAGTCCATGAGGGAGAGGTCGTGCCCTCGCTCCGCCTGGAACCCGAGCGCGGCGTACAGGGCCCGGTTCGCAAAGAGGAGCGCGCCGTTGAGGGCAACCCGGAAGACCATGTCGGTCGCATTGTCGACCAGGTCCTGGAACAAGGCCTCGCTCTCGACAAGGGCCTTTTCCGCACGCCGTCGCGCCAGGAACTGACTGAATTGGTTCACGGCAGCCGAGATCGTCCTCGGCAACTCGGGCCGCGGCAGCTCGCTTTGGTCCGCGAACAGCTCCAGCACTCCGTGCACGACGCCGCGAAAGGCGACCGGACAGGCGAGCGCCGCATGCAGACCGGCCCTCGCCGCCAGCGCTCCGCGCGTGAAGGAGGGTGCCGCGGCGACGTCCTCGACCCATTCGGCGCGACCGCAGGCCCAGGCGCGACCTGGCAGGCCGACGCCGGGCGCAAACGTAAGGGTACGAAGCGCGGCCTGCCATTCGTCAAGACCCGGCGCGGAGCGTCGCCAGATGCCCCGGCAACGGAGCACGCGCGCGTCCTCGTCAACGCCCCAGTAGGCCCCGACCGCGTAGCCGTGGAACTCGCCGAGGAGCTGCAGGAGTCCCACGCTCGCGTCCTCGTCCTCCACCGCAAAGGTCAGGACGCGCGTGATCGCGGTATAGGCGGCCAACTCTCGCTCGAGTTCGCGCTGGGGTTCTCGGGCGGACCGCATGGTTGCCCCCTGGATTTCGGCCTGGAGCTCGGCTGGAGCGCGGGCGGGTGCAGACGAACTCGGTGGCGTCCGGCTGCAAGAGTGGCGTGCGCAAAAAACCACCTTCCCCGGCCGTCACCTCACAATCGGCGTGCCCGATCCGGGCGGGCAGGCGCATGCCGATAACGTCTTGTGTTTGCGGGAGATCGGCGTGAGCCCGGATCGGCCGGCCGGAGGGGAGTCACGGGCCGATACTGCTTGGGGTGTGGGAAGGAACGAATTGTCGCCCTTCGCCTCAGGACATTTCGGCGATTTCGGCCACGACCGCTCGACCCCGAAGGCGAGGCGTGGACCCCGGCGCGGCGTGCTGCGCAAGGCCACGGTAACGAGCGCCGGCGCCCACGGCGAGTGGCGCATCCCTAAGGGCGGTGTGTTTGCCGGGCCCAGCGCGCTTTGCCGTGGTGCGGACCGGTCCGTCAGCGGACCGGAGAACCTGAGGGTCGGCCTCGGGTTGCGCCCGTGCGCGCGCAGGACCCGTTAGGTGCCCTTGTCCCCCAGTCACTTTTTCCCTTTACCCTACGGCGTTCAGCGCCCATACTAGGGACCGCCGGGTCGAGTCGGCCCCGCAACGGGCAGCGGCACGCCGAGCCGCCACGCGGTCGCGCAAACGGCGGCAAGAGGCTGCGCGGGCGATCCCACGGAGTTCGACCTCGGCGGCAACGAGGGAAAGTGCAATGAGACGGGCGCTCACTCCCGAGGAGCGACAGGCCGTGGCCGGCGAAGTCGCCGAGCTCCTTCGCCCGTTGGCGCCGGAGCGGGTCATCCTTTTCGGCTCGCTCGCGCACGGTCTGGTCGACGAATACAGCGACGTGGACGTCGTGGTCGTGCTGCCGACCGACCGCCCCTTTCTCGAGCGGGGGCTCGAAGTGGTCCGTTTACTCGCTCCGATGGGACGGCCCGTCGAGGCTCTCGTCTACACGCCGGGCGAGTATGGGGCAATGCTCCTTGCCGGCCACGGTTTCCTCGAACATGTCCTGGAAACGGGAAGGGTGGTGGTCGATGCCTCCGCTCGATGAGGCCAAGCGCTGGCTCGACCAGGCGACAAGCGACCTCGACTTCGCACGATTGGGCGCCGCGAACGGGTACTTCGCCCAAGCGTGCTTCATGGCGCAGCAGGCGGCGGAGAAAGCAGTGAAGTCGCTTCACTACCTGTCTGGGGCACGAATCGTCATCGGCCACTCCGTCGCGCACCTCCTCCGGGGGCTACCTGCTCCCCTCCAAGCCCCGCCCTCGCTCGTGCAGGCTGCGCAGGTGCTCGACCAGTTCTACATCCCCGCGCGCTATCCGGACGGGCTGCCGGGCGGGACGCCATCACAGTATTATACGCAAGCGCAGGCGACCCAGGCCCTCTGCGACGCCGACCAGATCCTATTCCACGCGCGAGCACAGGTGCCGCTGCAACCGCCCACCCCTCTGCCGCCCGTCCCACCCACGCAGGGGACTCCGTGATCCAGCCGGCGAACGTGCGCTGGTCAACTCGGACAAGAGGAAGTGTTGCGTTGACGGCAGTCCCCAGTCCCGCGCTGTTGCGCGCCTCTCCCGACCCTCGTGCCGGTCGAGCTCTTCAGCGGTCTCCCTTCCCCCCCGGCAGCCCCGCCTCCAGAAACCGCAGCGCCGTCCCCGCCAGCGTGCGGATGCCGACCTCGATCGCGTCGTCGTTGAAATTGAACGTCGTCGTGTGGAGCGCGGGCTCGGCCTCCACGGCCCCCCGCGCGATGCCGAGCCGGAACATCGCACCCGGCACCCGCTGCAGATAGTACGAGAAATCCTCCCCGCCCATCGACGGCTCGCCGAGAATCGACACGCGTGCCGCGCCGACCACCTCCTCCGCCGCCGCGCGCACAAGGTCGCACGCGGCGTCGTGGTTCACGGTCGGCGGATACCCCGGCGTGATCTCCACCTTCACCCGCCCCCGGTGCGCGGTCGCGGTCCCCTCCGCGATCCGCGCGACGGCCGCGAGCGCGGACTCGCGCCCCGCCACCGACATCGATCGCACGGTCCCCTCCATTCGCGCGAAGTTCGGGATGATGTTCACCGCCGTACCCGCATGCAGCTTGCCCACGGTCACCACGACCGCGTCCACCGGGTTCACTTCCCGGCTCACGATCGATTGCAGCCCCTCCACGATCCGGCAGGCCAGCAGGATCGGATCCACGACCTTGTGCGGATACGCCGCGTGCCCGCCCTGCCCCAGCACCTCGATCGCGAACGAGTCGGTCGCCGCCATCATCGGGCCATAGCGAATGCCGATGTCACCGACCGGGAGGAACGGCCAGTCGTGGAGGGCAAAGATCGCGTCCACGCGTGGGTCCTCCAGCACGCCCGCCTCGCACATCCGCAGGCCGCCGTGCCCGCCCTCTTCGGCCGGCTGGAAGAAGAACTTCACGCTCCCCGACAGTTCCCCGCGCATTCCGGCGAGCACGCGCGCGGTCCCGACCAGCATCGCCACGTGCCCGTCGTGTCCGCAGGCGTGCATCCGGCCCGGGTGCGTCGAGGCGTAAGGCAGGCCGGTCTCCTCGGTGAGCGGAAGGGCGTCCATGTCCGCCCGCAGTGCAACGGTCGGTCCCGGGCGCGCGCCGCGCAAGAGGCCCACGACGCCGGTCTTCGCCACGCCGCGCCGGACCTCGAGCCCCGCGGCCTCCAGCTCCCGCGCGATCGCGGCGCCGGTGCGCTCCTCTTCAAACCGCAGCTCCGGATGCGCGTGCAGGTCCCGCCGAAGCGTCGTGATCTCGCCCACGAGCGCGCGCGCGCGCGCCGCGACGTTCGCCGACGCGCCGATGGCGCTTGACGCCGTCGAGCTGGAACCAGGGTTCGTGCTCATGCTCGCATGCTCCTCCGTCCGGCCGAGTCCCGCGCGCATCCGACCGCGGATCGTCGCAACCAAAAACGAACGCGGGCGCCCAGCCCGCGGCCCCCCTCACCCCGCCGCTCTCCCGCTACGCGCGAAAGCGGGGTGATCAGCATACCAGGAGCGGTCCGCTTCGGCAAACCCCGCGCGCCACGAAAGTCGCCCGGCTTGAGACCGATAAAGGCGAAGAAACCGCAACCTCCCGACATCGGGCTTGCGGATTCGTTTCGTTCGTGCTTGACTGTCCCCGGGCGAACGCGCTATTCTGACGTCGCACACGGAGGTTTCCCACAAACCTCACGAGCCGAACCCTGCGGCCCGCGACCCGGACCCGAAGACGTTCCCGATTCCACTTTCCAGGCCGAGGCGGAAACGTAGGCCGCCGCGCCGGGAGCCCGAGCCCATGGACCTGCACCAGCTCAAGGCCAACGGCCTCTCGCTGCACGAGGTGCTGCATCGCCCGTCGCGGAAGCGGCGCACGCTGGAGGAACTCCTCGCCGACGTGCACGAGTCGTTCGGCTGTCTCCCGGCGCCCGCGGTCGGCGAGCTTTCCCGACTTTGCAACTGCACGACGGACGAGGTCCGGAGGGCCGCCTACGTCCAGCGCGTCCAGATTCTCGACGCCGGCTGCGTCCTGAATCCCAAGACCCGCGTCATCACTGTCTGCCGCGGCAACTCGTGCCATCGTGCCGACGGCCGCCGGATCCTCGACACCGTGAAGGAAGTCCTCGGCTGCCAGCCCGGCGACGCCACGCGCGACGGGCGGTTCCAGCTCGAGTGCGCCGAATGCCTCGACTACTGCGAGGCGGGACCGGCCATGGCGGTCGATCGCGAGGTCCACACCGAGCTCACTCCCAAGGAAGTCCGCCGGATCCTCGCGCAGATCCGGTGAGCGATCGCGGACGCCGGCCTCCCGGGGCGGATAGGCACCAAGCTACGAAGGGGAGACTTCCATGGCCGAGCCCATGAGCGCAAAGGAACGCATCATCGATTCTCTCCGGCGCAGCAAGAACGCCAGGACTTACGCGGACCTGGGCAAGAGCCTGGACATGCCGCCCGAGGAGATCGAGCGGCTCGTTCTCGATCTCGGCCGCGAGCGCAAGGTCCGCATCCATGAACCGTCCGCGCGCGCACGCGTGGCGAAGGTGGAGATCTACAAGGATCGCATCACCGCGCGCATGCTCGCCGTCGCCACGGCCCCGGCGCACGAAGCGGACGCGGCGGCAGCGGCGGCGGCCGGGGCCGCGGGACCGGCGGACGCCCCCCCCGCCGGCAACCTGGAGGCCCGACTCGCCCGCGCCGAGTCCGAGCTGGCCTCGCTTTCCCGGCGCTTCGACTCCGAGCTGAAGGACGTGCGTCGCTCGCTCGCCGCCATGGCCGACGCGCTCAGCAACCAGGCGCGTGCGCTCCCCCCGCGCGCCGACGCGACGGCCGACCTCGCCTACCCGGGCTTCCGTGAAAAGTGCTTCGAACTGTACGACCAGCTCGACGCGGAGGGGCAGTACGGCGGGCGCGTCCCCATCCCCGCCTTGCGCACCGCCATGGCCGACCGCTATTCGACCGCCGAGTTCGATCGCTACGTCCTCCAGATGGCGAGGGAGAGCGCAGTCGATCTGCAGACCCTCCCCAACCCGTAC
The DNA here is from genome assembly GCA_016197205.1 of Planctomycetota bacterium. Classification (GTDB taxonomy): domain Bacteria; phylum Planctomycetota; class MHYJ01; order WSZJ01; family JACPWG01; genus JACPWG01. Next base: position 69,782 of record JACPWG010000011.1, read on the forward strand.
GCGCTCACCGAGGCGGAGCGCAAGGGCGCGATCGAAAATCCGGCCCAGGGGCTGCTCTTCTACATGCTCCGCCGCGGGCGGTGACCCAGTGGCCGCCTGGCTCGACAAGCTCTTCCTCTTCCACCCCACCCGCTATCCCGACGGGAGCTGGGACACGCGGGCCCTCCCCCTGCCCGTCGAGGAGTGCGCCTTCCCCTCCAAAGACGGCGTCCGCCTCCACGCCTGGCACGTCCGGAACGCCGCCGCCCCCTGGACCCTGTTCTTCTGCCACGGCAACACCGGCAACATCGGCTACCGCCTCGAGCAGCTGCAGCTCCTCGCCCAACGCGGCTGGGACGTTTTCATCTTCGACTACCGCGGCTACGGGAAAAGCGAAGGCGAGCCCAGCGAGGCGGGGCTCTACCTCGACGCGGAGGCGGCGTTCGATTTCGTCGTCGAAGAGCGGAAGCTCGAGCCTGACCGCCTCCTCCTCTTCGGCCAATCCCTCGGAGGCGCGGTCGCGGTCGAGCTGGCCACGCGCCGCGCGGGACGCGCCCTCGGCCTCGTGCTGGAGTCTACCTTCACGCGCATCGTCGACGTCGGCCGCCGCGCCTACCCGTATGCCCCGGTCGGGCCGTTCTTCGGGAAGAAGTTCGACTCCCTCTCGAAAATCGCCCGCATCGGCCACCCCCTCCTCTCGATCCACGGCACCGATGACGAGATCATCCCCTTCGAACTGGGCCGGGCGCTTTTCGACGCGGCCCCGGAGCCGAAGTGGTTCTTCCGGATCCCCGGCGCGACGCACAAGGATACTTTCCTCGTCTCCGGCGAACCGTACTACCGGCGGATCGAAGAATTCGTCGAGGCGGCGCGGGGGATACGCCAGGGCCTGAGGAAACGCCCCTGAAAGCAGCGGCTCACCGACGGCCTCAGCCGGAGAAATCCCAAAGCCCAAGGCAGGCGCGCGCCCGAAACCCAAAGACGATGAGTAGCCACCGAAGACGCCAAAGACGCCGAATTTCACGACGGGTCGTTCGGCGTCTTCGGCGTCTTCGGTGGCTCGTCCTTTCGTGGGCGGAGCGCACGCCTTCCGAAATCGCGGCAGGCTTTCAAGAAGTCGAACGGTAGGGGTCCAAAAAACGCGGCGTCGGTGCGGGAGTGGGAAGCAAGCGCGCGTTGGGCCGCCCAACTCCAAGGGAAGCCGAAGCCTGCTGGGCACGAGTGGGGACGACGCCCTCGGTTGAAGAGTCTTTTTTTACACAGAGACACAGCGCGGCGGTGCCGCAGCCAAGCGACGACG
>JACPWG010000050.1 GCA_016197205.1 Planctomycetota bacterium
GTCCTGGAGGTCCTGGTACCGCTGCAGAATGCGCTGCACGTCGCGCGCGACGGCGTAGTGCTCCTTGCCGACGATCCGCTCTTCGAGGAGGCGGGAGGTCGAGCGGAGCGGGTCGACGGCCGGGTAGATGCCCAGCTCGGTCAGCCGCCGTTCGAGCACGGTGGTGGAGTCCAGGTGCGAGAAGGTCGTGGCCGGCGCCGGGTCGGTGATGTCGTCGGCCGGGACGTAGATCGCCTGCACGGAGGTGATCGAGCCCTTCTTCGTGGAGGTGATCCGCTCCTGGAGCGCCGCCATTTCCGACGCGAGAGTGGGCTGATAGCCGACCGCGGACGGCATGCGCCCGAGGAGGGCCGACACTTCGGAGCCCGCCTGGACGAACCGGAAGATGTTGTCGATGAAGAGGAGGACGTCCTGGCCCTCCTGGTCGCGGAAGTACTCGGCGAAGGTCACGCCGGAGAGGGCGACGCGGAGGCGCGCGCCGGGGGGCTCGTTCATCTGGCCGAAGACGAGCACCGTGTTCTTCATGACGCCGGAGTGCGTCATTTCGAGCCACAGGTCGTTTCCTTCGCGCGTCCGTTCGCCGACGCCGGCGAAAACGGAGAAGCCGCCATGCTTCGTCGCGACGTTGTGGATCAGCTCCTGCACGAGGACGGTCTTGCCGACGCCGGCGCCGCCGAAGAGGCCGACCTTGCCGCCCTTGGGATACGGCGCGAGCAGGTCGACGACCTTGATGCCCGTCTCGAAGATGCGGGGCGTCGTCTCGAGGTCCTCGAGCTTCGGGGGCAGCCGGTGGATCGGGTAGTGCTCGGTGGCCTGGACAGGGCCCTGCTCGTCGATGGGCTGGCCGAGAAGGTCCATGAGGCGCCCAAGGGTCGGGCGGCCGACCGGGATCTGGATCGGCGCGCCGGTGTCGGTCACTTCGAGGCCGCGCACCAGGCCGTCCGTCGCGTCGAGCGCGATCGAGCGGACGGTGTCGTTCCCCAGGTGGCCCGCGACTTCGCACGTCAGGACGGTTTTCGTGTGGGGGTTCGTGACCCGGAGGGCGTTGTAGATCGCCGGCAGCGCCCCGCCGGCGAAGGCGACGTCGACGACGGGTCCGATGACCTGCAGGATCTTGCCCTTGTTCTCAGACATGCGTGCTGCTCCTTGGGGACGACCGATTGCTGATTGACGATTGCTGATTGACGATTGACGACGGGGGACGGCGACCGATCCACGTCGCGGCTCCTGCGGAAATCAGCAATCCGCAATCGCCGATCAGCAATCCCCCGCTAGCCCTTCAAGGCCTCCGCGCCGCCGACGATGTCGAGGAGTTCCTTGGTGATCGCCGCCTGCCGCGCCTTGTTGTAGGTGAGCGTCAGGCTGCTGATCAGGTCCGAGGCGTTGTCGGTGGCGTTGCGCATGGCGTTCATGCGCGCCGAGTGCTCGCTCGCAAGCGACTCGAGGAGGAGACGAAAAAAAAGTACCTCGATGTACTTGGGGATCAACCGGCCGAGGATCTCCTTCGGCTCCGGCTCGAAGATGTACTCGACTTCCTGCTGGGCCTGCGCGGGCTTCGCGGCCCCAGCACCGGCGCCGCCGGCCGCGGCGGCCTTCTCCGGCTGGATGGGCAGGAACTGGAAGACCTCGGGGCGGAAAGTGACGGCGTTCACGAAGCGCGAATAGGCGATGTGCACCTCGTCGGTCTCGCCGGCCTCGTAGGACTTGACCAGCTCCTGCGTGATCTTCCGGATCTGGGCGAAGCTCGGCTCCGTGGGCAGGCCGTGGACGTGCTGGAGGATCTCGGCCCCCTCCCGGCGGAGCGCGTCGTTCGCCTTCTTGCCGATCGTGTAGTAGCGCGTCGTGAGGGCGCGTGTCTTCACGAAGCCGTGCGCGCTCCGGAGGAGGTTCGTGTTGTAGCTGCCGCAGAGGCCCTTGTCCGCAGTGAGCACGACGAGCGTGATCTTCGCGACCTTGGCCCTCGGGCGGAAGAGCGGCGACTCGGCGACGGCGCCGCCGGTCCGCTGCACCAGGCCCACGAGGAGCTCGCGGATCTTGTTGGCATAGGGGCGGATGGCGAGCAGCCGGCCTTGGACCTTCTTCAGCTTCGACGCGGAGACCATCTGCATGGCCCGCGTGATCTTCTTGATGTTGTTGACCGACCGGATCTTTCGCCGGATGATCTTGACGCTGGCGACGGCCATCGGAGTACCTGAACTATGGACCTGCGGAAGGCTGTTTTGTCGTGACGATGACGCTGGGCTCGAACCCTACGGAAGCCACAGCTTTCACGGACTGCGCCGGAATTCACAGCTTGCGAAGCCGTGGAAGCCTCGTTGAGCCGCAATACTTGCGAATCGGCTCTGCCTGGGCGGTCGCCTGCGCAACGGCAGGATCGAACCTGGGGAGGCGCCAGGACGCGCCGAGGCCGCTCCCTAACGGTCGCGGTTCCGTAGGAACGCGGCCTTGAACTCCTCGGTGGCGCGCTTGAGGTCGGCGACGACCTTGTCCCACGCGGCGCCGAATTCCTTGCCGGAGAGCTTGTTGGCGGCGCGCATGCCCTGGACGATGCCCGGCGCCTTTTCGCGCAGGTGCTGGTGGAAGCCGAGCTCGAAGGCCTTCACCCGCTCGATGGCCACGTCGTCCAGGTAGCCGTTCGTGCCCACCCAAAGCATCGCGATCTGGTGCTCGACGGGCATGGGCTCGAACTGCATCTGCTTCAGGATTTCGACCAGCCGCTCGCCGCGGGTGAGCTGGGCCTTCGTGGCCTTGTCGAGGTCGCTCGCGAACTGCGCGAAGGCGGCCAGCTCGCGGTACTGGGCGAGGTCGAGGCGCAGGCGACCGGCGACCTTCTTCATGGCCTGCGTCTGCGCGTTGCCGCCGACGCGGGAGACCGAGATGCCCACGTTGATGGCGGGCCGGACGCCGGCGTTGAAGAGGTCGGGCTCGAGGTAGATCTGGCCGTCCGTGATCGAGATGACGTTCGTCGGGATGTACGCCGACACGTCGCCCATCTGGGTCTCGATGATCGGCAAGGCCGTGAGCGACCCGGCGCCGAGCTTGTCGGAGAGCTTGCTCGCGCGCTCCAGCAGCCGAGAGTGGATGTTGAAGATGTCGCCCGGGTAGGCCTCGCGGCCGGGCGGGCGCCGCAGGAGGAGCGAGAGCTGCCGGTAGGCCCACGCGTGCTTCGACAGGTCGTCATAGGTGATGAGCGCGTGCCGGCCGGTGTCGCGGTATTCCTCGCCCATGGCGCAGCCGGCGAACGGGGCGATGAATTGCAGCGGCGCGGGGTCGGAGGCGCTCGCGGACACGATGATGGAGTAGGGCATCGCGCCCGTCTTCACGAGGGTGTCGTACACCTGCGCGACGGTCGAGGCCTTCTGGCCGATCGCCACGTAGATGCAGATGACTTCCTCTTCCTTCTGGTTGATCATGGCGTCCACGGCGATCGCGGTCTTCCCGGTCTGCCGGTCGCCGAGGATCAGCTCGCGCTGGCCGCGGCCGATGGGGATCATGGAATCGATCGCCTTGGTGCCGGTCTGGAGCGGCTCCTTCACGGGCTGCCGCTGCACGACGCCGAGGGCCTTGAGCTCGACCGGTCGGTACTTCTTCGAGGCGATCGGGCCTTTGCCGTCGATCGGCTGGCCGAGGGCGTTCACGACGCGGCCGAGGAGCGCGTCTCCGACGGGGACCTCGACGATGCGGCCGGTGCACTTCGCGGTGTCCCCTTCTTTGAGGAAGCGGTCCTCCCCGAGGATGACGCAGCCGACGCTGTCCTCTTCGAGGTTCAGCGCCATGCCGTACACCCCGCCCGGGAACTCGATCAACTCGCTCGCCATGGCCCGCTCGAGCCCGTACACGCGCGCGATCCCGTCTCCGACCTGGAGCACGGTGCCGACGCTTTCCACCTTGAGCGCGGTTTCGTACCGGGAGATCTCCTTCTGGATGACGCTGGAGATCTCTTCGGGCTTGATCAGCATGTCGGTCCTCTCTTCGCGGCAAACACAGTTGGCCGTAGGTTGGGCTCAATCGTGCCGGAGCAGCAGGGCCTCGCGCGCGGCCTTCAGCCGGCCGGCGACGCTCCCGTCCAGGATCCGGTCCCCGATGCGGAGGAGCACCCCGCCCAGGAGCGAGGCGTCCACCTGGGGCCTCAGGTCGATCTTCTTGCCGAGACGCCGGCCGAGCTGCGTCTCGAGTCGGTCCTGCTGCCCGCGCGCGAGCGGGCTGCGGCTCGTGACCGTCACGCGCACCACGCCTTCGTACTCGTCCGCGAGCGCGTCGTACTGGGCCGCGATCTCCGGCAGGAACTTCGTACGCCGCTTCTCGACGAGCACCTCGACAAAGTGCGCGAGCAGCGGGTGCGCCCGCACGGCGAGCAGCTTCCGGACCACGTCGAGGCGGGTCGCCTCCGGGATGCGCGGGTGCTCCAGGAACTCCCGCAGCCGCTTGTCCTTCTTGTACGTGTCCGCGAGGTCGAGGACTTCCTCCTCGATCCGGGCCACGATGCCTTGCCGGACCGAGGCCGCCAGCAGGGCGCGCGCATAGCGCTTCGAAAGCGTCCGTTCGATCATGGACTACAGCGGTCTCGACAAGTAGTGGAAAATGCACTTCAGCAGGAACCAGAGGTTGACGACCAGGTCCACGCGGTAGATCGCACGCGTGTACGGCCGATCGTTCCCGAGCCGGCTGTGGGCCCACAGGATCGCGAAGACGAGGACGATCGCCAACCAGAGCAGTCCGAGGACCAGGGAGCCGGCGACGACCACCGGCTCCAGCGCCGAGGAGTAGCCGGACTCGATCCCGACCCAGAGGTAAGGCGCCGTCGGCAGGGTCAGGAGCGTCAGGAAGACGCAGGTCGAGATCTTCTCTTCGCTCGCGCGCAGCTCCGCCATGTACGTTCGCGGAGAGGGTCCATCGTCCTCCCCGACCTGCCCTCGGGGACGCGGGCGGCAGCCCGCCAGGCGACGCGCCCCTCGCAGGGCGCGCCGCTCGTCAGCTCAAGGGAACCCTCTCCAGCTCCTTCAGGTACTCCTCGACGAGACGGTCCTGCGCCTCGTCGGTGACGACGCGCGAGGCCAGGCGCTGCGCCGTCGCAAACGACCGCTCGACGACGGCGGTCCTGATTTCTTCCAGCGCACGCTGCTTCTCCAGCTCGATCTCGGCCTCGGCTTTTCGCCGCACGTGCTCCGCGTGCTCCAGGGCCTCCGCGAGGAGGCGGTCCCGGCCCTGCGTGCCCTCCTCAAGGGCCTTCGCGATGCGCTCCGCGGCCTCTTTCTCCATGCCGGCGAGGCGCGTCTCGTACTCCTGGGTCAAGCGTTCGATCTCGCGCCGCGCGCCGTCCAGCTCTTCGTAGGTCTTGCGGATCCGCTCCGTGCGCTCCGACAGGACTCTCCGCAGGGGGGGCACCGCGTACTTGAGAAGGACTAAGGCGAGGATCGCGAAGCCCAGCGCCTGGACGGCCAGGACCTGCCCGAAGGTCGGCGGCACCTCGTGCTCGACCTCCGGCTCTTCCTCCTTTTCTGTCTCTTCCGCCGCGCCCTCCGTCTCGTGCCCGGGCGGCTCGGCGCAGGCGCGCGGGCTTCGCCACGCGAACGCGAGGGCGACCACGACGGCCGCGAAGAGGAGGCTGCCAACGGTTCGGAACATCGTTTTCCCCCGGTCGGAGGTCGGGTTCAGTACCGCCCCACGGAATTGGGTGACCCATTTCCCCGGCGATTTCGGCCGCCTGCTTATCGCGCTCGCTCGACGTAGTGCTCCGTGACTACGCCTCGCTCGCGCGCCTCGCGGGCGGCCGAACTTGCCTTCGGCTATCGGTCGCCGACTTCCGTGGAGCGGTACTCAGTGTCGCTTTTTTTTCTTCTTATGTTTCTTCTTGTGCGGATCGGCATGCCCGCCGGACTCGGGCCCGGGTGCGGCCCCGCCCTGCGCCGCACCGGCATCGTGGTCGTCGTGCTCGTCCTGGGCGTCCGCGTCGCCGTGCTCGTCCTCGTGCTCGGCGGCCGCTTGCCTCGCCTGTTCGAGCAGGGCCGTCCGGGCCATGCCCGGATCGGCGAAGCGGGCCACCAGGTCCGCGGCCAGCTCCGCGACGGCGGGCTCCAGCGCGGCCAGCGACTCGTCCCGCTGCCGCCAGATGTCCGCGCGCGCCTGGCCGATCCGCTCCACCATGCGCTCGTGGGCCTCGGAGACGACTTCCGTCCGGCGGCCCAGGCCCTCGCGCACGAGCTCCTGCGTGCGGTGGAAGGCCTCCCGGTCCGCCGCGGCCAACCGCTCCGCGTACTCCCGGGTCATCTTCTCCAACGCGGCCTTGCGGGCCGCGACGTCCTCTGCCGACGTCTTGAACTCCCGCTCCCGCGCGTCCAGGTGCGTGGACACCGGGGCGAAGAACCACTTCCCGAGGACGTGATAGACCAGGAGGAAGCAGAGGATGTGCAGCATCCACAGGGGATACTGCGCGACCAACGCATCGATCGGGTTCATGCCGGGTTCCCGAAGGGGTTCCTACTTGGCGGCGAGAAGCTGCGCGAGGCTGTCGAGGCCCGGGAGCTTGCCATTGAGCACGAACGCGATGACGAGCAGGTAGATGACGAGGGACTCGATGAAGGCGAGGCCGATGATCATGGCCGTCTGGATCTGGCCGGCGGCCTCAGGCTGGCGGGCCATGCCTTCGAGCGCCGCGGCGATCGCGCGGCTCTGGCCGAACGCGCCCGCCACGGCGGCGAGGGAGAGGCCGAACCCAACGGACAGGGCCAGTGCGACGAGATACCCCATGTTTTTTTTCTCCTCATCCGGGACTTGGTTACGCGTGCGCCGGAGAATGACCCGCGGCAGCGCGGGCGGGCGCGCCCGGCGCGGCGTGCCCCTGTGCCTCCCCGTGCGCCTCGTGGTGCTCGTGCACCGTCGTCGCGCCGGAGATGTAGATCGAAGACAGGAGCGTGAAGACCACGGCCTGCACCAGGCTCGTGAACACCGCGAGCGCCATGAGCGGGAGCTGGAGCGGCAGGTAGAGCCCCGTGCCGATCCCAAGCCCGATGAAGACCGCGATCGCGGTGTCTTCCCCCATGATGTTGCCGAAGAGTCGGAAGGTCAGCGAGACCGGTCGCGCCAGCTCCCCGATGAGATGGATCGGGAGCATGAGCGGCGCCAGCCAGAGCGGCTCCCCGAGGAAGTGCTTCAGATACCCCACGCCCTGGTATTTCCACCCATAGTAGTGGGTGCAGAAGAACGTGACGCAGGCGAGCGAGAACGTGATGTTGACGTTCGAGGTGGGGGACTTGAACCCCGGCAGAAGGCCGAGGAGATTCAAGCTGAAGATGTAGAGGAAGAGGGTGCCGACGAGGGGGAGGAAGTCGAGGCCCTGCGGGCCGATGATCGTCGTGCAGAACCGTCGGAGGGACTCGACGATCAGCTCCCCGAGGTTCTGGAGGCCGGTCGGGACTTTCTGGAGGTTCCTCGTCGTGAAATAGGTTCCGTAGATCACGAGACCCACGACGATGGCCGCGTGGAATACGGCCTCGGTCCCCTCGAAGTGCTCGCCGAGCACGTCGATGAGGAGGACCTGGGCGTTGTGCAGCCAACCCGGGAATTCCAGTTCGGAAGACACGTGGGCCTCCTGGTCGAGTGAGGCGCCGGAGCGAACGCCGGAAAGGGCTTGCGTCCGGTCCGGACCACTCTGTCGCCTGGGCGTCCCCCAGGCAAGTGCGATGCCGGGCGCCGCGGACTCCCCACCGGCGGGCCGCTCGCCCCGGGTTCAAGGCCTGTCGGGGGCTGCGCGTCGGGCCCGCCGCGTCTCGCGGGAGGCCGTAGCCGGAGGTCGCGGTCCGCGCGGGTCCGATCGGTCGGCGCGGGAGGACCGATCGGTCCGCAGCTTGGGCGGTCGTCAGTCCTTGTCCGGCGCCGGGGCGAAGCGGCGACCGAGGACCTTGAGAAAGACGACCAAGTGGACGAGCAGGATGCCGATGGCCAAGCTCACCGGCTCGACCCAGGCTCGGCTCACGGCGAAATAGAGCACGAGGACGAGCACGGGCAGCTTGAGCAGGATACTCGCCAGGACCGGGCCCTTTGCTTTCTGCCCCGGGGCAGGTGAAAACCCTACCCGGATGACCCATTCCCAGTAGGCGAAGGTGCCGAGGCTCAGCCCGAACCCGAGCGCGAGGCCGCCGGAGATCCGCCAGGACATTTTGCCCAGCGAAACCAGGAGCGCCAGGCAGAAAAGGAGGAACGAGGCACGGTAGACCCGGCGGAAAAAGCGGCGGTCGAGGGGCCGGGGATCGGTCACCTTACCTTTGAATCCTCTTCAGAATGCGGAAGACCTCGATGAAACCGGCCGCGCTGCCGACCAGCAGGCCGGTCACCATGAAGGCGGGATCCGTCCCGAACCGCCGGTCGAGCCAGCTTCCGGCCAGCCAGCCCAGGACGACCGAGACGCCGAACAGCGGTCCGATCGTGGACACCATGCCCCAGCGGCGGGCATCGTCGGCGGAGATCTTCATCGGGCCTCTCCCCGGGGCGCGGGTATGATAGCGAACATCTTCCGACTGTCAAGAGATTTGAAAGCCGCGGAGCGGGGGCATGGAGAGGACGGGTGATGGGGCCGGGCGGGAAAGGCAGGGGGGAGTGGCCGTGCGTCTACTTCGTGCGCTCGAGGAGATAGAAGCTGCGGCGGCGCGAGACCTCGGCGTTGAGCGTACCGCCGCGTGCCGGGGCGTTGCCGGTGATGAACCCGGTGACCGTGTACCGCTTCTTGAAGGCGGCGAGGAAGATCTCGCGGGTCTTGTAGCGCCACTGCTGGGCCACGGGCAGGTGCGCGGTCTGGATGACCTGGATGGAGGGCGGAATCTCGACGAGGAGCCAGCGGGTCGCGAACTTGAGCTTGGCGGGGCCGGAGACGAGGATGCCGAGGTCGTCCAGGAACGTCTCGTTGACCTGTGCGACGTCCTCCGGGTGGCCGACGCCGCTGCCGCCGAAGAGGCTGTCGAGGGCCGGCGTTTCGCTTTTCGAGCGGAGATGGTCCTCGACGCGCGCCGTCTTGACGTGCCAGTAGGCGAGAAACCGGTCGGTGTCGAGTCCCCGGTTGAGGATGCTGGTGCTGTGGCCGTACACGTTCACGAGGTAATCGTGGGTGACCGCGCCGAGCTTTTCGATGTTGAAATGGGCGTTGACGCTCTGCAGGGGATCGAAGGTCCAGGTGACGAGGTCGTACCCGTGGTCGAGCGCGAATTCGCGCTGGGCCTTCTTGAGACGGAAGCCGACGTCCATGCCGCGATAGGCGGGGAGGACGGCGAGCATACGGGAGGAGAGGAAGGTCTTGCCGTCGAGCCTGCCGGGCATGCCGAAGCAGAAGCCGATCAGGCGATCCCCGGCGCCCTTGCCCGCGGGTTCGAAGGCGCCCAGGACGGCGCCGCCGATCCGCTGGATCGTGATCAGTTCGTTGACCGGGATGATCTCCCGGTCCTCGAAATTCCAAACCGCCTTTTGGATGTCCTCGCAGGCGTGGAACTCGGCGATCGTCTTGATCTTGCGGATGCGGATCACGACATGACCTCTGCCGGCGTTTCGTCGAAGGGACGCGAGAAGATGGCGGGGTCATTATAGGGTGCGGACGAGGCATTGCAAGGGAATTCGGGGCGTTGCGCCGGGAGGCGCGGCGGGTGCGGCGGGCGCGGAGAACGCGGAGCCGGGGACCGGGGGCGGCTTTCCGGCGGGGCGTGGTCCAGCGGCGGGCAAGGGCCGGGCGGGGGACGTCGCGCCCGGGGAATGCCGGAGGTTTCCAAGGGTTCGTAACGAGGTCACCCTCCGGGGTGGGCTGGTCCCGCTGGGGCACGGCACCGCCGTGCCCCTGCCTCCGCTTTGGCGTCCGCCCGTCCGCCCGGGAACCGCATCGACTTGAGACCTGCCGAAAGCCAGGGGGACGAAGGACGCGCCCAGACCGCTCCCTGACGGTCGCGGTTCCGTTCTGCCGGCGACACCCGCCTCAGGCCATGCAACCGCCGAGCGACGGCGTGGGGGTGTCCAGGGCCAGCGAACTGTCGATCGCGCGGCGTTGGCCCAGACGCTCTCCGATCGTCGCGGCTTGCGGTTCCGAGAGGTGGCCGCGCGCGACAAAAAGCTCGGCGATGCTCACGTACCTGCCGTTCTGCTCGATCCACTGGCATTGCAGGGAAAGCAGCTCCTGGCAGATCCACGGCGAAACTTTGTAGCGCACGATCGCCTCGGTCACGAACCGGAAGTCTTTTCGCCGGACCCGGGCCCGCGTGGGGGCCGGGCCGCCGGCCTGCCGGTTGGCCAGTCGGAGCAGCATGTCGCGGACGTCCGGACGCAGCGCGGCCGCGCAGACCAGGAGATCCACGACCGGCGTCGTGCTCCCCCTCGACTCCTGTCCCGTGCACTCGAAGATCGCCTTGTCCACGAGGTCGGTTTCGACGAGGTGGTGTTCGGCCGCGAGCCGGGCCGCGCCCAGGTCCTCCTCCGCCGAACGTCGCACCCGCGAGATGGGACGGCGGGGCACGGGCAAGTTTCGCGTGAGACCCAGGCTCGCCAGTAGCGCCCGCGCGTCCTTGTGCGTGATCGAGCCGGTCGCGAGCGCGATCCAGACGATGTCGGGTGTTTTTCCGAGGGCCGCGACCGCGGCGGCCATCTTGTTGACGAAAGCGAACTCGCCCCCCGACATCACCGAACGTTCAAGGGCAGCGTTCAAAAAGAGGTCGTTGGGATCCGGCGGCTTCGCGGGCGCACTCCCTCCGCCGTCCGCCGGCGCGCCGGTGGACGCCGCCGCGGTCGACACCTGCGGGGTCGAGGCCTGGGTGGCCGTCGGAGCGCCGGTCGCGGGCCCTCCGCCCTTCTGAATCCGAAAGCGCAGGTCCGAGAGCAGCGCGTTTCGGACTTCGGTGACGAGCTGCGCCAGCCCGGCCGCGGCGGCGATCACGCCCTGCTCGACCAGATACTGGACCAGCGTACGCGTCTCCCGAAAGCTCTCCGGCTGGCTGCGCCACGTCCTTCGGGCGGCCCGAAGCGAGCGATCCGAAACCAGCTCGAGCTCGAGCAGCCTCGTCGCCATCCCTTCTTCCTCGGCATCGAGGCGCGACTCCGTGGCCCTCTTCACGATGGTCGCGCGGAGGTTGGGCTGGACAAGGTTCATTTCCTCCAGGAGGTCGAGCAGCGGGGGAAGTCCCGTCGGCCCCTCGCGCTCCGCCTGGACACGCAGAGCTTCGGCCAATCGCTCGGCCGGAATTCGGGTCTGTGCCATTACGGCTTGGGCGATCCACAGATCGTTAGGATTAGCCATGGTCGATTCCCCCCGAGAAGGATAGTCCGTTTGGCGAGCCGCTGGTTCGGGAGCGAGCCGGGCGATCCGCGCTGCCCGCGCCGCGAATCCTGCCGCCAGCCGATACTTTGGTGCAACCTCGGGCCCGCTTCTTGCGCTTATCGGTTTCCGCATTCTAATGAGTTAACAGCGTTGATGTTGGCGGACTTCCGCCTGGATGCAGCGCGAGGGGTGCTACCAGGCACGACGATTTTGTGCAATTCTCTGCACAGAGCTGTTCAAGTGCTTGCTCGGTTTTCCGGTCGCTCGGCCCACGGTGTGGGGATGTGGACTTGCTCCCGCCCGGCCGGCGGGCTCGTGGGCCTTGAAGGTCGATCCGGGGGGTGAACATGCAACGTCAGGCCGCGCCTCTGCGGGGGCATTCGAAGCGAAAATGGACGCGACGGCGGACTCGATCCATCCGCCACCCGTTCGGTGTGTTCGATCATCCCCGGCAGCACCTGGATCTCCGACGAAGCGTGTACGCCTTGCGCCACGACGATACGTTGATGATTGGCAGCCTCATAAAATCGGGACACGTACTATTATGTTCGCCGAGTGCCTCATGCCTGCGATCAGCCGCAGTCGGCTGTGCTGGGCCGGATACTCCACGGGCAAGCCTCCAGCCCTACCTGCCGCAGCTCGAGTATTGCGAGTGGGAGCGCTGCGGACACTCCCCCGCGCTTGAACGGCAGGTACGCGAGTCTTTTTTTGTCGTGCTGGTCGAGTGGCTCGCCCGCCGGATGGCGGCCGCCGGTCCTGCCGCGAGGTGAGGGGGGAGCGGGACGCGAGCGGGCTGGGGAGAGGCGACGCCCCCTGCGTGGGGGCCGAAGTCGCACAGGTGCCTGGGGGGGCAGGAAGGCCCGCCTTGACTACCGCGGCCTCGCGGCGTATCTTGTCGGACGAAGTGCGGAGTCCATCGAGCGGGCCTGCGCCTATTTTCGCCCGGGCTTATGGAGGGAAGACTGCGATGTCCAGTCGAACATCGACCGCACACCGGCTGCTCCCCTACCTGCCGGACCGTCTCACCAACCTCCACGTCTCATCGCTTCGCCGCGAGAACGTGACCTTCACGCGGCTGCCGGCAAGTGCCGGCGCCTATCGCTCGGCCTTCAGGGATCTTGATGCCTTCGGTGAGCTGCTCCGCCTTCAGCCGAAGCGGTTCGTGGGCGTTGCCGAAGGGGACTCCTGGTTTGATTACTTGCCCGCGTACCTGGACTGGGACCTGGGGCACGACGACCTTTTGGGGGAGCTGAACAAGCACAACGACCTGCACGTCTTCAGCGTGGCCCAGGCGGGGGACACGCTGGAAAACATGGTGTATGGACCGGGCGGGACGGGTGCGCAGCTCAAGGAGACCCTTCGCGCGATCCGGTTGCACGACGCCCGCTTCCTCCTCTTCTCCGGGGGCGGCAACGATATCGCCGGGCCGGAGCTGGAGCAATATCTGTATCCGCTGTCGGTGGCGCCGGATCCGTCGCTGCCTGTCCGGAAGGACATGGCGGAGCAGATTCTCGGCAAGCGGTTCACGGAGCTGTTTCATCACATGATCGATGAGGCGCGGAAGACGTCGCCAAAGATCGCGATTTTCCTGCACGGCTACGATTACGGCATTCCGGACGGACGCGGCGTTGTGAACCTTCCCCTTGGTTTCCACTTCATTGGGCCCTGGCTGGAGCCCGCCTTCACGAACAGGGGGATTCGCGACCTGAAGGTTCGTCGAAGCGTCATCCGGTACCTGATCGACCGTTTGAACCGGACCGTGGGGGAGGTGGCCGCGAAGCGAGCGGGCGACGGCGTGCACTATCTGGACCTGCGCGGCGTCCTTTTGAACGACGCTCGGAACTACAAGAAGGACTGGGCGAACGAGCTGCACGCTACGGGGCGTGGGTGGCGGAAGCTCGCCGACCGGTTCGAGGCCGCGTTGCTCGGCGTCCTGGGGCCGTAGGGCGGGAATCGTGCGGACTCTCCGGAGTCGAGCCATCCCCCGACCGGGTGCCAAGAGTTGTGCGCCGGGGTTCTGTGTTGATTTTCTTGGGCGGCTGTGCGTTTACACCAGGAAGAGCCGAAATGATCCCCATCGCACGTGGTTCCTGCAGCCTCGCGGGCATTCTGGTGCTCGCCGCGCTCGGCGCAAATGAAAGCGTGCGGACCAGGCCGAGTGCATTGCCGAGCGCCCAGTTCTTCGAGGCAGCCTACGCAGACGTTTCAAGCGACGTCGGGTGGACGGCGCAGGGGGAAGCGGATGCGCAGATCGTGATTGAGCTGCGCTTGCTTTTCCCATCCCGCGGATGTGCGGAAAGCATCTCGACCCAGTGGCGGGAGTTCGGGGAGTTCCTTGTGAGGGGTGCGAGTTCGCGCAAGGGCGCATCGCTCCTCATGGACGATGGACAGGCGACACGGCTGCTACGTGCGCTCCGAAGAGACGAGCGCTCGCGGGAATTCATGCTGCCCCGTGAGCTGGTCGCGGACCGTCAACCCGCCACGGCCTTCGGGCCGGCCCCCCGGATGATGCGCCCACACTCGGAATGGAGAGATCTCGACCTGGGGTCCCATGCGATCCGCAGGCCGGTCCTCGCCCCTCCCCGAGATGAAGTCGAAATCCGGATCGTGCCGGCCCTCTCGGTCGATCGAAAATACGTCTCGCTCGAGATTTCGACGGATTACCGGCAGTGGAGGAAGCAAGCGAGGCTTCCCGCGGCAACGTGTGCGGGAGGGGCTGCTCATTCAGAGGGGAACGATGCGCTGGAATTGGTTCCGGTTCCCCGCTACCTACGGGGATGGGTAGCGGGCGGCGCCTCCGTCACGGTCCCAGACGAGGGCTGGGTCCTTTTGGGCGATCTCGGCAAACTGTACCCGTCCCAGGGCTACACCGCCCTGACGGAGGCGGATCCGGCGAAGGGAGAGGTCGCGGGCGACTTTCGAGCGTGCCTGGTCCTCATCCAGGCGCACGTCCTGACGCGTCCCTGAGACTGGGGTCGTCCTGCCGATCCGGCGCCCGCCCCGCAAGTAGATGGCCTGTTCGTGCTCCGGATCCACCGCCCCAGGGCACGCGGCTGCCGAGGAGTGCGCTCTGCACCTGGACTGAAAATGTGCGACCCGAACGGGGCAGGAAAAGAGTAACTGTCCCTATTTATTCCGCGCAAGGTCCTTTGTTTTTGCCTTCGGGCCGACGCGTTTCAAAAGCTCGTAGGACCTGCGCACGTACTTGCACGCGTTGCCGTAGTCCTCGACGGCGATGGGTGCGGCGAAAGTTTCCTTCTCCGACATGGGGAACCGGGACCGATGCGGCGCGTCCAGGAAACGGCAGGAATCCCCGGAAGTGAGCGCTCCGGCTGGTCTTCACGAGCTCGAAGACTTGCCGCTCCCGCTTCCACCGGATACAATTCTGTGCCGTCGGGTCGCGCGAATCCCCCATCGAGCGAACCGCGGGCATGCTCAAGGGGGTGACGGCACCGGCCAGTTTGTCGAAGGACGATCGATGCTGCAGGGCCTGCGCTTGACCCAATACCGTGGCTTTCGCTCCCTTCACCTTGCCAATCTTGGGAGGGTGAACCTGCTGGTCGGCGCCAACGGTACTGGGAAGACCTCCGTGCTGGAGGCTCTGGAGATATTGCTTTCACCGGGCGTCCCATGGACGCTCGGGCGGGTTGCCGGCCGTCGCGGTGAATCGCGTGCCGGCTCCACAGGGTTTCCCCTCGGGGGACAAATCGTCATCCGACACATCTTCCCTGGCCACCAGCTCGAGACCGGCTCCTGTTTCCAAATCGCAGGAAGTGCCCCGGAGGACAGGCTCGTTCGGTGCGAAATCCACGCCTCTAAGGAGACCGTGCCGGAAGCGGCCCGGCAGTCCATGCACTGGGAGCAGGGGTTTCCTCGGTTTCTAGCGGTCATCGGGGATCTTGGAGGCGGCGGACACTACGCGGTGTCAGAGGACGGTCGCCTGCCCTTGCCCTCAGAGCGATGGGGGCCTCGCAGCAAGATGGAAGGCATGGCTCCGGTCAGATTTCTTGCCGCAACGGATCCCGAGCCCGAGTCGATCGGTTCGCTCTGGGACCGGATCGTGCTCACACCCGAGGAAGCGAGGGTCGCTGACGCCCTGCGGTTGATCGACGAACGGATCGAACGCGTAGCCCCGATGGTGGGCATGGGCGCCCTGAGTTGGTGGTCACTGGTCGCCAGGCTGCGGGGCTCGGATACGCCGGTGCCTTTGGGAAGTCTGGGGGAGGGCATGCGCAGACTGCTGATGCTGGCGGTGAGCGTTTCCGGCTGCGGCGGGGGGACGCTTCTCGTCGACGACATCGACACAGGACTCCACCACAGCGTGATGTTGAAGATGTGGCGGATGCTCGTCGAGTCGGCGAGGCGCTTGCAGGTCCAGGTATTCGCAACCACGCACAGCTACGATTGCCTCCAAGCCCTGGCGCAGCTCTACGAAGGGGATGCAAGCCACAAAGACGCCATTGTGGTCCACCGGATCGAGCAGGCGCGGGAAGCAACCACGCCCTATAGCGCGGAGGAGATCCTGGTAGCCGCTCGCCACGAGATGGAGATCCGGTGATGCGTGGCCCCGGCTCGAAGAGTCCGCATCGCCTGCTGGTTGAGGGTCCCGACGGCCAACACTCCGTGCTCCATCTGCTCCGTCGCCATGGCCTCAACTGGGAGGACATGAGCCAGACGCTTCCCTACGTCGAAAGCACCGGAGGCATCAGCGAGTTGCTCGAAGCGTTGCCGGTCGCATCGAAGACCTACGACCGCCTTGGCGCGGTTCTCGATGCGGACCTGGACCTCCATGCCACATGGGAGAAACTGGCGTCCCGCCTCCGGAAAATCGGCTTGGCTCCGCCCGGCCAACCGGACAGCTCAGGGACCATCATGGACGGATACCGAGCGGGCAGCAAGCTCGGCCTCTGGGTGATGCCGGACAACCAGGGGGCCGGAACGCTGGAGCATTTCCTCCAGCGTCTTGTGCCGGCAGGAAACGCATGGTGGGAGCACTCCGTCCAGGCAACCGAACGGGCGATCGGACTGGGGGCCCCGCTCAAGCTGGGGGATCGTCGGAAGGGGGAGCTTCATGCCTGGCTCGCCTGGCAGGAGACGCCGGGCATGCCTTTCGGTACGGCCATAACGGCTCACGTCCTGGGGAGCAGTAGCCCGGAAGCGCTTGCTTTCGTGGCGTGGTTCAAGTCCTTGTTCGGCGGGTAGCGCGAACCCGCGCAGGGTCGGCCCACGCGTCGAGGAAATCCTATGCTGTTGCCCTGCAACATTTGCGCGGCGAGCGCAAATGTTGCAGGGCAATAGCCATCCTCTCCCCTGGTAGGGGAGAGGGTCGGGGTGAGGGGTGCCACAAGCGTGGCACCCTCGCCCGAATTTGGTTGCGGCTATCCGCGGTAGGCTTGCGAGCGTACGAACGTCGCCGTCGTGCTTCAAAGCCGTCGCGTCCCTCGTCGGGAGAATTGAATACTGTGTTCCCGAATCTCCAGGCCCTTGCGTGCGAGGATGCCGGTGTGGGGTTCGTGGAGAGCTTCCGAGAGGTGGAGCAACGGTTCCGCAAGCTGGCTGGCCAGGACGGCGACATCTACCTGCCCAACTTCACGCCCCATGCCCCCGTGGACTACATGCTTGTTGGGATGGAGCCGTCGCTCGGCCGGTGGGCCAGGTCGGCGGACGAGGCCAAGGCGCAAGTCGCTGCCGGGTTCCGCAATTTCATGTGGTCCCCGGAGGATTTCATCCTGCACCTCTGCGCACGACGGTACCTGTGCGAAGGTGGTCAGACCTACCATGTGACCGACGTATCCAAGGGCGCGATGCTGGTCGAACGGGCAAACACCAAACGTGGTGCCCGATATGCCCGCTGGTACGAACTCCTGGTGCAGGAGATCGAATTGATCGCCAAGCCGGGCGCGCGTGTCATCGCGATCGGCAGAGCTGTCGAAACCAACCTGCGCGCGCTCGGCCTCTCACGCCCGCTCGCCAGGGTCATCCACTACTCGGGGCAAGCGAGCCGAGCACGGAAAGCAGCGATTAAGGGCCTGGAGGAAGAGTTCCGCACGTTCGCCGCGACTCTTGGGGTGGACGATATCGTCGCTGCCGCAGCCGCTACGCTGCACGAACACTCGGTCCCCGAGACGCTGGCGGCATCCACGCTCGCGCGCCTTAGTTGCGCCAAGGTGACCGAATCCCGAAAAATGTTGGTGTTCGCGTACAAGGTTGCGTTCGAGGCGATCCGTTCGACCTGATTGCCTCCGTTGGGAATTCGGGCCAGCCACCATGTGCGGGAGAGACGACCCACTGTCAATCCGGCTGCGCCGCCAGCCAGACGATCACCGCCTCCGGCTCACGGTCCTTCAGGGCCGCCGACACCAGGACGTTCGTGTCGATGAGCACCTTCATCGCCGGGATGCCCGATAGGCGCTGACCTCAGCGGCGATTTCGTCCTCGCTGATCGCCTGTGCCTGTGGCAGGCCCTGCGTCTCCTTCATCAACGCTACCAGTGCGCGAACTCGTTCCGCCCGCGTGGCATCGTTCTCCGGTGGCAGCAGGACGATCACCTCGGCGAGCGTGCCGGGTACGAGTTCCGGCGCGCGGATTTCGATCACCCCTCTCGCCTTCACTGTCACGGTCTGGCGAATCGCGTCCATCGTCGGAGTCTCCTTGGTCTTCGCGACCATTCGGCCTCGCAACTCAATTGCCCTGCATCCCTGTATTCCCCCTCCTCCTCCCCACCCCTACCCTTTCGCCAGCTCCAGCACCCCCGCCACCGCCCCCGACCGCAGGTAGATCGCCCGGTCCGCGGCCCGCGGGAGCGTGCCCGCCAGCTCCCGGATGACCATCGCGGCGTGACGGTACTCCGCGAGCGCCGCGTCTTCCTTGCCGGCGGCGTGCAGGCAGTCGCCCAGACCCGCCCGTAAAGGCCAGAGCATCGAGGTCGCGCCCATCCGGCCGGCCTCCTCCAGCCCACGACGGTACTGCGCCTCCGACTCCGCGTACTGGCCCGCCACGGCGTACACGTGCCCCGCGGTCCCGAGCAGGCTCGGCAACAGCGCGCGCAGCCCACGGTCGGTCGCCTGCCCGAGCGCCTGCTCCACCAGGTCGAGCGCCGTGCCCACGTCCCCCTCCAGGGCCCGCGCGTGCGCGAGGGCCTCTCGACCCCGAATGACCCATTCGGCGGTGCCCACGGTTGCCGCGACGTTCAGCGCGGCCTCGATCACGCGGCTTGCGGCAGGCAAGTTCGGCTCCGGCTCCAGCAGCATCGACCAGCCCTTCAGCACCGTGACGCGATGCAAGTAGCCGATGGCCTTCGCCGCCCGACCCAGCCGCTCCGCACGCTCCAGGCTTTCCCGCGCAAGCGCCAGCGCGCCCAACTCGATCGCCAACTCCGCCAGGTCCGCGCGTGCCTCGATCTCCAGCCCGCGCTCCCCCAGCTCCG
Source organism: Planctomycetota bacterium (assembly GCA_016197205.1). Taxonomy (GTDB): domain Bacteria; phylum Planctomycetota; class MHYJ01; order WSZJ01; family JACPWG01; genus JACPWG01. Next base: position 18,708 of record JACPWG010000050.1, read on the forward strand.
CCGCGCCCGCGAGGGCCGCGTCCACCGACTCGCGCGACCGGCCGTATTCGCCGCAGAGCCGCTGCCGCACGCCCAGCAACCGCGTCGCTTCCAACGTCCGCGTCCGGCTCACGATCTCCGTGGCCGACGCGCGCGCCTTCGTCAAAAGCTCCGCCGCGAGCGCCATCTCCCCCATCTTCATCCGCGCCTGCGCCAAGCCGATGTCCACCGCGATCTCCGTGTCGCGGTCGCCAAGCGCCTTCGCGCGCTCCTCGGCCCGGCCGAGCTGCGCTACGGCCTCCGCCGGCCGACCGCACAAGAGCGCCACGTCGCCCAGGAAGAGCAGCGCGCGCACGGCCGCCGGCTCGTCCTGGATCTCCTCCGCGCAGCCAAGGGCCTGCGAGAGCAGCGGACCCGCCTGGTCGTAGTTCGAGAGGCTCGTGTGTACGCGACTCATGTTCACCAGGATCCGCGCGCCCTCCTTCCGGTCGCCCACGTCCGCAGCCAGGTCGAGCGCCTCCTGGTGCAGCTTCAGCGCGCCCGGGAAATCGCCGAGGGCCGCCGCGACCGCGCCCTGGTGGTCCAGGGCCGCGATCTCCAGCCGCGGGCTCCCGATCCGACGCGCGATCTCCAGGCACTTCGAGTGGCAGCTCCCGGCCTCTCCGTACTGACCCATGAGTCGGAAGAGCTGCCCGCGCAGGTTCATCGCCTCCGCCAGCCCCACTTCGTCCCGGATGTCGCGCGCGGCGGCGATGGCCTTCTCCAGATTGCCCATCGCCTCCGTGTACTCGCCCCGTAGGATGTGGATCCACCCGGTCCGCATGACGGCGGTCCGCTGCCCACGCCGGTGCGACAGCTCGTTGTAAAGCTGCTGCCCCTCGCGGTTCGCCTCCAGCGCGCCCGGATAATCGCCGCGCGCAGCCAGCAGCTCGCCCAGGTTCAGCAGCGAGTCCGCGGTCCCCGCCTTGTCCTTCGCCTTCCGGCGCAGGTCCAGGGCTTGCCGGAAATCCACTTCCGACTCGAGATACCGGTTGCGCAGAAAGTTCAACCGCCCCGAGCTGTCGAGGAGCCGCCCGTGCAGGCTCCTCGCGTTGAGCTGGTCCGCCATGGCCAGCGCGTCCTTGAGCAAGCGCTCGCCGTCGTCGTGCCGGGCGAGCGCGAGCATCAGAAGCGCTTGGTCGTTCAGCGTCGAAGCGATGCCGTCCTTCTCGCCGATTTCCCGGTACAAGGCCAGCGCCTCGGTCGCGAACTGCAACGCCAGCTTGTATTCGGCCATCTCACGATACAGCTCGCCGAGCATGCGGAGGGTTGCGGCGAGCTGGTACTTGTCCCCGGTCTTGCGGACGATGCCCACGGCCTCGGTGAGGTTCTTCTGCGCCGTCGTGTAGTCCGCCTGCAGCGAGTGGATGACGCCGATCCGGACGAGGTTCCTCGCGACCAGCCCCGCGTCGCCGATCTGCCGGGCGATGCGCAGGCTCTCGTCGCACGACTTGAGCGCCTCCGGGTACTCGCCGGTCCAGGTCAAGGCCTCGGCCATGCTGTTCAACACCTCGCCCGTCCCCGCCTGGCTTCCCGTCTTCTTCAAGTTCTCCAGGGCCATCTTGAAGTACGTGATGGCCGTGACGGTCTGTCCGACGAGGAGCGACGCCTGGCCCATCTTGTCGAGGTTCGCGGCGATCCCCTCGCGGTAGCCGATGCCCGTCGCGATGTCGAGCGACTCCTGGAAGGCCTTGAGCGCCGCCTCGTAGTCCGAACGCCGCAAGTGCGCCCGCCCGAGCGCGAGGAGGATGCGCGACAGCTCCGCGCGGTCCCCCAGCTCGCGCGTGGCGTCGAGCGCCCGGTCCAGGCACTTGACGGCGATGTCCGAGAGCCCTTCGTCCAGGTACACGGAGGCCAGCCCCTGATACGTCCGCGCAAGATCCTTTTTTTTCGCCTTGGGGCCCACGCGCTTCAGAAGCTCGTAGGACTTGCGGACGTATTTGCGCGCGTTCTCGTGGTCCCCGACGGCGCGGTAGATGTGGCCGCAGGCGTTGAACGCGCGCGCCAGGGTTTCGGGATCGCCGTCCGCGCGGCGCAGCGTCTCCTCGGCGTTCTTGAGCGAGGCGGGGTAGTCGCCGCGGAGGAAGTTCAGCTCGCCCAGCCGCAGCAAGAGTTCGCGCGCGGCGACCTTGTCCTGCCGTCCCTCGGCGACGGCGAGGGCGCGCGAGAGGACGCTCACGCCCTGCGGGTACTGGCCGACGATGCGCAGGACTTCCGCCCAGCTCTGGAACACGGAAAAGATTTGCGCGACCTCCGTCGGCTCGAGCTGCACGGGCTCGGCGACGGCGAAGAGGGCCGACGCGCGCGCGAAGCACTCGATCGCCTGCGAGTTTGCGTAGGCGCCGAGGGCCTTGTCGCCGGCCTTGATCAGGTACTCGCGCAGCTTGAGCGGCTCCTCCCCCTGCTCGAAGTGGTAGCACAGCAGTTCGTAGTAGCGGTCGAGCTTGTCGGCCTCGGCCTTTTCGAAGTGCGTCGCGACCCGGCGATGCATCACGATCCGCGTGGAGCGCGGGAGGGTGTCGTACACGACCTGCTGAACCATGGCCTGTCGAAAAAGGTAGAGCGGGTCCACGCCCGGGGCCTCGCGCTCGAGCATGTCGTGCTTGCAGAGCGACTCCATCCGCTCGGCGAGCGCGTCCCGGCCGGCGGGGAGGGGCGTGAGCGAGGAGAGGCTGGAGAACTTGAAACGCGGGCCGAGGACGGAGGCGGCGCGGAGGACGGTGCGGTCGGTCTCGGCGAGCCGGTCGACGCGAGCGAGGAGCAGACCGGTGAGCGAGTCGGGGACGCGGGAGACGCCGGTCGGCGCGCCGGGCTGCTTCAGCGCGAGCAGGATTTCGCGCAGAAAGAGCGGGTTTCCGTTGCTGCGCGAGAGCAGCGGTTTGTTCCAGGCGGCGGGCAGCTCCGCGCCGCCGTTCAGCTCGCGGCTGAGCGTGAGCGCGGCCTCCTCGGGCAGCGGGCCGAGGCGCAGGCGCAGCTCGCCGGGGATGTCGTTGAGAGAGGGGAGGTCGCGTTCGTGCCGGCAGGAAACCGCGACGAGCACCGGGGCGTCCTCGACGTTCTGCGCGACGAGTTTGACGAGCTCCAGCGACAGGTCGTCGAGCCAGGAGGCGTCCTCGAACGCGAGCAGGATCGGCGTTTTCCGGCCGGCCTTCCGGAGCAGGGCGAGGATGGTGTCGAAGAGCCGTTCCTTCCGGAGCTTCGGGTCGAGCGTGCGGAGGCCGGGGCCCTCCTCCATCTTGACCTGCAGGATGCCGGCGACGAGCGGGGCCCATTCGGCGAGGCCGGGCTCCAACTCGGCGATGCGTTGCCGGATCTTGGCCGCGCGCAGGGTCGACTCCTCGTCCGCTGCGAAGCCGAAAAAGCTCTTCAGCACGGAGAGCCAGGGGAGGTAGGCGGTCCGCTGCCCGTGCGCCTGGGCCTGGCCGCCGAAGACGCGCGCGCCGCGCTTCAGCGCGCGCCGGACCAGCTCGCGGACGAGGTGCGATTTCCCGATCCCGGCTTCGCCCGAGAGCACGAGGAGCTGGCCGCGCCCTTCGGAGAGCCGCGCGATCGCGGCGTCGAGCGCCTCCAGCTCGGGCTCGCGGCCGTAGGTCTTGGTCGTACCGCCGCTCCCATCCTCCGGCGCGCCGACCTGAAAGGCGCCGGTGCTGTCGGTGCGCGCGTCCAGCAGGGTATACACCTTGATCGGGGCGTCCTTCCCCTTGAATTTCACGTCCTCCGGCGCGGAGAACCGGAACCGGCGCTGGGTGCGCGCGAACGTGGGCGCGCCGACGAGGACCTGGTGGTCGGGCGCCCTCCCCATCATGCGGGCAGCGACGTTCACGTCGTCTCCCATGACGGTGTATTCCTTGCGGAGGAGGGAGCCGGCGTTGCCGCAGAAGGCCATGCCGGAGTTGACGCCGGTCCGGTGGAGGAGTGCGGTCCTGCGGCGCGCGTTGAGCGAGATCAGCTCCTCGTTGATCTCGAGGGAGCAGAGCAGGGCCGACTCCTCGTCGTTTTCCTGGGCGACGGGCGTGCCGAAGAGGATGAGGAGCTTGTCCCCTTTCGTGAAGGAGTCGATGCGCGCGAGGAAGCCGCGGTATTTCGAGACGGTGTTGTGGACGAGGAGGAAGTAGTCGCCGAGCAGCGCGGTGAGGTCGTTGGCACGGGGCGGGCCCCAGGTCTGGAGGAGGGGGCCGACGCCGGCGAGGTGCGTGAAGACGACGGTGACGAAGCGGTTCTCGCCTTCGAGCTGGACGTTCTCGGGATTGGCCTCGAGCTTGCCGAAGAGGGGTGCGGGGAGGTAGGGGCGGAGGACCTCGATGCGGCGGACGAGCTCGCGGACGCGCTGCTCGAGCTTGAAGGCGGAAAGGCCGGCGGTCGCCTCGGCGACATGGGGGGGCGCGGGGGGCGGGACGCGGCAGCGATCGACGCGGAAGTGGCCGGCCTCAGCCGGCGTCGTCTCGGCGGCGGGGCCGAGGAGGGACGCGGCGTACGCGGTGAGGACGACCTCGCTGCTGGCGGCGTAGGACTCGGCGAGGGCGGACTGGTAGACGGGTTCGCCGATGACGATGTACTCCATCCGCTCGCCGGGGATGCCGACGGAGGCGGCGAAGACGGGGCCGGCGGCGATACCGACCGACATTTCGAGCTGTGCGGGACCGCAGGAGGTCTTGACCGTGCGGAACTTCGCCATGGCCTCGCTCATCGCGAGGGCGCACGCGGCCGCGCGGAGGGCGTCGGGTCGGGGCACGGACCAGGTCGCGCGGGGGTCGTAGGGGACGCCGCTTGGGATCGGGGTCTCTTCGTGAGGGAAGAGCGCGAGGAGGGAGTCGCCGCCGAACTTGAGCAGGCAGCCGCCGTGGTGGTGGAGGATGTCGACCATTTCGCCGAAGAAGGCGTTCATGAGGAGGGTGACTTCCTCGGCCCCGGCCTTGCCGGCGGCGGAGAGCTTCGCGGTGAGCGGCGTGAAGCCGGAGATGTCGGCGTAGAAGGTGGTGGCGTGGAGGAAGCGGCCCGCGACGGGCGGGATGCCTGGGCGTGCGAGGGCGTCGCCGACGGCCATGGAGGGGATGTACATGAAGGCCACGTTGAGGAGGTCGGTGAGGTGGCCGACGACGTGGACTTCCTCGACCTTGGTGAGGCTGCCGGGGGTGCCCTGGGGGAGGGCGATGCGCTGACGGAATTCGGGCCGAACGTAGCGCGCGATCGCCTCCGCGGAGACGGTCGAATCGGTTGTGGAAGCGGTCATGGCGCGTGGGTCGGGCATGGTTTCCTCAGCAGGGGCGGGGCGAAGACCGACGGACGGCGAACCGCGGCAGGCGACCGGGGCGCGGGCACGCGCGACCACGATGAAGCTCGCGAGGGCGACGACGGGGGCGACGACGACGAAAGGGCGAACAGGCCGGGAGCGCGGATCGAACGGATGCTCGTCGGCATTGTCGGGGTCGGACGGGGCGGGAGTCAAGGGAAAACCACGGCCGTGTGGCGGCGCGTTTTCGGGCGGGCGGCGAGATGGAGGGAGGAGGGAGGTGGGGCCCGTGGAGTGACGATGCGACCACGCCCGGGTGCGGGCGGGAGGAGGGGGAATGCGGCAGCGCGGGGTCGCCGGGCGCCGATACCCGGTGGCGGAGGCGGACGCGTGTCGGAGCGAGGCTCGGCGAAGTTCGAACGGCCGCGGCCGTTGGGCATGGTCGAGCAGGGCTTCACGCTTCGTGGGCACCGCAGCGCCGTGTCCCTACCGGGATGGCGGAGCTCGATGTGGAACCCGGCATCGAACGCCGCCGAAGGCTTGGTGTCGCGCGCCGGAGAAGGGCGAGTGTACACGCGTGGAAACAGGTGCCAGGCTTTGCGATTTCTCCGCCATCCGGGCGCCCACCACGTCAACGCCGATTCGATCGAATCGAGCGACCTGACGTTCGAGTGGCCGAACGAGAAACTCGACCGCCATCGGCGGTGAGGGGGCCTGCCCTGAAAGGAGGGACGAGAGCTTTCTCCTCGTGACTCGATCGGAGTCGCTGATCGCCTTGACGGCCGGCAGTCCGGCGGGCTTGTCCGGCGTTCTGGCACGAGCCCTCAGTACCGCCCCACAGAATTGGGTGACCAATTTGCTCGGCGATTTTGGCCGCCCGCGTCGTTGCGCTCGCTCGCCGTAGTTCTTCGTTACTACGCCTCGCTCGCGCGCCTCGCGGGCGGCCAAACTTGCCTTCGCCTATTGGTCACCGACTTCCGTGGAGCGGTACTCAGGCAGTGCGGGTGCGAAGTCGAGCTTGTTGAGAAGGAGTGGCGCTACCGCCGGCCGACGGAAGCGTCATGGCGGCGGATGTGCTGAGGCGGTGCCCGGCCGCGATCCTGGGCGAGGGCGCCGCCGCGGCCATGGCCGTTACCCGATCTCGAGCCACTTCGCCGTAGCGCCGGGTCCCATCGAGACGAGCCCTACCCGCGCGCCCAGACCCTGCTCCGACTCCAGAAGTTCAAGAAAAGCGCGGGCCGCCGCAGGGAGGTCGGCGCGGCAACGGGCGCCGCTCACCTCCTCAGCCCACCCGCGCAACTCCACCCAGTCGAGAGGCCGACACCGGCGCAGGATGCGTGCGAGGGCGCCGTCGGGCAGAGCGTGCGCGCTGCCCACCGGGGTCGCCCTCCAATCCTTCGCCGCTCCCCCACCCGCCGGGGCGCGGAAGGCGTGCAGGCGCGCGCGGCCCTCGCCGAGCCGGCTCCACTCGAAGTGCGGGTCCAACTCGCGGAGGTCCCCTTCGTACTCGTACGAGGCGCAGAGCCGGATTGTCGGGAGGCCGGTCAGCCGATCCAGTCCCGTCACGGCGAGCGCCTCGACGCCGTGCTGCAGGACGATGCCGTACCGGAGGGCGACGAGGTCGAGTTGACCGACCCGAAAGGGACCCTGCCACCGATTCGCGCGGTTGTGCGGATCGGCGAAGCGCTCCGCGAGCCGCTCGTCTTCGGTCACGAAAGGCCCCGGGCCATGGCGGTGGCCATAGGCGCGCAGAACACCGAGCTTCCGCACGCGCGCCACCTGCGCTCCTCTGCCGGCACAGCCCCTCCCGGCCAGTGCGACGGCATCCTCGGCCGTGGTCCGCGTCTTCGTCACATAGGGCGAAAACCCGAAGCGCGCGTCGAGCAGCGCGCCCTGCGCCCCCTCGAATAACACCGGCCCCCCCTCGAACGCACGGCGCAGCCCCTCTTCCGCCCGTGCGACTCGGACACCCAATCGCTCGAACGCAGCGCGGTAGGCGTCGAAGAGCGCCTCGGGCCGGCAGCGTCCGCGGAAGTACGCGAGCAGGCGGGCCATCTCCTCCGACGGCGCCGCGCGCGCGAGCGCCTCGGCGCGCGCAAGCCGCTCCTCCGCGAGTCCCGTGAGCCGGCTTTCTCCCGCGCCGCCGTCGAAGAGGTCGCCCACCGTCACCGCGGTCCCGGCCTCCCGGTCAGCCGCCGCCTGCCCCACGCCCAGGCCGCACGAGCCCACGGCACGCCCGCCGCGCGCGACCTCGAGCATCTGCCCGACCATCTTGTGCATCGGCGTCACGAGCGCGCACGACGGGTCCACGGCGAGCCGCTCCCCGGCGTCGGCCGCGCCCTTCGCGCGTAGGGCCTCCGCCTCCACGGCCAGATTCTCCGGCTCCACGAGCATGCCGGGGGCCAGGATCGTCCGCGTCCCCGGCACGAGCGTCCCCGCCCCGAATTGCGCGAAGCAGTGCCACGTCCCGTCCGGCGTGACGACATTGTGCCCGGCCTGCGGACCTCCGTTCCAGCGGACGACCATCCGCGCGCCGAGGGCGCGTGCCAGGAAGTCGGTGACCGTCCCCTTCCCCTCGTCGCCGAACCCGAGCCCGCAGACGATCCACGCGTCGCCGCCCGTCATGTGCCGCCCCTGTGCGCGCCCCCGGTCGCGGCGGCGGCGCCGCCGCCCCCGTCGAAGAGTTCCTCCAGCACCGCCAACGCGCGGCGGATGCCCTCCTCGCGGAAGCAGAGGGTGTCGCTCAGCATGAAAGAGCGGTAGCCGAGGCGCAGCATGAGCCAGAAGTCCGAGAGGTCCTGGCTCGAGACCGTCTCCGCCTCCTCCAGCGACGTGAGCAGGCGGGAGGCGACGAAGGCGTCCGGATCGGCGCGCAGGATCGCCTCGAGCGCGGGCAGGTAGTCGCTCTTCCACGCGCCCATCTGGATGTAGAGGTCGTCGCGCGCCGCCATCAGCCGCACCCGGTCCCGCACGCGCGCGTAGTCGCCGCGGACAAAGTCGATGCCCCGCCTTGACTCGATCTTGGCGACGACGCGGGCGTCCGGGTCGAGCGCCGTCAGCTCGGCTACGTCCTCCGGCCGTTCCGCGAACGAGAGCAGGTAGTCGTGCAGACCCAGTTCGCGTGCGGCCGCGACGAACTCGCGGTCGCTCTCCGTCAAGTACCCTTCGACCTCGAGCGAGGGGTGAAGGATGTTGATGGGCTCCCCCTCGCCGACCACGCGCACGGGGCGGCGGGCGAGGATGAGCTTGTCCCCGCCCACGACCTCGACCGCCCGCGCGACGCAGTCCTTGAAATACACGTCCACCGGGAGGTCCACGCGGATGCGGTGACTGAGCTGCACGTAGGCGTACGGCAGGTACGCGAAGCGCGCGATCCGGAGTTGCCGGCCCTTGAGGTCGAGCCAGAGGCGCTTGGCCCCGCACTCGCGGCGTAGGCGCGCCAGGAGGTCCCGGCGCGACTCGGCCAGCGGGGAGATCGAATTGAACCGCAGTTCGTCGACCAGCGGGTGCTCGATCAGGAAGCGCCGGTGGTCCACGTACGGTGGAAGCGTGGCGAGGATGCGCAACGTCGCACCGGCCGGCCCGCGCGCCATGTCGTCGGCTCCTCTCGTTCAGAAAATCCGCCCGGGCTTTTTCCCCGCCGGCGGGGTCCCGGGGTCGAGCGGGGGAGGCGCGCCGCCGCCGCCCGGGGGCAGGGTCGTCGTGGCGGTCGTGGCCGCGGCCGGCGACATCGGCTTCAGCGTCGCGACGCGCGCGAGCGACTTCCGCACCTCAGCGATCCGCTCGTCCGTCTGCGGCACGGCGCGACGCGTCTTCAGGTCCTCCAGGTAGCCGTCGAGCGTCCGCGCGCCGGTCATGAGCGCAAAGACCCCGAGCGTCACGTCCGCGATCGCCTGGTCGCTCGCCAGCGGGACGACGTACTCCTTGCCGAGCGCGCGCTCCCACTGGTCGCGGATCCGCTCCTCCTCCGAGCCCGAATAGCGGCGCTTGATCAGGAAGACGTTCCCCTTGAATCTCCGCTTCAGGTCCGCGAAGACCTCGGTCGTCTCGACGGCGTTGGGCTTGCCGCCGAAGTGCCGCGCGAGGTCGTTGCCGTAGAGCGTCTCCCGGAAGCCCTCGTCGCCCGTGAACATGAAGAACGGCGTCTCGGCGGCGGGCAGGTCGCACATGCGCGCGTAGAAGTAGGCGGTGTACTCGTACGACTCCTGCGCCTGGCCGCCGCCGTTCCCTTCGAGCCAGATGCGCTGCAGCCAGTCGTCGAGCTTCCGGATGAGCGAGAACTCGCAAACCTGGATCGGCGCGCGATCCGAGAGGATGTCCCCCACGGCGGCGAGGCTGATCTGCGGATCCTGGAGGTAGCCGCACTCCGAGATCTGGCCGGCAATGAGCGGCATCTTGTCGTAGATGATGCGCGGCAGCGTGCCCATGGACCCGGTCACGTCGAACGCGTAGACGACGGGGCTGCGGGCCGAGCACTCGAAGCGCCGGTCCTTGGGCAAAAGGCCCGGGTCGGCCTCGGTCCGGCCCATCTTTTCCTTGGCCTGGTCCGAGTAGCCGGCCGCGCCGCGATTGTAACCGTCCTGCACGTCCCGGTCGTAGTAGTTGCCACCGCCACCCATGAGGTCCTCCTCTGCTGTTGACCTGGATCACTTTCGGGGCTGCGCGAGTCTCCCGCAGGCAGGGGCACACCCATCGAATGCGCCGAAAACACCGAAGCGCCTTGAAGAGCCTCCGTGAAGTTCGGCGTCTTCAGCGTCTTCGGTGGCTCGTCCCTTCCGTGGTTGCCTGGGCTCCATCGTGTTCACTCCACCGCCGAATCGGCATCCGCCGACGCACCTCGCCCAGCGGCCGCCCCGCCGAACCCCGGCGGCGGCCGCACCGAAGCCGGCACTTGGACGATGTTCCGCGCCGTAAGCCGACGCACCAGGTCGTCCATGTCGAGGAGGAGCGCCCGCTCGCAGATGCCGGCCACGATCTCCTCCGCGTTCGGCGGCAGCAGTCGACGCGACGAACACTCGAGCAGCCCCGAAAGCGTCATCGCGTCGATCTCCGCCTGGCTCGCGCTCGGAATGAAATCCCCGATCGCCGTGGCGAGGACCGCCTCGTCCACCTGCGACTTCCCCTGCTCGCGCGCGAACCGATACGCGCTGAGGCAGACCTTTTCGAGGTCCGCGCCGGAGAGGCCCGCGGTCGATGGGGCGAAGGCCGCGAGGTCCGCGATGGCGGTCGGGATCGCGTGTCGGCGCAGGAGCACGCGCAGGATCGCCGGTCGCTCGTCGGCCGACGGCATCGGGATCAGGATCCGCTCGTCGCTCCGGCCGCTCCGTTTGAGCGCGGGATCGATCCGGTCCGGGCGGTTCGTGCAGTTGATCACCACGATCCGGCCGCGGATGCGCGGGTCGGAGAGCAGCTCCATCCACATCTTCATCAGCCGCTCGGACACGCCAGAGTCCCCACGCGGGGCGTCGCGCCCGCCCTCGGCGAGGTCGGCCTCGTCGTTCATGACGACCACCGGCGCGAGCGAGCGCAGGCCGTACACCAGCTTCTCCATCCGCGCTTCCGACTCGCCGACCCACATGGAGCGGACGTTCTTCGTCTTCACGAAGTTGAACCCCGCCTCCCGTGCCAGGGCCTCGACAAGTGCGGTCTTGCCGGTCCCCGGCGGACCCATGAGCGTCACGCCCATCGGGACGAGGCGCGCGTCCCCCTTACGAATGCCGTCCAGGACCTCGGTGAAGTAGCGCTTGACGTGCTCGTGGCCGCCGATGTCTTCCAGGCCGCGCACGGGATCGACGACGTCCATCACGTCGCCGTACTCGGCGTTCAGGATCTCGCGCTTCTTCTCTTTCACGAACTCCGGGCGGAGCGGAAGCCCGGCTTCCCGCGCGCGAAGGAGGACGTCCTGGATCTGGCGGAGACTCATACCCTGGGTGGCGTGCGCGAAGGCCTCGAGGTCGGGCGCACCGGCTGGGGCGGGCGTTGCGGCCGGGTCGGCGGCGCCCGCGCCCGAGGCCGCCGTCGCCCGCAGGAACGCAAGCCGCTCCGCGCGCGTCGGCTTCGGCAGGAAGACGATCGGCACGCCGCCGTCCGCGAGCCGCAGCTCCGAGGAGACCTTCGCCGCCTGGTCGGTGAGGAGGAGGACGAGGTTCCTGCGGCTCCGGATCGCGTCATCGCGCGCCCAGTTGCGGAGCCGCTGGATGTTCGCGCGTTCTTCCGGCGGCAGCGGGATGCCCGCGCTCACGGTCGGGGCGACGTGGTGCGCGGACTCGAGGACGAGCGCGGCGCGCCGCAACGTCCGGAGCGCGTTTTCCACGAGCGGCAGGCAGGCCTCGGGCTCCCGTGGAAGCCCGCGCCGGGCCGCGAGGTCGTTTTTGGCGGCAGCGATCGGGTCGCGGGCCGCGCCCGGACCGGCGCCTCCCGCGCCCGCGCGACCGGCCGCACCCGCCGGCGCGGCCAGTTCGAGGAGCCGGCGCTCCATCGCCGGCGTAAGGCAGCGCAGCCCGGAGGCGACGTCGTAGAAGCCCACGAGCTCGCCGCCGTCGAAGACCTTTTCGAGAAAGGCGCGAAGCGACAAGTAGGGCCGGTCCCGCTCTGAGGCTGCGTCCGGGTTGGGGACGAGGCCCGCGATGTCGCCGTGCAGAAGGAAGACGGAGGCAATGCCGGCCTCGAAGGGGCCGCAGAGGTCGCGCGTGAACCATGCGGGGAGCGCCGGCGCCGTGTCGGCGGCGGGGACCGCGTTCGTCGGCGGCGTGGGTGGGGGGGTGCGTGCTGCGCCGGGCGATGGTGTTGCGCCGGGGTCGCTCATCGGCCGCCTCCGCGCGCGGGGGGATGTCGATGCACGGCCTTCTTGGCGATCGGCTTGCCGGCACGGCGGATGGATTTGACCGCGATGCGGACCCCGAGCCGCTGCGCGAGGGCAAGGAAGCGCGCCTCCTCCGCCGAGCTTGCCTCCTCGGACGCGAAGTGCTCGAAGCGCAACTCCGCGCCGCCGCCCGTGGCGTCGACCTCGATGCGAAGGTACTCGCGCACCTTGCCCTTGCCCGCCTTCTCCCCCTCGAGGACCACGACTTCGCCACCGTCCACGCGCGCGCCGGCGATCGTGACCTCGTAGTCGAGCAGCTCGGCGACCACGCGCAACACTTCCATTTGCCAGCGTGCGGCCACCCGGGCGACGGTTTCCTCGCCCGCGGCCTTCTCGGCGGCGTTTCGGAAGCGTGCGCGCGCCGCGAGCTCGCCGCCGCGCACGGCGAATTCCGCCCCCGCCGCGGCCGGACCGAGCGCCGCGAGCGCGCGCTCGAGCGCCTTGGCCAGAAGAGGGTCGGTGTCCAGGTCGTTGATCCAGCCGAGGAAGACCGCGTCCTCGCGGCCGAGCCGCTCGAGCAGGTCGGCGTCGATTTTGGGCGCCGACGTCCGGCTCTCGAATGACCGGGGCGCGGGCTTCGCCACGCGGGCCTTGGCCACGCTGCGAAAGCCGATGTCACAGGGCATGCGGAGGACCTCAAGAGCGTTGGGCGGAGAGCCAGAGAAGGTGCGCGCGAGCATGGCGGGGAGCAAGACGCAAGGCACGTCTCTTCGAGATCGGCGAGGACGCCCAATCGTAACATCGGGTCGGGAGGCCTTGCAAGAGTCGCGGTAACCGTCCACCCGGGAGGCAGGGAGAAACGGAGGCCTCGCGGATGACCTTCGCCGGCTTTACCAGCACACGATCTTCCGAGAGCAAGGGTGTCGACTCTTTTTCTGACAGGATCACAGCGCGGCGGTGCCGCAGCCAAGCGACGACGGAACCACAGATTTCACAGATTCGTAATCTGTGTAATCGCGTAGAATCTGTGAAATCTGTGGTTTTCGTGGCGTTCGACCCAAGCAAGAATTGTCGCAAGAAAACGAACTTCGAACGATTAGCAGTACAGGATCCACGGGATACCGCATCCGAAGATCCTGTTGATCCTGTTATCCTGTCAAAAAAAGTCGCGAACTTCTTGAATCGGGAGGTCAGTCTCTCCGTGCATCCTCCGGGACTCCGTGCCTTCGTGGTGATACGCACCTCCCCGTGAACGGTTACGAATCGCGTAGGCGCCGGGAAGGGAATGGGGGCGCGGGCGGCCACGGCAATCCCGACCCCCGGTCCGCTATTTCCGGGCGCGGCTCGCGTCCGCAACCCGCGCCGCGAGGCAGTAGACGACCCGGTCTTTCGCGGAGAACAGGAGTTCGGGCACGCCGTCGCCGTCGAGGTCGCGGACGAAGGGCGCGGTTTGGAGCGCGTCGTCCGCCGCGAACCACCCGAGCATGCGGCCGTCGCGGGAGAACGAGTAGAGCCGGCTGTCCGCGCAGCCGACCACGAGCTGCGTGTCGAACCCGCCCCCGGCCGGCACGACGGCCGCCCCGCGCACGATCGTTCCTGGTAGCGGCACGTCGCGCGCCGCGCCGCTCGCGCCGTTCACGACGCACAGAATGGCGCCCCCGGGCGAAAGCACCGCGTCCAGCACGCCGTCCCCGTCGAGGTCGCGGAGCACGGGCGCGCCCGGCGGCAGCCCGAGGATCGATGCCGTGTCAGGCCCCGGCTCGTACGCGGGCCGGAGCGGCTGCCCGTCCTTCCCCGAAAGGAAGACCGTCCGCCGGTTGGACGCGGTGACGACGAGGTCGGGCGTGCCGTCGCGATTCCAATCGCCGACCGCGACGGCCGCGGGGCGCCCGTCCCCCAGCTCGACCGCCGGCCAGAGCGGGCGACCGTCCCGGCCGTCGAGCGCGCCCGCCCGCCCGCGGGTCGTCGCATAGCACGCGTCCGGCACGCCGTCGCCGTTCACGTCCGCGAGGACCGGCGCCTGCTCCACCGCGTCCGTCCCCGCCGGCGTCGTCCAGAGCAGCCTACGGTCATTACCTGAGAAGGCCCGGAGCCCTCCGGCCGTGTCCCCGCTCACGACGTCCGGCCGGCCGTCGCCGTCCAGGTCGCCCACCGCGGGACTTTGACCGCCGCTCCCGCGCGGCAGCGACTCGTCCCACGCCACTCGCTTCACCGCGGCGAGCCCCGGTTCGCCGCGCACGGCGCAGAGACGGCCCTTGCCGAAAACGGCACAAGGACGGCCGTCGCCCGCGAGATCCGCCAGCGCGAACGCGGGCCGGAAATGGGCGTAGGGGAAGGACCAGAGCTCGGCGCCGTCCCGCCCGGACAGGCAGTACAGCTTGTCATGGGCGACGAAGGCCCATACGTCCTGGATGCCGTCGCCGTCCACGTCCGCCGCTTCGAAGCACCGCGGCTCGTCCATCAACTTTTTTTTCCAGAGGAGCCGTCGCGTGGCGGACAGGCACCGGAGCGCCTTCTCCTTCGAAAACACGGCGAGGACGTCGACCGCGCCGTTCCCTTCGAGGTCGCCGACCGCGGGGGTGACGGCGCCTTCGCCGTCTCCCTTTGCCGTCCAGAGAACGGCCCCGGTCCCCGAAAGGACGGTCAATCGCGCGTCGAGCGTTACCAGCAGCACCTCGGCTTTGCCGTCGCCGTCGAGGTCGGCGGCCGCGGGTCCGGCCTCCACCCGGCCTGCCGGGCGCGCCTGCCAGAGCACGTCCCCGCCCTTTCTCCCGCCCGCGTCCGCCTCCACGTCAGCCCCCGCGATGGCGAGGACGTCCCCTTCAGCGAGGGCCACGACGATTTCCGGGCGACCGTCTCCGTCCAGATCCGCGGCGACGGGCCGCCCAACGACCGCGTCGCGGAGCGGCACGAACCAGCGCGGGGAGCCGTCGGCCGCGGACAGGCAAGCGAGCCCCGTCCCGCCGCGCGCGTCGCACCCCTCCAACACGACCTCGAGCGGCGGCTTTCCATCCAGGTCCCCGGCCCAAAGGCCGGCGCTGGAGCTTTTCAGCTTGCCCGACCACTGCCGGCGCACGCGCCCATCCCGGCCGTCAAGGGTGACGCACGTCCCGGTATCGTCGGAGGCGAGCACCTCCGCGATGCCGTCGCCGTCCACGTCGGCCAGGACGCACCCGGCCCCCGCGGGAAAACCGGCGTCCTTGCCCGACGGAAATTGCCAGCGCACGGAACCGTCCTTTCCCGAGAGGCAGACGACCGTGCCGCGGGGCCGCTCCCCTTGATAGAGCACTTCGGCCTTGCCGTCCCCGTCGACGTCCCCGATCGCCGGCGTCGCGCCGACCGGGCTGCCGGCCGCGTGCCGCCAGGAGGGCTTGAACCCCTGCGCCCCCGAGAGGCAGGTGACGAGGCCCGAGACCATCGGCTTCCGCATGCGCGTGCCGACGACCAGGTCGCCCACGCCGTCGCCGTCCGCGTCCGCGAAGGCCGGGGCGCCCTCGCACGCGCCGTCCACGTGGATCGGCGTTCGAACGGCCTTTCCCCCGGGCGAGACGAAGTGCACGAAGCCGAACGCATCCCCCAGGATCGTGGTTGCGGGGCCCGTCGTCTTGCCGTCCAGTCGCACGATCACCGGGTTGCGCAGCTCCGCCATCGGCCACGGATAGCGCCAACGCTCGATGGCCTTCAGGTCGGCGGTGACGTGCGTCTCGGCGTCGCGCTCGATCCGCAAGCGCACCGCGCGCACCGGAAAGAAGCCGTCCCCTGCGATGTCCAGCACGTACGCGCCGACGGGCAGGACGACTCGTTCCTGTCCGGAGCCGGAACGCAGCACGCGCCCCTCGGCGGAGCGAAAGGTCACCTCGGGGGACGGAGGCTCGGGCAGGTCGTGCGTGAGGTGCAAGAGCACGGTGCCCTTCGCGAGGAAGAGGTCGAGCGGCACGCCCACGTCCGCCCCGGGCCGAACGTCGATCGTGCGTGCGGCGTCGAGGTAGCCGGGCGCGGCGACGCGGATCGTGTGCTGTCCGGCGGCGAGCGAGAGGACGTCGCCCGGTCGGAACGGGCCCGCAAGCCCGTCCGGCGCGACTTCGAAGTGGGCGCCCGGCAGCGCGAGGCCGGCGAGCAGTTGTCCGGGGGCCTGCGGATCCTCGCCTCGAAGCGTGACGGCGACTCGTCCCGGCAAGGCGCGTAGGACGACAAGCAGGAGCAGGATCGCCGCCAGGGCCGCGGCCGCGCTCGTCGAGGCGACACGGTGTTTGCGCAGTTTGCGGACGGTTTGTTCGATCGCGGTCGTCGGCCGGGCGGAGATCGATTCGCCGGCGAGATAGCGCGCGATGTCGTCGGCGAAGGCTTGCGCGCTCGCGTACCTGCGCGTGGGCTCCTTGGCCATGGCCTTCAGGCAGAGCGTCTCGATGTCGCGCGCGAGTCCGGGGCGGAGCGTGCGCGGCGCGGGCGGGTCCTCGGAAAGGATGCTGCCGAGGATCTGCATCGTGCCCTGACCGGAAAAGGGCGTGCGCCCCGTCAGGAGCTGATACAGGATGGCCCCGAGCGAATAGACGTCCGAGAGCGGGCCGACCGCGTCCTGCTCGCCCGCGGCCTGTTCCGGGGACATGTACGCGAGCGTGCCGAGGACGGCGCCGGAGGCGGTCACGCGTTCCGCGTCGCTGACGGGCTTCGCGAGGCCGAAATCCGTGACGACCGGGCGGCCGTCCGGGCGGAGGATGACGTTGTCGGGCTTGAGGTCGCGGTGGACGATGCCTCTCGTGTGCGCGTGATGCACGGCCTCGGAAACGAGGCGGACGAGGCGGAGCGCCTCGGGCGGGTGGAGCGGGCCGGTGTCGGCGAGGAGGCGATGGAGGGATTTTCCTTCGATGAATTCCATGGTCATGTAGTGACGGCCGTCCTCGACGCCGAAGTCGTGAACCTGGACGATGCCGGGATGCGAGAGGGCGGCGGCCGCCGCGGCCTCGCGCCGGAAGCGGAGGAGCTCGCGTTCGTCGGCGAGGACGCCGGAGAGGAGAATCTTGAGCGCCACGGTGCGGCCGATCTCGACCTGCCTCGCCTTGTAGACGGCCCCCATGCCGCCGCGGCCGACCTCTTCGAGAAGCTCGTACCGGCCGAAGCTGCCGAGCGGGAGGACGGTGGAGCGGGGAATCACCTTCGGCATGTGGGTGACGATTTCGGTCCGCTCCGAGCCGTCGTCCTCCGCGCGCAAGGTTTGGAGGGGGGATGCCGCCGGGAGGCGAAGTGGGGGCAGCGGGCCCTCCGGGGGCGTCACGGTAAGGGAGGCGTCGCTCAGGCGATTACCTGAGGCGGCCCCGGCGGGCGGCGCCTCGGGCGGACGGCCGTCGCGAAAGAGCGGGACCAGGGGCGGTGGCGGCTGGAGCGAAGCGGGTGCGTCGGAAGGCTGCGCGAGCAGGGGCGTCGTGGTCGGGGGGGACGCGATCGGGGGCAAGGGGGTCGCAGGTGCTGCCGCGGGGGCGGGGGCGGGAGCTGTCGCGGCTGTCTCCTGTCGCACGGTCGGCGTCGTGGGGACGGCCCCCGGCGCGTGCAACTCGACCTCGACGGGCGGAGCGCCCGCCGCCGCCCCCGCTTCATAAAGGACGGCGCGGCAGAGGCCGCACCGGTACACGTGTCCGGGCGCGAGGCTTGGACAATCGTAGCGCACGTCGCAGCGCACGCAGGAGAGACGTCCCATGCGGGGGATTCTAACGGGGAAGCGCGGCGGCGGGCAAGGAGGAGTTGGCGGGCGTAGGGGCGGCCGGCCCATTCGGCGACACCGCGCGCTCCGAGTTTCCCGGCGCGGCGGGAGGCGGGAGCGAGAGTCGGAAGCGGCGTGTCAGGTGAGGATGCCTTCCGCCACGGCCCTGCCCTTCAAACAGAATTCGGCCGCCTTCGCGTCCAGCTTCCAGAGGACTGAGTTTTTGTTTTCGGCAAGGGGCGGGGGACAGGCTGCCTGCCAGGCTCGGGCAAGCTTGCCGCGGATGGAGGCGAGCCGGCGGGCCGGCGTGGCGTGGAGCTGGGCCAGGCAGAAAGCGAAATAGCGGTGGAACTCCAGCATCCTGGGCCCCTGCGCCGCGATTTCGTCGTGCCAGAGCAGCCAGGTGCAGTTGTCCGTACGCAGGAAAGCCACGAAGTCGGGAAGGCGCAAGACGCCGTCGCGGACCTTGGCCGTATCGAATACCGGGACGACGCTCGGGAAGAAGTGGTGCAGCACCTTCGAGCCGAAGACGGGCTGAACGACCTTCGTGGGCTTGATCGCGGAAACGGCGACCACGGCCTGGTGGATCGCCCTCACGATGGGGGGGCGGCCCTCGGGCGGCAGCTTGACGAGGTCGGTCATGCACGAGATGCGCCGGCTGTTGAGGACCGCCGCGAGGGCCAGGATGGGACCGGGGGCGGCGCGTCGGAAGGCCGCCGGATCCACGATCACACCTCTGCGCGCTTGCCATTTTCCGAGCATGTCCCAGGCGGCATCGAGGCAGCGACGCACCGCCTGGGCGTCGGTCCAGGGCCAGGGACCGAGATGCGGCCTTCCGTGCAGGGGGCACTTGTGGAAGGCGAGGAAGGGCTGCAGGAAGGGGCCGAAGAAGTCGAGGTTGTACGCGCGTTCCAGGTAGCGGAGGTGGAGGCGGCACTTCATGACAACGACCCGAAAAGAGGCTAAACGCGACCGAGTGCGGCAGGTGGCTAGATCATGGCTCCGCGTCCCAACCAGCCGCGGGCGAAATTTGAAATTTGAAATTTGACTTTTTGCAATTTGAAATTCGGACCATCCGTGTGGGTCGAATGCGGGACGTTTACACAGAGACGCGGAGACGCAGAGGCCGTGCGCTGAGTCCACCCTCCTCTGCCGGCGAAAATCGCTGGCAACGCACTGAGAGATTGATTTTAGCTTCACTGCGGGTCCCGGCTCCGCGGCGTGACGGCGACGCGTCCGCGGTGGGCGCGCAGGACCGCGAGGAAGAGCTGGATCACCGCCGGCGCGGCGACCGCGCTCGCCGGCGAGGACGCTCGAAGGCTCGAGAACGGGGCAAGGCAGACCGCACCCATGCGCGTGCCCAGGAGCGTGGTTTGAACCCTCGTAGGGCACTTCGCAGCGCACGCGGGAGCCACGGCCCCAGCGGGGGGATTTTAGCGGGGAAGCGCGATCCGGGGCAAGGAGGAGTTGGCGGGCAGCGGCGAAAGCGGCCCTGCGGCGATCGCGCCGGCCTCCGGCGGTGCCGACGCGTTGGGTGGACTCGTCGGCGGCCCGTGGAGCGTTTTGACTGGCGCGAGGGAGGCGGCGCGCCGTAGAATCGAGCGGGTAGCACCGAAGGCCGCAGGACCCCGCAGGCGTGGTGACGCGGCAGCGGGCACCGTGTGCTGCGCGCCGGCGCCATGGACGCAACCTCACCGGAAGGACCTCCGATGTCCCA
The DNA here is from genome assembly GCA_016197205.1 of Planctomycetota bacterium. Lineage (GTDB taxonomy): Bacteria > Planctomycetota > MHYJ01 > WSZJ01 > JACPWG01 > JACPWG01. Next base: position 38,170 of record JACPWG010000050.1, read on the forward strand.
AGATCCCCTCCTCGTGAAAATCAAGTTCAGCGAGGACGAGACCGGCTGGGCGCAGCCGTACGAAGCGAACCTGGCGCGGATCGCGAACATCCCGGTCTGCGGCGAGTGGAACGTCGACGACGTGGTCGAACTGGAGACGGACGCGGACGGCTGGCGCCGGCCGAAGCGCCTGGTCGCGCGCGTCTATCCGAAAAAGGTGGTCCTCTGCTATCGCAAGCAGGCCGATTTCCATAGGCTGGAGGCGCTCCTGACGGTGCTCGGCGCGCGGGTGGAAGGGGTCGCGGGCCCCGCGGAGGGCCGGCCGGGTCGGCTGCTGGTCGCGTGCCCGGAGGAGATCGATCCCGCGCGTCTGGCCGAGGCCGTGGGCATCCCGCAGGCCGAGAAGGCGGAAGGCGGCCGAGGCGCCGCGTGCGCGCGCGGTGGGCCGCGGGCGGGGTCGGGCGAAGGCGCGGGAGGGACCGGCGCGCCGCGACTCGAGGACCTGGTCGCGCGGCTCGCGGATCCCGACCCGTCCGCGCGTGCGCGTGCCCTGGCGGGTCTCGGCCGGTTGCGCGCCAAGGCCGCCATCCCGAGGGTCCTGCCCTTGCTCGAGGACCCGCACCCCGGCGTACGCGCGAGCGCGACGCGTGCGCTCGGAGCGCTCCAGGCGAAGGAGCACGTCGCCCATTTGCTGCCCCTCCTGCAGGACGCGGATGAAGAGGTCCAGGTCGCGGCCGCGGATGCGGTCCTGCGGCTCGGACCCGTCGAGGATGCGCTGCGCCTGCTGGAGTCGCGCAATCCGCGCGTGCGTGCGCGTACCGTCTTCAGCCTCGGCGCGCTGCCCGAGGAGGAACGGGTCCGGCGACTTCGCCCCGCCTTCGCGGACGCGCACGTGGACGTGCGGCAGGCGGCGCTGGAGACCGCGGCCCACACGCTGTCGGCCGGACTCGCGCCGGACATCGCGCGTCTGCTGGAGGACGCGGCCTGCCGGCGGGCGGCGGCGCGCACGCTCGGCCTCCTGGGCGCGATCGAACTCGCTACCGAGGTCGCCGCGCTCTTGCAACAGGAAGATCCCTACGTGCGGGCCACCGCGGCCGAGGCGCTCGGGGAAATGGGCGCGACGGAGCACGTGGCGGAAATCGCGGGCCTGCGGCAGGACGCACACGCCCCTGTTCGAAGGGCGGTCGTGGGCGCACTGGCGGAGCTCGGCGGACCCGATGCGCTGCCCGCGGTCCTTGCCGCCCTCCGCGATCCCGAGGTCGCGGTACGCGGTCAGGCCGCGGAGGCGCTGGATCGGCTTGGCGGACGGGAGCACGTCGACGCGCTCCTCCCTCTCCTCGCCGACGCCGGCTGGGGCGCTCGTTTCCGCGCGGTAGGCGCGGTCGGGCACCTGGGCGGGGCGGGCCATGCCGAGGCGGTGGAGAAGCTCCTCCTCGACCCGAAGTCCGAGGTCCGGCTCGCGGCGGCCACGGCGCTCCTCGGGCTCGACGCGTCGCGGTCCTCCGCGGGCGGGGGCCGCATGCTGGTCGCATTGGAAAAGGGCGAGCTGGAGCGGGCCGGCCGGCTGGACCCTGCGCTGGCGCGTTTGCTCTGCGAGCCGTCGGCCGCGGCCTCCCTCGCGCGGCTTCTCGAGGGGCGGGAGGGTGAGGCACTCCCGTTTCCTTCGCTCGAGGACGCGCTCATCCTCGACCTCCTCGCGAAGCTGCGCGAGCCGGACGCACATCGGCGGCTGTGGGCGGCGATGGAGATGGCGCGCCCGCTGCGTTCGGTGGAGGACGCGACGCGAGTCCTCTCCGGCCAGGGATTGCAACTCCTGGTCCCCCAGGACTGCCGGTTCCGCGGGCGGCTCAGCGGCGGCGTAAGCGCGCGAGGCATGGACGTGCTCGCGCGCATCGTGCGCCGAGGCGCGCTGGTCGCCGTGCCCAAGGGTGACACGGTTCGCGTCCTGTCGGAAGCGGAGGCGGTGGAGCATTGGCGAAGGCGACTGGGGGGAGAGTGTTCGGAGTGAGGGAAGGGCGGGGATGGGGGGGGCGAGTGCGAGGGCGAGCGTGGGGTAGCAAAATCGACCCTCACCATGGCCCTCTCCCGCTGCGCGGGAGAGGGGGGGACGGCGCGGGATGGTGTCGAGGAGGGCGCTATTTTGCCTCGCCGTCACCGGCGAGGTGGGGTCGGAGAAATTCGAGCGCGATCCGTTCCGCGGCGTACAGGGGATTGAGGAGACTGCCTTCCACGAAGCCGACGTGGCCGCCGAGGCGCGTGAGGTGGAGGCGAAGGCAGGGATTCGCCGCGACGAGGTCGCGCGGGAGCGCCGCGGTCGGGACGATGGGGTCGTCCTCGGCGGCGAGGATGAGCGCGGGGCGACGGATGCGCGGCACATAGGGACCGGACGAGGCGCGCGACCAGTAGTCCTCCACCCCGTCGAAGCCGAACATCGGGGCCGTGACAAGACCGTCGTACGCACGGAAGGTCCGCGCCGACGGGATCGCGAGGGCGTCGAGGCGTCCGGGCCAGAGCCGCGCGAGGCGCATCGCCTTGCGCTGGAGCGACGGGAGGAAGTGAAGCCGATAGAGCAGCCGCCAAAAGCCCGGCCCGTCCATCGCGGCCGCGGTACGCGTGAGGTCGCAGGGAGGAGAGACCGCGACGCCGGCACGGATCGGGGCAGCATCCCCCTGCTCTCCAAGCCACTTGAGGAGGACGTTGCCGCCGAGCGAGAAGCCGACCAGCCCGAGGGGAAGATCCTTCCAGCGTTCGCGGAGTCGTTCGACGACGAACGCGAGGTCACTCGTCTCACCGGAGTGGTAGCTGCGCGGCGTGCGCGGGGAGGACGGGCCGCAGCCGCGGAAGTTGAGTGCGGCCCCGTTCCAGCCGCGAGCCTGGGCGGCGCGAAGCGTACCCCGGACGTATTTCGCGCGGGACGACCCCTCGAGGCCGTGAAGGACCAGGACGCCGGGCGCACCGGGCCGGGCCGGGAGGAAGTCGAGGTCGAGCACGTCCCCGTCGGGAGTCGTCCACGCCTCGGGGACGACCTGGACGCGCGGATGAGGCCGCCCCAGCGCCGCCCAGAACGTCTGGACGTGCGCGTTTTCCAGGTAGCGGGCCGCGACGAACGCCGCGCCCGCGCGGTCCGCTTCGTCGGCGGTGCGGCTCGTGAGGGACAGCATGTACTTCTCGCCTCTCAGGTGAATACCCTACCCCACATCGGGCGGTCCGTCGCGACCGAGACAGGAAGGGTGGATCGACCCATCGCTCCACCCCATTCTACGCGACCGCCGGCCTCGGGTGCAAGGGGACGCGCCGGCGAACTCAGTGCATCCGTAGGCCAGTCGCTCCGCCTGAAGGCGGAACTACGAACCGGGTCGCAGTACTTCGCGCATGTTGCCCGGTCAAGGACGATTTCCAGGCCCCGCGCGCACAGGCCGCGGCGCTGCTTGTAGTTCCGCCTTCAGGCGGACCGTGACGCGACTGGCGTTCACTCGCGAGTGGCCCTTCAACATCGGTCCGGGGTGGTGCGTGACTCGGGGTCATTCGAGTTGGGATGGACACACGAAGGACACGGAGAACCTACCGAAACGACATTGAAGGCCCACTAGCGTCCAGCCGCGACGCTCGCGAGCACGCCGGCCACGCCCCGCGCCATGCGCGCTACGCCGAAGTCCCGGAGGACCGCCTCGCGACCACGCAGGCCGAGCGCACGGGCGCGCGCAGGGTCGAGGAGGAGCGACTCGAGCGCAGCGGCGAGGGCCGTCGCGTCCCCCGGCTCGCAGAGCAGGCCGCCACCCGTCGCTTCGAGCACTTCCGGAAAGGCCGCGTGACGCGGCGCGACGACCGGCACGCCGGAGGCCAGCGCCTCCAGGACGTACAGGCCGAACGACTCCCCGTACGTCGCCGGGACCGAAAAGACGGTCACGCCCCGCAGGAACGCCTGCTTTTCCACGCGATCGAGATTCGGCCGGAACTCCGCGTCCGCGAGGCAGCCTGCGCCGGCGAGTCGCCGCCGCACGGACGCGACGAAGGGCTCGTCCTCAGGCGTGCACGCGCCCGCCACCCGAAGCCGCAGGCCCGGTACGCGGCCGCCCCCCTTCAGCTTGACGAACGCCTCGGCGAGCACGTCGAGCCCCTTCGCGGGGCACATGCGGGCGAGGTAGCCGACCGCCGGTGGGTCGGGCGCCGCCGCCGCGACGTCGAAGCCGCCCAGAGCAATCCCGTTCGGGACCACGTGTACGCGTTCCGTGCGCAGCCCCAGCCGCCGCGTCATGGTGTCGCCGTAATAGCGGCTCACGGCGACGAAGGCGTCGATTTCCGCGGCACGCGCGGCGAGCGTCCGCCATGCGTCGTCGCGATGCGGGGACGGGAGCCCGTCCAGGAACGCGTCCTCCCCCTGCAACGTGCAGACGATCGGCGCGCCCGTCGCGGCGCGCAGGCGCCGCGCGAGGCCGACCAGGAGGGCGTTCGAGAGGCAGATCACAGCCGGTCGCGGGCCTTCGGCGGAGGCGAGCCAAACGGCCAGGCGGTCGAGCTCCTTCGCCTGTCGCCCCTCCTCTCCGAGAAGAGTGGAAACGGTCAGCGTCCCGAGGTCCGCGGGCGAGGTCATGCCCGCGCGTCGCGAGGCCCAGCGCAGGAGGCGCGGCGCGTCGAGGAGGCGGTCCAGCCAGCGCGGCGCGCGTCGGAAAAGGGCGGACCGCTCTTGCAGGTAGACGTTGATCCCGCCGAGAAAGACGGGCGCGCCGCGGCTCGCGTCCTCTTCGTCGGTGAGGTGGGGAAGGTAGAGGGGGACGGAGACGGCCTCGTGTCCGAGGGCCCGGAGCGCGACGACGAGGGCGTTGTCCCGGAGGCAGCTTCCGCAAAAAAAACTGCCTGTGCCCGGCGTCAGTTGTGCGATGCGCATGGGGGCTCGACGTGGGAGGTGCCTGCCGCGAGCGAGCGGCGAGCGAGCGCCCGCTACGTGTAGCGCGCGTCGCGATGTTCCGGCAGGTAGAAGGCGGGGAGGAGCGTGTCGACGCGTAAGAGGCCTTCGCGCGAGAGCCGCACCGCGTCCCCGTCGAGCGCGAGCACGCCTTCCGCGGCGAGACGGCCGAGGGGTTCGGCGAAACGCTCTCTCAGGTCGATACCGTACTTGCCGTCGAAGTAGGCAAGGCTCACCTGGCCGCGCTTGAGCTGCAGGATCAGCTCGCGGACGAGCCGCTCCTCGTCCGACAGCCGAAGCGCCCGATGGATCGGCAGCTCGCCTGACCGGAGGCGCTCGAGGTAGGGGCCGAATTCCTTCTCGTTCTGGAAGTGGGTGCCGCCGACGTGGGAGAAGGAGGCGACGCCGAGCCCGACCAGGTCGGCCCCGGCCCAGAGGCGGTCGCGGTAGAGGAAGCGCGTGCGCCCCGGGTCGAGCACGGCCGTGTACCCGCTCGCCACGGAGTAACCCGCCGCTTCCAACTCGGCGAAGGCGTGCCGGACCCAGGCGCGCTTGGTGGGCCAATCGGCGATGGGCGCGATCGACCGGCCGGCGGCCTTCATTTCCTTGTAGATCGTCGTGTTGTACGGGACCTCCATCTGGTAGATGGTCACGCTGTCGGGTCGCAGCGCGACGGTCTGCCGCACGCAGTCGCGCCACTTGCCGTCGGTCTCGCCGACCATCCCCGCGATGAGGTCGAGATTCAGTTGCGGAAAGCCCGCCGCGCGCGCGGCCTCGTAAGAGCGGCCGATCTCGCGCGAGCGATGCGCGCGCCCGTTCACCTCGAGGATCTCGTCATCGAAGTGCTCGACGCCGAGGCTGAGGCGCGTGACGCCGAGGTCGCGGATCGCGCGGATCTTCGCCTCGGTGAGCGTCCCCGGCTCGCACTCGAAGGTGACCTCCTCCGCGGCGTCCCAGGGCAGCAGACCGCGCATCCCTTCGACGAGGTACGTGAGCTGATCGGTCGACAGGTAGGAGGGGGTGCCGCCGCCGAAATACACGAACTCGGGCCGCCTGCCGCCGACGAAGGGCCGGCGCGCGTACAGCGCGAGCTCGGCGAGGGTCGCGTCGAGGTAGGCGCGGATCTCGGAGGCGCTCTTGTCGGTGTACACCTTGAAGTAGCAAAAGTGGCAGCGCCGGCGGCAAAACGGGATGTGGAGGTAAAGGCCGAGCGGCGTGCCGGCGCGGGGAGGACGCTCGAGGGCTTCGTCGGCCTCGCGCACGCGCTCCGCGCTCCAGAAGGAGAACGGGGGGTAGTTCGAGACGAAGTAGTTGCCGGGGGTCGTGGGGGAGGTCATGGCCGCTGCGTCGCCGGGGCCGGGAGCGGGCAAGGAGGCGTTGGAGGCGATTTCCACGGGCACGAGTCACCTCGAGGGGAGGAAGGGGCGGCCAAGGACTTCGAACGAAGCGAGTGCGCTTCTTCCTGTACGGAAAGCGCACCCGTTTCATTGGGTCGACCGGGGCGGAATCCACGGTCGGCGAGGCGGCGCGTCACCGCTGCTTGGCGGCGAAGGCGAGGACCTTGCCGTCCTCGGAGCCGACGACCACGAAGCCGGCCGCGATGGCGGGCGACCCCAGGATCGCGCCCCCGAGGTCGTACGAGCCAACCTCGGCGCCGTCCGAGGAGCGCAGCAGATAGAGGCGGCCGTCGTCCGAGCCGACCACCACCTTGTCCCCGCAGAGCACGGGGGAGCTGTCGACCTTGCCGCGGGTCGCGAACGACCACGCGAGCGCGCCGGTGTCGCGGCGGAGCGCGAGCACGCGCTTGTCGCGCGAGCCGACCAGGACGAGCGACTCGCCGACCGCCGCCGAGGCGAAGAACGGGAACGGGCGATCCTCGTATTTCCAGCGGATCTTGCCGGCCGCGACGTCGGCGCAGAGGAACTGGTTGCCGTAGTGTCCGACGAACGCGGTCGGGCCCGCGAGCGCGACCGAGGCGCCGATGTACGAGCCGGCCTCGATGCGGGCGAGGCGCGTCCCGTCGGCCGCGGAGAGGACGTGGAGGAAGGAGTCGCAGCCGCCGAAGACGACGCGGCCGTCCGCGACGGCGGGTGTCCCGTTGACGAAGTTCTCGGTGTTGTAGGTCCAGACCGGCCGACCGTCGGCGGCCTCGACGCAGTGGACCTTGCTGTCGTAGCTGCCGACCACGATGCGGGTGGTCGCCGCGGCGGCCTCCCCGCCGGCGCCGGCGCGGGCACTGGCACGGAACGCATTGGGTCCGCCGAGGACTTTGTCCCCGGTCTTGTATTTCCAGACGAGGGCGCCCGAACGTTCGTCGAGGGCGTAAAGGTACGAGTCCGCCCCGCCGACGTACACGCGTCCGTCGAGGACGAGCGGGCAGGACTCGACGCCGTCCTCGGTTTTGAAGGACCAGACCTTTCGGCCATCGGCCAGTTCGAGGGCGTAGACCGAGCCGTCGTCGGAGCCGACGAAGACGCGGCCGTGCGCGATCGAGGCGGAGGACTTGACCGCGCCCTCGGTCGCGAACGTCCACGCGGGCGCGAGGGTATCGGGGAGCGAGCCCGGGGCCACGCCGAGAAGGGCGGACCCGCCGCGGTACATGGGCCAGCTCTCCGCATCCGGGGCGAGGAGCGGGGCATCGGGCGCGGGGACGGGCTGCGCCTGCGGTGCGGGCGCATCGTCGGGGACGGCGGCCGGCCCCGGTGTGAGCGCGAAGAGCACGAGCAATCCAAGCCGCAGTGCGCGCGGCAGCCGCGAATCACGAGAGGGGGAGTTCATGTCAGTGTTCTCGGCGAGCCCGGGCGGGGGTGGGAATCGACGGTGCACACGGAGGGGCCGTACGGCGAAGAGAGCCTGGCCCATGCGAAGGTCTCGGGCTGCGGGTGATGGGCCGGTTCGCGATTCTATCCCGCAGGCGTTGCGCGAGCAATGGGAAAGCGGGCCGGGGTGGTGCCAGCCTCCCTCACGTTCAACGCGTCGCAGGGCGGTCCCGCGCTACGGGCCCCTTGCCGTCGGGCCCCGCAACGCGCTAGAGTGAGCATCGTGGAGCTCGGAAGGAGGATGCTGATGCCCCCACGGATTGACGAGGAACTGCGGGGAGAGATCGTCGAAATCGTCGATGGTCGTGCCCGCACGTCTCAGGTCGCGCGCGAAGACTTCAGCCCTGTGGTATCGGGTCGAAAGCCGCGTGGTAGAGGCGGTCGAAGTCGGCGGCTCCCATCGCTCGCGGATTGTGCCCTGCGGTCCATTGCGCGGCGGCCTCGGCCGCAAGTGCGGCGACCCCGGCGTGCGGGACGCCGAGCTCGGACAGGGACCGCGGCAGCCCCGTCTGCGCGAGGAGGGCGTGGCAGCGCTCGGCGAGGGCGGAAACGACGGTCTCCGCCGAGTCGCCGCGACGCGCGAGGCCTGCGTGCGCCGCGAGCTCAAGGTAGGCGGCCTGCGCGGCAGGGTCTTCGCTGTTCATGCGGATGACGTGCGGGAGCAGCAGCCCGACCGCGTGGCCGTGGACGACGTCGTGGTGGGCGGTAAGCGGGTTGGCCGCGGCGTGCGCGGCGCCGAGCATCGACAGCTCGATCGCGAGACCGGCAAACGCGGAGCCGAGGAGCATCTCCCCCCGCGCCTCGAGGTCGTCGGGGGAGGCAAGGACGCGCGGCAGGGCGGCGTGCGTGAGGCGGAAGGACTCGCGGGCATAGAGGAGCGACAGCTCGTTCCGTCGCTTCGTGACGGCGGCCTCCATCGCATGCGCGACGGCGTCGAGCCCCGTGCAGGCCGTGACGCGCCGCGGCAGCGACCGGGTCAGCGTGGGATCCAGGAGCGCGACGCGCGGCGCCGCCTTCGGGTCGCCGCACGCCATTTTCCGATGCGACGATTCGTCGGCGATCAGCGCGTAGGACTGGCATTCGCTCCCGGTCCCCGCCGTCGTCGGCACTGCGATGAGCGGGAGCATCGGGCGGGCGGCCTTCCCAAAGCCCCAATAGTCGGCCATCCGGCCACCGTTCGTCAGGAGGAAGTTCCCACCCTTCGCCGTGTCGAGGCTGCTTCCGCCCCCGAGGCCGATGAAGGCCTCGATCCCGGCTGCCGCGGCCGCCGAGCGGCACGCCTCCGCCTCGCGGGTCGTCGGGTTTTCGACGACCGCGTCGAAGACCGAGGCCTCGACCCCGGCGGAGCGCAGAATCCCGAGTGCGCGCTCGACGTGCCCGGCCGCGACGAGCCCTGGGTCCGTGACCAGGAGGACGCGCCGCGCGGGCAGCTCTCGCGCCAGCTCCCCGAGCCGGTCGAGGACGCCGGCGCCATAGACAAGGCGCGTGCGCGGGGCGGCGTCGAAACCGATCACGACTCGCCCGCCCACTGGATCGCGCGGCGCCGGTAGAGAAACTCGAAGAGGTTTCCCTCATGCGGCTGGTCCCAGCGCACGTGGCTGGTGGGCAGCGCGCCCAGATTCAGTCGTCCGACGTGCGGCGAGGCGAGGAGGCGCCCGACCATTTCTCGATCGCGCGTGATCGCCGTAACGACCAAGGACGGGCCGATCTCTTCCACCATCCGCTCCGCCGTGACCTCGACGACCGACGCGTAGGGGAAAAGGAACTCCCGGTTGCCCAGCGGGTGGGCAAGAGAGCCGCAGCGGACCACCGTCGGCAACAGATAGGCCCCGCCTTCGAAGTCCGTGCGCCGCGCCGTGCCCGCAGGGCGCAGGCGGGCCGTGACGTCCACCGCGCCAGGCTCCCGCAGCCCCTCCTCGATCGAGGCGTCCAGCGCGTCCGCCACGCGCCGGTCCGCGAAGGCCGCGAGCAGCGCTTCCGGATCGTCCGCCGGTCGCGGGCGAATTTCCGCCAGCCGCCGGGCGAGCGCCTCCGCGATTTCATCCGCGTGCGACGGCACGACCACCGCCGACGCGTTCACGCAGCTCCGGCCGCCGTTCTCCGCGATCGAGGCGACCAGCACGTCCAGGTGTTCGGGCCACCGCCCGATCTCGTCCGGGCCGATGAGGACCTTGCTCCGGCCGGGGCCATGGACCTGCACGGCGGGATTCGCGGCGTGCCGGGCGACCGTCCTCTCGTCGCCGAAAAGGAGCGCGCGCCCGCAGCCCGCGACGATCACGTCGCCTCCGTCGTGGCCCGCCGGATAGAACCCGAGGGCTTCGCGTGGACAGCCGGCGGCGAGAAACGCCTGCACGATGCGCCACGGCGTCCACGGCTCCTCGCCCCCCGGCTTCAGGATGACCGGCACGCCGAGCGCGAGGGCCGGAAGCCAGAGCGAGTTCACCCCGGGGGAATTGCTCGGCAGCACGACCCCCAGCGCGTCCGCGGCCGCAAAAAAAGACACCGGCACGTCCCCCTGAAGGCCGCGCCCCTGGTCCAGTACCGAGAGCTCCAGCCCTCGCGTGAGCCCGCGCAAGATGAGCTCCATCCGCGTGAGCACGTAGTGGACCTTCTCCAGGTTCCGGCGACAGAGCACCCACGGGAGCCCGCTCGTCGCGGAGAGGACGCGGACGTACTCCTCCGGCGGCTGAGGGGGAGCGCCCTCTCCCATCGGTAGCGCGGCATGGCGGAACAGTTCCCCCGCGCGAGCGCAGAGCTCGACCCTGCGCGCCGCGCCGAGCCCGCGGAGGGCCTTGGCCGCCGCTGCCAGGTTCGCGGCAGCCAGGTCGCGGCGCAACAGTCCGGCATTCGCCTGGCTCACCTCGGCCAGCGTCTCCCCGGTCGCGTGATGGCGGACGGGGAGCGTGTCGAGACTCCGGTAGGGCAAGCCGCGACGGAGGAGCGGGACGTGGATGGTGGAAATCCCAAATCCCAAATCCCAAATCCCAAAAGACGAAGGACGAAGGACGAAACACGAAAAGACGAAAAGACGAAAAGACGAAAAGACGGTTTCGCGAGTCACAAAGAGTCGAAGGGTGTCAGCCCAGCTTGTTGATGATCGAGGAGAGGATGTTGACGATTTCGGTCGCTTCCTGGATGCCGGCGGTGACGTTGACGAACGTCGGCCATTTTCGTTCGATGATACGAAGCCAGTAGCGCGTCTCCCGGGCCTCTCTCCGCGCAATGATGAAGATCCTACGGGACTCCCGTTTCGTTGACGCGCCGTCCGCTTCCTCAACGTTCGCCCCGATCGCGGGGCCCGAGCGTGCCAACTGCCTCCTCGCGATGTTCACCTCCAACCGGTTCGGCAGCAGCGGCGTGATGTCGAGGATGCGCAGCGCGAACTCGAACGTCCGCTCCTTCAGGTCGTATGGTTTCTGCCCCATCACTTCCGCTTCCAACCGCTACATCAAAGACGGCGCCGCGTTATTTGGACCCCTACCGGTGAACTTCTTGAAAGCGTCTCCAGATTCGCCGGCGACGAAACCACAAAGACTCGAAGTCACGAAGACCACAAAGGCGCTTTTTGGCCGAGCCAAACTCGCCCCCCTCACACAGCGTCCTTCGTGGTCTTCGTGCCTTTGTGGCTTTGTGGTTTCGTCGTCCGTTTGGGTTTCGGGCCTTCGCCCGAGTTGGGATTTGGGATTTGGGATTTCTTTCAGTAGACCCCCTCCACCACCTTCTTCTCCAGCATCCCCCACGGCCGCACATCCCCGACGCCGTCCCACGGATACAGCGCACACGGATGCCGGCGCTCGGCCTCGTCCCGCTCGAGGAAGCGCGGCAGGAAGAACTCCTGCGTGAGCGTCGTCAGCTCGACGCGGCCGAAACGGCCGTAGTCGACCAACCGGTCGGTGGCGCCGGGATCGACCACGCGCAGCACGGCGCGCGGCTGTGGCGCGTAGTAGGTGACGCTCCAGTTGTCTTCGGGCAGGAGCGGACGGCTGCACGCGAGTCCCATGAGCGTATTGCCGTAGGTCGGGACGAATGCGACTTTATTTTCGAGGACCTCCTCGACGAGAAAGCGTACGAGCTGGTGCGTCATCGACGTGCCGCCGCAGAAGACCCCCTTGATCCCGGCCGCCGGGATCGACAGCCGCTCGCCGAGTGCTTCGAGCAGCTTCGGCGTGGCGAAGAGGCAGCCGACCCGTCGATGCTTGAGGATCATCGCCGCCTGGTCCACCACGTGGTCCTTGTAGCGGTTCGCGAGCTCGACTTCTTTCTGTCCGAGCAGCTTCACGACCCAGCGCGGGTCGAGGTCGACGTGGAAGCACGACCCGCCTCGGAGATTCGCCAGATGTTCGATCGCGAGACGCAGGCGCCTCGGGCCTGTGGGGCCGATCATGAGCCAGCTCGCGCCTCGTGGGAACGCCGCGTCGTCGAGCGTCTTCGAAAACTCCGTGTAGTCGACGAGGTGGTCGTCCCAGCTCACCCGCTGCTTGGGCATCCCGGTCGTCCCGCCCGTCTCGAAAACCTTGTAGGGTCGGCCGGCGAAGGCACGCGGCACCCACCGCTCGGGAGGCTCGTCCCGGAGCCACTCATCCACGAAGTGAGGAAACCGGGCGAGGTCCGCAAAGCGCGTGACCTCGGCGGCCGGGTCCCAGCCGGCGCGCCGGGCCCAGTCGAGCCAGAAGGGCGTGCCGGTTTCCGCCGAGAAATGCCACCGGACGACCTCGCGGAGATGCACGTCGAGGGCGCTCTCGGCTGCAGCGGCAACTTCGCTCGGAGTTGAGGAGCTTTCCATGCAACGCCTCGGAGGCGAAGGGGGCGTGAAATCCGTACGCAGATTCCCAAAGTCGGTGACGTCTATGGACAGGATAACAGGATTGACCGGATCACATGACACCGTATCCGGTTGATCCTGTTATCCTGTCAGGATAAGCCCCATGGGATCGCACTCGCCGAACCGCGCCTCACGGAGTCGCGGGGAAATAGCGGTCGATCGTCGCCTGGCTCGGCGGCCGGGTCAAGAGCGAGACCCCGACGACGAGCAGAACGGAGATGAGCACCATCGGCACGACCGGCAAGTAGCCGAGGACGGTCACGTTTCCGGGCGTGCGCTGGAGCAGCGAGCCGAGGGAAGCAAAGAGGTCACGCGCGGGCTCGCCGGCCTTCGGCGCGATTCCGGTCGAGGACTCGTAGAGATACCAGGTCCCGGCCACCGCGGCCGCGACCCAGAGCGTCGCGGCAAGCGCCCCCCACTTCGTGCTCCGCTTCCAGAAGAGGGCGGCGACCATGACCGGCGCGAGCGAAGCATAGCCGGAGAAGGCGAACCGGATGGCCAGCTCGAAGATGCCGGCCTTGTCTTTGAGTGCGAGCGCGGCGCAATAGGCGAAGACGGTGACCCCGATCACGAAGGCGCGTCCGGTCCAGACCTGGGCGCTTTCGCCGAAACGGGTCTTGCCGCCGTAATGGGCGAAAATGTCCTCCGTGAACATGGTGCAGAGCGCGAGGATCTGGCTGTCCGCGGCCATGACGCAGGCGAGAATGCCGGCGCCGAGGATGCCCGAGACGAGGGGATTGCTGTAGGTGGTGAGCAACCGCAGGATGACGTCATCCGACTCCCCGGGCTTGAGCCCCGGGAACTGCTGGGCCGCGACCACGCCGAGGTAGACGCTGGGAAGCCAGATCAGGGCGATGCAGAGCGGGTAGGCGATCACGGTGCGCTTGAAGGACGAGACGCGCTCCGCCGTGAAGCACATGATCGACATGTGCGGGAACATGATCGAAGAGAGCGGGATCAGGAAATAGCTGAGAAATTCCCCCTGCGGGATGCGCTGGCGCGACAGAAGCGGCAACGTTTTCGGATCGGCCGCGAGTTTCGCCATGATCTGGTCGAAGCCCCCCATGCGCGACCCGATGAGGAGGAAGGCGGTCGTGCCAAAGCCGAGAAAGAGCAGCGTCTGGAAGGTGTTGACCCAGGCCGTCCCGCGCATGCCGCCGAAGAAGACGTAGCTCATGAGGACGAGGGCGACCAGCGCGCCTCCGAATTCGTAGCTCACCCAATGCTGCGGCGCGAGAAGCGGCTTGCCGTTCACGAGGACTGGGCTTCCGTTGCGCACGACCTCTTCCATGACCGGTTTGCCGTCCGGCCCGGTGACCCTGCTGAGCGCCTCAAAGGTCGTCCCGCCACCCATGACACCGATGACGATGTAGGGGACGAGCATAGCGGCCGTCAAAAGGAAGATGAGCGTACCGATCTCGGAGCACTCCCAGCGATCGCGGAAAAACTGGACCTGGGTCATGTGGCCGAAACGCTTGCCGAGACCCCAAAGGCGCGTGCCGATGAAGAAAAGGGTGAGCGGGATGACGAGTCCGGAGGCGGAGGCCATCATCCCGTAGACGCCGATCCCCCGCTGGTAGGCCATCCCGGAGCTGCCGAGAATGGCAAAGGCCGTCATGTTGGTGCCGAACAGGGCGAGAAGGAACACGAACGGGCCGAGCGTGCGGCCGGCGAGGAAGTAGTCTTCGCCCGAGGTCTTGCCGCGGCGGAAGGCGAAGATGCCGATGTACAGGACGACTGCGAGGTAGGCGAAGACGACGAGCGTCGGGATCATGCGCCGCCTCCACGCTTGTCGCTGCCCGCGAGGGGCGTCTCGATGGCTTCGAGGTCGTGCGGCCACGCGAAACGCACGAGAAGCGCCAGGAGGCCCGCGGCCGCCACGGAGTAGGCCGCGTGATAGGCCAGGCCCGCGGGCAGGAACCCGAAGACCAGGCGGGCGTCCTTCCAGAGCCAGAAGTCCTGGTGGAGGACGATCAGCGCGAGGACGAGGGCGGTGAGGAGCCGGCGCATTGCTCGCATCCGATATCGGTTCCGAGAATCGAAGAACGAGAAACCACAGATTTCACAGATTCGATTTGTGGGGGGCATGCTACGAGACAAAGCGCTTCCATTTGAGGGAGGCCTCGCCGAAATTGATGAGGAATCCCACATGAACGTCACAACACTTCAGGCTGTTGATGGTTTGCGCATCGTCCACGCGACCGACGACCGACTGGGCCTTTATCTCGACGACGACCTCTTCAAAAACCAGGAAGTCCGGCACGTAGAACTTCTCGAGGACTCGGTCCTTGAAGTGAATGCGCACCTTTGGTTTGGAATGAAAAGGGATTCCACGCGTCTCGAACTCGATCCCGAGCGCCTCGTGGTAAACGGCCTCGAGGTGCCCTGGACCCAGTACCGAATGCACCTCCATTGCCGCGCCAATGATCGCATGGGTCCGCGGATCCCTCTCCACGGTTTCCTCCCCATCGAAAGTAATCTGCGAAATCGCCGTAAATCTGTGAAATCTGTGGTTACAGTGGCGTTCACTTCCCCTCCCCCCTCACGGCATACAACCGCGTCTGCGTCGCCACGTACAGCACCCCATTCGCCGCCACAGGCGTCGAGTAGATCGGCTCTTCCAGGCTTACTTTGGCCAGCACGTTCGCCTCCTTGCCGGCCGCCAGCACCCACAGTTCCCCGTCTTCCGTCCCGACGTACACCTTTCCGTCCGCGACGAAGGTCGAGCCCCAGATGTGGCTGCCGGTCGGCTGCACCCAATACGCGGTGCCCGTCTCCGCGTCCAGCGCGTGGATCGAGCCCGCGTAGTCGGCCGCGTACACAAGCCCGTCCGCGATCGACACCGTCGAGATCGAGCGCGAAAGCTTGTCGTAGGACCACACCTTGCCGTCTTTCGTGACGTCGCCGGTCTTCGTCGCGTCGATGCAACTCAAATTGCCGACGCCGTTCCCGTGTTCCGGGTCCTGGCCGACCGCCACGTAGATGCGTTCCTTGTAAAAGACCGGCGTCGCAATCACCTCGCTCGGGCCGTCGGCCGCCGGGTATTTGATGAATTTGCCGTCCTTCGTCGTCTTGTGCTCCGGCGGGTTGCAATCGTACCGCCAGACCTCTTTCAGCGCATTGAGCCCGTCCTCGCCCGCGACGGGCGCAGGCGCCGGGTCGAAGGCGTGGCAGAAGCCGTCCCCCGCCCCGAAGATCACCAGCCCGCGCCCGCCGACCTTGCCGAACGTCGGGGACGACCAATTGCAATGGTAAAGCCGCTTCCCGATCCCCTCGTGCTCTTCGCCGAGCAGCTTTCCCGTCTTCTTGTCCAGGCAGACCAGGCAAGGGGCCTGCGGCGCCGGGATGTTCACGTGCGACCAGTCCTGCCCGTTCGAGGTCGTCACGAACAGCCGGTCCTCCAGAAGGAGCACCGAGCTGGAGGTGATGTTGTGAGGGAACACGCCCAGCTCGTCCCGCATGTCGAAGCGCCACAGGATGTCGCCGTCCGTCGGCGCAAGCTCCATCTTCGGCTTCCCCGGCCCCGCGATGTACTGGCCCTCGTCCTGGAAGGGCCCGTCATTCCCGTTCGCGAGCCCGTTCACGTCCACGCACAGCACTTCGCAGCGGTTCGTCACGATGTACGCGCGGTCCCCTTCCACGGCCGGCGAGGAGCACAAGCCCAGGAATTCCCAGTCGCTCACCTTGCCGGCCCCCAGCTTGGGGCTCACGAGCTGCCAAAGGAACTTCCCCGTCCCTTCTTCGAAGCACATGAGCACGCCGCGGTCCCCCTGGTGCTTCGGATCGCGTGGGGATTCGTTGTTCGTGCCGACGAAGACCTTGCCACCGGCGATGGTCGGGTTGCCGTAGCACTGGGAGCCGAGCTTGGCTACCCACTTCACGTTTTTCGTCGTCGCCAGGTCGATCTCCTCCGAGTCCGGCTTCGGCTTTCCCGGCACGAAAGAGCCCGGCAGCCCCTTCTCCGGTGAAACCATGTTGCGGGAGACGTCATGTCCCCAAACCGGGAAGTCCTCGGCCCGCAGGAGGCCGCAAAGGGCGCCGAGCGTCAGGACCAGAATCGCCGGCGCGAACTTCAGCGAGACGGCGGCCGCGGTGAACGGGCGAGGGGCGAGCGAAAGCATGTCATTTCCTCCGGGTCACTCGTTGGCCGTGACGGAGACGTTGTCGACGTAGACGCGGACGCGGTTTTGCGGGGAGAAGCCGAAGAGGCCCGGCGACCCTGAGGCGTGCGCGCGCTTGTGGGGGACCTCGAGCGTCCATGCGGCGGGTTCAGGCTCGCCTCGCGGCCACGCCTTTCCCCGCACCACGCCCGACCCGTCCGCCGCGACGTCCACGCGCGCCTTGAGCCGGTACCAGGCGCTCGCCTTCCAGGCAAAGGGGACGGCGACCTTGAGCCGGTCGTAGTTCGAATTGACCTCCAGCTCCTGCGCGTTGCCGATCAGCGCGACCACGTAGCGCTGGTTGATCACGCCCACGACCGACATCGTTCGCCGGGTACCGTCGCTCATGACGTCCGCTTCCACGGTGTAGTTCGAGAGGTCCGACGGCCCGAGGAACGTGAACGACCGCTGAAAGAGGTCGTTGTCCAGCGTCTTGGCAAGCACTCTCGACCCGTCGCGCTCGCGGATCTCCCATTTGAAGCGCGCGCCGATCCACGGAAGCGGCGGGTACGCGAACATCACCCCCGTCTCCTGCTCGTGCTTGACGGCGAGCGGGTACGACTCGAACTCTTCCCGGAAAGGCGGTCGCGGAAGGACGCGCCCGCGCATGGTCCCCTTCACCTCCCCGATCGTGGCCTCCCAGGACCCCGCCGAGAGGCGCGCGTCGGGGGCGGCCGACAGCCGACCCTCCGCGTCGAACTCCGCGTTCATTTCCGAGCGTACCTTCGCCGTGGCCGGGACGAACTTCCTCCATTGCGGCACGGCGCCCGCGGGCAGCGGCACGCGCGCGCCGTTCGCATCCACCCCGAGCAGGCGGAGCGCGGCCTTTTCGCCGGGCTTGAGCACGAGGTCCGCGGGAACGGGGAGAAGGAACGCGAGCGGCCCGGGCGCGGCGGCGGCGGCCGCGGGCGAGACCGGACCGGCCGCGGCCGGCTCCGGCCGATCCCCGGGGAGGCCGAAGCAGAAGAGCTTTTCCGTCGTGTGGACGTAAATCCGTCCGTTCCACACCGTCGGCGAGCCGAGGCAATTGCCGGGGAGGCGCTCCGTCGAGAGGACCTCCGTGCCTTTTTCGCCGGGCCGGAGGACGAAGAACGTGCCTTCGTTGATCGGCACGTAGAGCTTGCCGTCGGCCGCCAGCGGCGAGGCGTGAATCTGCTCGGGGCCGAGCTTGTGCTCCCAAAGCGTGCGGCCGGAGCCGGCATCGACGCAAAGGAGGCTTCCGGTCTCGACCGTCACGTAGACCCGGTCGCCGACCAGGACGGGCGAGCTGGAAAAGGACGAGAGGGAATTCCGCCACAGCTCCGAGGACCGGTCGAGGACCATGGGTTCGTCGGGCGTGGTCTTCTTGACCTCGGCGGGGATGCGGATCGCGGCCATGCGACCGCTTTCGGACGTGTCGACGTTTTCTTTTCCGTGGATGGCGATGAGCGTGTCGTCCTTGTAGAGGAGCGCGGAGGCGTTGACGCCGCCCTTTGTGAAGGGGAAGCGCCAGAGCGGGACGCCGGTGCGCGCGTCGATCGCCGCCATGTGGCCGCAGCCGGTGCCGACGTAGAGCACGCGGCGGCCTCGCCACCAACCGACGACCGGCGTGGCGAACGAATTGTCGAGGGGTGCGGTTCCGGGCGTCGTGGACCAGACCAGCTCTCCGGTGCGCTTTTCGAACGCGTACAGGCGGTCGCGCGCGGGACCCTCTTTTCCCCAGTTCGACGTGACCGCGTGGACCATGACGAGGTCGCCGTCGACTACCGGGGAGCCGATGCGGCCGTTGGGGAAGGTGATGCGGCCGAATTCTTCCATGAGCGAGTGGCGCCAGAGCAGCTTGCCGTCGGCGGTCCTGCAATGGAAAAGGCCCGGGGCGGTGAGGTAATAGACGTTGGCGGTTTCCGCGTCGACCGTCGGCGCGCCGATGGCGTAGCGGTTGTAAACGGTGTCGGACAGGAAGTCGCTGGAGCCGTGCTCCCAGAGCAGCTTGCCGGTCTTCGCGTCGAGGCAGACGAGGAGTTCCTGGAGGTCGGGTCCGTCGCCTCGATAGCCGAGGACGTAGAGCTTGCCGTTCGCGAGCACGGGTGCGCCGCGGCCGGCGAGCTCGTAGGACCAGCGGAGATTCGGGCCGGCGAGCGTGCACTCGTCGGGCAGCCCGGTCTCGGTGGAGGCGCCGTTCTGATCGGGGCCGCGCCAGGCGAGCCAGCCGTGGGCGACGGGTGCGGGTGCGGCTGGGGCGGGCGGCTTCGTCCCGGCTGCATCGTCGGCGGGGGCGCTGCGGAGCCCGGCGGCCAGGAGGACGAAGGGCAGGACCACGAGGCCGCCGACAACGGTGGAGGAGAGGAGGGAGCGGAGGATGGGACGGAGGGGCGTCATGTGGGAATCCGTGAAAGGAGGGACCTCATGAAGAGGGGGGAAGGGGCGTGCGCCGGGGTCGCCGTCCGGAGGAGAAGCGCGACGCCGCGGAGCCGGGATCTTATACCGCCGTTCCCTCCAGCGTGTCAAGCAGCGGCGGGGGGCGATGCGCCCGCGCAAAAATAACTGCGCAGATTCGGGGTGCGCGTGGTGGTCGCCGGACTCGACATGGATTATCGCGGCCAGCCCTTCGAGCCGATGCCCAAACTTCTGGCCATTGCCGAGAACGTCACCAAGCTTCACGCCATCTGCATGTCGTGCGGATTCTGCGGGAGCCCTCTCCATGTCGACCTCCACTCTCCTCGAAGCGCCGGCGCCGCCGGGACCCTCCGTCCAGTCGACCCGCGGGCCGAGCGATCCCGGGCTGCCGACGACCGCGCGCGAGGCTTACCACGTACTTCTCTCCCGGGTGCACCGGAAGACCGGCTCGATTCCGGGGGCGGGATTGGTCGCCCACGTGCTCGCCATCAATCCGCACGCCGACTGGCCTGTGCACCGCGAGGCCCTGGAGGCGCTGCTCCGGCGGTTCGCCTTCGGCAAGCGGGACGGGCTCGTGATCACGGCGAGGCCGGCGCGCGGCGCCCTCTACGGTAAATACCGTACCTCCCGTCCGGGGGCCACGGAGCGGCCGTACACGACCCTCCTCCAGGGCATCGACCCGCCGCGCGGGAGCTGCGACTGCGCCGATTTCGTCCGCAGCTCGCTCGGCCTGTGCAAGCACCTGCTGACCGTGCTCGAAGCGCTGCATGCGAAGCCCCGCGCCCTGAAGCGCGCCCTCGCGGCCGAAGAGGCCGCCGCGCCGGCCGCGGCCGCGCGCGCCCCGCGGCTCGCGTGGGACCCGATCCGCCCGCTGACCGGCCGCGGCGACTGGCTGGAGCGGGTCCGCAAGCTGGACACGGACGGCGCGGACCACGACGGTGCGGCGGAGCGCGCGGGCCGGTGGTTTGGCCGCGCCAAGGACGGCGCGCGCCCCTTGCGGGACGCGTACGTCGAGCGGCCCGAGCGACGCCTTGCGCTCGTCCGGGACCTGCTCGCCGCGGTGCGTGAGGACAAGTCGTCCCGTGGCGCCGACCGGGCGTGGCAGGACCCCGCCCTGCGCGCGCTGCTCGTCGCCGAGGAGGAGCGTCTCCAACGCGTGCTCGAGGACGCGGGCTCCGCCGGCGAGCTCCGCGCCGCGCTGCGCACGCTCAAGCAGCATCTATACCCCTATCAGCGCGAAGGCGTGGAGCGCTTCCTCGACGGGAAGCGCCTGCTCCTCGCCGACGACATGGGGCTCGGGAAGACGGCCCAGGCGATCGCCGGCTGCCACGCGCTGTGGCACGCCGGGCGCATCCGTCGCGGCCTCCTCGTCGTGCCCGCGGCCCTGAAGCCGCAATGGCTGCGCGAGTGGCAGCACTTCACGGACGCGCCCGCGACGATCATCGAGGGAAACCCCGAGGAGCGGCGCCGCGCCTTCGAGTCGTGCAAGTCGGGCTTCCTCATCGGCAACTACGAGCAGCTTGTCCGCGACCTGGAGACGATCCATCGCTGGCGGCCGGACCTCATCGTGCTCGACGAGGCGCAGCGGATCAAGAACTGGTCGACGAAGACCGCGCTCTACGTGAAGAAGCTGGAGCCGCCGTACCGCCTCGTGCTGACCGGGACGCCGATGGAGAACCGGGTCGACGAGCTGGCCTCGATCCTGGAGTGGGTGGACAGCTTCGCCGTGGAGCCGAAGTGGCGCCTCGCGCCGTGGCACACCGCCTTCGCGGACGGCCATCGCGAGGTGAGCGGCGCGCGCAACCTGGACACCCTGCGCGAGCGCATCGCCCCGTGGATGGTCCGGCGGATCCGCAAGGAGGTGCTCAGCCAACTCCCCGCGCGGACCGACACGCGGGTGCCCGTGGAGCTGACGCCGGAGCAGCGGGAGGAACACGACGCTCTCAGCCGGCCGATCTTGCAGCTTGTGAACATCGGAAAGACTCGTCCCCTCACGCAGGCCCAGTTCCTGCGCCTGATGCAGCTTCTGACCGCGCAGCGGATCATCTCGAACGGTCTGGGCCAGCTTCGCTACGAAGAGGTGTGGCCTGAAATTTCGCGGTTCGCGCGCCCAAGCGAGTCGCTCCTCAAGAGCCTTTCCAGCCCGAAACTGCTGGAGCTGCGCGAACTGCTCAGCCAGGTCGTCGTGGGCCAGCGGCGGAAGGTCGTCATCTTCAGCCAATGGCTGCGGATGCTGCGGCTGGCGAACTGGGCCGTCGGGGACCTGCTGGCCGACTGCGGCGCGCGGGCACTTTTCTTTTCGGGGGAGGAGGGGCAGAAGCGCCGGACGCAGAACCTGGTGGACTTCCACGACGACCCGGACGTGAAGGTGCTCTTCGCGAGCGACGCGGGCGGCGTGGGGCTGAACCTGCAGCACGCGGCGAACTGCCTGATCAACCTGGAGCTGCCGTGGAACCCGGCGGTGCTGGAGCAGCGCATCGGGCGGATCTACCGGCTCGGGCAGAAGCACCCGATCGACGTGTACAACCTTGTCTGCGAGGAGGGGATCGAGTCGCGCATCTTCCAGCTCGTGGGAAACAAGAAGGCGTTTTTCAGCGGGCTCTTCGATGGGAGCTCGAACGAGGTCACGTTCGAGAGCGCGGGCGGCTTCATGTCGCGCGTGGAGAAGATCGTGGAGCCGGTGCAAGTGCCGGAGCTGGGGGCCGTGAGTGTGGGCGCGGGCGCGGGCGCCGTGGACGGGGCCGGCGAAGAGGACCCGGCCGCGGAGCGGGGTCTCGAGGCGGTGCTTGC
This sequence comes from Planctomycetota bacterium, assembly GCA_016197205.1. Lineage (GTDB taxonomy): Bacteria > Planctomycetota > MHYJ01 > WSZJ01 > JACPWG01 > JACPWG01. The sequence goes on from JACPWG010000050.1 coordinate 60,019, forward strand.
GCAGGCGGACGAAGCGGGTGGCGGGCAAGAGCAGCGGGCGGCGGCCGAGGCCACGGCCGCCCTGCCGGCTGCCGCGCCGGCCGCCACCGCGCCGGAGGGAGCACCACCGACGCCTGTCGAGGCGGCGGCCCCGGCATCGGGACCGACCCTGATTTCGGGAACGGAAGCCGCGCCGCCGGCCTTGGCGCTCTCGTCTCCGACCGCCTCCGAACCCGAGCCGGCGCCCGCTGGGGACGAGGTCCGACGGCTCTTCTCGCGCCTTTCCGTGAAGCCCACGCCCTCGGGCGGCATCTCGATCGAGGCCCCGCCGGAGGCCGCCTCCGCGCTGGCCGCGCTCTTCGAAGGAATGGCCCGGATGCTCCAGAGTGCGGGCGGGCGCTGAGCGGCGCGAGTTCGAATCGTAGAATTCGCGGGGTCAATGGGGGTGTCCCCCGCTGCGACGCTCGAAAGTGAGGTGAGCCGTCATGAGCGAAAAAAAGAGACTGGCCGGCCTGCGGGAGGTCCCGAAGCCCCGGCTCGCCCTGCTGATCGGCATCGGCACGTACGGCAACCCGGCGTGGCCTGACCTCGACGCCCCACCCACCGACGTCGCAGCCCTGGCCGAGATTCTGGCGGACGACCAGCGAGGCGCCTGGAAGCTCTACGCGCCCATCGACATGGTCCCGACGGACGCCGCAGGCCTGACCACGCTCGTCGAGAATTTCTTCGAGGGGAAGGGGAGCCGTCTCCTTTACTACTCGGGGCACGGCCTTGCCAACAAGCGCGGCGTCTGGCTGGTGACACCCGACGGGAGGCCCGGCGCCGAGGGCGTCTCGCTCGGCGACCTGCTCCGGGTCGCGGCTCAGAGCCGCGTCGAGGACGTACTCCTCCTCCTGGATTGCTGCTACGGCGGCGCCGCGACGCCCATCGCGGACCAGGCCTTTCGCGGCACGGCAGCGCGCCCATCGGGCGCCGCGGATGGAGCTCCCGTCTGCTCCGTCCTCGCCGCCTCCTCGCCCGCGGACCTCGCGTGGGAGAAGGGCGGCCACGGCGTCTTCACACGCGAGCTGCTCCAGGGGCTCGCCCGGGCCGGGGACGACGAGGGCTGCGTCCGCATCGGCGCCTTGTGCGACGACCTCCGCGACCGGCTCTCGCGGACGGGCTGGCCGCAACCCTGGTTCGGGTCGAGCGCGTCGGACCGCGAGTTGATCGTGGCCTGGACGAAGGAGCGCAACCGATCGGCGGCCGGCCCGGCGCCTTTCCGCGGCGAGACGGAGCGTGTCTACCTGCGGGCGCTTCTCGCCGCCCGCAGGCTTCTTCCCCTGGCGGACCTCGGCACCACGGCCGATCCCATCCACATCCCCCTGCAGGCCGTGTATGTGCCGCTTTGCAGCCGGGCGCCTGCGCAGCTCGACCCGCGCCGAAAAAAAAGAGCCAAGCCCTCGCCGGAAACGACTGCGCCGCCCAAACGCATCCCACTTCAGCGTCTGCTCCTCTCCTCGCCGCGTCTGGCCGTGATCGGTCCGCCGGGGTCCGGGAAGAGCACCCTCCTGACCTATATCGCGCTGGTCCTCGCTGAGGCCCGGCTGAACCCCGGCTCCGGCGTCCCTGCGAAGGAGCTCGGGCTCACGGGGGACGAGGCGGGTCTGCCGGCGCCGGTCCTCCTCACGGCACGCGACCTCGCCTACGCCATGCCTGCCGCTTCCGCCCGGCCTCCTGCCTTCGTCGAACTGCTCGCAGCGTGCCTTCAGCGGGGAAAGAGCCGACCTATCGATCCCGCTTCCCTCGAGGAGCGCCTCAAGGAAGGCTCGCTGCTCCTCCTGGTCGACGGCCTCGACGAGGTCGCCGACGAGGGACTGCGGCAGCGCATCATGGAGCTCCTGGGCGAGGTCGCCGTGGATCCTGAATTCCAACCCACCGGCATGTTGCTCACCTGCCGGCCCCGGGCCTTCGAGCGGCTCACAGGCTGGCAGGGCTTCGAAATCCGGCATGTCGACGACTTCGACGACGACGAAATCCGATCCTTCCTCGCCCGCTGGTCGGAGCGATTGCCGCTCTCGGGGGACAAGGCCGCCTATGCCGCCGACCTGTCAGGCCGGATCCTGCAATCGCCTCAGCTTCGAGCGATGGCGTCGAATCCCTTGATGCTCACCATGATCGGCGTCGTTCACTACGGCGAGGGGCAGTTGCCGGAGGATCGGGAGAAGCTCTACGAGCTTTGCTGCAAGTACCTGTTGAATCGACGTCACCAGGGGAAGGAGGTGGATGCCGTCCGACCTGGGGTGTGTTTACGGCCGGGAAACCGGTGGGCCGTCTGCGAAGCCCTTGCCTGGAAGCTGATGACGAACGAACAGTCGACCGCAACGGTCTCGCGCGCCGAGGCGCGCGATGTCGTGCGAAGCTGCGTGAACTGGGAGGGGATGGGCGTGAAGCCGGACGATGCCCTCCTCGACGAGACGCTCGACTGGTTCGAGGAACGGTCCGGCCTCCTGGCCTCTGACAAGCACTCGAGCTGGTCTTTTCGGCATCGGACCTTCCAGGAGTTCTTTTCCGCGAAGCGGCTCGCGGGCCTGGACAGCGAGGAGTGCTGGCCCGTACTCTGGCGGGCGCTCTCCTCCTCGTCGGCGTCGTCGGCCAACTGGCACGAGGTGTACTTGCTGCTCGTGCGCCTGCTCTCCGAGGGTCAGCGCGAAGGCCTCCTCCGGCGAATCCTGAAGGCGGCCGAAAAAAAAGAGGTTCGCGAGGAAGAGGCCGTTTCCCTGATCGAACGTGCGCTCGCGGAGCTCGATCGGACGGCGTTGGACGGCTCGCTCCGGCGGTCCATCGAGAAGCTGACCCAAAGCGTCATCGGCGTCTTGGCGGACCCGGAGCAGACGGTGGACCTGCGGACTCGGATCGAGGTGGCGGAGGCACTGGGCCGATTCGGGGATCCGCGGCTGGGGAAGGGGCCCATGGACATCGCGTGGGTTGACGTGCCCGCAGGGAAGTTTCGGATGGGCTCCGACAAGCGGGAGGTCGAGCGGGTGTGGAAGACTGTCGCGCCTGGCAGCGGTGCTAAAAAAAGGTGGTTCACGGCCGAGTCGCCGGAACACCCGGTCGACCTGCCGGCCTTTCGGATCGGACGATTTCCGGTCACGAACGCCCAGTACGCCGCCTTCGTGGACGCCACGGGACGTCGGCCTCCCGAGGTGGAGGCCGCAATTGGCGACTACCAGCCGTGGGAAGGGGGTCATCCTCCGGTGGACCGTTCCACGCATCCGGTCGTCGGCGTCTCCTGGGTGGATGCGGGCGCGTATTGCGCTTGGCTCTCGACGCTGGTGCGAGCCGAGGTTCGCCTGCCCACCGAGGCGGAGTGGGAGAAGGCCGCGCGCGGGACGGACGCGCGGCGGTATCCGTGGGGGGATGAATTGAAGATCAGTCTGACGAATAGTGGTGCGGGAGCTGGCCACGCTGGAACGACGCCGGTGGGCGTGTTTCCCGGAGGCGCCAGCCCCTACGGCGCCCTGGATATGGCCGGCAACGTCTGGGAATGGTGTAGCAGCCTCTACAAGCCGTATCCGTATGACCGTGAGGATGGCCGTGAAGACATCGCTGCCGGCGGCGCCCGCGTGTTGCGCGGCGGCTCGTGGAACTTCGTTCAAACGCGCGTCCGCGCCGCTTACCGCGGTCGCGGTGACCCCGGCTTTCGTGATGAATTCGTGGGGTTTCGGGTCGTCGTTGGCGCAGGGGTCTGGAATTCGGCAATTTGAAATTTGGAATTCGGAATTCGGGGGGTCAAGGGGGGGGTCCCCCCTTGCCGGGCCCGCACGTCAGGTCGAAGCAAGGCCACGGACCAGCGCCCGCTTCGCCTCGCGCAGCGCAGTCCAATGACTTTTGCCTTGTCCGGCGCCGCCGCCAGTCGTAGAATCTACATGGAGCGGGTGGAAAGCGTGACTAGGCGTAGGAGGCACACGAGGAGGGCGCGCTCGCTTTCCCTCCTCTGGCAACTCGATGCGCTCCGCGTACGGCTTGGCCCCGGAACCCTGAGGCCGATCCATGCTGTCGAAACTCATTCCGAGCCACGACCGCTTCATCATCCACGTGCCGGCGCACAAGGCCACGGAAGAGTCCGTCGCAAGGCAGCTCCTCCAGTTTGGGGCGGTGGAGGACCTTCCCGGGACGGCGGCAGTCGTGCTCCACGTGCGGTCTGGGGGCTCGGACGCACGAGCAGTCTGGGAACGACTCCGAACGGGTCTCGATCCGGAGAGTTGTCCCGAGCCGATCCTTCTCGATGAGCAGGGGCAGCCGCACCTTCCCACCGGTCAGGTCTCCGTGCGCTTTTGTAGAACCATCTCGGACAAAGAGCTCAAACGCTTTGCGGCCTCCCACAAGCTCAAGCTGCGCTCTCGAAACGAGTTCGTCCCCGAGCAGATCGTGTTCGAACCCCTGGAACTCGCCGGGACCTACCTGCCGGAGATGGTCGACGAGCTCGGCAAGGTCGAGGGTGTGGCGGCGGCATGGCCGAACACGCTTTCAAAATTTCGTCGGATCGTCTGAGTCGCAGGCATCACCAAGCAGGAGAGGGAGGAGCGCGAAATGTTCATGCTGAGCGCGGCGAGGGAGAAGATCGAGCTGGAACCGATCGGAGCGGAGTCCACACCCGTTCGCGCAACCGAGGCCCACTCGCGTGGGCCCCGTCTCGCAGCCGCTCCCGCGGCCCCTGCCGCCCACCGAGACTTGACGCTCATGGCAGGACGCGCGAGACGCGCCTTCTTTGACCTCGACGGCGCCACTGGAGCCGTGCGGGCGGCCTCCGCCAGCGCGCCGGCCCAGGGCGTCGGCGTGTTCCGCGAAAAGCGGAGCGGCCTCGTTCGGATCGTCTACCGCGAGATCGCCCTCCGCTTCAAGACGGGAGTCGATCAGCGGAAAAAGGACGCCATCCTTCGGAAACACGGGCTGAAGCTCCGCCGGCCGAACCCGTACATCCCCGAGCAGCTCGTGGCGTTCGCCCCCGCCGGAGGGGTCTGGGGGACCCGGCTCGTGGAGGCCTCGGCGGACCTGGCCGGGATGGACGAGGTCGTCTTCGCGGCGCCCAATTTCGTATCGGAATACCATCGTCGCAAGGCGCCCGCCGTCCGCCCGGAGCAATGGCACCTGAGCAACACGGGGAGTGCGCCGGGTCAGTCGGCGGGGGAGGATGTGAAGGCGCGCGATGCGTGGAAGGGGACGGTGGGGCGCGCCTCGGTGGTCGTCGCGATTCTGGACGATGGCGTGGACATCGACCATCCCAATCTGAAGTCGCGGATCTGGAAGAACCCGAAGAAGACAGAGAAGGACCGGTTCGGCCGCGACTTCTTCGTCCCCACGGACCATCCGGACCACTTCAACCCGCGCCCCAAGCTGTTCCATTTCCCCTATGACCAGATGGAAGGGAACGACATCCACGGGACCGCCTGCGCCGGGGTCGTGGCCGCGGCGGGCAGCAAGGGGGGCGCCGTCGGGATCGCGCCCGGCTGCCGCATCCTGGCCGTCAAGATCTTCCACGCGGACGAGCTGGCGGCGGACGAACGCGTGGCGGATGCCATTCGGTATGCGGCCCTGCACGCCGACGTGCTGTCCTGCTCCTGGACGGGCTCCCACAGCCCGGACATCGAACTGGCTCTCGAGGACGCGGCCCGTCTTGGTCGTGGCGGAAGGGGCGCCCCCGTGTTCTGCGCGGCGGGGAACCACAGGCCGCCGCAGCCGGTCGGCTTCCCGGCCCGACACCCTCGGGCAATCGCCGTAGGCGCCTCGACGGACCAGGCGAGGCTGGCGGACTACTCGGACTTCGGACCGGAGATCGCGTTCGTAGCGCCGTCGAGCGGAGGGGTGCAGGGCATCTTCACGACGGACGTCTCCTACCCGAATCGGGGATTCAACGTAGGAAACGCCGGCGCGGGCGGCGCCGACGGGCTCCACACGAACAGCTTCGGCGGCACCTCTTCCGCGACGCCGCTGGCCGCGGGGATCGCGGCCCTGGTGCTGTCGGCGGATCCGAAGTTGGATACGGCCGGCGTGCGCGAGGTGCTGGCCTCGACGTGCGACAAGATCGGCACCGGCTACGACGCGCAGGGGCGGAGCGATCGCTTCGGTCGAGGGCGCGTGAATGCAGCGAGAGCGGTCGAGGCGGCGATGAAGTAGCGCTTGGGCAGAGGCAAGGCTCCGCATGTTGCGGCTGGCGACGAGGTCCGCCGGCTGTTCTCACGGCTCTCCGTGAATGCCACTCCCTCGGGCGGCATCTCGATCTCGGCCCCGCCGGAGGCCGCCTCCGCCCTGGCCGCGCTCTTCGAAGGGATGGCCCGGATGCTCCAGGGGGCGAGCGGGCGCTGAGCGCCATCCCCACTGAACCCTTGCGAACGCCGCCCCTCCTTAGTTAGAATTGCGCCCGAACTCTTACTAAGGGTTCGGGTCGTGAAACTACTCTGAATAAGGCTGCCCGAACATGACACGAGGCGAGACCGGCGGCTATGAGCTGCTGACGCTCGGTGGCGAGACCGTTCGCGCCTTCGTGCCCCACCCGCTTCCGCCCGATCCACCCCTCGTCCTGGACGGCGCGCTGCAGACTCTTCTGGAGCAGGCCCTGCTCGCCCTGGGACGTCTCGACAGCGTCTCGACCCTCCTGCCGGAGCCCCATCTCTTTCTCTACACCTACATCCGAAAGGAGGCCGTCCTCTCTTCCCAAATCGAGGGCACGCAGTCCTCACTTTCGGACCTGCTTCTGTTCGAAATGACGGAAGCTCCCGGAGTGCCGCTCGACGACGTGGTCGAAGTATCGAATTACGTGGCGGCGATGGAGCACGGCCTCAAGAGGCTCCGAGGCGGCTTCCCCCTCTGCAACCGGCTCATCCGCGAGATCCACGAGAAGCTGCTCGCGCGGGGACGCGGGAGTGAGAAAGACCCCGGTCATTTTCGGACGACGCAGAACTGGATCGGGGGAACCCGGCCCGGCAACGCGCACTTTGTCCCGCCCCCGCCCGGTGCGGTGGCGGACTGCATGGCCGCTTACGAGCGTTTCCTCCACGACGAGAATCGTCTCCTCCCGGTCGTCGTCAAGGCCGCACTGGCCCACGTCCAGTTCGAAACGGTCCACCCGTTTCTGGACGGGAACGGCCGCGTGGGCCGGCTGCTGATCACCTTCCTGATGTGCGAGGCGGGCGTGCTGCATGAGCCGATGTTGTATCTGAGCCTCTACTTCAAGGAGCACCGGGAGGAGTACTACCGTCTCCTCGATCGCGTCCGATGGGAAGGAGACTGGGAGGAGTGGCTGCGGTTCTTTCTCGAAGGCGTGCGTCAGACCGCTGACGCGGCGGTTGCCACCGCCCGGAGACTGGTCACACTATTCCAGAAGGATCGGGCTCGAATTCAGAAGAGGGGACGCGCGGCAGGCTCGGCGCTTCGGGTGCAGGACGTGCTCAAGCAACGCCCGGTTGCTTCGCTCCAGGAGGTCCGCAAACGCTCCGGTCTATCCTTCCCCGCCGCCGCCGCCGGCATGACGCTCCTCGGGGAGCTCGGCATCGTCCGCGAGCTGACGGGCGGGAAACGCAACCGCGTCTTTGCCTACCGTCAGTACTTGGCGGACCTCGAGGAAGGGACGAAGGCGCCGGGGCCTGCCTGACCGACTCGGGAGTCGCCTCCGGGAGCGGGCGAGGTGGGCTTCCTGGCCCGAGTTCAGGAGCCGATGGCGCTGTTGGATGTGCCGAGCTTGAGGGCCGTGGCCGCGAGCAATCACCCTCTGCCTGAGTACCGCTCCACGGAAGTCGGTGACCCATAGGCGAAGGCAAGTGTGGCCGCCCGCGCGGCGCGCGAGCGCGGCGTAGTAACGGAGAACTCCGGCGAGCGCGCGCAACGAAGCGGGCGGCCAAAATCGCCGAGCAAATTGATCACCCAATTCTGTGGGGCGGTACTGAGGCCCTCTCGCAGGTGTATGCCGCCGCCAGGCCCCGCAGCGTCTTGCCGGCAGCGATCGCGGTATCCGGGATGAGCAGATAGGACCACGCCTTGCCCCCGTGCTTGCGCTCGTGCGCCGTGGCGTGCTTGCACCACGTCGCCGCCGCGTCGGCCTTCGACACCACTTCCTTCGACCGCAGCTCGGCCGCGTCCTTGGGCTCACAGAGGTACTTGGCGTCCTTGGATTCCACGACGAAGTCCGGTTCGTAGGTCCTTTCACCGGCACAGTGGATGTGGAAGTCACCCCGAGCCGGCTTGAACCACTTCAGCACGTCGGCATCATCCTCGACCACTACCGCGAAGCGTCGCTCCGGGTCTGAGTCGAACCGCTGCTTGTCGTACAGGCATTTCCGAAAACCCGCGAAGAGCAGCTTCCGGATGTCCCGTTTGTGCTCGACCGGCGCCCGGAAATTCCGCTCTCCGCCGTCGGCCGTTGTCGAGTAATGGTTCGGGCGCAGGGTTGTGAACCCGCCGCTGACGTGCGCCTCGTACGCGACGGCCGTCTCTTCGTAGTGCTCCTGCATCTGCGAGTGGACGAGGTCGACGAGCCCCTGTCGGTGGTACTGGAGCACGTTTCGGACTTCGTCCTCGTCCCTCAGGTAGGACTGGAGGTGCTTCACTACCTGACCGGCGAGGCCGTAGAGCAGGCCCGAGTGGTGGTCGTAGTCCACATCGTCGAAGTCCATGAGTCCGCGGACCAGGTAGTCCTCCAGCCGATCCTCGGGGAAGACGCCCGCGCCGCCCATGAGGCGGAACTGCTCCCTCCGGTGGAGCTCCTGGATGAGGATCTCGCGCGCGACCGGCAGCAGGTGGACACTGGACCGGAGCTCGGCGCCCCGTGCCGCGACGAAGTGGTACGAGCAGATCACCAATCGGTCGGTAGAATCGAAGGGGTTGGCGATGCCCGCCTTCAAGCGGGCTTCGAACGTGCGCGAGTCCAAGACCAGCGCGGGAAGAGAGAACTCGGTGTCGAGCTCTCGTTCCCACTGCGTTCGGAGCGTGGCGGGCGCGATGCCGAGGATGCGGCGCCGCCGCTCGACCCAACGCTGGGCGATGACGATGCATGCCTCGATCGTCTTGCCCAGGCCGACCTCGTCGGCCAGGAGCACGCCCCGGGTCCGCCCTGCACCCGATCGCGCACGGATTGTCGAACGCACCTCCCCGATTTCCCCTGGAGCCATGTCCGCAACCCAACGGACTCGGTGAGTTCCACCCGAGTCGTCCCGTCGGTGCAGGGCGGAAGCCCTGCACCACAAGGGCTCGTGGCCGGCGGAGGCGAGTACCCGGAAGTCCGTCTCTTTCCGCGCCAGGACCTTGAGGGTCTGTTCCGCAAGAGTCGACTCGTTCACCGACCTTGAAACGGCAGGGCTCAAGGGTCAAGCACAGCGTCGCGAAAGGAGAGCGCGACGGCATGCGGGTCCGAGCCGCGAGGGCTTGATGCGCGACTGAAAGCGCCCTCGCAGAGGCGGGGCGAGGCGCGGCCGCCGCCCCACCGCGCCCCGCCCGCGAGTACGCATCAGGAGCCCTTGCGGAGGTTCTTCGCTACGACGTCGCCGATCCGCGCCAACAGCTCGTCGGCCGAAAGCGGCTTGCTCGTCTTCGCGTCCAGGTACTCGATCGGCACGCGCTGCGACCGGTCGGGGCTCACCAGCCAGAGGATGATCGACTGGTTCCAGCCGTGGGTCTCCTTCCAGAGCGCCGGTTCGCGCGGCGTCTCCGAGAAGCTCGGGTGGTCGGCGATCACGCAGTCGAAGTTCGCCGCCACGGCCTGGCGGACTTTCGGATCAAGAAGCGCACGGCTCTTGAACGTCTGGCAGGACCCTCAGGCCGGCCATTCCTTGTAGATCAAGACCCACCGGCCGCCGGCGGCCGCGTCGGCGAAGGCCTGCGCCGCGGTCTTCCACGGCAGCTCGCCGGGGGCTGCGGCTGCGGCTGCGGCCGGGCCCGGGGCCGCATCGCCGCCCGTCGCCGCGCTGGTCGCCGCGCTGGTCGCCGCGTCGCCGTCCGCCGGCGCAGCGCCGTGCTCCTTCCCGTCCCCCGCCTCGGGCTTCTTCTCGGGCGCCGCTTCGCCGGCCTTCCCGTCCCCCTTCTCCGGCGACTTCACCTTCGCCAGCTCCGCCTCCAGGATCGCCGGCAGCTTTTCCACCTCCGGCAGCGGGAACCCCTCCCAGATCACCTTGCCGTCCACGCCCACGAGGAACGCGGCCGGGAAGCCGCGGATGGCGTACGCCTCGCAGGTCTTCCCGTCCACGTCGTGCGCGACCGGGAAGGTGAGCTTCGCCTGCTGGACGTGCTCCCGCAGCGCGTCCGGGCTGTCATTCCTGCCGTTGTCGATGTCGAGGACGACCAGTCCCTGCTTCGCGTACTTGTCGGCCCACCTGACCAGGTGGGGCGTCATGGCGACGCAGGACCCTCAGTGAATGAAGCTGAACTCGAGCCAGACCACGCGCCCGCGCAGCCCCTTGAGCGTCGGGGCCTCCTTCGCATTCAGCCAGCTCCCCGCCGGCACGAGCAACTCGGGCGGCTCCTTGCCCAGGTAGGAGTTCGAGTAGATCTTCTTCGGCGGCTCGGCGGCCGCCCCGGCCGACGCGACGGCGAGCGCCGCCGCCGCCAAGAGCATCGGGATCCCGCGTCTCATGGACACCTCCTGCATAGAGAAAACCGATACGGGTTCAGCATTCTACGCCGCGCGACGCCCGGATTTCAAGTTCCCCCTTCCCGCGCCGCACACTTCCCGATACCGCCGACAGCGCGCATTCCCGCACCCTCCCCCTCTCCCGCTGCCTGCGCCCCGAAGCTCGCCGCGGCGAGCGAAGGGGTGCAGCCGGAGAGGGCTGGGCCTTCGTCCACCGAAGCGGGCTGCGGCCGGCGAAGGTGGGGTGAGGGCCGATCCCGCGCTCCCCCACCGACGCACCGCGGTGCGTGACATCCCCCTCGTCGCCCCACCGCTCCCCCCGCCCCGCTCGACGCCCCTTGACGACCTTTCGCCTCCCGCGTTAGAATCCCCCCATGTCCGCCCCTCGCGGCTTTCCCCTCCCACCGCTCGCACCTCCATTGCCAGGAGCTCGGTACATGAACGGTCGCCCGCGCCTCACGTCCGCCCGGCGGACCGGCTGGCTCTTCCTCTCGGTCGCCGGCGGCGCGGCGGCGTTCCTCCTCGCCGGCGCCCTGCGCGCCGCGCCCAGCGGCGCCGACTCCGCCGGCGACTGGCCATGGTGGCGCGGTCCGAACCGGGACGGCATCTCGACCGAAAAGGACTGGCTGAGCAAGTGGCCGAAGGAGGGACCGAAGCAGCTCTGGAAGGTCTCGGTCGGCAAGGGCTACTCGTCGGTCTCCGTGAGCGCGGGCAAGGCGTACACGCTGGGGAACGCCGTGGGCCAGGACACGGTTTCCTGCCTCGAGGCCGCGACCGGGTCCGTCGTCTGGACGCATGCCTACAAGTGCGGCTCGGACCCCAGCTACCCCGGACCCCGCTCCACGCCGACGGTCGACGGCGATCGCGTGTACACGCTGAGCCGGGAAGGACATGTCCATTGTCTCGAAGCCTCGACCGGCAAGCCCGTCTGGGAGCGAGACGTGCGCAAGGATCCGGGCGCGCGCGCCCCGCGGTGGGAGTTCGCCGGTTCCCCGCTTGTGTACGAAAAAATGGTGATCTTGAACGTCGGCTCCGCGGGTCTCGCCCTCGACAAGGGGACCGGCGCGATCGTGTGGAAGTCGGAGAAGGGTGGCTCAGGCTACGCCTCGCCCCTCCCCTTTGAAATGGGCGGAGTGAAAGGCGTGGCCCTCTTCGTCGCCGGTCACATCCTCGCGGTCAATCCCACGAGCGGCCAGCTCCTCTGGCAGCACCCCTGGAAGACCTCCTTCGACGTGAATGCCGCCGACCCCATCGTCTCCGGCACCCGGGTCTTCGTGTCCTCCGACTACAACTCGGGCGCGACTGTGCTCGAGTGCTCCGGCGGGAAGCCCGCGACCGTTTGGCAAACCAAGGAACTCTGCACGCATTTTTCGAGCTGCGTGCTGCTCGGCGGCTGCCTGTACGGCTTCGACGGCAACATCACGGGGCGCGGGTCGCTCAAGTGCCTGGACTTCGCAACCGGCGCGGTGAAGTGGACCGAAGACAAGCTGCACGGCTCGCTCTGCGCCGCGGACGGCAAGCTCCTCATCCTCTCGAAGGAGGGCGAGCTGGTCGTGGCGGCCGCGCAGCCGGACGCCTACAAGGAACTCGCGAGCGCGCAGGTGCTGGCCGGGCCGTGCTGGACGGTCCCCGTCCTCGCGGGCGGCCGGATCTACTGTCGCAACACGGCGGGCGACCTCGTCTGCTTCGAGGCAAAAAAAAAGTAGGCTTGCGGCCCGTTGACGAAGTCCAGGCCCGATGCCTGGGGGCGCGGGCCTCCCTCCTTCGCTCGCTCGACGAGAGCTTCGGAGCGCAGGCGGCCCGCGCGAACGGCCGCATGGGTTACGACCCGCGGTGACAAAGTTGACGACCGTGTCCGAAGTTCGTCCAAGGGCCGCTAGAAGCTGAACGTCGTGTACTCCTTGCCCTCGTCGTCCGGTTCGTGCGACTCCTGGCCCGCCTTGCCCTTGTAATACGTGACGTCGTCGCCGACGGTGTACGCGCAGGCCGGTTGCGCACACACCCAGGCGTTGTAGACGCAATCGGAGCTGGACAACGGGAGCAGGCTGCCGGCCTTGCACACGGGACAGGTGGGGAATTCCATCGTGGAGCCTCACGAAAAATTTCGGAAGGGCTGGAGCCGGGCCTTATACGGCGGCGCCTCCGCCCTGTCAAGCGCGTCGCGCGTTTGCCGCCATCGCTCCGTCGCGCGTCGCGTGCCCCTGGGTTGTCCTCGCCGAAAGAACTCCACACCCGGGAGAAGGGAGAGATCCGTGGCGACCTCGACGCCCCGGCGCCGGCCTGGCGCCCTTCGTGCCCTGCCGGCCGCCGCGCTTGCGACCGCAGGCCTGCTCGCGACCGGGCTTTTCGTCGCCCTCGTCTCGCCGCTCCCCCTCCGGGGGGATCCGGCGCAGCCGGCGGACCCGCGCGACGCGGCGACGTGGCCGGGGTGGCGCGGGCCGCGACACGACGGCCTCTCGTCCGAGTCGGACGCGCTTGCCGCCTGGCCGCCCGGGGGACCCCGCCGGCTCTGGAAGGTTTCCGTCGGAGAAGGCTTTTCGTCGGTGGCCGTCGGCGGCGGCCGTGTCTTCACGATGGGCAATGCTCGCGCCGAGGACTCGGTCTGGTGCCTGGATGCGGCCACCGGCGCGACGGTTTGGCGCTACTCGTATCCCTGCCGCTCCTCGCCGGGCTACCCGGGTCCACGCGCGACGCCGACGCTCGACGGCAACCGCGTCTACGCCGTGAGCGCCAAGGGGCATGTCACCGCTTTGGACGTCACGTTCGGCGCGGTGGCCTGGGTGCGCGACGTCACCTCCCTGCCCGGCGCGCAACCGCCGCAATACGATTTCTCCACGTCCGCCGTCGTGCTGGACTCCCTGCTCGTCCTGAACATGGGCACCGCCGGTCTTGCCCTCGACAAGGCCACCGGCTCGGTCGCGTGGCAATCGGCGAACGGTCAATGCAGCTACGCCTCGCCCGTCCCCTTCGAGACGCGGGGGCAGCCGGCGATCGCGCTCTTCGGCATCGATGCCCTCCTCGCGCTGAATCCGGCCAACGGCCAGGTCCTATGGCAATTTCCCTGGAAGACGAGTTTCGGCGCCAACGTGGCCGATCCCGTCGTGGTCGGGGACAAGGTGTTCATCTCCTCCGGCTACGGCACCGGCTGCGCCCTCCTCAAGCACGGCGAGGGCAACCCGGAGGCGCTGTGGCAGAACAAGGAGCTGAAGGCGCACTTCGCGAATTGCGTCTACGTGCAAAACCACCTCTTCGGCCTTGACGGCAACGTGGGCGAGGCGGGCAGCTCGCTCCGGTGCCTCGACCCCGCCACCGGCCAGGTGAAGTGGTCGCAGCCGGGGCTCTCGGGGTCGCTCTGCGCAACCGAGGACCGGCTGCTCGTGCTGACGCTGGACGGGGAACTGGTGCTCGTGGAGGCTTCGCCGAAAGGCTACCACGAGCTGGGGCGCGCGCACGTGCTCGGCGGCCGGGCCTGGTCGCTCCCGGTCCTGTGCGGCGGCCGCGTGTTCTGCCGAAACGTCGAGGGGGAGCTGATCTGCTTGGACCTGCGGGGAGGCTCGTAGCGCGGCGGAGGGCGGCGAGCCCGAGGGCCCCAGGAGTGCACCCTGGACTATACTCGCCCCTCGAAGATCGTTTTCTTGCGCCCCATCTTCGCGGCGCGCCACGCAAAGAACATGAATTCGACGAACGGAGCGCATTTCACGAAGGGGCTTTGATACGGGTTATGGCGCGCCTTCGCAGGGTCGTGAAATTCGGCGGCTTCGTGAAATTTGTGTTCCCTACAGTTCGTCGGGGCGACGGGTGTTGCAAGCGTCTCACGTTCGACTGCGATCTCGCCGCGTTGTGGGGCGCTGCAGCCCGGAGTTTTCGCGGTCGCGCACGCGGTCTACTTCGGCCCGATGCTGCTCCTCGTCGTGTTCCTATGGGGTCCGATCCGCAGGCGTGCGCGCGCTCGGGGAATCGGCCTCTGTCTCGCGCCGGCTTTTGGCGCGGCCATGAGCCTCTTCCGCGAGCGTCACAAGGGCTTCCGACTTTTCCGAGGCACGGACGAACTCGACCTCGAGACCATCGGCGTCGACCAGCCAACGATCCTGCGGGAGATCGGGCGTGCTACTCACGCAAGATCTTCTCCATGGGTCTGCCCTTGGCCAGTTCATCCACCAGCTTGTCCAAGTATCGGATGTTCCGCATCAACGGATCCTCAATCTCCTCGATGCGAACCCCGCAGATGACGCCGGTGATCTTGCCGGCGTTGGGATGGAGCGCCGGCGCCTCCCTGAAGAAGGTCTCGAAATCCTTCCTCCGCGTGATCTGCTCCGCCAGCGTTTGCGGGCTGTAGCCCGTCAGCCAGCAGATGACCTCGTCCACTTCCTTCTTCTTGCGCCCCTTCTTCTCCGCTTTCTGGACGTAGAGGGGATACACGCTCGCAAATGACATCTTGAAGACCCGGTGCTTATCCATGGGCTCCTCGGGGCAGCAATAGGAAGAGCAATAGGTCTACTTCCGGGTAATGTCTACTTGGCCGGCCCGCCTGTCTCAGTACCGCTCCACGGAAGTCGGTGACCAATAGGCGAAGGCAAGTTTGGCCGCCCGCTAGGCGCGCGAGCGAGGCGTAGTAACGGAGAACTACGGCGAGCGAGCGCAACGACGCGGGCGGCCAAAATCGCCGAGAAAATGAGCTGTCCTCTCCGCCGGGATCCTGGCAGCGCATCAGTGACTCCGCCATTATCTTCCGTTGCCGGCCCTGGGTCAAGAGGGTAAGGATCCTTCCAGCGTTTCAGCCCTGCAGCTACTTCTCGCCTCGCTTCTCCTTCCCGTCCCCCTCGCTCCTCTGCTGCGTTTTCTTCCCGCGGAGAGGGCCTCGCCGGCGCCACCGCCACCGGAGTCTCTTCACCTCTGCTTCCGCGCCCCTCGTCCGTCGCTGCCGTTCTTTCACCTGGGGCCTCTCTTCCTGCGCCTGCGTCCGTCCCCGCTGCGCCTGCTTCCCCCGGGCGCTTCCCACGTCCGGGCCTGAGTCGCCTCGTCCGGCGCCACGACGAGCCGCGTCCCCTACGCTCGCGCTCGCAAGCGGAGAACCGGGGCTGACTCCCGCTTCCGCCCAACTCCCACCACCGGCCACGTCCGCCACCCTTGGCTCGCCCTCCTCGGCCCTGACGTTCCGGTTCCGGCGCCTCCTTCGGCAGCCCTGGCGTCCCCCGGCTCGCCTTCCGCTCCCGCTACTGCCCTCCCGGCTCCCGCCACTCGCCTCCTCCCGCTTTTCCCTTCCTCCCCGCCGTCGCGTCCTCCAGGTGGAGACCGCGCGGGGCGTGGCCGCGCGACAACACCGAACCGCGACCGTGAGGGAGCTGCCTCCAAGTGTCCGGGCGCCTCCCCAAGCTCGGGCTCGCCGCTCCGCAAGCGTGGCGTCTCACGTGCACAATCTCGACCTCGCCAGCGAGCCGTCGGGGCGAAACGATGAGTGCCGGCCTGGCGACTTTTCGAAGGTCGAGTAGACGCGATCTCTGCAATCGACCAAGGGAGGGTCCTGCTCCAGTTCTGTCGAGATCCGCGCGAACAGCATCGTACCGCAGCTCGAACACAACTTGGGGCTTGCTCGCAGCTATCCAGACGCGTAAGATCGCACACCTGAGACGGCACCGCGAATTCTCAGGACACTTGGCGGAGCATGCGCCAGCCCGGTCCAGTGTGACGCCGGCCGCTTCCGCCCGGCTCTACCACTTCCCCTGGGATGCCCACTTCGCCTCGGAGAAATGCGTGAGCGCCGGCGCCGTTCCCCAAGAGGGAACAACCTGCCGAGGAAGGTGAGGGAAATGATCCGGGATGCGGAAGGCCGGGTTCGTGGAACGAAGCGGCAAGGGAAGTCACAGGAATCTCTCGCATCCGAAAATAGCGAAGACCATCAATATCTCGGGGAGCGAGGGGGACGACGCCAGACACTACCAGGAGAGAGCCGTGCGTCTCCCGATCGAGGAGGCCGGGAAATGAAGGAAGGCGACAGATATGTGAGACTTGTGGAGTGGTCGGAGGAAGACCATTGCTTCATCGGCAGCTCCCCGGAGCTTTTTTTTGGTGGGTGTCACGGCTCCGACATTCGAGCGGTCTTTGACGAACTCTGTCAAATCGTTGACGAAACCATCGCCGTGTACCAGAAGGACGGCAAGCCGCTTCCGCTTCCGCTCTCGGGAAGGGAATTCGTCAACGCCATCGGTGCAGTCTCCGTCTCCCCCTCCCTTCGTGGAGAACGGCTGCCGCTTCACCGCGGCGCACCGCAGCCCGCCGCGGCCCAGCGCGGCGCAGCGCAGCCGGGCACGGACCGACACGCGCGCTCCGCCCCCTCCCACATCCCCCTGCCTCAGATGTTGATGCGCGACCAGAGCTTCGAGATGTCGAAGCCGATCTGCGCGAACTCCCCGCTCCGCGCTCGCAACAACTCGACCAGCATCGGCGGGATGTTCAGGTCCTCGTTCTGCAGGACGTACCCGTACTGCGTCCAGCACCCGACGGCGATGGTGATCAGGGACATGGTCGCCTCGTAGGGCGTGGGGGCGATGGACGGATCGCTCTCTGGGGCGAGGCTGCCGTTGCGCATGCCCATCGAGGCGTACAGGATTTCCCCGCCCTCGTCGTACTGGCGATCGTGTACCCACCCGTGCCAGAACGTGGCGTGGAAGATGATGTACCTGCAGAGCTGCTTCAGGTTCTCCAGGTCCTTCGAGCCGTCGGCCGTCTCCGTGCGGGTCACCGGCCGGACCGCCCGCTTGACCCCGGCGATTTCCTCGCGCGGAAGGGAGGGATCGTCCGTTTCGTTCTTGTCGATCGGCGCGATCCCCGGGTCCGCCGGCGCGGGCACGTACGGCACGCTGTGCCCGACCAGGTCCTGGGTGAAGCGGCGCACTTCGAGCCAATGGGCGAGGATGCCCTCGCGGTACTGGTTGAAGAACCGGTCCACGTACTCGGTCAGGACCGTCCAGTAGAGCCCAGCGGCCTGCGCGTAGACATGGTGGGCCGAGATCGGCTCGCGCGGCTTCCAGTGCATCCAGTCCGCGCTCCCGGAGAGCCGCCGCACCCGCTCCTGCAACGGCTGGGTCTTCATCGCCGAGAATTTCGTGATCGCCCCCGGCGGGCCCCAGGCCACCTTGTCGCCGCCGGTGTTCGTGGGC